>JBGQBO010000046.1:0-39487 GCA_041494885.1 Terriglobia bacterium
GTGTCAGGTGTCGGGTGTCGGGTGTCAGGGAAGGCCAAACGGCCTCCTTCTGCAGCTCCTGATTTCTGACCTCTGACTTGCGACTTCCAACCTTTAGTGTCAGCTACTGACTTCCGGGCTCCCTCCCTGACACCTGGCACCCGACACCTGACACCTTCCACTCCTGACATCATTCCGATTGCTTTTTTCCCCCGCGCGGGGATTTCAACATATCAAATCCATACTTCTCGCGGATCGCGTCGGCGGCGTGGTAGAGTTTTTCGAGGCGTTCGGATTGATTGGCATCGATCAGCCTGGCCGCGGGACCTTGGGTCCCCAGGCTGCTGACACTGATCCCAATCAATCGGACCGGACTGTTTCCGTCCCAATGGCTATGGAGTAGAGCCAGGCCATTTTTCAGGATCACGGCATCGATGTCCGTGGGCTCAGAAATTGAAACGGCCCGCGTGATCGTACGAAATTTTGAATCGCGTAATTTCAGCTGGATCGTCGAGGCGTACAGTCCGTGGTCGCGGAGTCGCTTGCCGACCCTCTGGATCAGGTAAACAAGGGTCGATTCGAGCTGCTCACGATCACGGGTGTCCACTGCAAACGTGTTTTCATGGCTGATGGATTTGGGGTCTTCACTGCCCAGATAGCGCCAGTCACTGCCTCCGCGCGCCTTGACCGCGAGGGACTCCCCCCAACTTCCGAACTGCTCCTTGAGAAAGCGTGCATCGAACTTCTGAAGATCACCCACTGTGCGGACTCCCAGGTCGTTCAATTGCTTCTCTGTTTTTGGGCCGATCCCGGGGATGCGGCGGATGTTCAACGGGGCCAGAAGAGCCGCCTCAACGCCAGGCGCCACTAGAAAAATCCCCCGGGGCTTCGCGAGATCGGAGGCTACCTTGGCGACCAGACGTGATGTTCCTATACCGATGGATGCGCTCAGGCCGGTCTGCTGAATGATTTCATCGCGCAAGCGGGCGGCTACCGACATCATGAAGAAGGCCGAATCCAAATGTCCCCGGATCGGACGGAAAACAACGGCCGATCCGCGGGGACGGTGCATCCGGGAACCGGCAGACTGGGCCAGCCTATGGATATTCAGCTCTCTTTTCGGAACGCCACTGAAATCGGCGTCACGCAAGGACCCTGGCCCGGTCGCCACCTCCCCCGTGGGGGGGGAGGCGATAGACACACCCAGCAGATTCCTGGGATCAAGCGCCATCGGGAGCGGACGCTCGCGAACTGGAGGCGTGTCGGCATCTTTCGCGAGGCGTGTCGGACGGGCCTCTTCGTTCCACTCCTCTTCGGGGTGACCGTCATCCGTCGCGTACTGGTGCGCGACCATGACTGTCCCCGCCGTCAGGAACATTCGCTCCGTCCCCGACATGTCAAGGTATCCTTCGTCGATGGAAACCATTTCAACGATGGGAGAATACCGGCACAGAACTTCGTAAACCTCGTGGGAATATTTCGAATAGAGATTGGAGTGTCCCGGCAGGAAGATCGCGTGGCTGCATCGCCGCACAGCTTCAGACACTGGCATTGCGGAGTGAATGCCGTATTTCCTGGCCTCATAAGAAGCCGCCGCGACCACCCCGCGATGCCCCGGTTGAGCGCCCACCACGACCGGCTTGCCCTTCAGCGTCGGATCCAGCAACTCTTCCACTGCGACGAAAAAGGCGTCCATATCGACGTGAAAGATGCGTGAGGTTTCCATGAGTTTCTGACGGCTGGTCCCGTCCCGAAGAGACGGAAAAACACCGCGGGCTTGATCCGTTGCGAAGCAGCACGGTCACAGGTTCCAAAACTCTCCGTGCCTTTTGTGCTTTTTTGTGGCTGACCTGGAACTGCTCTTAAAATCTTCTCAGCACGCCGATCACGCGACCCTGGATCTTGACCCGCTGGGCATCATAGACCATGGGGGTCATCTGGGGATTGGAGGGCTGGAGCCGGATCTTGCCATTCTTCTCGTGATAAAAACGCTTTAACGTGGAATCCGAATCATCGACCAGGACCACAACGGTTTCGCCATTCGCGGCATCCGCGACACTTTCCACCACCACGAAATCTCCATCACAAATGTGGTCATCAATCATGGAGTCTCCGCGGACCTTCAAAACATAGACGTTCTTACTCCCCACAAAATCGCTGAGAGAAAGCGTCTCATCAGTGGGCACGGCCTCAATGGGCTTGCCTGCTGCAATGCGCCCCAGCAAGGGAAGCTCAAAGCGCATCTCGCGCCGCAGGGCGCCGGGTCTGGAAACCGACGGCCGGGGTTCCCTCGTCACCTGCCCTGGCGGGGCGTGTTTTCCGGACTCCCCTCGTGGATGCATGGACAGGATCTCAATGGAACGGCTGCGATTGTAATCGCGCGCGAGGCATCCTTTTCGCTCCAACGTGTTGATGTGCTTGTGGACGGTGGCGAGCGAATTCAAGTTCATTCCCTTGCGGATTTCATCAAAACTTGGGGAGTATCCTCTCTCCTCTGTGAATGTCCTGATGAAACTTAAAACCTCAAACTGTCGCCTGGTCAGCGGCATGATTCACTCCTTGTCCTGGGACGGCTCTCTCTCCTGGAGCAAAGGCACCGGACGAGTGGACCGGCGCCTTGGAGAGTCCCCCCGAGCTCTCACTCTCATATCATAGGCGAATAAATAGCGAACATGCAAATGAATTCTTGGATGAGCTCCCGGGTTTCCTCAGTTTTTCCGGGAGTCTTGGTGAGTTGTAAAACCCTGTAAGAGTCTTTCCCCGATGTAACAAACGTGGAAAACCTAACACTCGCCGGATGGTCGCGGGTGTTATTTCTTCGTACGGAGGCGGAAGCGGAGTTTGCTGAAGAGGTCGAGAATAACCCACAGGAGGACGCAGACCCAGAAATCGAGGAGAAGTCCCCAGTCGAAGGTGAAGAGTTTATGATGAAAGATGTCCGGCAAGCTGTCCTCAAAGAGGTAAAAGATGGCATTACCCCCGATGACCGCCACGAAAATTTTGGTGAATTTGCCGATGAAGACTCTCATGAACCCATGGAGGTTAAACTGGAATCTTTGCCGCCGAACTGCTGGGGAAGGTTCCAAAATCAGAATTTGTGCAGCGGTCTTCAGGGTGCTCGTTCAGGCGTAGTCGACTGATGGGGCCTTGGACGAAAACTGCTATTTCAGGATTCGTATGCTATCATACCCTCTGATGGATTGGCTAGACGAGGAGATCGACTCCAATGGAAAGCGGTAGCGTAGGATTGGCGGCGGCCTTCATCGCAGGATTGATCTCTTTTCTCTCCCCGTGCGTGCTTCCCCTGGTTCCCGCCTACCTCTCCTACATCACTGGAGTGTCCGTTGAAGATCTACGCAAGACGGACGAGGTCGAACAGCCTCATGCCACGGGAAAGATATTGCTCCACTCGATTCTGTTTATCATCGGATTTTCCGTGGTGTTCGTCACCCTGGGCGCTTCGGCAACGACGGTAGGTCGGGCCATTCAGCGTCATCACCGGCTGTTCCTCCAGATTGCAGGAGTCGTCATCATCATTTTCGGACTGCATCTCACCGGACTCTTCAAGATCGGGCTCCTGTATCGGGAAGCGCGGTTCAACAAGGCCGGCAAGGCGGGCATCTTGGGGTCCTTTGTCATTGGTCTGGCTTTCGCGTTCGGATGGACACCGTGTATCGGACCCATCCTCTCCGGAATCCTGGCCATCGCGGCCACCCGGGATTCGGTTATGCAGGGGATCCTGTTGCTTTCCGTTTACTCCCTAGGATTGGGTATTCCGTTTCTCCTTGTCAGCCTGAGCGTCGACCGGTTTCTTGGGTTTTATAAATCGTTCCGAAAACACCTCCGGGTTGTGGAGGTGGTGAGCGGCCTTTTGCTGATCGCCATCGGGGGACTGATCTTGACCAACAACTTGAATTGGTTGTCTCAAAAGTTTTCGTTCTTGAACCGGTTCTCGAATTTGATGTGAGGCCCCGGGGAAGTTCAAGGCAAGCGAATCATTTGATGAAGGGATTGCGATTCTTCATGAGCTCTGACTTCAAAATGAGATGGGAATGGAAAGAGATTGCCGGCGTGTTCTCGGCTTTTGCCTTACTGGGAGCTCTCCTGGTGACAGAGAGTTGCTCCTACCTGGAGATGGGCGGGGGGAACAAAAGCCCGAATAAAACACCCTCCGGGAGCGAAATGTCTGTGAATTTTACGGCAAAGAACTTGGATGCCAAAGAAGTCAAATTGAGCGACTTCAAAGGTAAGGTGGTTCTGGTGAACTTCTGGGCCGTCTGGTGTGGACCCTGCCGGGAGGAGATACCGGAACTCGTTCAGCTCTACAATACTTACCGTGACAAGGGATTTGTGATCGTTGGCGTCTCCGACGCGAGTGACCTCAGCGAGATTAAGAGCTTCGTCAACGAGCACAAAATGAACTACCCTGTCGTGATTGATGATGGAGACATCTCTGATGAGTATAATGTCTCCGGCTTCCCCACCAGTTTTCTCATCGACCGAAATGGAAAGATCGTCAAGAAATACCCTGGATATTCACGCAACCTCCGAGAAAACCTGGAGACGCTCATCCAGAAATTGATCTGACTCTCTCGAGACAATGAATCCGCCGCACTCGTCTTCCCTCATGGCCTCAGGACCCTGGAGCCTGGATCGGGCAACTTCCTGAAGAGTTGCCTCTCTCGAATTCTCTTCGAAGGGCAATTCTATGAGCCCGGAAACCCTATCTTCAATTCGCGCGTTGAGGTTCGTGACGTGGAACTGTGAACTTTCCTGTATTAAACTTTGAGTTCCTCCCTGGGTCTAAGCAAGAGGTTGTCCGGAAGACAATTGGTCTGGAGGAGAAGATTGCGATGTCTCTTTTCCGTGTGATGCGTTTGAAACGCTTCGGTACCGTAGTGCATTGCTTGTGGGTCCATGGACTGCTTGCCGGGGTTGAAGCACTCACCCTTCTCTCCCTGATCATGGTTCCCTTCCAGCCCGCCTATCTCACTGCATCGCCCGAAGGCGCAACCCTTTCCGATCGTGCCGGAATGCTCGCCAGCGTGGAGCAGGTCGCGCATGTCTTGAATCGACTGACCTATGGCCCCCATCCGGAGGACATCGAGCGGGTCGGGAAGATGGGGATCAAGAGTTTTATTGAACAACAGCTTCATCCGGAAAGCATCCCCGACGCGGGGGTGGAACAAAAGCTGGCCGGTCTGGAAACGCTGAAAATGACCTCTTCTGAGCTCGCCTCTGCGTACCCGCCCCCCCAGGTGATCAGGCAGGTGCAGCAACGGCAGCGGGAGGCGATGAGCCGGCCCGACGACCCGTCATCCGGTGAGATGATGTCGAAGGAAGGCACCGCAGAAGCTCCTCCGGTTCCGCTGCGGCGAGGTAATCCTCAACGGATCGAGGCGGCAGCGACCGAACCGGCACGCAATCCGAACATGAAGCTTGAAGGACCGCGGGAAATTGTGAAGGAGTTGCAGCAGGCCAAGGTGATTCGCGCGGTGTATAGCGAGCGGCAACTTTACGAAGAGATGGTGGACTTCTGGGAAAATCACTTCAACATTTTCGCGGGAAAGGGCGCCGACCGCTGGTTGCTGACGGAATACGATCGCGATATCATTCGCCCCAACGCCATGGGGAAATTCAAGGATCTGGTGGAGGCGACGGCACATTCCCCGGCCATGCTTTTTTACCTGGACAACTGGCTGAGCGCCGATCCAAATGGGCCTCATCCCAAGGCCAGCAAGGGCCGTGGCAATGCAAGAAACCGGCCGTTGGGCAATCGCCGATATGATCCGTGGGGGCGGCCTGTACCCCCGTCGCGGATCCCCTCTTCCCCTCCAGCAGCCGCACAGAACCAGGGTAATCCGAAACGTGGCTTGAATGAGAACTATGCCCGGGAGCTCATGGAATTGCATACCTTGGGCGTGGAGGGCGGGTACACGCAGAAAGACGTGACCGAGGTGGCGCGATGTTTCACCGGCTGGACCATCCTCCAACCGCGTCAGGGTGGTGCATTCTTCTTCAATGAGCGAATCCATGACAAGGGGGTGAAGGCGGTCCTTGGGCACAAGATCCATGCGGGCGGCGAGAAGGACGCCGAGGAGGTCATTCGTATCCTTGTGCGCCATCCATCAACCGCACACTTCATCGCAAAAAAACTGGTGACTCGCTTTGTTTCGGATGATCCTCCGGAGGCACTCGTTGGGCGAGTGGCCGCCACATACCTGAAAACCGAGGGTGACATCCGGGAAATGCTGCGTACGATCTTCTACTCCCCCCAGTTCAGCTCCAGAGAGGCCTATCGGGCCAAGGTCAAATCACCTTTCGAACTCGTCGTCAGTGCGATTCGTACTTCCGGGGGCGACACAAATGCTTCGATCCCGTTGTTACAGTTCATCGCTCGAATGGGACAGCCGTTGTTCATGTACCAGGCGCCCACCGGGTATCCCGACCGCGCCAGCGAGTGGCTCAACACGGGCACGCTCCTCACTCGCATGAATTTCGCCCTCGCCTTTGCAGCTAACCGGATCCCCGGAACGAACGTGGAACTCTCCGGGTTACTGGGCGAGGTTTCGCCGACCCAGGTCGACGAAGTGCGGACCCGGCTCCTCAACCTGTACTTGTTGGGGACGGCGAGCGATCAGACCCGCGCGGCGTTGAGCAAGGCGCCTCTCCCGCCCGGGACCGACAATGCACGAATTCCTGACGTAAGCGCACCGCAGGCAACCGTCAGCAAAGCGCTGCCGGTCGAGATCGCTGGGCTGATCCTGGGGTCGCCTGAATTTCAACGCCGGTAAAGTGAAGCGCGGAATGCGATCCAGCACAGGCGGGATCATGTTCCGCGAGATAAGAGGTCAGCGATATGACGGTCACACGTCGAGTATTCTTGAAATCCACCGGGCTTGCCGCGGCAAGTCTGGGGACTCTGACGGCCATGCCCAAGTTCCTGCTTCGAGCCTCAGCTTTGAAAGACTCAACGGGGACAGATGCTGCTCGGCATCGAAAGATCCTGATCGCCATTTTCCAGCGGGGCGCCGCCGACGGACTGAATATCGTCGTCCCGTTTGGCGAGAGAAACTACTACCAGATGCGGCCGACCATCGCGATTCCCGAACCTCGCAAGGGTGACTCAGCAACCGCGATTGATCTGGATGGCTTTTTTGGCCTGCATCCATCGCTGGCACCCTTCAAACCTCTCTACGATCAGGGGCACCTGGCCATCCTTCACGCGGCGGGCTCGCCCGATAACACCCGATCCCATTTTGACGCACAGGATTTCATGGAGTCCGCCACGCCCGGCGTGAAGTCCACTCCGGATGGATGGCTCAATCGGCTCATGCAGGCTCAACCGGCTGCGCAATCCACTCCCTTCCGCGGGATCGCTCTCAGCCCCCAGATGCCCCGCAGCTTGTATGGTCCGGCGCCGGCCGTTGCCATTACGAACCTGAATGATTTTGGAATCCGGGCCGGCCGGTTTACCGATCAGATGACCGAAGCCTTTGAAATGCTTTATGGGAACTCGGCGGGCGACCAGGTGCGATCCATGGGCGCGGAAAGCTTCGAAGCGGTGGAATTCCTGAAAAAGATGAATCCCCAGCAATTTCAACCGGAGAATGGAGCGATCTATCCCAACGGACCTTTCGGAAACGCACTCAGGCAGGTCGCGCAACTCATTAAGGCGAATGTCGGCCTGGAGGTCGCCTTCACGGATATCGGAGGTTGGGACCATCATGCCGGCGAAGGAAACGTGCAAGGGCAGATTGCAAACCGCCTGAGGGAGTTCAGTGAGGGGCTGGTGGCTCTCCATATCGATCTGGGCGATCGCATGGAGGATGTGGTGGTGCTAACCATGTCCGAGTTTGGCCGCACGGCACGCGAAAACGGAAATCGCGGGACAGACCACGGGCATGCCAATTGTATGTTCGTCCTGGGTGGGCCCGTGAAAGGCGGAAAGCTTTATGCGAGGTGGCCGGGGCTGAGGAATGAAAACCTCTATGAAGGCCGAGACCTCGCTCTGACCACGGATTTTCGCGATGTGTTCGGTGAAGTCGTCGATAAGCATCTCGGCTGCAAGAATCTGGCCAAGGTGTTTCCCGGATTCAACAGTTCTCCGGCAAACTACCGGAATTTTATCCGGGTGTAGTGAAAGGCCGGATTCTCCTGCTTCCCGGGGATGGCTGTGAAACATGGATTTCAAAGCCTCCTCCCTTCAAAGTGAGCGATCCCCTTTGCGTTGTGACCGGGCTCTTTGTTCTTCGCTCTGCTCTTCTCCCCTCCTCCCTAAAAAACAATGGCCTCGCTTCCCCTTTTTGAGATAATGGGCTTCTCCTATTACGGGAATAATTTCACAAGGATTGGCTGGCCGCAGAAAAGGATTGGAGGCCCGTATGAACATACTTGTCACTGGCGGGACGGGACTCATTGGCTCGCACATCATCGAAGAACTGCTGGCTGAAGGAGCTCACCGCGTCTGCTGCTTGTCACGCCAGGGCGCCTCGGGGAATCGCTGGGGTGGGCGCATACAAATGCGCGCGGGCGATATCACTGACCTCACCTCGGTGGAGCGCGCAACACAGGGTATCGACGCGGTCGTCCACTGTGTGCAATTCCCGAATCATCCCATCGAGAATCCTCGGCGCGGGTGGACCTACCTGGCGGTGGACGGGCTCGGCACAGAGCGGATGGTCGATGCAGCCAGGAAGAACGATGTCAAACGGTTCGTTTATTTGAGCGGCGCCGGGACATCTGCTGAGAAGCCTCAGCCCTGGTTTCGAGCCAAGGTCATGGCCGAGAATGCCATTCGCTCGAGCGGAATGGAGTATGTCATTCTGCGCCCTTCATGGATCTACGGTCCGGAGGACCGGAGCCTCAACAAGTTTCTGTTCTTTGCCAAGGTGCTTCCCTTTGTTCCCGTCATCGGTAATGGAAAGACAAAGGTGCAGCCAATTTCCGTCTTCGACATCGCACAAGTCGCAGCGAAAGCGGTGACCAGCCGGGAGGCGACAAATCGGAT
Organism: Terriglobia bacterium; assembly: GCA_041494885.1. Lineage (GTDB taxonomy): Bacteria > Acidobacteriota > Terriglobia > JAIQFV01 > JAIQFV01 > JAIQFV01. Next base: position 8,990 of record JBGQBO010000046.1, read on the forward strand.
CTTTGGGCTGGGCGGCCCGCAGGCGCTGACGATGGATGAGATCATTCGTACGGCCCTGAAGGTCGCGGGCAAACGGCGGTTCCTGTTTCATCAGCCAGCCGGATTCATGAAACTGCTCGCGTCGTTCTTGCAATACCTTCCCGGACGGCCGCTGACGCCCCTGGCCATTGACTTCATCATGATGGAAGAGCCGGTCGATTCCAGCGAAGCCGAAAAGGTATTTGGGATGAAGTTTGTATCCCTGGAAGAAGGATTGAGAAGGTACCTGAAGTCCTAGGAACCCTTCACAAACAAGTGTGCTTGTCCATGATCTCAAGGGGATTGAATCGGAATATCCAAAGAGAAGCTAACCGCAAAGGTCGCAAAGAAGGCGCAAAGACCGCAAAGGTTAGGGAATATTAAAACAAAGATTGTATCTCGCGGGTTGGAAAGAAGAAGAGGACAGTCACCGACGCTCCAGGACTTCCAAACCTTATAAGAGGAAGATGTCTGTCCTTGGTTTTCCCCCTGGTCTTGTTTTGCGGTCTTTGCGCCTTCTTTGCACTCTTTGCGGTGGGCTCTTTGCTTTTCTTATTTCGCCAACACCAACTTGGAATACCCCATGCCATCCGGCTCTTTGCTGGTTTTGATCTGGTCCACCATCCTCCACTCCTTGAGATCAATCACCGCTACCGTGTCCGCATTGCTGTTCGCAACGTAGGCCCGCTGACCGTCCGGAGGGATCAGGATCCCGATCGGCGCCGGGCTGGCGCCAAACTGATTTCCAAGCACCCGTTTGTCTGCGTCGCTCACCGGACTCAACTCCATCTTGATCCGGTGGACCTCCTTCTTGCTTTTTGCATCGTAAACTGTGACATCACCCGAGCGCGCGTGGGAAACGAGCACGTACCTGCCATCCGGGGTGAATTTGACCCGAATAGGAAACGACTTCGATTCCAGGGTTGCCACGACTTTGAGCTTGTCGGCGTTGACCACGGACACTGTGTCGGCTTGCCGGCTCGCCACCCACACTTCCCTTCCGTCCGGTGAAACAGCAATTCCTTCCGAACCCGCACCGGTCGCCAGGTTCAGGCTCCACTTTTGCTCCCTCAGATCGATGGCCGTGATCGTCCCCGAGCCGATATTGGCGACAAAGGCGTGGCTGTTGTCAGGTGTGAGGGCCACCATGTGTGAGAGGTCCGAGCGGGTTTCGATCGCTCGAATGACGGATCCCGATCCCACATCCACCAACAGCAACGCCTTGCTCGCTTCCGAAGTCACCGCGACACGCTTCCCATCCTTTAACCACGCAATCCCATGAGGCCGTTTGTATTCATCCAGGTCCAGGTCTTCCCGCTTCCTCAGTGCCGGGATGTCAATCACGGTGAGGCTGTTGCCCGGCTCCTTGCCGCCATAATTTGACACGACCGCCAGCGTTCCATCGGGGGATACCGCGACCTCGTGCGGAGCCACTCCGGTCGGAATCGTTGCAATCACGGTTTTGGTAGCCAGATCAATCAGCGAAGCGGTGTTGTCGGATTTATTCAGAACAATGAGGGTCCCCGTTTGGGCGGAAGTTAAAACATTGAGAAGCAAAAGGGAGATGAAAATAAAGAGCCTCTTCATGTGTGCTCCTATCTTGATGGGAAGTCGGGTCCGGGCAAATTAGGAATGAGTTCAAAGGGAGATGGATATCACAATTCTGAGAGGACGCGCAAAGGATTTAGCTGGCTCGAGAAGAAAAAAGTTGGGAAATGGGCGCACGGCAGACATCTTGCATGGACTTGCGTTCTAAGGCCTTAACCAGACAAGGGCGCACAGCTGTGCGCCCCTACAATTGAATTCCGGCGTCTTCTCTCTGACTTCTGATTTCAGGCCTCCGACCTCGTTCAGGTCCCTGCCTTACCAAGACAGACCTGCTATTTCACATTCAGATTCAGGACCAGCAGCTTCGGCTCCGTCATCTCTTCCATGGCGTAGCGGATGCCTTCCCGGCCGAATCCTGAATCCTTGACGCCTCCATAGGGCATGTGGTCGATGCGCCAGGTGGGAATGTCGCCCGCGATGACACCGCCCACTTCAAGTTCCTCGTAAGCGTGAAACACGGAGGGCAGATCGCGGGTAAAGAGACCAGCCTGAAGTCCGTACCGGGAATCGTTGATTGCTCGCAAGGCCTCGTCGAACGCTTCGTAAGGAGTCACGGTGACGACCGGCGCGAAGATTTCCAGGCAATTCACTTTCATGTCGGCTTTCGAGTTCAGGAGAATAGTCGGCTCGAGCAGGGTCCCGCTGCGGCCGCCTCCGCATAACAACGATGCGCCTGCCTCGACGGCTTCACATAACCAGCGCTCCGCACGCACGGCTTCGTTCTCATGGATCATTGGTCCCACGTCCGTGCTCTCGTCAAGCGGGTCGCCCACCTTCAATCGCCTGGTCTTCTCGAGCAGAAGGTCGAGGAAGTTGTCGTGCACCTGCTTTTGAACAAAGATACGCTGCACGGAGATGCAGCTCTGGCCGGCATAAAAAAAACCGCCTGTGACGATTCGCGTGGCTGCGAAGTCGAGATCGGCATCCCGGTGCACTACCACGCCGGCATTACCACCCAGCTCCAGAGCCACCTTCTTTTTTCCGGCCTTCGCTTTGAGCGCCCAACCGACGGCGGGGCTTCCGGTAAAGGTAAAGAGCTTGGTCCGTTCGTCTGTCACCAGCGCCTCCGCGAGGGTGGCCGCGCAAGGCAAGAGGCTGAGCGCGGCAGGCGGCATCTCCGTTTCCGCCAGCACCGAGGCGAGGTTGAGCGCACTCAGGGGAGTTTGAGAGGCGGGTTTGAGAGCGACGGAATTCCCGGAAGCCAGGGCCGGAGCGATCTTGTGTGACACCAGATGCATCGGAAAGTTAAAGGGCGTGATCGCCGCAATCGGGCCGATAGGAAACCGCTTCAGGATGCCTGTCCGTTGCACGCTGATTTCCGCCCAGTCCAGGGGGAGGACTTCCCCTCCCATCCGCTTGGCCTCCTCGCCGGCGACCTCCCAGATAAAGGCGGCACGTTCCATTTCCGCACGTGCCTGCTTGATCGGCTTGCCGGCTTCCATCGCCAGGGTTCTCGCAAATTCTTCTTTGCGAGACCTCAAGGCCGCGGCCACGCGGGAGCAAATCGCCGCCCGCTTATAAGAGGGGAGTGATTTCATGGCGTTGAACCCCCGCTGGGATTCTTCGATTGCCGTATCGATCTCCGCGGCAGACGCCCGCCCGCATGTGCCCACCAGCTCCCCATTAAAAGGCGCATGCACCTCCAGGGTGTCTTTGGTCTCGTGCCACTTCCCAGCCAGAAATATTTTTGATGAAAACATGACTCTCTTCTCCGTGGATTGTCAGCGTCGTCCTTTTGAATATTTTACTACGCCTTTCCTGTCCGCTTCACCTTTTCCTGGAAAACCTTTGGAGTGCGCAAGCTTGCTTGCGCTTTGCTTTGTCGCAGCCTTTCACACCAAGGGAAGCTGCGCGAAGCAACCTTCGCTCTGTGAAAGCGGTCCGCCACGGCGGACCGCACTCCAAGTGTGAGGCAGAGGATGCACGCATCAAAAATCAATACATGATCGTTGGAGTCAAATGGTGCGGCCAATGGGTGGTGTGGTAGTGAGTCCACAGGCGTGCATCAATCTGGGGAATGATCACCTGCTTGTCTGCGGGGCGAAGCTTATTGATTTCTTCACACAATAACGCGGTCGCATAAAGGCTGTGTGCCCGGATTTCAATTTCCTGGGAGCTGTCACGCGGGATGATCTCAAAGTTCTGAATGGCCCTTTCCAGCGCCGGAGAATACTCGACGATTTCCATCACGCGCAAAGCGACCGGCACGATGTAGTCGGCGAACGCCGTCATCTTCGAGGAATCCTCCAAGCGCATCCCGCCGGAGCGCTGCAGCGCCCGGTAGATGATCCAGATCCCCAGTTGGGCCAGCTTGTAAAACTTGATTTCCTTGCCGTTGTACAGACTGTTGTCATTGAACCGTGGAAACTCTTTCACGAGCTTGTCAATCAACCCGTTGCCCTGGTCGTAGAGTCGCGGTGAGGCGGATCGAATGAAATTGAAAAAGTGTCCATCGTAGCTTGTGGTCAACGTTTTCCCGACCGAACGGAGGATCTCCACCCGCTCCTGGAGCATGGGCATTTCGATGTTGCCCCGAAAGACCTGCATCAGGTCCTGGAGGGTCACTTCACTCAGATACTTCCCCTCCAGGAAAGGAACCCCGTCATCCAGGGCGCGTTTAATGCAGGCAAACATGGCATCTGAATCGCACCAATGACCGCCGGCATAATCCACCTGGAACATTTCGTGTGTGGAAAAATCCGTAAACGCGAAATTAATGCATGTCGAGACCATCCCGAAGTCGATGGCTTCGTCCCGGTTCCGGCCAATTCCGAACGGCAGCTGGATATCGGGAACGGGTAATTCTTCGTAGGCCATCCAGCCGGCATGCTCCACGGCTTTGCCGGGATCAGTGCGGACATCGCGCGAGTTCTCGATCACCGGCTTCAGGCCGTCGAGCACCGGGCTGCCGATGGGTTGAGGCCATCGTCTCGGGGCGTGCTTTGAGGTATTGTTCATCATGGGACGTGTGAGAGTTCGGAACGTTGACGCTAGGGATGGCGGACTCCGATGATATCAAATGAAAACTTCACTTCGCTCTTCACTTTGACAGTGCCCCCGCCTGCCGACACCGGTTTGATCCCGTAGTCGGACTGCTTGAGTGAAAATTCACCCTTCGCGCTCAATTCGTTCTCGTGGATTGTGAGACGGGCGGGAATGGTCTCATGCCGAGTCACCCCATGAAGTTGTAGGTCTCCTTCAATTTTCGCTTCGTACTCACCCTCGGAAATCTTCCTCGTTGTCACGCGGGTACTCTTAAAGACAATCTCCGGAAACCGATCGACTTCGAGCACCTGGTTGCGCATCGTGCCCTCGATTTCCTTTCGATCTTTATCACTCACCTCGGAACCACTCAAGGACAGCGAGTTGGCCTTGACTCTCAACTGTAAGGAACTCCGATCCAATGCGGAGGTCTCGATCTCCACCGTACCGCTGAAATCCTTAACCTTAATGGTGTGGTCATGCCCGAACGCTCGAAGCAGCCCGCCAGAAAAAACTCGCACCTCAAAGCGACTACGGGACGGGTCGAGTTGGAAAGACGCCCTTTGCTGGGATGCCCCGGGCTGCGCAGCCTGCGTTCGCGCGCCACCTTGCAAAGTCAGACAGAAGGCAGTGATCATTAAGGCCAAATATTTGATCGTCTTGAATTTATTCATGTCTCCTTCCTTTCCGGTTCCCATCAGACGGCGACTCCTGACACCTTCTCGGTAATCTATGATCATGGCGCAATGGCTCTCTTGTTAGTTTCTCTAAATGTCTTTCTTATATCATCGTGATTAGATGCCTTTGTCCAGCTAAAAAGACACATCAAAGTGCGCAAGGAGATTTCAAAAGCCACGGATGATCGTCCTTATTCACAAGAAGTTAGGGACAGACACCTTTTCTTAAAAACTCCGCGGGAATGTCACCAAAGCCGGTGTCTGTCCCTTTTGCTTTTCAAGCACGCATGCAAAGAACGCATGCATGCGGCACCCGCGAATTAGCGGTATTTGGGTTAGGGACAGACACCCGGACTAGAGAAACCTTCAAAAAGGTCGAGCGAAGAGGTGTCAGTCCCTGTCACTCGAAATCTGCGCAATCTGCGGATTACCTTGTTTTGTCAGTTTGTTCCCACAGGAAATCGTAGCCAGCACAGAGACGCTCTTCTACTTCCAACCTTCCCCCGAGGCGGAGTCTCCATGGCCAGGCCGTTACGCATTCAGTGAGAAGGGGGATGGTATCACATTACTTCGAGGGGGAATGAGCGGCAGCGGATTTTCCGTGATCTTGATCCCGGGGGTTTTGACCCTGAGTGTTTTCTGACCCCGGGGTGCCGCAGGCATGTGTTCTGTGCATGCCTGCGTCTGCCGGAGTCCTGAAGACCGTCGCCGGGCGTGATCTGATGGGGACAGACACCTGTTCTTATGTCCCGTTTGTTACCAACGCATGCATGCACAGAACGCATGCATGCGGCACCCACGAATTAGTCCTGTTCGGGCTAGGGACAGACACCGGGATTCGAGAAACTTTCAAAAAGGTCGAGCGAATAGGTGTCAGTCCGTGTCGCGAAGTTAGGGACAGACACCAAGACCGTTCAGTTGAGGAAACCCGGGCCGAAACTCCCCATTTGATTAGGCACTTCTTAAGAGGAAACTCTGCTTGAGTCGATAGATTGGGAAATGAAGAAATTCTTTCACCCCTCCGGGGCTCAAATCATTTTTGGACCCTGACCCCGCCCTCGCCCCGCAAGAAGAAAGAGCGCGGGGCTCAGACGGGGCTACAATTGTGCCGGCCCTCCGGGCCTCTGAATGGAAATGAACCGGGCATCAAAAATGAAATGCTGACTTGAAATGAACCGGGCATTTGATCAAGAAATTCGTGGTCCCAACGCATGCATGCGGCACCCGCGGATGATTCCGGTTTGGGTTAGGGACAGACACCGGGATTAGAGAAACTTTCAAAAAGGTCGAGCGAATAGGTGTCTGTCCCTGTCGCTCGAAATCTGCGCAATCTGTGGATTACCGCCCTTTGTCAATTTGTTCCCAGGGAGATTTCCGCCATCTTGTTCTTGCGGAGAACCTCGTTCACGGCCGACAGGTCCTTTTCCCGGATTTCTTTCCACAAAGCGAGTTGGGCGTCCAGCTTCAGACGGAGTTCACTGAAGGACTGCTGGGCCTGTTCGGTCGGTATGCGGTCTGCGGTGTCGACAACTTCCATCAACGTGGCAAGAGAGGCATTCGTACGAGAAATACTGCTGCTTGTGCCTACCCGCGAAATCTCGGTGGGCTCGAGGACCACAACTTTCTTCGCGAGTTCTACGAGAGCGGACAGAACTTCTCTTGTCTTTGGGTCCTCGGTCAGGCGTCTCTGAATTGCTTCAATTTGTTTCCTGAGGTCACGGACCCCCATGACCGCCGCGTAATCCTGCACCATGGCATCGGAGATCTTCATCTCCAGATCGAATTGTTTGGCTAGATCGGCGGCGGAGGCGGTCACGCGCGGATCCATTCTTACAGTCAGGGGCTGAGTGTAAGATCGACCGGCCACGGTCAGCCTGACCGTGTACTCTCCGGGCAGGACCTGGGGGCCGAGTGGCAATGACGGGGTGTCTTCCCCGGAAACCGCGGCAATGGTGTAGTTGTGCCGAAGTGCAGGCGGCTTGGGGTATCTGAGGTCCCAGACGAAGCGATGCATACCCGGCTCTTTGGAGAGCGGCTCAGGCGGATGCAGCCAGTCGTTGGTGAAAGCAGGTGGCGGCTCAGAATTACTCCCCAGATACGCAGACGAGGACGTCTGCACCACAGGTTTTCCATCGCGGTCCAGGATCTCCAGCACAAGGTCGCCCGCCGGGACCGATTTCAGGTAATAGTCGATGATTGCCCCTGTGGGGGAATTCTGCCCGGCTGGAAATTCCGGAGGTAGCGGCGTCTCGTCACTCACATTGGGCCGCACGCGCACGGCAACCGCCGGGCTGAAAAGATGAGCGTCAGAATTCAATACCTCAGCATTGATTTGTCGCAGCGGGCTGATGTCGTCGAGCACCCAGAAAGAACGACCGTGCGTCGCTACGACCAGGTCATTCCCATGGACTACCAGATCATGTATTGGGGAGACGGGCAGGTTCAGTTGCAGTGGTTGCCAGCGCTCGCCGTCATCAAAGGAGACATACACCCCGGTTTCCGTTCCGGCAAACAAGAGTCCCTTTCGCACCGGGTCTTCACGTACGGCGCGGACAAACGCAGGGGCCGCGATCCCGTCGGTGATCTTGGTCCATGTCTTGCCGTAATCACGGGTTCGATAGATGAAGGAGGCGTAATCATCGAGCCGATGGCGATCGATGGCGGCATAGGCTGTTGCGGCATCATGCGGGGAAGCTTCAATCAAGCTGATCTTGCTCCAGGCCGAAAGCGGCGGGGGAGTCACATTCTCCCAGTTCTTCCCCCCGTTGCGAGTCAAATGAATCAACCCGTCATCCGTTCCCACCCAGATCTCTCCCGCCTTCAGCGGCGAGGGCGCGATGGTGTAAACGACCCCGCGGTTCTTGGTCTCTTCCCGCCGGGACAAGTCAGGACTGATCTCCTTCCAGCTTCGACCTTCGTCCGTTGTTTGAAGCACAAACTGGGAGCCGAAGTAGAGTGCATGGGGATCCTGGGGCGAAAAAATCAGCGGTGACGTCCATGTAAACCTGTATTTTTCCTTGCCCGGGTCCGCGTCCCAGTCCTTAATCGGCATGGGAGAGATGTCCTGGGATTGTCCCGTCCGCTCATTCCATCGGTACAGGCGCCCGCCAGTGTTGCCGCCATAAACAATTTTCGGGTCGACAGGATCGGGGACAATATAGCCGCTTTCGCCGCCTGCCACCGAGGTCCACTCCCGATACGTGATCTTGCCGTAGTCGCTGCGGCTGGTGATGGCGACCGTGCCGCTGTCCTGCTGTGCGCCGTAAATCTGATAAGGGAACTGGTTGTCGGTGGCGACGTGATAAAACTGTGCGGTGGGCTGGTTGTACCACGAGCTCCAGGTCCTGCCGCCATCGACACTGATCACGGCGCCTTGATCGCTGCCCACGATCATTCGGTTGGAATCGTTAGGATCAATCCACAGGTCGTGATAGTCGTCACCGCCGGGCGCACCTTTAATCGCCTCAAACGTATGGCCGCCGTCCGTGGATCGATAGAGAGCAACGTTCGGCACATTGACAATATCGGGATTGTGGGGATCTACTGCTATCCCACTGAAGTACCACGCGCGACCCCGAATGCGCGAGTCGGTTCCCACTCGTGACCAGGTTTGGCCCGCATCGTCAGACCGATAAAGCCCCCCTTCCTTGGCATCAATCAGCGCATAGACCCGCCTGCTATCACTCCGGGCAACGACGACCCCCACTCGCCCCCACGGTTCAGGGGGAAGTCCATGGCCCGTGAGCTGGGTCCACGAGATGCCGCCATCGGTGGACTTGTAGAGACCGCTTCCCGGACCATTGGACGGGGCATAGACGCTCCAGGGCGGGCGACGCGTCTGCCACAAGGCCGCGTACACAATAGCGGAATTATTGGGATCAAAACACAGGTCTACCGCCCCCGTATCGTCGTTCTTGTAAAGTACCTTTTGCCACGTCTCGCCACCGTCGGTAGTGCGGAACACGCCCCGCTCGTTGTTGGGACCGTAAGCGTGCCCCAGTGCTGCCACCAGAACGACGTCCGGATTCTTCGGGTCGATCAGGATGCGGCCAATATGACGGCTGTCTCCGAGACCCACCTGTTTCCAAGTGCGACCGGCATCCGTTGATTTGTACACGCCATCCCCAAAGGAGATGTCGGAACGCATGTCGGCTTCGCCGGTGCCCACGAAAATAATGTCGGGGTTGGAGGGTGCAATGGCGAGAGCACCGATGGAAGCGATCGGCGCCCGGTCAAACAACGAGGTCCACACCTCCCCTTTGGTTGTGGTCTTCCACACTCCACCCCCGACCGCCCCGAAGTAAAAAGTGTTGGGCTGTCCTGCCACCCCGGTGACTGCCAGAACGCGGCCGCCCCGATGCGGTCCGACAAGGCGCCAATGCATTCCTGAAAAGAGATCCTGGGCTACGAGAGTATTCCCCTCTAACCTGGCATTTATTAGTATTAGGCTGGTCATTGCCACTACGATAGCGAGAACATAAAAGCAGGTGAGGCGGAAATGTGTTTTCATCGAGGTTACGAGTTCCTCCTGGAAATCAAAGGTCCATCTTCGTACAGAGTATTACGACGGTTCGTTGCCTCGCGACAAGACAAATTGTCCTCGGAGGATCAATTGTAGCGGACTTCATCTTCAAGATCCCGCACAACACCAGCATTATAAGGTGAGGGATTCTATTGGCATCCAAACCGATCAATCCCCCAGTTTACATTACTGCCTGTCGGGTAAGCAAAACAGAAAGGAAAAGTGGATTGCTTGACTTAAACCATTGTCTGCGATAGCCTTCGTCAAGTTCCAGCAAGCCAATTCAACAGATTCGTGCGTTGACCCGATCCGTCCATTCCCACAAGGTCGACGGAGCAACTCGCTCGTTTATACTTCGAAGAAGAGGTCTTTGCAAAAGACCTGTTACCTCATCTCAACAATCTCAATAGGAGGAAAGCATGGTTCGTATGAAACTTCCCAATCCCAAGATACTCTTTGCGGTCTTCTGTATCCTGTCGGTCATGGCCTCCCTCTCGCTGGCGCAAGATCCGGTCAAGGTGGCGCCCAGCTCTTACAAGGTCATCACCGAAAACGACCAGGTCCGAATACTGGGCGTGAACGTCGCGCCAGGAGCGAGCGCCCCGAAGCATTCTCATCCTGACAACCTGGTCGTGATGCTCGAACCTGGGACCATCAAGTGGACGAATGCTGATGGCAAAATCACGCAATCCCCGGCCGACATGAAACGCGGCTCGGTGATGTTTGCCCCAGCTGGGACTCACACCTCTGAAAATATTGGCAAAACCACCATCCGCGCGATCCTGATTGAATTCAAGAAGCCGGCGCCCGCCGCGGGAAAAGGCCTGAATCCATCCATGCCCGCCCCCTTCAAGCAGGTGCTGGATAATGCCTATGTTCGCGTGTTTGAAGGCAACTCCACGCCGGGAACAACCCTGGTCCAACACACGCATGGGGACCACGTCACCGTTGCACTGACCGATGGCACTGCAGAGCTGACGGGCAAGGATGGCAAGAAGGAGACGATCCAATTCAAGAAGGACACCGCCACCTTCTCGGGCCCCTCGACGCATTCGGCCGTCAACGCGGGAAAAACCCCGATCCACCTGATCGATGTGGAACTGAAGTAACCGCGCTCTTCAAACACCCTCAGCCTCCGCGCGCTGACCGGCATTCAACTTCCGAAGTCCTCCGGACTTCGGAAGTCTCTCTATTCATAATTTCCTTGACAAGATTTCCTGGATTTGTATACTTACCGGTCGGTATGATTAATGCCATCAAACATCCCCGGAACGGCACCACCAAACAGGCCATTCACGCGGCCGCCACGGCGCTCTTTGCCGAGCAGGGTTATGCCGCCACCTCGACCCGTGAAATCTGTGAACGGGCGGGGATTACCAAGCCGGTCCTCTATTATCACTTCGGCAACAAGGAGCAACTCTACCAGGAGTTAATTCTTGATGCCTCGAACGAATATCGCAAGACGCTGCTGCGGGCCTCACGGCGAGGCAAAAACACCGAACAAAGGATCGTCAATGTGCTGGACGCCATGTTCACCTTTACCCGCAGAAGTCCACAGTTGGTTCAGTTGGGATTCCGGATGCTGTTTGCGGCGGAGAAGGGCACCCCCCCGATTGACATTGTCGAGTTGGGTCAATTCGACCAGCGGCTGATGCAAGAGATTATCCGGGAGGGCATAAAAAAAGGCGAATTGCACGGGCGGCCCACGGAAATCGCCGAGGCTTTGGGCGGGGTCGCCGCGCTTCACATCATGGACTTCCTCATCACGGGCAAACCCACCCTTGATCGCTCCCATGCCCAGCGCCAGGTGGATTTGCTCCTCCATGGTTGTATCGGCAGACCTACCGATCGGTAGATTCTATGCGACGAAAACGCTATAAAAGCCTAAAGGGATTGCTCCTCGGCCTCGTCGTTCTCCTGGGGTGCCATGTGACTTTCGCATCCTTCGCGGAAGAGAAGCGGGCGCTTACCTTACAGGAAGCGGTAGCCCTGGCCCTGGAGCGCAACCAGCAGGCTTTGATTGCGCGCGCCCAGGTGGACGCCATGAAAGGCCGCATCCGGGAGGTCCGGTCCCAGGCCCTGCCCCAAATTACGATCTATTCCAATGCGCTGCGGCTGCGCGACCCGTCTTTCTTAAACGCTTCGAGTTTTGATGCCATTCCCCCCGACATCCGGGAAGGGCTGGTGCCCCGGGGCTCCAACCTGTTTGATTACAGTATTGGGGTCTCTCAACCGCTCTACACCTCGGGGAAAGTGGGGACGGCGCTCAAACTGGCCTCCCTCGAAAACGGCGGCGTTGCCACGGACCAGGTTCGCACGGAACAAGACATCCGGCTGCGCACCATCCGTGCCTTCTACGATCTGCTTCTGGCGGAGGACCGGCTCGGAGTGACTCGCGAGACGATCCAACAGCGAGAGCGCCAACTGGAACTGGCGCGCAGCCGCTATCGGGCCGGCGTGGCCACGGAAGTGGATGTGCTCCGTTCCCAGGTGAGTCTCGCCAATGCTCAGCCCGACCTCATCCGCGCGGAGAACGGCGTGCGTCAAGCCCGGTCGATCCTCAACAACCTGCTGGTGCGTCCGGTGGACTTCCCCACCCAGGCCAACGGCCATTTAACCTTCATTCCCTGGACCCAAGCGGACCTCCAAACCATCGTCCAGGAAGCCATGGCAAAGCGGCCGGAATTGCAGAGGCTGAAGATCAACGAGCAGGAATCGGAAATGGCGCTCCGCCTGGCCCATGCGGAAAATGGGCTCCGCCTCGATTTTAATGCGTCTTATGGCTTGCAGGCGCGCGACCCTTCGAACCTGACCAACCGTGACTTCACCCGCTGGAATTTTTCATTCAATTTTACGCTTCCGGTTTTTGACGGAGGCAAGAGGTCCGGCCTCGTGGAGCAAGCCCTGGCCCAGCAGCGAATTGCCCGCCTCACCCGGACGGCGCAGGAAGACGCGGTCCGCCTGGAAGCACAAACGGCCCTGGACGACCTGGAACGGGCGGCCAAGACCATCGAGGCCGCGCGCTTGAATGTCCAGCAGGCGGAGCGGGTCCTCGAGATGATACAGAATAATTACAAGTACGGCGCTGCCACCACGCTCGACGTCTTTGATTCCCAACTCGCTCTGGTCCTGGCGCGCCAAACGCTTTTGCAGGGGCTGTACGATCATACCCTCGCGCGGGCACAGCTCCGTTTTGTCATGGGGCAAGACCCCGTGGAACCACATGAGGCCACCGATGCAAAATCGACCCAGTAAACTTTTCAATGTCAGATTCAAGTGGGTGACGGATCCGAGGCACCTCACGTCGATGATGCGCCATTTGCGTACTCCCCGGTTCTGCGGAAGCCTGTTGATCCTGTTGCTCACCTTTTTTCCCGGTTGCTCCAAACAAGATGCAAAGCCGGCGGCTGTTCCGACGCTGAATGTTAAAACGATCCATCTCGAACCGCGCACTCTGGAGGAATTTGTGGATATCACCGGATCCCTGGTTTCTTCCGTCGCGGTGGACGTGAAGACCGAATTTGCAGGACGCATCATCACGCTGCGGAAGCAGGAGGGGGATGTGGTCAGCCAGGGTGAATTGCTGGCCCAGCTCGATGACACCAACGCCCGGCTTTCGGTGGGACAGGCACGCGCTAACCTCGAAGTCGCGCAAGCGGCATTGGATCGTACTCGCGTGAATGAAGAGCATGCGAAAACAGAGCAGGAACGCGCCCAGAACCTGTTGCGTTCCGGTGGCATCACCGACAAGGACCTGTTGGCGGCGCAAGTGGCCAGCCGGGATGCACGCGCCCAGGTGAAACTGGGGGAAGCTCAAGTCGAGCAGGCCAAGCAGATGTTGGCGATGGCCCAAAAGCATCTGAATGATTGCCGCATGGTTTCTCCGATTACCGGAATGGTGGAACGCAAGCCTTTGAATCCGGGCAGCTATGTGGACGTGATGGCCTTGGTCTACCGGCTGGTCGATAACCAGCGCCTGGAGCTGGAAACCCCGGTCGCCTCCTCGGACATGGGCCGCCTCGCGAAGGGGCAGGTGATTCGATTTAACGTCGCCCCGTTCCCTGGAGAACAATTTACGGCCGCCCTTCAGACCATGAGCTCCGGCGTTCAGACTCAAAATCGCTCGGTGCTTGTTCGCGCCTCCGTTTCCAACCCCACCGGCAAGCTCAAGGCGGGGATGTTTGCAAAAGGCCGGATCGTGGTGGGCAAGAAACTAAATGCCCTGGTGGTCCCCGCCGATGCCGTCTGGCGCCACATCGGGGAACCCTCTTTCGTTTATGTGGTGGAACAGAACCTGGCCCGCAAGCGTGAGATCCAACTCGGTCTCGAACAATCCGACAGCATCGAAGTTGTGAAGGGTCTCAAGCCGGGAGACTGGGTGGTCGCAGAACAAAGTTTGGACCTGGCGGAAGGCGTGCGGATTGCGGCGGGGAAGAAGTAGGGAGCAAGGTGTCGGGTGCCAGGTGTCGGGTGTCAGGTTGCAGAAGTCAGAGGTCAGATTAAACTAAGGCATCTTGTCAAACATCCGGCGTCTTCAAATCTGGGTCATGATTACTTTTCCTGACACTTGGCACCTGACCACTTGCCTCCCCTGACACCCGACACCTGGCACCTGACACCTCTTCTCCGGCATATCACCGGGATTCAACCAAGCAGGAAAAGGCAAACATGTTTCTTTCCAATCTCTCCATAAAACAACCCGTCTTTGCCACGATGATGGTCGTTGCCCTCGTCGTCATTGGAATCTTCTCGTACACGGAATTGAAGATCGATCTTTTTCCAAACGTCGATATCCCGGTGGTCAGTATCAACACGACCTACCCCGGCGTCGCGCCTGAGACGGTGGAAACCGAGGTCAGCAAGCGCATCGAAGAGGCGGTCAACCCGATCGGAGGAATTCGCCACATCAATTCCACCACCACTGAGGGATTTTCGAGCGTCGTCGTCGAGTTCCAACTGGGAACCAACATTGTGACCGCATTGCAGGAGATTCAGAACAAGATTAACGGCATTCGCAGCCTCTTTCCCCGCGAGGTCAAGGAGCCGGTGATCCAGCAGCTTCGTATGGAGGAGCTGCCCATCTTGTCGGTGGCGGTGCTTTCGCCGAATCTCGATGCAAAGGCCCTGACGACCATCTCGGAAAAAGTGTTGAAGCGGAGGCTCGAAAACGTCTCCGGGGTGGGACAGATTCGACTGGTGGGGGCGGCGCGGCGGGAGATTCAAATCCTGGTGGACCGCGACAAGATGAAGTCTTTCGGCCTCACCTACCCCGAAGTGCTCGAAGCCATGCGGCGGGAAAACCTGGATGTCCCCGCGGGGAAACTGGATCAAGGGATCCGTGAATCACTGGTCCGGGTGGCCGGCCGGGCCAAAGAACCGCGTGATTTCAAACCGCTCATCATCGCCGAACGCAACAGTTACCCCATTCCCCTCTCGGCCATCGCGAGAGTTGAGGATGGAATTGAAGAGCAGCGCAGCTTCTCCCTGCTTGACGGAGAACCCGCCCTGGCACTTGAAATCCAGAAGCAAACGGGGGCCAACACCGTTGATGTCGCCGACAACGTCAAGGAAGGGCTTCACAAGCTCCAAGCCGAGATGCCGAAAGGCGTCGAGCTGCGCGTGGTCCGCGACAATTCGACTTTCATCCGGGACGCGGTGGAGGATGTGCGAACCACCCTGATCCTGGGCGCGATTCTGACGGTCCTGGTGGTGTTCGTCTTCCTGAACAGTTGGAGGAGTACGGTGATCACCGGATTGACCCTGCCGGTCTCCGTGATCAGCGCGTTCATTATCATGCGGGCGCTCGGATTTACCCTGAATGTCCTCACCCTGATGGGTCTCTCCTTAGCCATCGGGATGCTCATTGACGACGCCATCGTCGTCCGAGAAAACATCGTGCGGCACATGGAAGGCGGCACCAACCACATGACCGCGGCGGCAGAAGCCACCACAGAAATCGGACTGGCAGTGATGGCGACCACCTTTACTATTCTCGCCGTCTTCGTGCCCGTGGCCTTCATGGGCGGGATTGTCGGACGCTTTTTCTACCAATTCGGAATGACGGTGGGCTTCGCCGTTCTGGTCTCCCTCTTCATCTCCTTCACCCTCGATCCCATGTTGTCCTCCCGTTGGTACGATCCGGCCATCGAAACTGGCCGCCGGAGAGGCTGGCTCAGCCGCCGCCTTGAGACCATGAACCAGAAGCTGGAAACTCTTCAGCAAGTGCTGGGGGGCAGTCTCGCGTGGGCACTCAAGCATCGTCTGGCAGTATTGGGGATGGGAGTACTTTCGGTGGTGGTGAGCGTCTTCTTTTTTGGGCGCGTGGGCAGCGCCTTCATCCCGGATTACGACCGCGAAGAATTTCAGATCTCGTTCAAGATGCCCCCCGGGACCACGCTACGCGAGACCACGCAGGTGGGGCGTCGAATGACCGAGATGCTGCGGCGTCAGGCCGGCATTGCTTATTCCTTCATCACCATCGGGGCTGGCGGGACCACCCCCGTGAATGAAGGCAGTGTCTATGTCAAACTGACTCCGAAGGGCAAGCGCCAGCGGAGCGACCTGCAATTGCGACAGGCAGTGCGTGAAGAACTTGCGCGCTGGCCGATCCTCCGGTCCAGCGTCGAAGAAGCCGAACAAATGGGCGAGGCGCGACCCATTCAGATCAGTGTGCGGGGAACGGATCTCCACCAGCTGAACTCGGTCGGTGCCCAAATCATGGAGCGCGCTCACAGCGTCCGGGGAACCACCGATGTGGATTCCAGCCAAGAGGATCCAAGACCGGAAATCCGTATTCAGGTGGACCGCAAGGCCGCCTCCGACCTCGGACTCGACCTCGGGACGGTCGCCTCCATCGTGCGCGGGCTGGTCGCCGGCGAAGTGGTCTCGCAGTATCAGGACGCGGACGGAGATGCCTACGACGTTCGAGTCCGACTGGAAGAGGACCAGAGGCGTTTGCGGGAGGATTTGGCCGACATCGCCGTTCCTGTCATGACTGCCCCTGCGGGGACCGGCTCGACGGTGCCGCTTTCCTTGGTGGCCCAGCTGGAAGACTCCGAAGCCCCGTCTCTGATCCGGCGCCGCGACTTGATGCGTGAAGTTCGCGTCATGGCTTCCACCCAGGATCGGCCCCTGGGGGATGTGATCGATGAACTGCGGGCCCGCAACGCCGAAATCCAGCTCCCGCCGGGTGTCCAAATCAGCTACACCGGCCAGGCGGAGGACATGCGCGAGACCTTTTACTACATCAATCGCGCCCTGATCCTCGCCGTGATCTTCATCTATGCGATCCTCGCCTCGCAGTTCCGGAGTTTCTTCCACCCGCTGGCCATCATGCTCTCCCTGCCGCTCTCCCTGCTCGGAGTGGCCGTCCTTTTGTGGTTGAGCCACGACTCGCTCAACATCATGTCCATGATCGGCGTGATCATGCTGATGGGCCTGGTGACGAAGAACGCCATCCTGCTGGTGGACTACGCCAACCGCTTGCGGCGTGAGTGGATGGAGCGGGGACAGGCACTCGTGGCCGCAGCAAAAATCCGGCTACGCCCGATTCTCATGACCACCCTGGCCATGATCTTCGGCATGCTGCCCCTGGCGTTTGAAATTGGGGCCGGTTCCGAAATGCGGGCTCCCATGGCTCGCGCCGTCATCGGGGGCCTCATCACGTCCACGCTGCTAACCCTCATCGTGGTGCCTGTGGTCTACACCTTCCTGGATGACTGGGGGAGAAGATTGTCGTCGTGGTGGCAGGTGGGAGCGCCCGCCGGGGCGAATGCCACTGAAGAGGAAAAAGTGCAATAGGCGACTGAAGCTGACACCCACATGCAGTCAAAACACGCCAGCGGCCCGATTCATCGGGGTGTTTGAGAACCTTCCTGCCGATCAAGCCTCAACCGGTTCAACGGCCATTCCCTTTCTTGATTATCCCTGATTCATCAAATGCAGGCATGCGGTCAAGTGGCGTCGGACCTGGCTGGTGATGAGGAAATGCTCACGCACGTGTTCATGTCCTTGCTCGCCCAGTCTCTGCGCCAATGCAGGGTTGGATAACAGGAATCGAACCTGGTACGCCGTGCCTTCGACCGAATGCGCCAGCATTCCGGTATGTCGATGAATCACCTGATTGGGGATACCGCCCACAGCCGAAGCCACCATGGGTTTCTTCTTCCATAAGCCCTCCGATACGGTCAACCCAAACCCTTCGCGAAGGCTTTTCTGGATGATGATGGTTGAGCCGCGTTGGAGGGCATTGATCTCAATCGCACTCCAGGGAGGCAGGTTGAGAATATGGATATCCTGGTCGTTCCCGGCGGCTTGACGCACTTCCTGGAGAACGGCCTCTCCCTCCGGGTCATCCGTCGCTCCTCCTCCCGCCAGGACGAGTTGACAATCGAAATAACGTTTAACGATCTGATAGGCGCGGACCACTCCCACGGGGTCCTTCAGGCGGTCAAAACGCGAGATCTGGGTCAGAATAGTGCGGGCCGGATCGATGTTGAATCGTTCCAGAACCCCGCGAACGAATTCAGGTTCAAGATCGCGGTTCTTCTCCGAGAGCGGATCGATGCTGGGATAAGAAAGATACTGAGGGATGGGGAGTTGGCGTGCAAAGGCCGGGGACGAAAACACCGCGCCGTCATACCGGGCAACATAAGGCTCCAGAAATTTCCACACCTTGGGATGGGGTTGTGAAAGATCAATGTGGCAGCGCCAAAGCCAATGCCCCGAGTGGTCATGGCGTGCTTCGACGAGTGCCACCGGTTGGGGATCATGGATTATAATAAATTCAGCCTCAAATTGCATGCGCGCACGGTTTTGCTCGTTGTACGCCAGAAAGATGTCGAAACTCTCCGGCGGCATGTCATAAGGCCCTCCGTGCAAGGCGTTATGAAAGGCCTTGGTGATTTCCCAGAAATCGTTTCCGCCGGTGATGACATCCCACTTTACGGACAGCCCCAGTTCCTCAAGGATTGGGACCACTCGATTCAAGATCTCGGCAACCCCACCACCCATCGCGGTGGAATTCACCATTTGCATCCTCCGCCCTTGCAGGTGGCTGGCGAGGGCGCGCAGTTGTGAGATTTCCGGAACCCCTAGCAGGGGCGCGTAATCGTCCAACCGGATGACGTGAGTGGAAGGACTCGAGGCGCTCATCGGGCCAATTCTTGTTCTGCCAGGGAAAGCAGCTTCGCCCGGCTGTCTTCCAGCGTGTTGGTATAAATGTCGATATGGTTGGCGCGCCTGGCAAGGTTGGGGAGCGCCAGTTCCGTTTCAATCCAATGGGAGAAGTCGTTGGTCCGCAAGTGCAGGCGAAGTCGCGAGGCGATGAAGTGGTACTGGAAGGCGGCATTGCTCATATTCCGGAGAGCTTCACAAAACTCCTCGAGGGTTCGTGCCTCCCGGTCTAAGGGAACTGTGACCTCAATGCCCTCACAGAAGTAGAAGGGTTCAAAGGCGCTTTGTTCCGCGAATTGAGGATGGGCCCGACAATAATCATCGACCAGGCGACGAAGATCGGTGCGCAGTTCAGCCAGGGCAAGGTAATCCCGTATATCCAGCGAAGCCAGTTTCTCGGCCAGCTCGGCCCGGTTGCACGATGCCAGGACCCACTGCGCAAAATCGTTCGAGAATCCTTCGGTGAGAAAATGATAGCGGCCGAGGCTCTGAAAGGTGTGATAGAAGATGGAGCCATCGCTCGACTCCTCGAGGCTGTGAGAAAGCTCCGCCAGGTTATTCGCCTTCTGGTTGCAGATGCGGGTCAGGTAAGCCGCGGTCACAAATCGAAAGGGATGTTCTGCGGTCCTCATTGAATCACGGTCTCCAGTCTCTCCAGAAATTCTCTGACCTCCGCGGGATTGCGGAGAGTGTAGCGCGCCAGGGTTCGGCGATGTTTCCCCACGCGAATCGTCACACCGCGCCGAAGTGCCTGGAATGCCGCTTCATCCGTCGCGTCGTCGCCCACGCAGATGGGCACTGTTTTTTCAGGGCATCGCTCGAGGATTGCTCGGGCGGCATATCCTTTCCCCCTGATTTCACGGGGAATCACTTCCCATACCTTCTTGCCCGTGACGATCCGCAGCAGGCCCTCCGAGGGTTTGATCAATTCCTTGACGATTCTGTGAGCACGGCGCATCGTGGCCGGACTCGAGCCGCGGAAGTGGACTGAAAGCACATGCTTCTTGTCCTCGATCCAGACCGCAGGAAGGTCGACCAAGCGGGTGGCAAGTTGCTGTTTGACCTGTCGGAGAAGCTGATGTCCCGCGCCATCCGATGAGTTATTCAACCGCCCTTCCCAACCATGCAGCCCTAGATAGCGGATCTTCGGAACTCGAACACGCTGGCGCACGTCGTCTCGCCGCCGCCCGCTGATGATGTACAACGTGGCCCGATGAGAGTTTGCCAATCGGGCCAGGAGGCGCCGAACCGCGTCGTCCGTCATGGGGATTTCAGGCCGGGCGCGCAACGGCACCAGAGTACCGTCAAAATCCATGATCAGGAGCACATGCCGCGCCGCCCGCAATCGCTTCGCCACCCCGCTCCAATGCGCAAAAAGATGGCGGGAGGGGGATCCCTTGGGCAGACCTTTACTGGGAATCATGGGCAAAAAAATTTCTTATGGGTCCGGACCGGACTTGCGCCGGGAGCGGAACGCCTCTCCCCTCCGTTAATGATTTATCGATGAATCCCGGAGGAGTTCTTTTCCTTAAATTTTCCCGGCCGTCGGCTGCTCCAGGCGGATCTCTGAGAGTGCTGTGATGAGATTAGCCGCCCAGCGATAGACGTTATGCTCCTTGACGATTCGCCGCATCCTTTGCATCCGCTCCATCTTCTCCGCGGAATCCATCTCTAAAGAAAACCGGATGGCTTCAGCGAGCTGTTCCGTGTCATAGGGATTGACTGACAGGGCGTCCTGAAGTTCGCGAGAAGCCCCGGCAAACTGGCTGAGGATCAGCACCCCCTGCTCGTCATCCCGTGCGGCGACAAATTCCTTGGCGACCAGATTCATCCCGTCGTGCAGCGACGTCACCAGGCACACATCCGCGGCACGGTAATAAGGCTCAATCTCCTCATGGCTGTGGTGCTTGTTGAGAAAGATGATCGGCTTCCACCGGCTCGTCTCAAAACGCCAATTGATCCGTTCTGCCTCCGCTTCGACTTCCGCCTGGAGGTCGTGATACCGTTTGATATGGGTCCGGCTGGGGGCGCCGATTTGCACAAAAGTGAACTTCCCCCGGTAGGCGGGATACTTGTCAAGAAAGCGTTCCACGCCACGGAGCCGCTCCAGGATCCCCTTGGTATAATCCACCCGGTCCACACCCACCCCCAGGTAGACCACTTCCAAGCCCAGCTCTTTGATCAGGGCAAACCGATCGCCGGAAAATCGATCCGGCAACAGGGACGGAGGCTCAGGGAACGCCACGCTGATCGGAAAAGGTTTCACCAGGGTCAAATGACCGAGGCGGTTCACGGCAAAGTGCTCCCACTCGATGCGCGATTCGATGGTCTGATCCACGGTTTCCAAAAAATAGTTGCAGTGGGACTGGATGTGGAAGCCGATCAAATCGGCGCCCAACAATCCATCCAGCAGCTCCCGCTGCCAGGGGCAGATGCCGAAGGCCTGCGGATTCGGCCAGGGGATATGCCAGAAGATCGCCACCCGGGCGTCGGGTCGCTCTTCTTTCACCAGCCGGGGGAGAAGCGCGAAGTGATAATCCTGGATCAGCAGCAACGGTTCGTGGGTGCCCTTCATTTCCTCCAGAACCGCACGTGCGAACTTTCGATTCGCCGCCTGATAATCGTCCCAATCGGAACTGCGAAACGTGGGGCGGGTGTGCGCGATGTGACACAGAGGCCAGAGCCCCTCGTTGGAAAACCCGTAATAATAGCCCTCTTCCTCCTCCCGGGTGAGCCACACGCGACGAAGCGCATACTGAGGATCTTCAGGGGGCACACGAAGCCGGGAATGCTCATCCACCACCTCGCGATCGGCATCTCCCGAACCGTGGGCGATCCAGGTGCCATCACACGCCCTTAGAATCGGCTCCAGCGCCGTGACCAAACCACTCGCCGGAACGATCACCTCCAGGGTATTGCCGCGATGAACATGCATGTAAGGCTCGCGATTCGATACCACGATCATCGGCCGTGTCTGAAGCCGATTGCGCACATGGACGCGAAGGCGCTCCGCTGTCCACTGCGACTCAGACGCTTCGCGCAAGCGAGCTTCCTCCTCTGCGGCAGCCCGGGCCGCGGAGAGACTTTGGACCAGATGAGTCGCCTCCCGCATGAGCGGCTTGAACAATTCCTCCTCGGGCAGGTCCAGCGTGGAATGGCTTCCCCGCGTGCGCAACTCTCGCATCCATTGAACCGTCTTTGAAATCGGATTGACAACGCTCCATCGGACAATCAGCAGCGTGATGAAAGAAATCAAAACCGTCTGGACCAGCACGCGTATGAAGGCATCACGCCAGATGTCATCGCTCTGGGCCAGAATGTAATCGGCATTGTGTAACAGAACCATGGCTCCCACCGTGGTTCCATTCTGATGCAATGGGAGGGCAAAGATGTGCGTATAGGTGGTACCGATCGTCACGAATTCACCACAACCGTCGTTTTTGGCAATCGCCAAAGCCACCGTATTAGGGACGCCGCTTAGTTTTCCAGTCAATCCCGAGGTCATCGCGATGGGATTCCCCCGCATATCATAGATGGCCACTCCGGACAGGCGTTCCCGGTTCCCAAACCTCTCCAGAACCCGCTGAAGATCCTTGGTGGCCTCATTTTGCAGCATCGGCTCGATGATCTCCTGCAGGCTGTCCGACAAGACGTCAGCGCGCCGTTCCAGATCAGACCTCAAGCCCCGCTTCTGTACCTTCACCTGGGACCGCGCGAAAAACAGCGATACCAGGGTAACCCCGATGAACAGAAGGAGGATGAATCTTACAGAAATACGCATTTGTCAGTTCCGCCTGTGTCCTTGCTCTTGAGCATTTTCGATGCCGACCCATTGTTCAGTCACGGCGACTTCTGCGATGAGGTATGAAGATAAGTCTAAGGTGTTGCAAAGAATGTCACTTTCGCACCTTTCTGCAAGGGCTGAGTGAATTTACCAAACAATGGGAAATAACACGCTGGGTCCGGGGTTCTTTTGTTCTGGCCCGAAATTAACACGACGAAACGGGAATTTCTTCCCGTCCACGACCGCTGATCTATCTAGTTCTTAGGCTGGATAGTTTACCACAAGTCTCTGCGAAGGGTACTGCAACAAGTTACTACGAGAGAGGTAGCACGCATTGATGTCGAATGGGGGCTTATCAATAGAATTTGCGGTTCCATGGGAAAGAAATCGTTTCCGAGGTGCTTTCCGATCTTTATTTATGCGGGGCTCAGGCCTCTTTGAAAAACGTCCAACTTATCAAATTAGCCCTGTTTGGCTCCGGGTCGTCCGAGTTAGGTTTGAATCAGTTTGTCGCACTCTAAAACGTCTTTCTCATTTTGGCGTCCACGGCCACGCCTCCGTTCTGGTTGCGGACCACGGATACCGACCACTTGGGGCTGACCTGGTACTCGATCTGAACCGTCTCACCCTGGGTCGAGGTGACGTCGGTGGCAAAGGTAAACAACAGATTTTTCGTGATCCGTTGCTGAACAGCCAGCCGGGCCCCGGGATTTCGTTGATTTCCGCCAATCAAAGGATTGATCGAAAGATGAGAGATGCCGGCAAATTTTTCAACCCGGCTGCTGAGCTGGCTACTCAGACCCTGGGCCAAAACAGATTCAGCGCCGAGACTGGCGGGTGTGCTGGCGCTGGCGGCTGCAGCTCCTGTGGTCTTGCCAAAAGCGAGCAGGTTGATGATATCCACGAGAGGGAGCGGCGGATCCGAAGTATAGGTCGTCCGAAAGCGCTCAATGGGTCCCACGAAGTTCAGGCTGAGGTTGTATTGATTCACCGTGGTGGTCACCTGGAGGTTGATTACGGGCTGTGTGCGAACGGGATTTGCAAAGTCCACGACCCCTCTCTGAACCTGGTATCGATTGCCGAGGAAAAACAATTCGCCACCGGTCAGGTTGGCCCGCCCCAGCACAACCGGCTCAGCCAGCGTGCCGCGTACCCGCAGATTGGCAGATCCTTGCAAGCTTAACTTGGCGCTTTCCAGTCCCAACTCTTCCGTCGATTGCACCGCTACGTTCAATTTCAGGTTCCGCGCATATCTCGAACCGGGGGAAGGTGAAGGTTCAACGCTGAACTGGTTCAAGAACGTCGCCAGGTCAAATGACCTGGTAAAAGAAAGACGTTCGACGACGACCTGGCCGCTGAGCTCAGAGGAGTCCGGGGCGCCATTCATGGCCAGCTTCCCATTCAACAGGGCGCGGACACCCTCGGGGTAGCGCAGCCGCACAGAGTTTGCCGTCAATCCAAGATGGAACTGTATGTCCGGGCGGTAGGTCACGTATCCCTGGGCCGACACGGACCCCCCGCCAATTTGACCCGATAACTGCCTGATTTCCACTCGCGTGTTCTGAACCGCAAACTCGCCATTCATCCTTTCGAGCCCCAGCGGGGCATTTGAGACTTGGATCGCCCCGTTGCTCACTCGAACTTCGCCCTGAACACTCGGTCGAGATCTATTGCCCCGCGCGGTGATATCCAGCCGCACTTCCCCGGAACCATTTAGTTCCGGGTCGAGAAACTGTATCAAGCGGAGATCGGCCGTACCCATCGCCGAAGCATTGATCAACCCTTGCCCTTGAAGAGGAACCGTGGCTTGAAGCTGCAGATCGATTCCCGTGCCCTTAATCTGCGTCTGATGCAACGTCAGAACGCTGTTCTTGTAATCCAGTTGGATGGGCGCCGCATTGTGAATCTGGAGTGACTGGTAGCCAACGTTCAAAGTGGGAATTTCGACGTGGGCTTCCAGTCGCGCTGGGTCCTTCAGGGGACCCTTTAATGATCCATGAACTTCCGTTTCTCCTCGCAGGTCAGGGAATTGACCGGGTAGATAGCTTGCCAGGACGGGTCCCAGGGGGATACCGCGCGAGTCGACAGTTGCGGTGGCGTAATAGTCCGGCTTGAGCTGGACGTTTCCATTTATCTTGATATACGCCTCAGTGATTTTCGAGTCGAGAGCAAGGGTCGCCTGCTCGTTGGCAACGTCGATCTGGGCTTTGAGTGCACTTATTTTTTGATCGCGGATTTGAAGCTCAGGAATTTCCACCACGGCTTTGATCTGCGGCGATTTGATCGTCCCGCTCCCCTTCGCCGAAACGGTCATGACCCCCTTGAGTCCCAGGTTATGTCCCTGCACCCACTGAACCTGGTCGAGCCGAACATCGCGGGCCTCAATCTCTCCTTCGTAGCCTTCCTTCTTCGGGAAGTAGGTGATATTCCCTGTTGCGTTGCCGGCGCTCGTTTGGGCGGCCATCGTCAAATGAACTGACTCCCCTGTCCCCTCGAACCGGAGAGACAGGCTGCGGACCGGTTGGTTCCAGAGGTTCCCCGCGGTGAGTTGAACCGACCCTTTCCCCTCGGGGTTTGTTTGTGAGCCCCGGACCGAAATATCCCCGCTCATCAAACCCGTCATCGGGTATTGAAGTTTGAATAGATGCTCCAAATCGGCGATGGGGATTCGCGTGAGTGACACTTGAGCTTTGATGGGATTTGTTGGTATGTATGACCAACCGTAAAGTCCCGCAGTGACATCGAACCGGATGCGTCCATGCGTATTGGTTTCAAGGTCTCCGCGATGAAGGCCTATCTCCGAAGCGCTTACGTTGAGGCCGGTTTGCAGCACCCGGCCCGAGATGCCTTGAACTTGGAAGTTGTCGGCTTTCAACTGACCCGTGAAACGCGGCTCCTTCATCGAGCCCGATATTTGTCCAGTGTAAGAAGCCGAACCCGTCAACCCGAGCAGTTGGGGCTGAAATGATGGTCTCGGGATCGCTCGCCGCAAGCCGAGGGCGAGGATATCCACCTCGCGGAGGTCATCGTTGCTTACTTGGATATTCAGGAGTGAATGGTCACTCACGGCGCCGTTCAAGAGGACAGTCGTGTGCGGCGTTTGGAGACGGGTTTGATTCACGAGCAGGGTGTTGCGGGCGCCATCGTAGGCAAGGTGCAGCGTCCCATTCAAAGGAATCGTCGACTCTTTAGAGGTGGCGCTCGATGCCGCTTCAGCATTGGCCGCAATGGTGGCGTCTGTACGAACCTGGAGGCCTAGAAAAGTCCCGTGCCAGGTCGCGTCGAATTTCCCATCCAGTTGCCCGCTCATCGGGACGGCCTCGAGCGGTTTGGTGCCCAGGCTGGCATTCAACTCGTTCAGTGATATGGCCCTGAATGTACCGGTCACATACGACTCGGGATTATTCGTCAACAGGCGCATTCTGAGCTCTGCTGATAAATGTCCGTTGAGGAGATCGGCCTGCACATCACTCGCCTCGAGGACGCCTTTTTCCAGATGATATCGCCCCCGGACAGCACGCATCTCGGCGTGGGCCTCTGCCGTTCGCAACGCGAGCGCTGAACTGCTGAAACGGCCTTCAACCAGCAAGCCCTTCAGGAACGGTTGACCCGGCGCGTTTTGATACCGCAAGGCGCCAATCACGGACACTCCACCCACGGGGAATGGGGCTGCCCTCAGAATGTTCTTCACCTCTTGCATTGATAAGGTGGCCTGATATGTCCCCTCGATCGCTGGATTGCTGTACTCCTTCATGATTCCCCGGGCTGAAAGGCGCGAGGAGGCCGTCGCTACAAGAATGTGGTCCACGTTCAGCCCGGAAGGTGAAGCGGTGAATCCTGCTTCGAAGTCATGCTGAAGCGGGTTGAGATCGGCAAAGTGAAGTCGGCCCTTATGGTAACTGAGCGAGCCGTTGTATTGAGTTTGAACGGGGTCGAATTGCGCTTGTGCCTCCAGGTCGTGAAGCTCAGCGTCCAGGGGCAACTGACGATCGTTGAAATAGAGCTCGCCACCCTGAACCTGGAATCGCTTGATCGCGAGGTCAAACACATTGGCGGGTGTGCCTCCCTCTTTCGCCACTCGCGGCGGGGGGATGTTGGTGTGGCCGGATGGGTCGACGAAGAGGTGGACAACCGGATGATCGATGACCATCTCGCGCAAGTCCACTTTCCGCTCGAGCAAAGAAATGATCTTCAAACCTATACCGAGGTGATCACTTGCGAAGAGCGGCTCGGCGGGATTGGGTTCAGTGCCATGAATTACCAGGCGATAAATGTCGGCGCGCAGGGGAAACCAGTGGAACCTGTAGTCGCCGATTTCCACCTTCCCCCCGGTGGCTTCAGCAGTCTTCTCAACCATCTTGACCAGGACGTACTGGTGGAAGGAATGGCTGCGCACAATGAAAAAACCGACGACAAAAGCTGTTAGGAATAGCACGAGAACGGTGGCGAAAATCCGCCGAATATTTTTTGTAAGGTTCAAGGGCTTCTCTCCAATCACCACAAAGTTCACTCTCTGGGGTGCCGTCACTGCCCCGTGACGGGTGCTCGATGCTCTTAAAAAGATTGCCCCAGGGAAATAAAAAACTGAGTCGACTTGATCCCGGTGACCGGATTCAAATTGTGTCCGAGATCGAGGCGAATCGGCCCGACCGGGGTGTCATACCTCAGGCCGAAGCCAATCGTGTTGCTGTAATCCGTGAAGAACCGGCCGAACCCGATGCGTTCGTAGACGTTCCCGCCGTCGTAAAACAGCACGCCACCCAGCCCCTTTTTCAGGGGAATCGGGAAGCGTAATTCTGAATTGAAAATGAACAGCTCATTTCCTCCCACAGGCACCTGGATGTTGGTGCAAGTCGACGGTGAAGGATTACTTGGATTGCTGCAAACCTGGACGGTTCGCTGGGGACCCGCGCCGTTCACCGGGAAACCCCGCAGGCTGGCGGCGCCACCGGTGTAAAAGCGCTCACTGAGGGGAATGGCACTCCCCCCGAATGGCTTCGCCAAACCCAAACGCATGTTGTTTGCCCACACGAGAGAGGTTCCGATCTGCTTGTAGTAGGCCATTTGACCCAGGAAGCGCGCAAAGCTGGCGCTCGATCCGAGGACCTTCGGTGTGATGCCAAAATCGAGCGTCTGGAGGATGCCGCGGTGAGCATCGAGCGGCTTATCGCGCGTGTCTCGCACGTAGGCGGTTGAAAGCGTCGACAGGCGGACCGAGTGGTCCTGCGCCGGGACGAGCTCGGGAATCAGCAGGTTGGTCAAAACCGTGCGGCGAAAATTGTAGCGGAAGAGCAGGGTCTTGGTTCTATCTTTGTTCAAGGGCCTTTGCACCTGGAAGCCGGCTTCGCCCAGGCGGGCGGTAAAGATGGGGTTCTCGCTGGTGCGCTCGGCCGAGATGCTGAATAGAGAACTCCATTCCGTCCCGCGAAAGTGCGGCGATCCATAGGTGAAAGATCCGCGCTGATCCAGCCGGGCGGCAAATATCGAAACCGAACCGGTCTCGCCTCGTCCACGCAGGTTCCGCCGGCTGTATTCGATGGAGCCTCTCGGGCTGGCGAAGTTCTTCTGCGTGGTGGTAATCGTCCCGGGCAGACCGACCACCGGCAAACCCGGCAACGCCACGGTGCCCGCCGGTATATTTCCCGTTCGCGGACTCAGCTCGAATCCCACTCCGTAAGTCAGGGTGTTGCGTCTTGCCTCATGGACCTTAACCAGGACATCCTCTTCCGTCTGATCAGTGATCGGCTTTCGTGGACCCACACTCGCCCAATCGAAGATCCCCGAATCGTAAAGACGGCTTTCGGACGCGAGCAACTGGCCCTGGCTGAGCGGCTCACCAGCTTGAATCCTGGCGGCGTGATCCATGTGTTGTCTTAGGGTATGCTCCCCCCCCAGGATGGTCACCTCCCTGATAAGGGTCCGCGGTCCCTCCTGAATCGTGTACGTGACAGCGACATGATGAGGGTGCTCTGGCAGGGGCTTGACGCTTGATCGAAATACCGTGTTCAGGTATCCGAGGTCGAGGTAGGTGGCCATGATCTGGTTTCGATCCTGATTAAGAAGCTGCTGTGAATATGCCTTTCCACCCCCCAGTTTCAGCCCTCCCGGCGCTAACGTCCTTATCGCTTGTGTCGTGTTGCCCTCCACGTGGAGCACATCCACGATCGTCTGCGGGCCTTCAGTGATCTGAAAAACTATGTTGACCTGGGGATCGCGGTCGACCACGCCGGGTTTGATACTCACATCCGGAAATCCAGCATCGCGATAGTAGGCCGCCAGCTTTTCGACGCTGCGATTGAGGAGGTCGTTGCTGAACTTCCCGCGAGAAAGAAATTGACCTCTCTGGATTTCAACCTGAGACCGAAGGTCCTCTTCATTGAAATGGTGATTTCCACGAAAGGCCAATTCAACCACACGATGCCGGTTTCCCTTGTCGATTTGGTAGACCACCGACACCCGGGCGGGCTCAACTTCAATCTGAGAATTGACTTTTACATCAAAGTACCCCCGGCTTTGAAAATAAGAAACGAGGTTCCGTCTGCCTTCTTCCACGAGGTCCTGGTCAAACGAATTCTCCTCGTAAATGGGGATGAGCTTCCTCAGGGTTCCTTTGGAGATACGGGCGCCGTCGGTGCGGACGGAGACCGAAGGCCCTGGCGTTACTTGAAACGTGAGGTGCGCGCGATTCGTCTCAGGATCATAGCGGGGGGATTCCAAACGCACCTGGCTCGCCAGCCGATTCTCCTGGCTGAGTCGGTCAACGATAAATCTTGTGGCGGCCCGGATCCGTTCCGGCTCGTATGGCTTTCCGGCAATCAAGGAGGCCCCTTTGGCTCGGGCGCGGAGCGAGTGCAGGGCACGCTCGAGGCGCGCCGACTCCCCGGCTTCAAGTCCTTTGATCTCCACGCGCCCGAACTTCGCACGCTTATTCAAGGTGACATGAAAGACCAAATTGGCCAGTTGGCGGGCCTCATCGATCTTGCTTTCACTTTGGACCTGGGCGGCGAAATAGCCCCCGCTGGCAAAGAAATGCAGCAGGGCCGGCACGGCAGCCTTCATTCGACTCTCTTGATAAGGTTCTTCCGCAGGATAATTCACGACCTGTAAAAGGCGAGGGTAGCTATAGGCATCGAGCGCACCCGGAAAGTCGACCATGCCAATGTAGTAAGCTGGCTGCAACACGAATGTTACCCGGAGCCCGGCGGCATCCAGTGCAACCTCAATGTCAATCTTGCTGAACAGTCCGGTCCGCTGGAGAGCCGCGACCGTGTCCTGGATCTTTCCAGTTGAATAAGGTTCCCCCGCCTTTTGCAAAACCAATGGCCGCAGAGTTTCGACGTCCACGGTGGGCCTGGCCACAAGGTCCACCAGAGCAACCTTCTCACCTTCGTAGGAGACTTGCGGAGGCAATTGCTGCATCCCTGCCGATACAAGGTTACCCAGCGAGACAAAGAAAGCAATCAACGCCGTCCCGGTCGAAAGCACAAATTTGATTTTCAACACATTATGCATGGCCTGGTTTCTTCTGTTTTTCGCTATCTTGCATTTTAGATGCCGACTTCTGGCCAAATCAAACGGGAAAATCATGAACTTAGCCCGGATTTCTCACCACCTGACCGAATAACCGGTTTAATCTCGGTTCTAAGCTATGTCAACGGTCTGTGGAGCAGTGTCGTGGTGCTGAGTTGACAAGGAGCGCCTTTTTGTGGTTGCGCCCGGCTGTAACGACCTCA
>JBGQBO010000047.1:0-37880 GCA_041494885.1 Terriglobia bacterium
AGAGCGCCAGGAAATTCTTCAGGATGATCTTACCCTCGGTTGTCAAAATCGACTCCGGGTGAAACTGCACCCCTTCGGTGGCAAAGTGTTTGTGCCTCAATCCCATGATTTCTCCATCATCACTGCGCGCCGAGATTTCCAGCGGTTCAGGGAGGGAGCCTTCCTCCACGACCAGGGAGTGATACCGCGTCGCCGTAAATTCCTTCGCCACATTTTTGAAGATGGTTTTCCCGTCGTGATTGATCCTGGAGGTCTTGCCATGCATCAGACGTTGTGCGCCGACGACCCGGCCGCCGAAAGCGTAGCCGATGGCCTGTAGACCCAGACACACTCCCAGGAGGGGTATCTTCCCCGTGAACGACCGGATGCACTCCACAATAATCCCCGCGTTTTCCGGCCGGCCCGGCCCGGGTGAAATGACAATCCGATCCGGATTCAAGGCGCGGACCGCATCCACCGTCACTCGGTCATTCCGGCGCACCACAATATCGGATGCCATCTCCCCCAGATATTGAACCAGGTTATAGGTAAAGGAATCGTAATTGTCGATGACGAGAATCATGGGCTTCGGGTTGTAACGATTCTTGTTGTTACCTTGTGGTTCAAAGTCCTTCCTCTGCCAATTCAATCGCCTTCAAAGAAGCGCGGGCCTTGTTGATACATTCCTGGTGCTCCCGGTCGGGAACCGAATCCGCCACAATGCCTGCTCCCGCCTGGATGTAAGCCCGCCGGTTCTTGAGGACGATGGTTCGAATAGCTATGCAGGAATCCAGATTGCCTGAAAAATCGAGATAAAGGATTCCCCCGGCATAAATGCCCCGCCGCGTGGGTTCCAAGTCGTCAATAATCTCCATGGCCCGAATCTTGGGCGCTCCCGAGACGGTCCCTGCGGGAAAACATGCCCGAAGCACATCAATCGCGTCGAGACCCTCTCTCAACTCCCCTTCAATGGCCGAAACCAGGTGCATGACGTGGGAATATTTCTCGACGAACATCAATCGCTGAACCTGGACTGAACCGTACCGGGCGACCCGGCCGACATCATTCCGCCCGAGATCGACCAGCATGATATGTTCAGCGCATTCCTTTTCATCCTGTTGCAGTTCGATCACCATCTGCTGGTCGCTCACATCGTCAGCGCCCGGGGCGCGCGGCCGCGTCCCCGCAATAGGACGATAGAAGATCTTCTTTCCCTGAACCTTGACCAGCATCTCGGGGGAAGAACCGACAATCTGAAAATCACCCAGCTTGAGATAATACATGTACGGCGAGGGATTCACAATCCGCAGGGCACGATAGACCTCGAAGGGATCGGCCTCGCACTTCCTTTCGAATCTCTGGGAGAGCACGACCTGGAATATATCGCCGGCCGTAATGTGCCCTTTCGCCTTGTGGACGGCCTGCACGAAGGCCTCTGGAGTGAAGCTGCAATCCACCGGGCAGGAGGATCCGGCGGGAGCTATTCCCGCAAGGCTCTTCGGTTTGGGCAGGGGGCCGAGGAGCAACCGTTCCATGGACGCAATCTTTCGAACCGCCTTCTGATATTTCTCCTTGAGGGAAAGTCGGTCGCCTTGCTCTTCGGTGAGTACATTCGACACAATAAGCGCCTGGTGTCGGACGTGATCGAAGATCACCAGATTGGAGAAAAACAGGAGCACGGCGTCATCAAGATCAAGATCTCTCGCATTGCGGTCCGGGACGTTTTCAATCAATCGCACGAGGTCATAACCCAGATAGCCCACGGCCCCGCTGGTGAAGGGAGGAACGCCTTCGATCCGGACCGGCCGAAATTGATTCAATTCTCCGCGCAGTAGCTCGAACAAATCCTGGCGCCTGTGCTGCGAACCGGCGGCCGAGGAGATGAAAGCTTCACCATCACGATAACGGAGAGAGCGGAAGGGCCCGACGCCGAGAAAAGAATATCGGGCTATGGTTTCACCTCCCTCCACGCTTTCAAGCAGAAAACCAAAGGAGGACTGGGCCTCCAATTTCAAGAAGGCTGAGGCGGGTGTCAGCAGATCGGCGGTGATCCATTTGAAAACAGGGACCACATTGCCTTCGAGGGCAAGTTTTTCGAACTGGCTCCAATCGATGGGCATTTGGGAAGGACTCATATCCTCTCTGCGCGGGGAAGGACGCCGCCGCAAACCACCCCAACGGAGTGGATAAACATCGGATTATATCATCCACATCATCTTTCCGGGGATGCGAGAAGGCTCGGGGAGGGAGGTTATGAAGAGTATTCCGACTTCTTCTTGCCGAAGCGCCCTGACAGCTCTTGCGCCACGGCATCGAGGGAAACCCCTTCTTCGATGAGCAGGACAAGAAGATGATAAAAGAGGTCGGCGGTTTCATAGGCGATTTGCTTCCTGGAGTGGTTTTTTGCCGCCAGAATAGTTTCCGCCGATTCCTCCGCCACCTTCTTGGCAATATGATCCAGTCCCTTTTTGAAAAGCTCGGTGGTATAGGAACCTTCCGGCAATTCGCGCTGCCGTTGCGTAATCACACGAAACAACTCGTTGAGGACTTGCCCCAGATCCACCGGAGGGAAAATCCCCGACGAAGGATTCAGGTCTGGGTCTGCCATGGGAGCTCCGGTCAAACTCGTAAAAAAACAGCTTTCGGCACCCGTATGGCAAGCAGGCCCCCGGGGAGTCACCTCGATCAGCAACGCGTCGCCATCACAATCGACGGTGATCTGATCTACGCGCTGGGTGTGACCACTAGTCGCGCCTTTGTGCCAGAGGGCGTTCCGGGAGCGGCTCCAGAACCAAGTTTCCCCGCTTTCCAGTGTTTTCTTCAAGCTTTCTTCATTCATGTAGGCGAGTGTCAACAATCGCTTCGTGTGGGTATCCTGAACCACCGCCGGGATCAGGCCTCCGGTATCGAATCTTACTTTTGAAAGAAGATCATTCGAAGACATAGGGATTTTGATGGCGCTTAAAACCTCATTGTATTCAGAACGAATGTACGTGTAAACCCACCGCGCCAGGTTGCCGGGTCCCTCTCAATGAACGTGAATCAGCGACTCCCGGCTCTATCGCACCCAGACGCCTTTCGACCGCAGAAACTCCTTTGCCTGGTGGATTGAAAAGGTTCCAAAGTGAAAGATCGAGGCGGCCAGGACCGCGCTTGCCTTGCCCATCGTCAGGCCCTCATAAAGATGATCAAGCGAGCCCACCCCCCCGGACGCGATAACTGGAACGCGAACGGAATCAGCGATAGTGCTTGTCAATTCCAGATCATATCCCGCTTGAGTCCCGTCCCGGTCCATCGAGGTAAGCAAAATCTCGCCGGCGCCACGCTCGACCGCGTTTTGGGCCCATTCGACCGCGTCAAGCGCCGTTTCCTGGCGTCCTCCGTGGCTGAAGACCTTCCATCGTTCCGAACCCGGCGTTGGAGTGCTCCCATTGCCATCCTGGCGACGGGCATCGATCGCCAAGACCACGCATTGGCTGCCAAATTTCTCCGCGGCCTCGGTGATCAGAGATGGGTTTTGTATGGCGGCGGTGTTCAGGGAAACCTTGTCGGCTCCCGATTTCAGGATGTTTCGAATGTCGTCAATGGATCGGATCCCGCCTCCGATCGTGAAGGGAATGAACACTTCATCAGCCACGCGGGCCGCCAAATCTCCCGCCGTTTTCCGGTACGAAGACGAAGCCGTGATGTCGAGGAAGACCAACTCATCGGCTCCTTCCTCGTCGTATCGACGAGCGCACTCCACCGGGTCTCCCGCATCGCGCAGCTGGACGAAACGAATCCCCTTGACGACACGGCCGCCATCGACATCAAGACAAGGGATGATCCGCTTGGCGAGCATTGGCTTGACAATTACCTCCAGAATGAAATGAAGGCATTCGCACAGATGGCCAGCGCAGCAATCAGAAGAATCACGGCCGCGGCCAGGAAGCCCCTGATCTCTACAAGCACTTGGAGGGCGAGGAGCGTGATGGCCAAAACAAATCCGGCGGCTCCCGCCATCAGCCACCGCGTACGCCGCTGGCTCCTGTCTCGCTCCAATTCGTACGCGTGCGCCTCATTTTCCATTTGGGCGCTTTTTTTATGAACGGTCTCCATCTGGGTGGCGTACTCAGCTATCCTCAGCCTGTAGTTTTCACGGACGAGATCATCGAGATCCTCTCGAATCGCGAGCTCGTTCAAGCGGAGTTCTAACTGCTCCTTCTGGATCTTGTAGAAGTGTTCCAATTGGAAGTTAGACAGAAAAGCAATCCATCGGTTACTCGCCAGAGTTTGGGCGCTTTCGGCGGACTCAATAAAGTGGAATCCAGCGAGGAGGTTGGATAGCACTCCCAAGGCGCAGAGGACCATGAGGACGGCCGGGACAGCATAGGCTCTGCGCGCCGATCGCCCATTTTCGACCGATGTGGATTGGTTTATTGCATTCATTCCTGTTTAACCTTGAGGCCCCCGGAGGAAGTTATGGGACAACGTGAACTCAAGCAACTCTGAATCCCCCTTCGATTTCAGCCTGCACGCAGGTTAGGATCTGGAGGTGGCCGCCAGCGCTTCTTTGAGTGTGAACTTCGCCTCATACAGAGCCTTTCCGACGATCACACCGTCAATCCCCCGATTTGCAAGAGTGCGTGCCCGGACTAGATCATCGAGCGACCCGATTCCCCCGGAGAGGATGACTGATCCTTTGGTGACTCGCGCAATCCCTTCGGCAAGGGCATAATTGGGGCCCGATAGCATCCCATCCTGGGCGATGTCCGTAACCACGAACACATTGATCCCGTGCAGCGCCAGGTTTTTGGCGAAAGTTTTGGGTTCAGAGTCGGTTTCCAGTTTCCATCCACGGGTGGCCACATGCTCGCCTCTCACATCGATCCCCACTGCGATATAGTCTCCGAACTGCTCAATGGCCTGATGCAACATGGAATAATTTTCGACAGCGGCCGTGCCAATGACCACCCGACTGGCTCCTATGGCAATCGCTTTTTCAATGCGCGCAAGGCTGCGCATCCCGCCACCCAGCTGGACAGGGATCCGGACAATTCGAAGGATTTCTTCGACCACCTCTTCGTTCTTGTGGCTTTCGGAGAGCGCTGCATCCAAGTCCACGACGTGAAGCCACTCTGCCCCTTCCCGCTCCCAATGCAATGCCGTCTGAACCGGGTTCCGGGAGTACTCCTTCACCCTTTCGGCGCGCCCTTGCGCCAGGCGCACACATTTTCCATCTTTGACGTCAATGGCAGGATAGAGGACCATTTTGATTTTCAACTGGCAAACGTTCCGCCCCCCGGGAGGATCCCGCCAAGGCAGGAACGCGCTAGCCTTGAGCCCTCGGGAATTCAGCAAAGTTTTTCAACAGACGGAGGCCCGGTCGCTGGCTCTTCTCCGGATGAAATTGTGTGGAAAATACGTGGTCGCGCTCAATCACGACAGGGAATTCGATCCCGTAATCTGTTGTTGCGGTCACATGGGCTTCATCACAGCCATCAACATAGTAAGAATGGATGAAATAGACAAAGCTTTCGGGCTCCACCCCGGCAAGCAGGCCCGTGGTCTTCTTGAGATGGAGTTGGTTCCAACCCATGTGAGGCACAGGCAAAGATTCGGGCAGCCTTTTGATTCTGCCCTCGAATAACCCCAGGCCGTGGTGCTTTCCGAATTCCTCGCTTTCCTCAAACAACACTTGCTGTCCGATGCAGATGCCAAGGAGGGGGATGGCTCGTCCCACGGCTTCAAGGATGGGAGAAACGAGTTCGAGCTCCGTCAAGCGCTTCATTTCATCTCCGAAGGCCCCATCTCCGGGAAGTACAAGCTTTTCCGCTTTCTCAATGACCTCGCGGGTGGAGGAGATTTGGGCCGGATAGCCGAGATATTCAAATGCCTTCTGCACGCTTCGAAGGTTTCCCATCCCGCAATCGATGATAGTAATCATGTCCAATGCTCAACGTCTTGGAAGTCCATCCAAGCAGCAGTCCCTCTCCAACTTCTGATCTCCGACTTCTGCCTTCTGGCCCTTAGCTTTCTTTCACTGACAACTGAGACCTGACCACTGCTTCCCCGGCAACTATGACAGCATCCCCTTTGTTGACGGGACCCCTGCGACGCGAGGGTCAATGCGGGTCGCGGCCGATAAGGCTCGCGCACAGGCTTTGAAGCAGGCTTCACATATATGGTGAGAATTTCTTCCATAGAGGAGTTCGAGGTGAAGATTGATCCGTGCGTGGGTCCCCAAGGATTCAAAAAAGTGTTCCACGAGTTCCGTATCCAGATCACCCAAGTTCTTTCTCGGGATCTTCGCTTTGAAGAGTGTATAGGGGCGGCCGGAGAAATCAACACAGCCGCGCACCAGGGTCTCATCCATGGGGATGTAGGCGTGCCCGTACCGGGCCAGTCCTACTTTACCTCCCACGGCCTGCGCAAACGCTTGACCCAATGCGATCCCTATGTCTTCGACGGAATGGTGAGCGTCGATGTGAAGGTCACCCCGGCACCGCAGATCAAGGTCAAATAATCCATGTCGGGCAAAGCCGGTGAGCATATGGTCGAGAAAGCTAATCCCCGTCCGGATCTTTCCTCGACCCACACCATCCAAATTGAGTCGAAGGTGGATATCCGTCTCTCTGGTTTTGCGATCGACGATGGCAATTCGCGGCTTATTCTTCATGAGGTTTTCTCGATGACTCCTCCCTTGGGAGACTCTTTCGATGGGCAGTTCAACCACGTGGTTACCCGGGTCACTCACCTCGAGTTCCTGAGTCAGAGTATCCCGGGGTTGTCTTCTTCTACGGAAACGGAATGGATACTTTCGTCCTGGAGAGACTTCTTCATGGCCGAAACAAAAAATCCGTTTTCCTTTGCATTCCCCACAGTAACGCGAAGGCATCGCTCCAGCAAGGGGGCCTTGCTCACATCACGAACCAACACGGATTGGGCGTAGAGGGATTCAAACAGCACGGGGGCGGGGAGTGGGGTGCGAAAGAGCATGAAATTCGCTCCTGAAGGAAACAACTCAACGCTCTCGATCTGTCTCAACTGGGTTGCAAGGGACTCCCGCAATTCGATAACTCTCTTGACGTTGGCCTGAAGCAAATCAATGCGATCCAGACCTGCCTCGGCTGCCGCAATCGACACGAAATTAAGATTGTAAGGCAGCTTGGCCTTGGCCACTTCTGCCGTAAGGGCCGGGTCTGCAAGCAAATAGCCGATGCGAAGCCCCGCCATCGCCATGGCCTTTGAAAAAGTTCGAAGCAGGATCAGGTTCGGAAATTTTCGGAGTAATTCGAAGCAGGTCGTTCCGCTGAATTCGTAATACGCCTCATCCACGATGACCAGGCCGGAAGTGGAACTGAGAATCTCCTCGATGGCCTCTGGACTGAGCCGGGTGCCCGTAGGGTTATTGGGGACACACACGATGGTTAAATCGGCCTCCCGGGCTCCCCGGCAGATCGCCCCAACATCGAATTGCAAATCGGGAGTGAGAAGAAGTTCGCGGTATTCTGCCCCGGCGATCATTACGAGCTGTCGGTAAACCGAGAAGGAAGGCTGGACGACAGCGACTTGGGTCCCCGGGCCGGCGACTGCCAAAAGGATAGTTTTCAGGATTTCATTAGAGCCATTACCGATGAGAAGTCCTTCCTCCGGCCAGCCCGCTGACCTTGAGAGCTTGGCGAGCAGTCTCCGGGGAACTAGCTCCGGGTATCGCGTCCATTCACGATTCTGAAGTTGCTCCACCACGGCCTCTTTGATAACTTGGGGAGTATCGATTGGATTCTCATTCATATCAAGTTTTATACGTGCGTCCACATGTTTGAGCGAATAAGGGACCAGTCCCCGGACATTCGGCCGGATCTTATTAAGAAACCCACTTATGGGGGAATCGGGCATGGCTCATTTCACCTCATCGGGGCCAGAGCGTTGTCTTTATCCTTATTTCCCTGCCAAGCGGATCTCGACGCTCCGGGCATGCGCCGTCAGTTGTTCCGACAGGGCGAGCTGGATAATGGCACGGGCGTCCTTTTCAAGACGCATTTGTGAATACTGAATCATTGAGGTCCGCTTCACAAAATCGTAAACGCCCAGTGGCGATGAGAAGCGGGCCGTGCCACTGGTGGGCAGGACATGATTCGGTCCCGCGAAGTAATCGCCCACTGCTTCGGGGGAAAAGGCTCCCAGGAAAATGGCTCCTGCATTGCGGATCCGGCGGCTGAAAGGTTCAGGATGCCGGAGGTGCAATTCGAGATGCTCCGGAGCGAGGTCGTTCACAATGGCCTCGGCCTCCGAGAGGGTGTGGGTCACAATCACCGCACCCAGCACATCGATCGATCTCCTGCAAATGGCACGACGCGTGAGATCAACCACTTGCCTTTCAATCTCATGTTGAATTCGAAGGGCCAGTCCTTCGGAGTTGGTGACACAAATGGCAGAGGCTTCGACATCATGCTCGGCCTGGGCCAGCAAATCGGCGGCGATCCAACGGGCATCCGCCCTCGAGTCAGCGACGATGACTACCTCGCTCGGGCCGGCAATCATGTCAATGTCCACCATCCCATAAACCATGCGTTTCGCTGCAGCAACATAGCGATTTCCGGGTCCCACGATCTTATCCACCCGGGGGATGCTCCGAGTGCCATAAGCGAGGGCCGCCACCGCCTGGGCCCCTCCCACGGCATAAACCTCGTCCAAATTCATCTCCACCAGGGCTGCTGCGAGCCCGGGATTGGCCTCGAGGTTCCTGGGGGGGGTCGCCACCGCGATCCTGCCCACACCAGCGACCCGCGCCGGGATAGCGTTCATGAGCACGGTCGACGGATAGGCCGCCGTGCCCCCGGGAACGTAAAGTCCCAAGGCGGAAATGGGAGTCAAACGCTGGCCCACAAATGACCCCCGGCCCCGGGGCATGCTCCATGACCTCTCGACCTGCCGGCGATGAAAATTTTCGATGTTACGGCGGGCCTGTGCCATTACCCGACGCAGGCTGCTGGGGGCGGAAGCGGCTTTTTTCTTGATCGTTGAAAAGGGAATACGGACCGAGCGAAGCCGCACCCCATCCAGCTCATGAGTCAATTGACGGAGTGCTTTGTCACCGTCCCGCTGGACCCGTCTCAGAATCGACTCAACCACGCGGGAAACTCCAGGATCAACGCCCTGGCGGCGGGAGAGAATTTTCCGGACCTTCGGATGTCGTCGAAACTGGGAGCTGGTGATGATTTCGATCATACTGTTTTCTTCGGCGCGACCACGTGCTCGATCCGCCTCAACAGTTCGGAAATCCGCTCGCGCCGTAATTGATAAGAGGCGCGATTGACGATCAGGCGCGCCGTGGATTCACCAATGACATGGATCACCTTCAGGCCATTCTGCCTTAAGGTCAGCCCCGTCTGGACCAGATCCACAATGCAGTCTGCCAATCCCAGCACAGGGGCAAGCTCAATGGACCCCGAGAGGACGATAATCTCCACCGGGACTCCGCGCCCCGTGAAGTACTCTGCCGTAAGGCGCGGATATTTTGTGGCGATCCGTAAAGTGGAAACGCCATCTTGTCCGTTGTCCGGTTTGAATTGCTTCATCGCAGCCACGACAATCCTGCATTCTCCAAATCTCAAATCCAAGGGCTGGTGGACATCGGGGGAAGCCTCAAGGAGTACGTCAAGTCCTACAATACCCAGGTCGGCCACCCCATACTCAACATAGACTGGGACATCGGAGGGTTTGACATAAATGAATCGAAGCTTCCCACGGCGGTCGGCAATAACCAGCTTGCGCGACTCGGCGGCACGGGCAGGGATACGATACCCCAGCTTCGAGAACAGCTCGAGCGAAGGATCGAACAAACGGCCTTTGGAAATGGCAACGGTTAGCATTTCAGTTCCAAGGTCCAAGTTCAAGGTTCAAAGTTTCGAGTCCAAAGTCAAATATCTGTACTGCACCTTTTAAGCTTCTCTTTGACCTCCGAACTCCGACGTCTGAATTCCTGCCTCTGGCATCTGGCCTCTGCCTTCGCACTTTCGGCCTCTGCCTTCCTTTCCCCACCACCTAATACCTAATACCTAATACCTAATACCTAATACCTAATACCTAATACCTGCCCTACCCCAGCTTGACCCGCTGGCCAGAGCGTCGTGCCTTGAGGATTTTGGGAAACTGCCGGCGCAAATTCTCTGATGTCAGGTGAAAGCTCCGCGGGGAATTGCCCGGAGCGCGCCTGACATGGGCACATTGCATCAGTCGCTCCAGGCTAAATGAAAATCCAACTGCGCGCCAGGATGCGCCGAAATTTGAAAAGAGCTTGTCATAGCGCCCACCCCCCCCTATTTCAAAACCGAGTCCCGGGACAAAGATTCGAAACACCACACCCGTGTAATACTCGAGCCCGCGAACCTCGCTCAAATCGAGGGTCAGGTGTCGATCGAATCCAAGAGAGGAGAAGGTTCGGGTGATTCCTTCCAGATGGTCCAAGGCTCCCAGCGACCGATCG
The DNA here is from genome assembly GCA_041494885.1 of Terriglobia bacterium. GTDB lineage: Bacteria > Acidobacteriota > Terriglobia > JAIQFV01 > JAIQFV01 > JAIQFV01. The sequence goes on from JBGQBO010000047.1 coordinate 10,448, forward strand.
TTTGTGACCAGCCTTCGCGCCCTGCGGAGGACCTCCCGGCCTCCGGTCAAGTCGGGGAGGGCCAGCAGGGTGTCCTTGCGCCGGCCCTTGAGGTTCAGCCGGTGGAGTTCCGCTCGAAGGGATGTCTTATCCTTGATATCAATCAATTCTCGCAGTCTTTGGAGAATTGCAGGTTCACAACCAATCCGGTCAGCGATTCCCGCGAAGTACTCCCGGTGCCCCAGATTGATCTGAAAGTCCTTGAGACCGAGATGTGTAAGAACCTCCATGGCAATCGCGAGGACCTCCACATCGGCCTCAAAACGGGCCCCCCCAATATGTTCCAGGCCGATTTGAGAAAACTCTCTTTGCTGGCCCCCGCGCGGAGGCTCATAACGTAAAACCTCGCCCGAATAATACAAACGAATTGGCTTGGGTGATCCGATCATTCGGCAGGCGACGGTTTTGGCGACCAGAGAAGTAAACTCGGGACGAAGCGCCAGGATATTTCCTTCCCGATCAAGAAAACGGTACACTTTCTTTCCGAGCTCGGCTCCTACCCCTCTCTCGAACACATCCATGTAATCAAAAATAGGTGGAATGATCTCGTCATAGGACCAACCTTCAAAGACACTCGTCACCATCATCTCGACGCGCCGTTTCAATCGCGCCTTCTCACCCAGGAGGACTTGTGTTCCCAGAGGGATTTGTGTCAGTGCATCCATAAGTCAGCGAGAGGGGTACTCGGGCTGGAGATACTATGCGAGACGCTTGATACGGCGTCCTTTTCGATCGACATTTAAAACAGTGATTGTAGATGACATTCCACGTTTTGAAAAGCAGTTCCGAAGCGCGTGGCCTATCGCCCTGAAGTTTTCGGTGGCCAGGATTGCCAGAGTAGGCCCCGAGCCACTCAAGAAAATTCCTGCCATGCCTCGGAGTGGGGGCAATGCCAAGGCTTCCTGAAGTCCGGGAACCAGGAGCTGGCGATAAGGTTGATGAATCCGATCCTCGAACAGACGGCGCACAGGAAATGAGGAGATTTTGCTCAGGACATGAGAGAGCAGAACTGCGTTTTGAAGGTTGGACACCACATCTTCTCGCAAATAACGCCGCGGGAGCACGCGTCGTGCCTTGACGGTGGAAACGGGGAATTCGGGGACCGCGAGTACGATTCGCAGTCGCTTGTCGATGGGGAGTGGCAAGAAGAGTACAGAACGAGACGCTTCGAGCCGTGCCGCCGTGAACCCCCCTACCAGGCAGGCAGCGAGGTTGTCCGGATGTGCTTCGAACTCAACGGCGAACTTCAAGATTTGTTCGCAGGTGAAGGGTAAGCGGGAAAACTGTTCGGCGAGGGAAACCCCCGCAATGATGGCAGCGGCACTGCTTCCCAGTCCTCGGGCCAGTGGAATCTCGTTCTTAATCGTCAGCTGCAGAGGAGGCAACGCTATCTTCTGGGCGCGGGCCACATGTTGGGCCACCCGTAAGATCAGATTGGATTTCTCCCCGGCCAGCACTTCGCTGCCGACTCCCTCAAAGAGCAGGATATTTGCGCTCCCGAGCGAGGGTTCCACGCGAAGCTTCAAATGGAGGCCAACCGCAAGCCCGAGCACATCGAATCCCGGCCCGAGGTTAGAAGTGGAGGCGGGAACTTGAATCAGAAATCGTGGTCCGGCCTGGGGCGGTTTCATGGGGGATCCGTTCCTTTGACCCGCGACCAAACGGCGGTTGGCAATCTCTTGCCCGTTAAGATCCTGAATTGGGCCTCTGCTTGGGAGATGAACATCTTCATTCCGGAAAGGGTTCGCATTTTTCGTCGTCGGGCCTCTTGTAACAACCGCGTGTCGGCCGGGTTGTATACCAGATCAAAGACGACGTCCGCCCTCATTCGGTCAAGGTTAATGGGAACCTTGTTGGCTGCCGGCCACATCCCTACTGAGGTGGCGTTTATGATGAGAGCGAAATGACGGTTCCTCAGCTGTGTCCGTTGAACCACCCCATGCCCGAACCTGCGGGCCAATCGTCGTGCAGCCGGCCGGGTTCGGTTGTAAATTAGCACCTTTGCTCCTGCCTGATGAAGCACAGCGGCCACCGTCTGTGCGACGCCCCCCGCGCCCAAAAGCAAAACTTCCTTCTTCTTCAAATCAAGTCCAAGTTCCCGAAGCGGCTTCTCAACCCCTCGAACGTCGGTATTGTATCCCAACCACCGCCCTCGTCTTTGCCGGAGCGTATTGACAACGCCCACGCGCCTCGCGGCCGGATCCTCCTTTGAAACAAACTGCATGACCTCGGCCTTGTGGGGGAGAGTCACACTCAGTCCCTTTACCTTGAGCCGCTTTGTCCAAGCCGGAAAATCCATCAGGTCGCGGGTTTCAAAAGGTAAATAAACGGCGTTCATTCGCAGATGGGCAAAGGCGGAGTTGTACAAAGCAGGAGACAGGGAATGGGAAAGAGGGCAGCCGAGGAGGCCATAGATCCCTGTCTGTGAGTTGATGCTATTAATTCGAAAAGTGTTTTTCAGCTCCAGGGCGGTCCATTGACCCGGGGCAGACTCCCGTCCCCGGCTTAGGGATGCATAGGTAAACTCTGCTCCCCGCGAAGGCCCGAGGATCCTCGTCGAAGACCCACAAGCACCCATCCCGAGGATAACACTCCGGTGACCTTTCTGAGCGAGGTCATGCTGAAGCCCCAGAAGACGCACGGCGTCCGACATGGAATTGGCCTGCGTTGCGATCTTGATCAGATTCCCCTCTGCCGCCAGAAGGTGCTTTGCAACCTCGCTCAAGTTGACCGGCGTCCGTTTGAAATTATGGTAAGAAACAATGACACGGGCACCGGCCCGCTTCAAGTCCCGGACGACCGGCGTTCCTTCCCGTCGCAGCGTCTCAATTTCAAGATCCAGCCACTGTCCGAGTAAGGCGGCGCGCTTCAACCAGTGCAGTTGAGACCGCATGGTTCCTTTGAATCGTCCTCCCGCTTCCCGCCTCCGGAGCGTAAAAATAAGGGAGTGCCGGCCAGGTTTGAAGCTATTCATACGAGAGAGCAGTTGACTCATCTCCTTCGTGGAACGCAGATAGTCCAGGCGCAATTCAACCCATCGAGCCTGCTTCATGGCCTTCTTAAGGGCTAGAAAGGCTTGATGGGCACTTGTTTCCACGACGGGAATGCAAAGGGAATCAAACACGGATCGGGTCAATGATAATTTGGCCTCAAGTGGCTTGCACTGGTGGAACCTTCGTGACCCCGTGTGATGACAGACACAAACGTGAATGAGACCCTATTGTATCAATTCTCCCATACAGGCGCGCGTTGTTTTTACCCCTGGACTCGGAGAAGGGCATTTGACAAGCGAGCTGCCGCCCGTTAAGCTTTGCGCCAAATATCTCACGCCTCGCTCCACAGGCATGTCGGGAGGAACTATGGAATCCAACAGAACAAGTGTTGTGAAGGTCGGCATCATCGGGATTTATGTGGTCGGGTTTTTTCTGCTGATCGCGATGACGCCTCTTGCCTTGGCCCAGACACCGAAATCTCCACCCACCGCCGCATCTTACAGTGATACCTACTGCAGCGGCTTCATTGCCGAAGGAGAGATTTCTCGGACAGGAGTAGTGATGGGCGCCGAGGAGGGCCGGAAGAAAAACGAACTCGTCACAGGAGATCTGGTTTACCTGGGGGACGGGGCCATGTCAAACCTCCAGAAGGGTCAGGAAGTGTTCATTATTCGGCCGCTTCGGAAGATTAAGAACCTGGGCACCCTGTATAGTGACATCGCTCATGTAAGAATTGTAGATATTCACGGGGAAACCCCGGTAGGGGAAATTGTGTTCTCGTGCCAATCCCTTGTCGTAGGGGACTGGGTCATTGCACCCCAGTCCAGGCTCTCACCCCCCGCCAGGCCGACTGGCCCGGTCGATCGCTTCTCACCGACTGCGGGCAAGGCTGAAGGACAGATCATCGACTCGAAGTGGCACGTTGTGCAGTTGGGTCAGAGCGCGATCATCTATCTAAACGTGGGAACCAACCACGGGGTGCAGGCCGGTTCCGTATTGCGAATCTATCGCCCTGCCAGTGAGGGTGCGCTGAGTGTCTACAATCGAGAGTTTTACACGAGGGCTTCAAATACGGCCCGTTTTCCACGACAGTTCTTGGGGGAGTGTGTTGTTTTACAGTCCGAGGAGAGCAGTTCGACGGCGATCATCACCACCAGTCGTGAGGAGATTGCCTTAGGGGACCGGGTGGACCTTCAATGAAATGAAGTGGCAGGGGGGTTAAGTGAGCAAGATGCGAGGCTCTTCCGAAGCCGATTCTTGAGGAGCGTGCAAAAAGACCTCTTCGACATGGGCAAGATAGCCCCGGCTCAATGGGCGCCCCGAACCTTTTATCAGGGCAAATTGCTGCAAGAAGACAAGACAGTCAATGGCAGTTGAAACCTTTAGCCGGTGTCCCTGGACGTCGGGGTTTTGGATTTTGAGATCGATGCTTTCCTTGAGCTTTAAATAAAGGAATTGTTCCAGGCTGCCGTCCGGCTTGGAGTCGTAATAAAGTCCTTTATCAAGAGTTCGAAAGGTCTTTTCAAGAGCGGCCATGGCACCGACGACATCCGCGTCGTATAGGTGCGGGACGGACCTAAAGGTTTCCAGGATTACCTTCGATAACTCCATTAAGAATTTCTCGTTCGCGATGAGGAACCCGCGGTCAAAGGTTCGGTCGATCGTCATCGACCGCGCCCTTTGTTCGAGGGGAGATTTCACCTTGGCATATTGGTACCCCTCTCGAAGGTAACTACAAGACGTTGGACAGTCGATTTCGATTTCGCGCTTCGTGGCACAGCAAATGCCGCAGATCTGAGCGGATTTGGCAGGACAATTCCGTTTGGCCTTACGAGTGCCGCACAATGGACATCGCATCTCAAAACTCCTTTGAGGATCGAACCGGGGCGGCGATCCCAGAGATCAAATTTAAAGGAGCATCACGAAACTGTCAATTACAACCCTGAACGCAAGTCGATGGGCCTCGAAGAAAAGATTAGAGGGGGCGGGTTCTCCCCGGTGCCCGGCCGTTTGTCTTCTTCTTATCTACTTGCCTTCCTTTTTCGAGAAGTAATCACTGACCTATCTCACGATCCAGAGGAGATCCCTTTCAATCTTGCCAGTGAAAACTCCATGGTGCTTCATTGGAGAGCGGGTAATCTTCGAGGGGACGAGCCTGAGATAAATTTCGAATCTTGTGCAGAAGGGCAAAAGGTGTTTCGTCCGCTCTCACCGTGTTCCAGTTCCAGGACTCAGGATTAGAGAAGCCTCAAGGGCCCCCGACCTTCCGGAAACGCACCCTCGGTAAACAAAATCCCTTGGCGCGCGAACCCCCATCCGGTATATTTTTCCTTACGTATCTTCTGAAGGCCTCATCACGGGACGAATATTGTTCACCCTTTACAGTCTTTTGCTGTGTTTCGGATTTGTGCTCCTCCTGCCTTATTTCCTGGTTCAGGCGCTGCGACATGGGAAGTATCTTGTCAGTTTGGTCGAGCGGAGTGGAAAACTCCCTCGAGAGTCGCGCCAGGACGCCGGAGGCGCGATCTGGATTCATGCCGTTTCGGTGGGGGAGAGCAATGCCGTGGCGCCTCTGGTTTCACAATTGCGAGCCCGGGTCGGATCTCGAAAAATCTTCATTTCCACGACCACCCTGACCGGGCAGCAGAATGCGCGCGAGAGAATCGAGGGGGCAAACGGGTTTTTTTATTACCCGTTCGATTGGCGCTGGAATGTCCGCCGGAGCCTTTCTCACATCCGACCCGCGATCGTCTGTCTGGCTGAGACCGAATTGTGGCCGAACTTCATTCACGAGGCTCATCGTCTGGGCATCAGGCTTGTTGTTGTCAATGGACGCATCTCGATGAACTCTTACCGGTGGTACGGGCGGATCAAAGGTTTTCTTCGGCGGTTTCTGCCTGAAATCGATCTGTTCCTCATGCAGACAGAAGAGGATGCCGAGCGTATCCGCAACCTGGGAGCCCCCTCAGAAAAGGTTATGGTGTCCGGTAATATGAAATACGATACTCGACTGGCCACTCCATCAGAGGGAGGCCTACCCCTGGTCCGGGATAGGTTTTCGGGGATTGCCGGAGCGGCAGTATGGGTGGCAGGAAGCACGGCTGACGGGGAGGAGGAACTCGTGCTAAAGGCATTCGCCGAAGTCAAGGCACGAATCCCGGCGGCCCGGCTGATCATCGCACCCCGACGGCCTGAGCGGTTCGACACGGTTGCTAATTTGTTGGCCAAGTGCAAATTCAGGGTCGTCCGGCGATCCGAACTCGAGACCGTTGATGGACGTGACCGCGATATTCTTCTGCTGGACTCCGTCGGAGAGCTCCCGGCTCTCTACTCGCTGGCAAGAGCGGCGTTTGTCGGGGGGAGCTTGGTGAAAAAAGGGGGGCACAACATCCTGGAACCGGCCGCGGCCGGGGTGGCCGTAATGTTTGGTCCGCACATGTCCAACTTTTCAAAAATGGCTGAGGATTTTCTCGAGCACAAGGCAGCCCTCCTGGTCAGGGACGCAGATGAACTGGCCTCAGCCACCATTATGTTACTTGAAGATTCCATCGAGGGGCGAGCCACCGGCGAACGGGGGCGAGCGCTGGTGGCCAAGAGTTCCGGGGCGACGGCACTCACGGTAGAGAAGATTTTGAGGCTGCTATGATTCAAAGCCCGCTTCTGAGGAGTTTCCTTCGGCCCGTGGCTGCCCTTTACTCCGCCACCGTAAGCCTGCGGGCCGACCTTTACAAGACGGGATTTTTGAAGAAGGTTAAGGTGGCTCCACGGGTCATCAGTGTCGGGAATCTGACCGTTGGAGGGACAGGAAAGACTCCCTTTACGATGCGGGTGGCCGAATTGCTCTGCGCACAGAACCAATCGGTTGCAGTGGTCTGCAGGGGCTACAAGCGGAGTTCCGGCTCGACGGGATCGATCCACCTGGCCTCGGACGGAAAAGAGGTATCTGCGGACGTGTCCCTCACGGGAGACGAAGCTCAGTTGTTGGCGCAGAGAATGCGCGGCGTCTTTGTCGTTGTCGGCTCTCCCAAGTGGCGGGCTGCCCAATGGGTCGAGTCCCATCTTCCCGCCAGTTGGATTGTGTTGGATGATGGCTTCCAGCATTTGAAGCTCACGCGCGATCGGAATATTCTTTTGCTCGACGCCGAGCGGCCGTTTGATAACGGGCGGGTGATCCCGATGGGACGGCTGAGAGAGCCGGCAAAAGCGATGGAGCGGGCGGACCTGGTGGTTCTCGTCGGAAGCTCGAATTTCTCCCTCGGGGCATCCGATCGGGAAAGGTGGCGAGCACTCTCTCCTTCAGCCGAAGTGTTCAGCGCTCACCGGGAGTGTGCCGGTGTCTCTCTTTTCGAAGGGAAAGGGGTCCGGCCCGTTGGAGAGCTCCAGGGAAAAAAGTTGGTCTCTTTTTGTGGCATAGCGCAACCCGGGCAGTTTCTTCGAGACTTGCGGGACCATCAACTCGATATCGCCGATTCCCTCGTTTTTCCTGACCATCATCGTTATCGCCCATCCGATACGCGAGATATCATCCTGCGGGCCTTGCGATGTGGGGCCGAAGCACTGATCACAACCGCTAAAGATACGATGAATCTTACCCCGCGCGCTTTTGGAAATTGGCCCTGCTTTATTTTCGAGATCAAGATGCAAATTGACGACGAGACAAGATTTCTCCAAGCTCTATCGAACTGATCCGAGAACGTTTTACTCTCTGTTCGATTTCTCGCATGAGCAAGACTCGGCGGACAAAAATCTGGGTTCGTGGAACAAACTGGGTGGGGGATTCCATTCTGACAATCCCTGCTTTGGAGGCACTCCGCCGTGCCCGACCAGAGGCCGAGATCACGTTGACCGTGCGTCCGTGGGTCAGGGAGCTCTTCGAGGGGTTCGCCGCGGTCGATCACCTCCATAGCTACGATCGGTCGCTCCAGCATCGGGGATGGCGGGGCAGGTCAAGGCTTATCGCGGAACTGGCCGGGGAGCATTTTGATCTCGCCATTGTGCTTCCGAATTCCTTTGAAAGTGCATATCTGGCCTGGAGGGCCGGCATTCCAGAACGGATCGGCTACGCCACAGACGGACGAAGCCTTCTGTTGACCCGCCGCTTGAACATCTCCACGGACCTCCTGGCACAGCACCAGGCTCAATACTACCTCGACCTCCTGAGGCAGGCTGGATTCATCGACGAGATCCCGCCCGTTCCAAGGATCTCGCTCAAGATCTCAGGGAATCGACAACTTCAAGCGCGCCAACGCCTCTCGGCGAAGGGCGTTAAGGAGGGAGCGCTGCTGGTGGGGATAAATCCGGGGGCGTTTTATGGGACGGCCAAGCGATGGCCTCCGGATCGATATGCGGCCTTGGCGGATCGATGCATTGATGGCTTGGGAGCCGATGTGCTAATCTTTGGATCGGCCACCGAGCGAACGACGGCCGAGTTTATTGCCCGGACGATGCAACACACCCCGAAGATTTTCAGCGGGGAGACCACCTTGGGCGAACTGGCTGCGCTCTTAAATTGTTGCTCGGTGTTTGTGACCAACGACTCCGGTCCGATGCACTTGGCAGCTGCCGTGGGGACCCGGACCGTGGCCATTTTCGGGCCGACCGATGAGCGCGCAACTGCTCCCGTGGGTCCGCACACGCGCGTCATCAAACATCCCGTGTCATGCAGCCCATGCTTGCTCCGGGAATGCCCGTTGGACCACCGCTGCATGACCGGCATCCCCGTCGAGGATGTCTACCACGCTGCGGCCAATCTGCTCTCACGTTGAGCTCCTGACTTCATGCCGGAAAAACCTTTTGCCGTGTTCATGGATCGTGACGGGACGGTGTGCGAGGAAGTGGGATACGTCAACCATCCCTCCCGCTGTCATATCTTTACATTCAGCGCCAAAGCGATCCGGGCGATTAATCAAGCGGGGGCGAAGGCCGTGATCATCTCCAACCAAGCAGGGGTGGCGCGCGGATACTTCCCGGAATCCCTGGTCGCCGAGGTGAATCAGAAAATTGCTCGGGGACTGAAGGCAAAGGGAGCGCGCCTCGATGCGATTTATTTTTGCCCCCATCATCCGGATGTGGGGGAGCCCCCCTACCGGCTCGATTGCCAGTGCCGGAAACCACGCCGCGGAATGCTGGACTGGGCTGTCAGTGAGTTGGGCGTGGATCTGTCCCGATCCTACATCATTGGAGACCGCAAGAGCGACATCGAGATGGCCGGGCTCCACGGATTACGCAGTGCGCTGGTGTTGACCGGTTACGGCCGCGGCGAATTTGAGTACCACCTTCCGGGGTGGGAGTATCAGCCGGACTGGGTTTGCTTGAACCTCTTCCAAGCCGTGAGAAAGATCCTGTTGCATTCAAGAGGGGAGTTGCAATCATGATTGAGCCCAAGGAACGGGATCTTCTGCTCCGGATGATCGATCAGTTTTCAAAGGCGAGGATCCTTGTCTTGGGCGATTTTGTAGCCGATGAGTTCGTGGATGGCGAAATCTCGCGCGTGTCTCGGGAAGCGCCCGTGCTGATTTTGAAGCATCGTCACACGGAGATTGTCCCGGGGGGCGGGGCCAATGCCGCGAACAACCTCGTCGATCTTGGCGCCAGGACGTTCCCTTTCAGCGTCGTCGGACGAGATGCGCAAGGCGCCCACCTGATTCAATTCTTCAGGAACAAGGGAGTCTCCGCTGCCGGGATTCTGATCGATTCGAGTTATTCGACCACGACCAAATCTCGCATTCTAGCAGGTTCGGCTCATACCACCCACCAACAGGTCGTTCGCATTGATCGGCAAGCCCCGTCGCCCCCGGCCAAGGAGGTTTTGACCCGGTTGTTCGAAAAGGCGGGTCAGATCGCCCCGGAAATGGATGCCATCCTCGTGTCGGATTACGGGTCGGGAATGATTACTTCCGCGGCTGTGGCAACCCTTCGGGCCAGGACTCGAAATCGGGGTATTCCCCTGAACGTGGATTCGAGGTATCAGATTCATCGTTTTAAATCTTTCACCGCTGCGACTCCCAATGAAGCAGAGGTCGAAGCCGCGCTGGGAACAGCGATCGGCAATAATCTCAAGGCGCTGGACGGGGCGGGGAAGAAGCTCATCAAACAATTGCGGACAAAGGCCTTGTTGATCACGCGGGGCAAAGAGGGGATGGCCCTGTTCGAGCCGGGGCGGCCCACGAAACATCTTTCGATTTACGGTACGGATCAGGTGGCCGACGTGACCGGGGCCGGAGATACTGTCATTGCGGTGTTTACCCTGGCGCTGGCGTGTGGAGCCAGTTTTTTTCAGGCGGCGCGGCTTTCAAATTATGCCGGTGGGCTGGTCGTCATGAAACACGGCACGGCGACCGTCGGGCGGGATGAACTGATCGCAGCGATCGACTCGGATACGAGATAGGGCGATCCGCCCTGGGATTCCCCCGGCGGAGGTTTTTTAAATCATGACGGAGAAAAAGATTCTCGATCTGCCGGGCCTCCAATCCGCAGTGGCGGCTCATCGTCTCCGAGGCCAAAAGATTGTCTTTGCGAATGGCTGCTTTGACATACTCCATGTGGGGCATACTCGATATCTTCAAGGCGCCAAAGCGCTGGGCGACGTCCTGGTCGTGGGCGTGAATAGTGATGCATCGATGCGCTGCATCAAGGACCCCGGCCGACCGCTGATGGCCGAGACCGCGCGGGCTCGCCTGGTGGCCGCGCTCGCGTGTGTTGATTATGTTACGGTGTTTGACGACGTGACGGTCGAATCCTTACTTGAGTCACTCCATCCGGATGTTCATGCCAAGGGGACAGATTATACCCGCGAGACTGTTCCCGAGCGCGAGGTTGTCCGCGCCTACGGCGGCGAAGTGGCGATTGTGGGAGATCCGAAGCATCATTCCACCCACGACTTGATTCGGAAAGTACTCGGAACGGTCGGGGAGAGGGATTGAGTTGAAGATCCTGATCGTCAAACTCGGATCCATCGGCGACGTGATCCACGCGATGCCCGCCGTGACCCGACTCCGGCGTGCGTTACCGGAGGCCCGGATTGATTGGGTCGTCGAGCGCTATGCACGCCCAGTGCTGAGCCACGCCCAGTCCGTTGATCGAATTATCGAAATCGATACCCTCCGCTGGCGACGGTCTGTTTTTGACCGGGCGAATTGGCGGAAGATGCGCCAGACCGTGCGAGATCTTCGCGGGATGCACTACGATGTAGTTTTTGACTTACAAGGCCTTTGGAAATCGGCCGTCGTTGCTTTCCTCGCTGACGCCCGAGAGGTCATTGGTGGAGATCGCCACTCCCTCCGTGAGCCCCATTCATCCATCTTTTATTCCCGCAGAATCGACAGAAAACTCCAGCGGGAAAACGTGATTTATGAACATTTGAAAATTGTAGAGGCCTACCTTCAGACGAGAAACAGTTCCGGGGGAACGATTCCTTCGAACTCGCGGGAACTCGTCCCCGTCGAATTCGATCGGCTCTTTGGAGAAGCAGAGCGGGATTGGGTCGATGAAGAGTTGAAACGGCGCCAATGGAAGCACTTTGTCATTGTCAATCCCGGTGCCCAATGGAAGAGCAAGCGATGGCCGACTGAGAATTACGCCCGGCTGTCGAGACGTCTTATGGAGGAATTGGGGCGGCCGGTGGTGATTACGGTGGGGCCCTCCGAGGAGAAACTCGGTCGGCAGATCCTTGCCGATCTGCCGAATCAGCCCGCTGTCGTCCTCGCCCCCGGGCTTTCCCAGTTTGCGGCGTTGGCGGAACGGGCCAGTCTCTTTGTCGGTCCGGACACCGGACCTCTCCATATTGCCGCGGCGTGTCGGACGCCCATCGTGGGAATCTATGCCTCGACTGATCCTATCCGAAATGGGCCGTTCCATCCCGCCGACTTCGTGGTCCAGCAAAACCAATGTGGGCGGTATTGTTATCGCCGTGACTGCGGGAAGCGCCTTTGTATTACAGGAATCCCGGTGGAGGCTGTTTTTAAGGCCGTTCAGTCACGACTGGAACAGGCCACCCCGATTCCATCGGGATGAATCGAGAGGATGTAATCCCATGACCAGGTTTTCAGTCGGCCGTCGCCTTGCTCGATGGCGGGTGCCGCTAGGGTTTTTGGTGGCCATCTTCTATTTTCTGCTGGCGCGACCAACCTTGGGATCCATCCTCGCAGGTTCGACCGTGGCGTTCGTCGGGTTGGGGTGGCGTGCCTGGGCCTCAGGAATGCTCAGAAAGAATGCGACATTAGCCGTGGACGGCCCTTATCGACTTTCAAGAAATCCGCTCTATTTTGGAAGTTTTTTAATCGCCTTGGGGTTTGCCTGGGCCAGCCACGGGGCTGTGCTCTTCCTGGGGATTGTGTTCTTTTTCATGGCGGTTTACTGGCCTGTGATGCGACAAGAAGAAAAGCATTTGCAAGCCCTCTTTGGCGAGGAGTTCATAGGGTATTCGCGGGAGGTCCCCCTCTTCCTGCCTTGGAAATGGACTCCGCGGGGGGGGAAGGGGCATGCCTCATTCAATTGGGGTCAATATTGGCGAAATCGCGAGTATAATGCTCTCCTGGGATTTTGTGGTGCGGTGGCAGTGCTGTTTCTTGTAAAATACCTGAGGGGTCTTTGATGAAACGGACAGAATTGCGCTTTCTGACACGGATTCACACCATGCGATCCATCACTCGAGGCCTCTCCTTGACGGCGTTGATGATAGGTTTGTCCTTGGCCTTCCTGCCGGCTCTGATGTGGATGAGGGGAGAGACCGCCGGTGCGCCAGGCGCCGACCCGCGGGCAGCAAAAGCGCCCGCCACCAGCGAGGTGGAGAACCAGACGTTGACTTACAATGTTTATTGGAGAACCGCAAACGCGGGTGTCGCCACTATCCGGGTGGAGCGCGATCCCAACGCGGACCATTTGAGGATTAGCGGGGACGCGCATTCCAGTCGATTCGTTTCCACCCTCTACCGGGTGGAGGATCAGTTCGAATCCATGGTTTCACTCAAAAATTTTTGTTCCCTCCGGATCATGAAGCGGATCAATGAGGGGCGCCGGCATCGCGAGACCGTCGTTGACTTTCCCCCAGGGCAAAAGACAGCCCAGTTGCAAGATCGCAGTCTCGTTTCCCCCTCCTCACCCGCCCGGAAGGCGCAGATGGACACGCCCGGTTGTGTCCAGGATGTTCTCTCCGCGCTGTTTTACATGCAAACCCAGACGTTCACGCTCGGCAAGTCTGTTCAGTTTCCTGTAAACGACGGGGGCAAGACTTATGATGTGACCGTTGAGATTCAACAGCGGGAGACCATCAAGACCGATGCCGGGACATTTCAAGCCATTCGGGTGGAGCCGAAAGTGTTCGGAGGGCTGTTCCGTCAGGCCGGCAGGATGTACGTTTGGTACACCGACGAGCCGAGCCACCGGCTGGTCCAGTTAAAAGCGCGCATTTCAGTCGGCACCATCACAGCCTCACTAGCCCCTAAGCCGGGGGCCCAAGTGGGAGGCATGGCCTCCAATGCCGCCGGGCACTGAACCTGAATTTCAACTACGGTCGCAAGAGATCCGGGATTCATGCTGAACGGGCGTCGGTCCGCAATCGGCATGCGACTTGGATGAATTTGATCCAACCCCTTTTTCCTCCCTCGGGCTTCTGATCTTGATTATGCCACGATACTACCAGCGGGTCGGCAGTGTCCCGCTCTCAACCATTCCTGAAGGTCAGCAGACAATTCAAAGGATTTGGAAAGGGCAACGGAATGACCTTGACCGGGGTTGGCTTGAGGGTGTGCAGAACGTCTCATTGCTCTTTCCAGACTTGCGCATCCGGACCGCCCATCTTTCACGGGACCTTGTAAAAGGACATCACCGAGATGGGGTCCCAGGAATGAACCTGATCTGGGTTCATCTCGGACGCGGGTTTTTTGTAGAAGAGGATGAGGTTATCGCCCGGCCCGGAGAGGTCATCTTGTTCGATCGGAGTCGACTGCACTGGGTAAATGCCACGGTAGAATACGTCCGCACGGTCGTGACGACCATTCCCCGGAATCAAGAGAAAAAGTATCCCCGGTTCTTGTGGAATGGAGTCTTTTATGAGGACTCTCAACCCATCCTAGGCATATAGGAGTGTGTGTTTTGAGCGGGACCGCTCTTTGTAAAATCTTGTATATAGAGAAACCTTTTCGAAGATCCGTGCGTCTTAGACAGTAACTTGTCCTTACCTCCAACTGAGGACAAAACCCGGGATGGCTGGTGTCGCAACCCAACCAGCCTTCCCACTTCCTTTGATTAATTGTAAATCCCGAAATTGCCCCCCCGCCTTTTCTCTCCAGTAATGGGAGTGATTAGAGATACGTTTCTGCGAGCCCATGTGTCACAACCAGAATTGCACCGTGCCGGTCCCTGGGTATCCTAAAGCGTGGAACCCCAGAGGCGGGAGTTCGAGGACATTGAGCACACCGGATCAGGCTCGATTGTTAGGGAGTGGGGAGAGAGGGTCCAAGGGCGGCGGAGGGCGATGTGATCGGGTTGCGGTCTGTTTTTTCAATTTCCAGAAGGACACGCGTGCGGATTTCCATCCAATCCGTGGATGGAATTTGAAGAAAATATTTGCTGACCAGGGGGTCGAACTGGCTTCCCGTGCATCGCTCGATCTCTTCGCGGGCGGTCTCGTAGGGCGAAGCCTTGCGATAAGGCCGGTCGGATGTGATCGCATCAAAACAATCAATGACAGCAAAAATCCGGGCGCCCAGGGGAATATCTTCGCCCTTCATTCGACTCGGGTAACCCGTTCCATCATATTTTTCTTGATGCGTCAGGACGATCGCGGATGCGACATCGAGGCCACGGATGCCATCGAGGATCCAATAGCCAATCTGAGGATGTTTCTTCATTTCAACCCACTCGGCCTCTGTCAGCTTCCCGGGTTTCAGCAAAATGTTGTCTGAAACTCCAATCTTCCCAATGTCGTGCAGCATAGCCCCGCGGCCGATGTCCGCCAGCAGGGAGGCATCAACTCCCATTGCCCGTGCCAGATGCAGGGTGTACTCACTCACGCGCCTGGAATGAGCCTGGGTTTCATGTTCCCGAGCATCCAAGGCGGCGACCAAGGCGTCCAAGGTGGTTTCCGAGGCCTCCTGAAAATGCTCAAATGTCTTGCGAAGCTCGAAGGTTTGCTTTCTGACGACTTCTTCAAGTTGCATCACATATCGCCTCTGTCCGACCTCCGCACGATGCAGTTGGAGCGCTTTCCGGACCGTGGTGTTGATTTCGTCGATGCGGAAGGGCTTCAGGACATAGTCCAAGGCACCCATCTTCATAGCTTGCACAGCCAGGGACACGTCATCGCAGGCGGTCAGCATGAGGACCCCGACGTCAGCATGCCTTTTGCCGATCGCTTCCAGTAATTCCAGGCCGTTCATACCCGGCATGCGTAAGTCCGATAGGACAAGATCGAAGTGCTTGGTAGAAAGCGCAGAAAGAGCTTCGTCAGCATTGCTGGCCGCTTTTGTTTGGTAACCTTCTCCGCTGAGGCACTGGGTCAAAAGCTGGCGGATCGGTTCTTCATCGTCGACAATCAAAACTGCTTCCTTTGATTCTTTGCTCATTGTTGGGTCTTCTCTCTAGACCGGGATACCAGGGAGTGCCATGCAGGTTCGTCAACCGTGCCGCACATCTTGAGGCTGGATCTTCTTAGGCCTCCCGGTGCGGTCTCCGGCTGCTTGCCCGTAGGATCACCTGACTTATCGACAGACTCTGTGTCAAATCGTAGGCAAATTTTTCACAATGGAAAAGTGTCCCATTTCTCCCGTTATCCCTCCCGGTTAAATGGGTGGGCGCTGTCTCGGGGTCTTGTTGTGTCGATCCTTTTCATGCTGCGATGAAAAAGCCTTGCTGAGAATCGGGATTTCAACATGTCCAGAATCTCGAAGGTCGGGTGAGGGGGCGTTGGGGTGCCGAAGATAGCCATTCATCGGGTACATGGATCCGGCTATTGGGTGATAACCCATTCTGAGGAGGGATGTGAGAACTCACACCCATGCAAATAAAGGCCGTCGCTGTGGACCTCGTCGTTCCACACGATGCGTGCCTGTGTGCGGATGACATGGCCTTTGGAGGTGGGAGGACCGGGGCGGCGAATTTCAATGTGGTCCCCTACAGGCACCCGGATCGGCAACCGTACCAGCGCTCCCAATCGACTGACATTCTCGGTTTCCCCACAGGCCTCAAATTCATCCCCGCAGTTGTCCCTTCCGCGGACGGCGATGGAAATTCTCATGGTAACCCGTGGCGCCCTTCGCCGTTCGATCGGCGAAGCTGCCAGGGCGCGCTTGAGAGAATCCGACATCTGCTCTATGGAAAAGGGTTTTTCGAGGTAGTCGAGGATGCCCATCTCCTGTGCGGTAGGCCAAACCACCTGTCGGGGCTTCGCGCTCATGAGAATGATGGGAATCAACTTGGTCTGCCTCATGGACTTAAAAATCTCGCACAATATGAACCCGCCCATTTGCGGCATCATCACATCCATCAGGATACAGTTCGGTTGTTCGAGCACGGCGCGTCGGATGGCCTCCTCCCCTGTCCCCGCCGTCAGCACATCGTATTCGCCGGCAAGGACCTCGGAAACGAGATTCCGAATCTGCGCCTCATCATCCACCACGAGCAACCTTCTTCTGTCCATGCCTGATTTCTCCGTGAGCATTGTGTTCATCGAATCTGGCCACATGGCGGCCGTCACGCCTACATCTTGGACGCAAAATGTTTCAAGAATTTCTCGCTTCGCAGTCAAAGAGAATTGTAAAGATTCTGAGATGATTTCACGCGCTGGTTCTTCCGGGAAATGCAGATTCAGGGTTTTTGAGGGGACCCAGTTGATCCACCTTCCTATGCGGGGTATTGGATTTCAACAACTGAGAACCCACCTTGTGATCGGAGCAGGGAACAGACGGGGAATCCACGGTGAAAAATAAGGCCACTTGATAGAGATGGAGTCACACGCCTTTTGGAAGGGGGGCAAGAGAATGCCCGGTGCCCGGTGACTAAGATTTTGCGGCTCAAAGGACAAACGAGGTTATCTGCATTTGAGAGAAGGGATAGAAAACCCTGCGATGGACCCAAGAACAATTTACCGTAGCTGCCACTGCAATTTTGACCGAGGAATTTCCCTTGACAAAAGGAGAGTCCCTGTCTAAATTGTGAACAATTATTCACATCAGAGTGGAACATGGCCCACGAAAAATTGAGAACCGGGATTCGGCAGGAACAAATTGCTCAGGCCGTCCTGGGGTTGATCGCGACGCGAGGGGCGAGGGGTCTGAGCGTGGCGGCTGTCGCGCGCCGGGTGGGCCTGGTTCCCTCAGCCCTGTACCGGCATTTTGAAAATAAGGACCAGATGCTGAATGCCGCCATCGACCTGTTTCAATCCCAGGTGCTCCGCAATATTGATGACGTGATGCGGGAATCGGGCCATTCCCTGGATCGGTTGCGGCGGGTGCTGATGCGTCAAGTCCGCATGATTCGAGAGAACCAGGTTGTCGCCATGCCGCGGATCGTCTTTTCTGATGATCTCTGCGGAAACAACTCCCAAATACGACAACAGGTTTATGAAATGCTGGAAGGGTTCATCGGGAAATTGAGCGAAATCATCCGACAGGGGAAGGATCGGGCCGAAATTCACCCCGACATCGACCCGGCCACGGCGGCGAGGATGTTTCTGGCCCTTTTTCAATCCTCCGGGATCCTCTGGTTTTTAAGCGATGGTGAATTCGACGTCACCAAACATGCGGAGAGAGCCTGGAAGATTTTTAGAAGGTCTATTGAAGCGTAATCGTCGCGCTTTGAAGTGAATTCAAATTCACATTGAGGTCTCGTTATGAAGGACAGGAAAAAGGTTTTCATCCCCCTTGGAGCGGGGGTAATTCTGGCACTGGCGGTCATCGTCTACTTCAAATTACATCCGGGCCAACTCACCTCATCCATCCACGTCTCGGGCAACATCGAAGTCACCGACACGGAAGTCAGCTTTAAGATCCCTGGGCGGGTGCAGGAGCGCCTCGTGGACGAGGGAGAGGTGGTCACGGCGGGGCAGGTCGTGGCCCGGCTGGAGAACCGCGATCTGGCCGAGCAGGTCGCCCTGCGCCAGGCAGAGGCCCGGGCTGCTGAAGCCTTCCTTACTCAGTTACTCGCCGGATCGCGACCGGAAGAGATCGCTCAGGCCGAAGCCTCAATGCGCCAAAGCCAAGCGCGCCTGGATGAACTGTTGCACGGGTCAAGGACTCAAGAGGTTGCAGCCGCTCAGGCCGCCGTGGCTCGCACTAAAGCCGACGCCGAGCGGGCAAGACTGGATTATGAACGCTATGCACGGCTCTTCGAAAAGGTAAATGTCTCTGCCCAGCAGTATGACGCTGCGAGAGCGGCCAATGACATGGCGCAGGCCCGGCAACGCGAGGCGGAGGAGCAACTGAAACTTGTATTGGAAGGTCCCCGCAAAGAAGCGATCGACCAAGCCCGGGAGGCCCTGGCCCAAGCCAGGGAGAAGGACGCCCTCATTCGTAAGGGTCCGCGCAAAGAGGAGATCGATCAAGCTCGGGCCCGTCTGGAGCAGTCCAGGCAAGCGCTTGCTCTGGCCGAAACGCAGTTCGATTATTCCACCCTGACCGCGCCCATGCCGGGTGTTGTCCTATCGAAAAACGTTGAGCCCGGGGAGATTATCGCGCCAGGAACACCGGTCATTACGGTCGGCAATCTCGATAGGGTCTGGTTGCGCGCCTACATCGACGAGACCGATCTTGGCCGGGTCAAAGTGGGCCAGCGTGCTTCGGTGACGACGGACACCTATCCCGGCAGGCGGTATGAGGGGTATGTCTCATTCATTGCTTCGAAGGCGGAATTCACTCCCAAGAATGTTCAAACGGAGAAGGAGCGCGTCAAGCTGGTCTACCGTATAAAGATTGATATCGCAAATCCCAAAATGGAATTGAAGCCGGGCATGCCGGCTGATGCTGTCATACAGATGGAAGATACGGGAGTACAGTCCAAGCCTACCCGGTAGCTAGCAGATCAGGAGACTTCTTAATGGAAGCCATTAGGACAGAGGCCCTGACAAAATCATTTGGCACTCTGGAAGCGGTCAGCGGGTTGACGCTGTCGGTGGCGGAAGGGGAGATCTTCGGCCTGGTGGGGCCCGATGGTGCAGGCAAGACTACAACAATGCGGCTGCTCACGGCGATCATGGAGCCAACCTCGGGCGATGCCTGGGTGGCGGGTCACCACGTCGTCCAAGAGGCCGAACCCCTGAAGGAAGCGATCGGTTATATGTCCCAGCGATTTGGGCTTTACCCGGACTTGAGTGTCGCCGAAAATATCGCTTTCTATGCTGATATCTACGGAGTCCCTTTGAAAGGACGCGGCGAGAAAGTCGACCGCCTTCTGGAATTCAGCAATTTACTCCCATTCAAAAAGCGCCTCGCCGGAAATTTGTCGGGGGGGATGAAACAAAAGCTCGGATTGGCCTGCGCGCTGATCCATACCCCCCGGGTTCTTTTTCTGGATGAACCGACCAATGGCGTGGATCCCGTCTCGCGTCGTGATTTCTGGCGCATCCTCTATCAACTCCTTCGTGAGAGAGTCACCATTTTCGTGTCGACCGCTTATCTGGATGAAGCGGAACGGTGTCATCGCGTGGGGCTGATTCACAAGGGGAAGCTTTTTGCCGTCGGCCCTCCCCGGGAGATCAAGAAATTGGCCCGCGGATCAATCGTTGAAGTCCGCGCGTCGGAGCCCCGCAAGGCCACCGCCTTATTGCGGGAACATATGCCGTCCGGTGCCGTCGGACTCTTCGGGGACCGCATTCATGTGGTCGCGGTGGATCCGGAATCGGCGATCAAGCAGCTGGAAGAGGTGCTCCAAAACGGCGGACTCACCCTTCAGGGAGTTCGCATCATCGAGCCGGCCCTGGAAGACGTGTTTGTATCAGTGCTCAGTGAAGGGAAGAAGGATCATGTTTGACGAAACACTTGGACACAAGAAGGCACAAGAATCACAAGAGGGGCAAAAGCGAAATTCAACCCGATTCGGTTCATACGATCGAACCATCCCCGGAACGGGAGAAGGCGCATCAATAGAAATCGATTGGACTCAACACCTCCCGAAGAGATGACGATGAAGAACAGCGACGGCGAGAAGGCAGTGAGAGTGGAGAACCTGGTCAAGCGCTTCGGCAGCTTTTACGCCGTCAATCGGATCAGCTTTGAGGTGAACCGGGGTGAGATCTTCGGTTTTCTTGGCCCCAACGGGGCGGGCAAGTCAACCACCATACGCATGCTTTGCGGCATCCTTGCGCCGACGGAAGGGAACGGGACCGTCGCCGGGTTCGATGTCTGCACCCAGGCCGAGAAGATCAAGAGTCATATCGGCTACATGAGTCAGAAGTTTTCGCTTTACGAGGATTTGACCGTCGAGGAGAACATCGATTTCTACAGTGGCATCTACCAGATTCCGGCTGAAAAGAAGCAGCGACGGAAGGAATGGGTGATTGAAATGTCCGGCCTCAAGGACCACCGCCGCTCCCGCACCTCCATCCTCTCGGGAGGCTGGAAACAGCGCCTGGCGTTGGGATGTGCGATTCTTCATGAGCCTCCCATCCTTTTCCTGGACGAGCCCACCTCGGGTGTGGATCCCATCAGCCGCCGACTGTTCTGGGATTTGATTTATGATATGGCCAGCAAGAGCGTCACCGTGTTTGTCACCACTCATTACATGGACGAGGCCGAGTACTGCGACCGGCTGGCATTGATCTATCGTGGGGAATTGATTGCCATGGGGACGCCGTCGGTTCTCAAGACACGGAATATGCAAGAGGATATTCTGGAGGTCCAGTGTGACCGGCCTCAGGATGCGATGAGAGAGATCGAAAAGCTGGCGGACGTCAAAGAAGCGGCCCTGTTTGGCAAAGGGCTCCATGTGGTGGCCCGGGACGGGAAGGCGGCGGCGATCTCGGTTCGCAGGGCCCTGGAAGACCGCGGATACGGGTCAGCGCAGATTGAGCAGGTCGCTCCTTCACTGGAAGATGTGTTTGTTTCCCTGATTGAAGCACGCGATCGCGCTGATCAGCCCGTTCAAGACGTGAATCGGTAGGCTGCGATGAGAATCCCGCGATGGACCGGGCGAGTTTGGGTTCCGAAAATGAGTGTGGGGAAATCATACACTAAACCGCGCTTCCCCCGGCACCGACCGGCGCAGGAACCCCAGGCGTGGGCCGTGATCCGGAGTTTTAGAGGTGAAGGATGAATCGGCGTCGACTTTGGGCAGTGGCACGAAAAGAATTCATTCATGTTGTCCGAGATGCGCGCAGCCTGTCGATTTCGA
This sequence comes from Terriglobia bacterium, assembly GCA_041494885.1. Taxonomy (GTDB): domain Bacteria; phylum Acidobacteriota; class Terriglobia; order JAIQFV01; family JAIQFV01; genus JAIQFV01. Next base: position 31,801 of record JBGQBO010000047.1, read on the forward strand.
TCGCACTTCCCATGCTGATGCTGATCCTTTTTGGCTATGCCTTGTCCCTCGATGTGGACAACGTCCCGCTGGTGGTGTGGGACCAGAGTCAATCCCCGGTGAGCCGGGATTTCATCAGTCGATTCAATGGGTCCCGCTATTTCTCGCTCCAACGTTACACCGAGAGTTACCGCGATCTGGAAGGGGCAATCGATTCCCGGCAAGCCCTGGTGGGTCTCATCATCCCCACGGACTTTGCCGGGCGGGTGGAATCCGGCCGGCCCGCGACCGCCCAGTTGATTGTCGACGGAAGCGACTCGAATACGGCGACTCTGGCGATCGGGTATGCTGAGGGCCTGACGCAAGCCTTCTCCCAGGAGGTGGCTCTTCAAAAGATTCAACGGGCCGGCGCAACCCTCCGCCGCAACCCCCTGGAGATGCAACCGCGGGTTTGGTTCAATGCCGACCTGGAGTCGCGCAACTACATTATTCCGGGGCTCATTGCGGTCATCATGATGATCATTGCTGCCTTGTTGACCTCTCTGACCGTGGCCCGCGAATGGGAGCGCGGGACCATGGAGCAACTCATCTCCACACCGGTCAAAAGCCAGGAATTGATTCTCGGCAAACTCCTCCCGTATTTCAGTATCGGCCTGTTCGACGTCCTGCTGGCGGTGCTCATGGGGAAGTTTGTCTTCAAGGTGCCGCTGCGCGGCAGCGTCGTCTTGCTCTTTGTCATGGCGGCGATCTTCCTTGCAGGCGCGCTTTCCATGGGCATCCTGATGAGCATTACCACCCGAAGCCAGCTTCTTGCCAGCCAGATGGCCATGGTGCTGACTTTTTTGCCTGCTTTCTTGCTGTCCGGCTTTGCCTTTGCGATCCACAACATGCCGAAGCCCCTGCAATGGATCACCTATCTCATCCCGGCGAGATACTTCATCACCCTGCTCAAAGGGATCTACTTGAAAGGGATCGGCTTGAAGGTGTTGGGGCTTGAAGCGGCACTCTTGACCCTGTTTGGTGCGGCGATGGTGGCTGTCGCCAATTTGATATTTAAGAAGAAACTGGAATAGTCATGTTGGAACGTATTAAGCACATGCTCATTAAGGAATTCATTCAGGTCTTCCGTGACCCGAAGATGAAGCGCATTATCTTTCTCGTTCCCATTATTCAGATCCTGGTGTTCGGTTATGCGGTGACGACCAATGTCAATCACGTGGCGACTGCAGTCTATGATCTCGACCACACTGTTTCTTCCCGGGAACTGGTGGCGAGATTTGAGAGTTCGAAGTACTTCGACATCGTGGAGTACGTGACCGACGACAAGCGTGCAAACGACTTGATGGACCGCGGCAAGGTTCTCGCCATTCTCCGCATGAACCACGGTTTTGAAGACGCTCTGCGGGCGGGGCGCACCGCAAACCTTCAGCTGATCCTCGACGGAAGTGACTCCAACTCCGCGGGGATCGTACTTAATTACTGCGCCCGGATTGTAGGCGAATATTCTCAGAATGCCTTGATCGAGCAATTTCGGAGGCTTCGCGGAGCGGCGCCCCTCCCCTCCCGGGTAGAACTGAGCACTCGCGCGTGGTTCAATGAAAACCTTGAAAGCCGCAATTTTTACGTCCCCGGGGTCATTTCCCTCATGGTGATGTTGATTACCCTGCTGTTGACCAGCATGGCTGTCGTGAGAGAGAAAGAGATTGGGACGATGGAGCAGGTCATGGTGACTCCCATCCGGCCCGGGGAATTCATCCTGGGTAAAACCGTCCCGTTCGCTCTCATCGCGTTCTTTGACGTCCTTGTGATCACCGTGGTAGGCGTATTCTGGTTTGATGTGCCTATTCGTGGAAACCTGCTTCTCCTCTTTTTCTCGACCGCACTGTACCTCCTGACCTGCCTGGGAATTGGGTTGCTGATCTCGACGATCAGCCAGACGCAACAACAGGCCATGCTCAGCACTTTTCTTTTTTTTCAGCCGGCCGTGCTCCTTTCGGGCTTTATTTTTCCAATCACGAACATGCCCATGATCATCCAGTGGCTCACCTATCTGAACCCCATGCGATATATCCTGGTGATTGTCCGGGGGCTGTTCCTAAAGGGGGTGGGGGCAAGCGTTCTCTGGACACAGCTCCTGGCCCTGGGTGTCATGGGAGTGTTTACTCTGTGGCTGGCCTCGAAAAGGTTTCACAAGACGCTGGAATAAGACAACCACACCTCGAAAGCGGGCTGAAACCACGCTTTAAACCCTCGTTGGCCATTTGCCCCACGCTACGGAAGGACGCCGCGGCAAATTCCTTGGGGAATGAGGCCTCAGCATTTCGAGGATTCCCGTTCCAAGAGCAAGTAGTTTCCATCTGCTCCTCTCCGGGGAGTTTCGGTTTCCTTCTCCCCTTCTATTTTCAACCTGAGTCGGTGCATAATAGCGCCGTCAGTCACGAGGAAAATCATATGACTTGGGCAACCATCGAGGGCTTCCCCTTCCCTCAGGGTGTTTCCTGGATCGTGGAGGAGCAGGCTTACAACTTTTCGTTGTATTCGAAACACGCCGAGAGCGTGACGCTGCTGCTATACAAGGATGAGGATCTCATCAACCCCGTCGCCACCTACTCCATGGATTTTCTTAAGAACAAATCCTGGAGAAACTGGCACTGTCGTATCCCTGAGCCGGCGATGAACGGTGCCCGCTACTATGCATACCGGATTTCAGGACCGCCGCCCAACGGGCGTTTTGAGTGGCACGCCTTCAATCCGCAAAAGATCTTGTTCGACCCTTTTGCCAAATCGGTCTTTTTTCCTCCCGCCTTTGATCCGCAAGCTGCAATTCAACCCGGCCCTAATGACGGCAAGGCACCCTTGGGTTTGATCCAGAAGTGGGTCGATCCCTTTGCGGGGGGGAACCGCCGTTCCATTCGCCATGAAGCGGATGCCATCATCTACGAGCTGCACGTCAGGGGATTTACGAACAATCCCAATTCCGGCGTTGCTCCCGACAATCGGGGTACTTTCGGCGGAATCATCGAAAAAATCCCTTATCTGAAAGATCTTGGGATCACGGTGGTGGAACTCATGCCCATCTTCCAATACGATCCCCAGGCAGCAGAGTATTGGGGTTACATGCCCTTGGGTTTCTTTGCACCTCACCATGAATACGCCAGTTCAAAAGAACCCGGCGATGCGAACATGGAATTTTGTGCCATGGTTCAGGCCCTGCATGAGGCGGGCATTGAGGTGCTCTTGGACGTAGTGTACAATCACACCGGCGAAGGCAACCAGAACGGCCCCGTCTACAGTTACAAAGGAATCGATAACAGCACCTACTACTTCATCTCCAACCCCCCTTCGGATCCTTACGCCAACTTTTCCGGCACCGGAAACGCCCTTCACAGTGCCAATCGGCATGTACGGAGAATGATCGTAGACAGCCTTCGATACTGGGCAAGGGACATGCACGTCGATGGATTCCGGTTCGACCTTGCTTCGGTTTTCTCCCGGAACGACGATGGGTCAATCAACATCGATGACCCGGCCATCTACGGGGAAATCGTTACGGATCCCACTTTGGCAACAACCCGGCTCATCGCAGAGCCCTGGGATGCGGCGGGGGCATACCAACTGGGACGATCCTTTCCTGCGGTGAGGTGGTCTCAGTGGAACGGCCGGTTCCGCGACGACGTGCGGCGATTCGTGAAAGGGGATTCTGGAACCGTGACTGCCCTGATGCAGCGTCTCTATGGCAGCGATGACCTCTTCCCGGATAACCGGATGGATGCCTACCATCCCTACCAGAGCGTGAATTACCTGGCCTCCCATGACGGGTTTACGCTTTATGACCTGGTTTCCTACAAGCAGAAGCGAAACTGGGCGAATGGCCAGGACAACACTGACGGGACGGACGACAACTACAGTTGGAACTGCGGCTGGGAAGGGGATGAAGGCACCCCTCCTGAGGTCATGAAGCTGCGCAAGCGCCAAGTTAAGAACTTCAGCTGCATGCTCTTTCTTTCAAATGGAACGCCGATGTTCCGGATGGGAGATGAGTTCCTGCGGACTCAGGGCGGCAATAATAATCCTTACAACCAGGATAATACGACGACCTGGTTGGACTGGGACCGGTTTCAAATGAACCAGGACATCTTCCGTTTTTTTAAGCGCATGATCGCGTTCCGCAAGGCGCATCCGTCGTTGTGTCGTAGCCGCTTCTGGCGGGAGGACGTTCAGTGGTATGGTGTGGGCCCCACCGTCGACATGTCGTACGACTCCCACAGCCTGGCGTTCTGCCTTCATGGCGCGTCACAGCAAGACGATGATCTCTACGTCATGATCAATGCCTATTGGGAGGATCTTCCTTTCACCCTCCAGGAAGGAGGTTTTGGAGAATGGAAAAGGGTGATCGACACAGGACGGGACAGCCCGGGAGACTTTTGCGAACCCGGCCAAGAAGTGCCACTCCAGTCCGGAACCTATCTTGTTGGAACCCGGTCGGTCGTCGTCTTGATCAGGTATAGGCGGTGATGGGGCCCGACGTAGTGGCGTGGAAGGCAACACTCTCAAGCTGGTCTGTCCACGAAATTCCGCTGCTGGGGAGTTGTTCTTGAGACAGCCCCGGGTGTGCTGACCCATCCGGTCGGTGCTTCCGACGATTGCAAAGGACTCTCCGAGCACCCCGGGACCGGGAGTCCTGCTACCCTCCGCCTTCCTGTGAGGCTTCCCCGGCGACCTCCGAGGCTTCCCAGGTAGGGTCGATCTTCTTCAATGCTTCAGCCGCACGTTTGCGCACGGCGGCGTTTCGATGTTTCAGGGCTGCCGCCAGGGCCCTGTTGGCACGTGAATCACCGATCTTCGCCAGGGCTTCCGCTGCCACAGACCGAACCATCCAATTGTCGACCCGAAGTGTGGCCAAGACCAGAGGTTTCACGGCGCGCTCATCCTTGATTTCACCCAGCGTCTTTGCGGCTGTTTGTCGAACCTCCCAATGGTCGTCCTTGAGGGCTGCCAGAAGTTCAGGGATCGCTTTTCTGGTGCTCTCCAGTTCAGGCCAATGGGGGTCAATATGATTCAAGGCCTCTCCCATGGCATCGCGGACCGAACTGTCCGGATCCAGGAGCGCGCACACCAACGGGAAGACTGCCGCGGGATTCTCGAGGCCTGCGAGCTGGATCGCCGCCTGCACCTTTCGTTCCGGGATTGGAGACCTCAGGAGCCGGAGTGCCCGCCATAGCTTGGCCTTCCCCCACCATGTGGGCTGGGGGAGTTTGTCATCAGAGAGAAGCGTCTTCATTTCTGATCTGCCCGGTGAAAAAAATCGGATGACCACACGCATGAAATAGTCTCACGTGGTTCTGTCCCGCCGTTGAGCGCGGGTGCCAGTGTCACCCTTGAGTTTGAGGTTACTTCACAGCTCGAACCAGGGGAGAGCCATCGCTGACTCATGCCGCCTTGCTGGACAATTGCAGGGTGTCGATGATTCTTCCTATGGTTTCCTTCCTGGCCTTCAAGGGTTCCCTGAAACCTGTATCGTCCGTGTGTGAGATTTCAATGCGCAAATCAGAGATGTACTCCTCCAGAACTTGAATCAGTATTTCCTTTTCCTCTTGGGTCAGAGTTATATAATTCATTTCCGCTCCTCCTTGACCCTTACTTGTTGTGGCTCCGGGCTTCTTCGCCCACCCAATCATTTGCCAGGTTCCAGACGCCCTTGCCGGGCGAACCGGTAGAGAGACTATCAGGACTCTCAAAAAAGTAAGAGTTTGAATCTGAAGGCCGCTCGAATCATTTCTCTCAGGGACGAGCGTGTCATCTCAAATAATGCTAGACCCTCACACAGTCCGACGCAAGGTCTATTTGTAGCAAGCAAGGGAGCGACCCTCCCATTATTCTGATGCGAATAGCTCTTTAGAGAAGAGTCTCACTTCAATCGCTCCCCACAGGGTGACCGAGAGTCGCTCAGAGAGCGAACTCTCTTGCCCTGTTAAACCTATCGACAAAAAGCCGACTGTGCTTCAAACAAAATCGTAGATTCGTGGGAGTAAAAGGTGAGGCCTTGTTGGGGGAGGGCCCTATGAATTTGTCGAGGGCCAGGGAGCGGGAGTGGGGCGATA
>JBGQBO010000048.1:0-37763 GCA_041494885.1 Terriglobia bacterium
ATTGCGGCCGGTAGCCCGTGAAAAACGGCGTGTGCCGTCCCCCTTCTTCCTTGCTCAAAATGTACACTTCCGCCTTGAACTTCGTGTGCGGCGTGATCGACCCCGTCTTCGCGCACACCATCCCCCGCTCCACTTCGTCCTTCTCGGTGCCGCGCAGCAGCAGCCCCACGTTGTCTCCCGCCAGCCCTTCGTCCAGCAGCTTGCGGAACATCTCCACCCCCGTCACCACCCGCTTGAACGACTCCGGCCGCAGCCCCACGATCTCGATCTCCTCGCTCACCTTCACCTTCCCCCGCTCAATCCGCCCCGTCACCACCGTCCCCCGCCCCGAGATCGAAAAAATGTCCTCGATCGGCATCAAAAACGGCTTGTCCACCTCCCGCGGCGGCATCGGAATGTAGCTGTCCACCTGATCCATCAACTCCTCAATCTTCTTCTCCCACGCCGGATCCCCTTCCAACGCCTTCAGCGCGCTCACCCGCACCACCGGGATCTCGTCCCCCGGAAAATTGTAGCTCTTCAGCAGCTCCCGCACCTCCAGCTCCACCAGATCCAGTAACTCCGGATCGTCCACCGCGTCCACCTTGTTCAGCGCCACCACAATGTACGGCACGTTCACCTGCCGCGCCAGCAATACATGCTCCCGCGTCTGCGGCATCGGCCCGTCCGTCGCCGCCACTACCAAAATCGCCCCGTCCATCTGCGCCGCCCCCGTGATCATGTTCTTGATGTAGTCGGCGTGCCCCGGACAGTCCACGTGCGCATAGTGCCGCTTCGCCGTCTCATACTCCACGTGCGCCACCGCGATCGTGATCCCCCGCTCCTTCTCCTCCGGCGCATTGTCAATCGAATCAAACGACCGAAACTGCACCTTCGGATTGTGCTTCTGCAGCACCTTCGTGATCGCACTCGTCAACGTCGTCTTCCCGTGATCGATGTGCCCGATCGTCCCGATGTTGATGTGCGGCTTGGATCGATCAAATTTCTCCTTCGCCATGTCCGTCTCTCCTCAGTCAAGTCGACTATGAATGGGTGTTTGGGTGATTCGATCTTCCCCCAAGGGTGGTCCTCATCATGATGCCGTTTTGCGCCTGCCGGGGGGATGGTGCAAACTTCGTGCCGAGGCAACGAAGTGACCGACCCGACTCGTCCCCATGACCAACCGCGTCAAGAGCGAGTCCCCCGGGAACTTTCAGATCCTGGAGCCGCAGACCAGGATTGAACTGGTGACCTCGTCCTTACCAAGGACGCGCTCTACCGACTGAGCTACTGCGGCCAATTGTCTGCACTCCCAAAACCGTCAAATCACAAGGCAGAGAAGACCCCGCGGGTCGTCTCCCCTCAAATCCTGGAGCGGGAGACGGGACTCGAACCCGCGACCAACAGCTTGGAAGGCTGTGACTCTACCAACTGAGTTACTCCCGCCTGCTTTTTCGTCATCCACTCCCCATCCCGACCGGCTTCATGTTCCAACATTTCGCCGGCGGTCTCCCGCTTCGATCACGCCCGCTTAGCGGCTCAACTTGGAAGGCTGGGACTCTACCCCCTGAGTGACTCCCGCTATCCACTGACTCCCAATCCGGATTTTCCGATCCGCATTCTGCAATCCAAAATCCGCAATCACAGAGCTGGTGGACAGGGGAGGATTCGAACCTCCGTAGCTCCAGAGAGCGGCAGATTTACAGTCTGCTGCCATTAACCACTCGGCCACCTGTCCCCTCGGTCCGGGAGTGCCGCTCCGACACAACCACTCATCTCCAATCGTTAGAACAAAAACAGACGTGGGGTGATGAGGTCCAAAACCACTTGGGAATGGGTTCGACAAAAAACGGTGATTGATCCCTGTGAGGGCTCTTTGGAAGTAAGGCACTCGATACCGCAACACGTGCTTCTTCAAAAACCAAAGCGAAACGACCGTTACCGCCGCACGAGGAAAAAGTCAGCAGCCCATTCATCAAAAAAGAACCGGCTTGGGCCTTTCAATTCACCATCGATGAAACCATTGTGCCTGTCGCCCAAATCGCTCGCGAGAACTTGGAGCTGGCGAAGGGATTTGAACCCCCGACCCTCTGATTACAAATCAGATGCTCTACCAGCTGAGCTACGCCAGCAGTCAACTCCAACTCATCGCGAGCGCTCGACCCCGCTACTCTTCATCTGTCCACTTACCGACACCTCTCCGTGGGTAGGGACAAAGCAAATAAGCTACCATACTCAAAGATTTTTTGTAAACAACAATTTTGGAGGACCAACCGGCTCCTCAGGGTTTACTTGCCGGGGGCTCTTGACCCTTCTTCCCGCGACGTTGCCGGACGGCTTCATACATCAGGATACCGGCTGCCACTGAGACGTTCAGGGAGGCGATGACCGCCTGGTTCTCCAAGGGCAATGAAACTGTCCAATCACAGTGTTCCCGCACCAGACGGCGTATCCCTTCGCCCTCGCTCCCAAACACCAGGGCCACCGGTAGGGTCAAGTCCACCTCAGTCCATTCCATCTTCGCATCGGCTTCAACCCCGACGATCCAGATATTGGCCTTTTTGAGTTCTTCCAGAGTCTGCACGAGATTGCCGACCCGAACCACGGGCACCATTTCCAGAGCCCCCGACGCGGCCTTGGCGACGGCGGGTGTGAGTCCGACGGCCCGTCGTTCTGTGATGAGGATACCGTCCACACCTGCACACGCCGCCGTGCGAACCACGGCCCCGAGATTGTGCGGATCTTCCACCTGATCGAGCACAACAAAGAAGGCAGGATCCTTCCTGGCGGCCAGCACCTCTTCGAATGTGGCGTACGTCTTGACCCCACAAACTGCGACAATCCCCTGATGAGCCTTGGATTGCGCCAATCGATCGAGAGCGAAATTCTTATCAAACCGCAGCGCGATGGATTGCTCCCGGGCTAAGCCAAGAATCTGTTGGAGCCGGGTGGAACGCGACCCTTGGGCCACGTGCAATCGTTCGACGGGACGGCTGCGGGAACGCAACAGCGTCTCCACAGCATGAATTCCATACACGACTTCCATGGCAGTTTGATAAAACCCTTTTCGCGGCGATCCACTCAAACAAAGCATGTTACCATATCGCATGCTTCTTACAAAAATGGCACGTATCCCTTTGGAAGGGCGGGGGCGTAGTTCGAAAAGACCCTCTTTCAACTCTTCCGCCCCGAAGAAATGCGGGGGAGAGCGTCGGCTCGTCACACCCTGCCTGGTTTTGATCGGGATGCTCGCTTTCTGCACACACTCCCTCCTTGCGTCAGACAAATTCCCCTTCTCCAGCCAGGAACGGCTGGAATACGTCGCCAAATGGGACCCGCCCGGATGGATGTTTTTCATCCCAGAAGTCACGGCCGGCAAGCTTGTTTTCAGCGTCGTGAAAGACCCGGTGCCAAATGCGGATCCCGTTCATCGATTTCAGGGCTCAGCCGTCTCAACGAATTCTTTACTCAAGGTCAATGACCTATTTGATTCAACCAGCCAGAGCTCCGACCTGTGTAGTCTCCGGATGCTGAAGCGCACCCATGAGGGAAAGCGTCACCGCGAGGTTGAAGTTCAAATCGACAAGGAGAAGAAAACGGCACGGGTCGTTGAGAAGGACCTCGGCGTGGAACCTGCCAAGACCCTCAGGGATGAAACGATCAAAGATTTTCCGGTTTGTGCAACAGACCTGCTGGGGGCTCTTTACCGGGCAAGACTGTTCCCCTTCCAGCCGGGAGGAGTTTACCGGATTCTGCTGACCGACAATGGTCGTACCCAGGAAGTCACGCTAAGACCGGTCCGGAAGGAATATATCAAGGTCGAGGCCGGTTTCTTTTCGACGCAGAAGGTCGAAGTGCAATCCTTCTTCGGCGGGCTGTTCAGACAAAAGGGTTCCTTCTTCATCTGGTTCGCTGAAGACGACCGCCATTTACCGGTGAAGTTCGAAATGAAAGTGAAGTTGGGAAAGGTCTATGGGAATCTGGTCAGGATCCAGGAATAAGATCTGGCAGCGTTAGAATCCTGAAGTCCTTTAGGGTATTTGAAAATCTCATGCCCCTTCTTTGCCGGAACCTTTTTGGTTTTTCCAAGGGCAAGCCCGGTGAACCGGGCTGACCTACGCTCCTTTGTGCTACCCGCCGGTAAACCGGCGGGCTGTACATAATCAACTCCGATGAATCGGAGTCGCGGTTCTCCAACATCCTTCGCACTCCTCGAATCCCAGGACCATCTATCCCTGGGGACGTGGGGTCAGAGACGGAGGGGTAAACAATTCAGCCTGGTTGCCAAACGCCCGCCCCCGGACAGCAGATCATTCCACTTATGCCTGCATCTCTTCACTCGCTTATTTCGTCAGCAGTTTAAACATCCATCCGCCGTAAACGTCGGACCAGGCATGGGCGATCATGCCGGGCCGCAAATTTCTGCGCCAGGCCGCGAGCACGCCATACAGCACGCCGAGCCCGGTAATGACCACAACCTGTTTCGTTCCCTGGTACGCATGACCGATTCCGAAGACAACGGCCTGCGCCTGCACGGCCAGCACGATGCTGCCCGTCAATGCCTCAAACTGCTTCTGGAAGTAACCGCGAAAAACGACCTCTTCACAGAAACCCGCTGACACCGACAAGACGCACCACAGCATGATCTCCAGCGCGCCTTGAGGGAGAAGGGCGTCGATGGGTTTAGCATGACTCGCCCCCAGCACGTTGTGCATCAACTGGGCCGCCTCTTCCCAGACAAACCAGAAAGGCACGGCAATCACGAGGTCAAGCAAAACGTCCCTCCAGCTTTTCCATCTTCCCCCGGCGAGTTCAAAGATCCCCATCCTCTTCTGCTGGTGCAGCCCCACCCAAACGTAGTAGACCAGAGCCCATTCGAGAAAAATCATAAAAATGTAGATCGAAGCCATTGCCGGGTGTTCCGGTGTCACGCTCGAGCCGGGGCCTGGCCGCTGTTGCATGTAAGCCCCACCGGCAGCCAAGCCCACCTGAATCAGCAGAAATATCAGCGTGTGGCGCAAGGGGGCAATCAGTGGGCGGTCGCGCAGACGGGAGGGTTCGGGTGCCTCGGTGGTCATGGGCTCTCCTTAATGTCGGGTTCGTGGGGTTTTGCGTTTCCGATCTGGTGACCGGGGAGCCAATCTATGGCCCGGTGGGGTGCGAGAATCCTTGCGGGTGGAGATTTTGGAAATCCGCGCACGCGTGTGCTTTTCTTTATCGATGCGGGCGCGCAGTCTTCGGATGGATTCGTCACACGACCTGGTGTGCGCCCCCAGGTTAAGCAGGCCCATCCGCAGCGTGAGATGGACATGGAACTCGGCGGGGGGCAGGGCATCGGGGTAGCGCGGGTCCGCCTCCGCCCAGTATCGCTCCAGCTGGCGCAGCATTTCCAGCTTGCGAGAAAAGTGGTCCCGAAGAAGGGAGAAAAACCGCAGGGTCTGGTTCAGATCTCCCAGTTCGTCCATCAGATAAATCTGGGCGAGGTAGGCAAAACGCTCATCTCCAATCTGCGGTCCCTGAGCCAGCCAGTCCCGTAGAGCGCCCCGTCCCGTTCTCGTGAGTTCGTAAACGCGGCGTCCCGGACCCCGGCTGGAGGCCGCCTCGCGGCCACGGATCCAGCCGCGTTGTTCCAGGCGGTTGAGCGTGGGGTAGATTTGACTTAATTCCGCGGCCCAGAAATAGTCGATCCGCTCATCAAACACCTTTTTCAGGTCGTACCCGCTCGCGGGTTCGCGGAGGAGTCCAAGCAGAATATGTTCGAGGCTCATCGATTCACTATATAACTATTTATATAAATGTCAACTGTTTTGTCACCCCGGAGGCAAAGGCCCCCCTCCGTTGACGGGCAGAAGGTCAACAACGCAAGCCCGGTGAACCGGGCTATCCCCTCTCTCGCCGGGACCACCCGCCGGTAAACCGGCGGCCTGTACACAATCAACTCCGATGAATCGGAGTTGCGGCCCCGAAGACTCGCGTGCGTTCCGGCCTCCCCAATCGGAGGCGAGCTTCCCTTTAGTCCATCCCGTCAGGTCCCTGCCGCATTGAATCAGGATCTTGCAGGGTTCGTTTCCGCACCCATCCCCGAAAACACCCCAGACAAGAAAAGCGCTCCCGATCCGGATGAAGAATCGAGAGCGCCTTCGGTACATTCAGACTGTTTCGAGGATGAGACCCTTACTTGGCCATGGGCATAAATTCCCGGTCCAGGCGAAGTTCGGTGGGGGGCCTTTTGATCTGGCCCAGCATGGTCATTTTTTCAATCTTGTCTTGCAGCCGCATAATGCCGTACAGCAGGGCTTCGGGCCGGGGCGGACAGCCGGGGATATAGACATCGACGGGAACGATGCGGTCGACGCCCTGCAAGACCGCGTAAGTCGGGAAGGGACCTCCACAGCTCGAGCACGCGCCCATGGAGATGCACCACTTGGGATCCGGCATCTGGTCCCACACGCGGCGCAGCACCGGCCCCATTTTCAGCGCGACCGTTCCCGCCACAATCATCAAATCCGACTGCCGGGGGGAGGGACGAAACACTTCGGCCCCAAAACGGGCGATGTCGAAACGGCTGGCGCCCGTGGCCATCATCTCGATGGCACAACAGGCCAGTCCAAAAGTCATGGGCCAGAGCGCCGATTTTCGCGCCCAATTCACGACCTGGTCCACCGTCGTCACCAGAAAGTTTCGTTCCGCTGAAGGGTCTACATAAGCATAAGGATCCATGCGATTAATAACCTCTGATTTCTTCTTCCGAAAAATGAGGCATCCTGTCTTCCCAAGGTCCGGATCCCCGCCCTAAACCCATTCCAGCGCGCCTTGCTTCCACAGCCAGATAAAACCGACCACCAGGATGCCCAGGAAGACGAGCATTTCCATCAATCCAAAAAGGCCCAGCACGTCGAATCGAATCGCCCAGGGAAACAGGAATACAGTCTCGACATCGAAGACAACGAACAGGATGGCAACAATGTAGTACCGAACCGTGTACCGTTCGCGGGGTTGGTAAACCGGATCCACGCCGCATTCGTAAGGACTGAGTTTGGCCTTATGAGGATCGCTGGGTCGAATAAAACGAAGGATGGCCAGCGTGACGACAGGAAAGAGGAGGCCGAGCGCCATGAACATCAGGATGGGGATATAATTCTTGGGCATGAGGAGTCCTTTCAAACCGGAAATCCGGCCGGCACAAGTTTTCGATTCTAATTCTTTTTACCGGAATTAGGCAATCTGAAATGTGGGGCAGACATCCGGTCAGCGCTTGATCGGCGTTCCAGAAAATCGAGAAAAAGGAGATATTCGTCCTCCTTCAGAGGCAGGTGGGACGGCCTCCACCTTCAATGTCCGGTTTTACCATGGATCAAGTCAAGCGCATGCGGGAGCAGATCCTGGATCGCGTCGAGGCATTCGACGACTCCCTTCGGGCTCCCGGGTAAATTGACGATGAGGGTTTCCCTCCGGACCCCGACCAGGGCGCGCGACAGAAAAGCAAAGCGGGTTTTGTGGCTGGACTCGGCCCGCATCAGTTCGGCCAGTCCCGGCACGCTCTTATCGATCACAGCGCCGGTGGCCTCCGGCGTCACATCGCGCGGACCCAGGCCCGTTCCCCCCGTGGTCACCACCAAATCCAAATTTCCGGATTCGGCGAACGCCCTCAGCCGCTCGGCGATGCGACTCAGTTCATCAGGAACCACTTCGCTCAAGACGACTTCAAAACCGAGTTTCTCGAGTTTTTCCCTGGCGGCCTCGCCCGAGACATCCTTCCGAAAACCTGCCGCAACGGAGTCGCTGATGGTGAGGATGGCTGCGTGTCGGGTCGGACTCATGGGAATGGAAGTGATCAAATTCTATACGTCAAAAAGCGCTGAATGGAATCCTCAAGGTTGCATGCGGGCACTCGCTTTAGAACATGGATGCGGGGATGGCCCGCCCCCCTCATAGCTTCCCCTCATCGAGCTGGCGCATGCCTTCCATGAGCAACCCCTGCGTGGAGTTTTGAACACTTTGTTGTTTGGACTCGACTCCGAACTGAATTTTGAAGTCACCATCGGTCCACGTCAGAATTCGATATACCGCGGTGTCCCCCCGGAGGTCACCCGATTGCGCGTCATAAATCTGTCCCTCGCGAAAGTAGAGGACCGCCGTTTCGCCCTGGCGCGCGACCGAGAGCGATCCGGTCTTGCGCCCGATTTCCAGGACTTGAATGAGATCGACCGGACCCATATCCGCGAGTCGGCCGCCGATGGCTCCGTCTTCAACGGACATGGATTCCAGCCGATGCTGTTGCATGCGTGAAAGGATGGTTTTCAACCGCTGGCGGACGTCGGCCGCAAAGAACGGCTTTTCAATGATTTCGTCGGGGACCAGATTCAAGGGCCGGATTCTTTGCTCGAATTCCGGGCGTGTGGCCAGCAGCACAAAGGGGACATCGCGGTGTGCGGGATACTCCTGGAGCTTCCGAAAGAGCTGAATTCCATCCATAATGGGCATGCTGAAATCGGCCAAAACCAGATCGGGGTGCAGATCCCGTACCTTGAGGAGCGCATCCGCACCGTCGGAGGCCGTGCTCACCTCGCATCCCAAACCCTGCAGGATGGAATGAAGAATCCGGACCATCGAGGAGTTGTCATCTGCCAGCAACACCCGTGCACGCGCCATGAAATTCTCCTGTGCCTAGATTCTGGCTCGTCAAATCTGTGCAAAACCAAGTTAACTTCTAACCCGGACTATTTTTTCGAGGTCACCCGGCGATACCTCCCGCTCCGTCCCCCGCGCTTCTCGATCAAGTAGATTTCCCCGATCTCAATGGAACGATCGATGGCTTTGCACATATCATAAAGGGTCAACGCCGCCACGGACGCCGCTGTGAGGGCTTCCATCTCCACCCCTGTTTCGCTCCTCGTCGTGGCCGAGCTTTCGATCTCGATTCCCAGCTTCTGAAATCGGCATTGGACATCGACCTGGGTCAAGAACAGTGGATGGCACATGGGAATCAAGTGCGAGGTCTGTTTGGCCGCCAGGATCCCTGCAATCCGGGCCACCTCCATTGGATTCCCTTTGGGATTTCTCAAACGACGGAGGGCGGAGAGTGCCGCGGCGGATATCTTAATAAACCCGTGTGCCCGCGCGGTGCGCAGGGTCACGGGTTTTTCGCCAACTTCCACCATGTGGGCTTGGCCGCGAACATCGTAATGAGAGAGTTTCTTGCGCATGGGATGAGTCCCCTCAAGCCGCCGGGCGACGAAGTCCTCCGTTTAGAACGAGGGCATCAGGATTTTCACACCCTCCCCCTCTTTGAACTCTGCCTGATTTTCCGGCGCCACGATAAAGCAATTCGACCGGGCCAGGCCGGCAAGATCGGAAGAGCCTCTCCAGCGGACCGTTCTCACTTGGAATTCACCGTTCCGGATTTCGTAATGCGCGGGCAGATATCCACGCCTCCCGGTCGGCTGCCTGAATGAATTTTCAAGACGCGCGTTCAGGATCGATGGCTCGGTCGGTTCTTCCCCGGAGAGCAAACCCAGCAGCGGCTCGACAAAGAGATGAAAGGTGACGATGGCCGACACCGGATTGCCGGGAAGCGCAAAGACGAATTGCTGTCCCCGGGCCCCGAAGACGGCCGGTTTGCCGGGCCGGATGGCGACCGCATCAAAGTAAAACTCCACCCCGGAATCTTTCAACACCGGCTCCACAAAATCATACTTGCCTGCGGAGACCCCTCCTGTCAACAACAAGCAACTGCTGGATTCGAGGCCGACGGCTATGCGCCGGCGTAAATCCTCAAGGTTATCCCGGGCCATTCCCAGCAGTATGGCCTCCGCTCCCGCCTTGCGCACCATCGCAAGGAGGGAATAACTGTTCGAATTCCGAATTTGATTCTGCCCCGGGGTGCTGTCAACGGGAACCAGCTCATCGCCGGTCGCGAGGATCCCCACGCGGGGTTTCTTGAACACCCATGGACTCCCAACGCCAATACTCGCAGCGAGGGAGATTTCCCGGACCCCGAGGCGGTGTCCTCGCGGCGCGAGCACATCTCCTTTTCGCGCCTCATTTCCGCGGATGGAGACATTGGCGCCGGCGTGCAAGCTCTTCTTAATTCGAATGCTGGCGGAATCGAATGAGTCATGCCGGTGGGTTCCGGGAGCCGGGCCAATGGCTTCAACTTCCTCCACCATGACGACGGTGTCCGCGCCTCCGGGGATGCCCGCCCCGGTCATCACCTGGGCTGCTTCCCCCGCACCGACCCGTGGAAGCCTTGAATCGCCGGCCTTGCTCTCGCCGATGACCCGAAGCTCGGCAGGAACCGCTTGGACATCCTCGCTTCGAACGGCGTAGCCGTCTTTCAGGGAACGGTCAAAGGGTGGCTGATCGGTATCAGCGCACAGGTCTTCGGCCAGTACCCGGCCCAGCGCCTCATCGAGAGTCACGCGCTCTAATTCCAAAACAATCTGCTTCGCGCGATAGTTATCGACAACCATTTGTCTGGCTTGATCAACGGAAATCATTGAATCACTCGCGGTGGACATCATCATGATAATAACATTTTTTGCGGCATCGGAGATGCTGATTACTTCCAGGTTATGGATGGTTTTCGATCGTTATCGAATACCAGCCGACAAAAGTCTGGCTTGGCACCAAAGTTAAGCAAGAGCCCAACCTCGAAAGGGGTCGCGCGCAAATAGTTCAACAATTGTGCATCGTCTTCCTCCATTAAACAGCGTTTCGCTTTGAGTTCAACAATCACCGCGTTCTCCACGAGCAGATCGGCAAAGTATTCCCCAACAATCTCGCCTTTGAAGAAGACATCGATCTTGGCCTGCTTACCCACCTTGAGACCAGCCCTCCTCAGTTCCGCTGTCATCGCGTTCATGTACACCTTCTCGAGAAACCCGTACCCCAACTTGTGATAAACCTCCTTGAAAAATGCATGCAGTATTTTGTCAGTGATCTCGTGGTATTTTAAGGTCGGCTGTTTCTGGCTCATAGAAATCTCCCGGGTGTACTGTCGACACGGACGACCGCTGACCAACGCCGAAACCGAGAGGCTTGCGTGCGTCTTGCTGAATCTTTTCACCTTGATCTTCTCGAGCTTAGTCTTGGCTGGACTTAGGGTCATTTTCCTTGACACGCTCGCTATGGAATTCCTAGCTGGAGAAATGGGGTTGGCAGGGGAGGAGGGCCTTGCACATTCTCGGTGTTTGTCTGTGTTCGTCCGTGTCCTATTCGGGGGAGGTTAGCAGCATGAGAATTATACTCTCATTATTTCATCAGCTCAAAAATCCGAGCTTCCGGCATGAGGATCGTCTGATTCCGTTCGGGGCCGGTCGAAATCATCGCAATTTCAGTCTCGGTCAGTTCAGACAGGGCCTTGAGATAGTCCTGGGCCTGGCGGGGCAAGGATTCGTGGGAGGTGAGGCCGACGGTGGTCGATTGCCATCCCGGAAACATCTTGTAAACGGGTTCAACGTTCTCCAGGACGCTCGATTCGCATGGCATTTCCTGGAGGTCAGAATTCCGGTAACGATACCCCACGCAGACTGGAATCTCATCGAGCACATCGAGCACGTCGACCTTGGTGATGGCGAGGGCATCAATTCCATTAATGCGCCCGGCGTATCGTGCCGCGGGCACATCGAACCAGCCACAGCGGCGGGGTCTACCGGTGGAGGCCCCGTATTCCCCTCCCCGCTGACGGATCTGCTCTCCCAAGGCGGTCTTGATCTCTGTGGGAAACGGGCCGCTACCGACACGGGTGGCATAGGCCTTGGCCACTCCAATCACTCCGTCAATTCGGGTGGGAGGGACGCCGGTCCCGGTGCACGCGCCGCCGGCTCCCGCGCTCGAAGACGTGACAAACGGATAAGTCCCGTGGTCCAAATCCAGCAGAATGGCCTGGGCGCCTTCGAACAAGATTCTTTTGCCGGCCTTCAACGCGGCTGCCAGCCAGGCAGTCGTTTCGGTGGCATACGGTTTCAATTTCTCGATGAAGGGCATCACCTGGTCCAGGATCGCCTGGGCGTCGAGGGGCTCGGCCTGGTAGAGCGTCGTCAGCAGTACATTCTTGGTCTTCACGTTTTCGATGATGCGATCCCGCAGGATCTCGGGATGGAAGAGGTCACACACGCGGACTCCGATCCGTGCCGCCTTGTCTTCGTAACACGGCCCGATGCCCCGAAAAGTCGTCCCAATTTTCCTGTCGCCGAGTGCATTTTCGGTTGCCACCTCGATGGCGCGATGATAAGGCAGAATCAAGTGGGCCCGGGTTGAGATGAACAGTCGTCCACGCAATGAAATCCCCAGGGCTTCCAGTTGTGCAATCTCGTTCAGTAGATATTCAGGATCGATCACAACCCCATTGCCGATGACACACTCCTTGTCGGGATGAAGAATGCCGGTGGGGATGAGATGCATGACGAATTTCCGGTCGCCGATTTTTACGGTGTGACCGGCATTGTGCCCCCCCTGGTAGCGCGCCACCACGTCAAAGCGGTCGCAGAGGAGGTCGACCATCTTCCCTTTCCCTTCGTCGCCCCACTGGGCGCCGACAATCACCATATTGGACATGATTGGAATGCCTCGTTTCCGGTCAGTTCACAACTCGTCATTTCCACACACGACGCTTTCCATTTAATCCATCGGACGATCCCCAGAAAAACTACTCTGGTTATGCCATGAGAGATCAGGAGGAGATAATAGAAATCCTGGGGTGGGCCGGGAACCTCCCGCCAAATTGTCCCGGCATTCATTTCACCGACGGAAGACCCCTGGCGGCTGTTCCCGCGAGGAACAGGAGCGCTCCCGCCGTGGACCTAGTTGAGGTGCCGCTCCAGCATCTGAACCACATTGTCTTTGCTGGTATTCCCAACGATCTGGTCTTTGACCTCTCCCCCCTTGAAAAGAATAAGCATCGGGATGCCCCGGACATTGAATCGCTGCGAGACAGCCATATTTTCATCGACGTTCAGTTTGCCTACTTTCACCTTACCCTGGTATTGATCGGCCACGGCCTCAACGGTCGGGGCCAGCATGCGGCAGGGGGCACACCATTCAGCCCAGAAGTCCACCAAAACGGGCAAATCCGCTTTCAGGACATCGTTCTCAAAACTCGCATCGGTGAAATGAAGGATATTAGGATTGTCAGACATGAATTCCTCCAAAGAGACTCTGATGAATATTGAAACCCCATACACTGCCCCGATTGTCGACTGCAGCAGGCGAACGCCGACCCGATTCCCGACCGGCGGTCTTCGCGCGGACAGGCCTACCGGGGATTCCGCGACCGCAACGTTTCGTACAGTTGGACGTACTGACCCGCCGAAGCATTCCAGGAAAAATCCTTCGCCATGCCGGCGCGCATCAATCGCCGCCACGCCTCACGGTTCTTGTACGTTTCCAAGGCTTCGCGGACCGTAGCCGACAATGCCGTCGCGGTGTAATCATGAAACTTGAAGCCGGTCCCCTGGCCTGTGGAAGGATTGAAGTGCTCGACCGTATCATCCAGTCCGCCCGTGGCACGCACCACCGGAACGGTGCCGTATTTTAGACTATAGAGCTGGTTCAGTCCACAAGGTTCATAGCGCGAGGGCATCAGAAAAAGATCCGCCCCGGCCTCGATTTTGTGGGCGAGTTTATTGTCAAAAGCCAGCCGCAAACCAAACTGCTGAGGGTACTCAGCGGCAATACGTTGCAACAGGGTTTCATACTTCGGTTTGCCGGAGCCCAGCACCGCAAACATGGGATTCAATGCCAGAATCGACTCAATCCCCTCCGAGATCAGGTCAAATCCCTTCTGGTCATCCAGCCGGGAGATGATGCCAATCAGCGGACGAGGCAGTTGCTCGGGCAAATGAAACTCCTGCAACAAATCGAGTTTGCACTCAAGCTTTCCATCCAGGGACTCGGGGGTGTAGTTCTTGATGATGAAACGATCAACGGCGGGAGACCAATCCGCATAATCAATTCCATTCAGGATTCCATGGACATCCGCAGCGCGGCTTCGAACGACACCCTCGAGGCCGTGTCCGAACTCGGCCGTTTGAATTTCCCGGCTATATTTCACGCTCACGGTGGTAATGGCGTCGGCAAAGGCAATCCCACCCTTCAGGTAGTTTACTTTCCCGTAGAACTCGAGCCCCTGGAGGTGAAATGAAGAATCGGGCAGACCCGCCGTCTTCATGACCGTGGCGTCAAAGAGACCTTGATAGCCCATGTTGTGAATGGTAAAGACCGTCCGCGTCTTCTCAAAAAACCGGTTGTTCACGCCCTCGTGCTTCAAAATCACTGGGATCAGGGCGGACTGCCAGTCGTGACAATGAAAGAGATCTGGAGGAGTGGGTAATTGTCTGGCGAATTCAATCGCGGCCCGGGAAAAGAGCGCAAATCGTTCCGCGTTATCCGGAAAATCCACCCCTTTCTCACCATAGAACTCATCCCGGTCAAAGTATTCCGGGCAGTCCACAAAGTAGGTCCTCTCGCCGCTTGCGGCGGATTCAGGGGCCCTCCAGATCGAACAGGTCTTCAACCGGCCTCCCAGAGGTATGGAAAGCTGGGGCACCACCCGGGTGAGTCGTTCGATCGGAATCTTGCGATAACGGGGGATCAGAACATCCACCTCATGCCCCATTTTCGCAATGCATTTCGGAAGTGCCCCCATCACATCCGCCAGCCCGCCGGTCTTTGCGAAAGGGACACACTCGGAAGCGACAAACAAAATTCGCATAGGAATCACACTCAACTTGTCCAAACCGATTACTTATTATGAATCAGTCTGATTCAACTCTCCTTGGTAACCTGTCTGCAACTTCACTTCTTCTATCGATCATCAGGCCGTTTCAAGATCGGGCACGAGCCCGCGTCGTCGCAGACTGCAGGCACAGGGCGTGACGGCGTGCCCCGCAGATCAACGGATGTCGAAGCCGAGGTAAGTTACAGAACGAACATGGCACTGTCAAGGTGAATGGTTCGTGCGAGCGCCGGCGGCAGTCATCAACATTTGTGTTATCATCAATTTCAATGGGGAAAAAATTTAGATCCTCGGCGCGGCCCCGACTGGGGCAGCATTTTTTGACGGACCACCGGGTGCGTGATCGGATTGTTTCCAGCCTGAGCCTTCAGCCTTCGGACACGGTTATCGAGATCGGTGCCGGCCGCGGGTTTCTTACTGAAGCCCTCGCCCCCCGCGTCAGGAAGCTCTGGGCCGTTGAAACAGACGCGCGTTGGGCGGCCATACTCAAAGCGGCATTCGTCGACTCCGAGCAGGTCGAAGTGATCGCGGAAGACATCCTGAAAGTCGACTTCCATGATTTTGCCCCACCCGGCCAGGAGAAGGCGGCACTCCGCATTGTCGGAAACCTGCCTTACTTTATCAGTTCACCCATCCTCTTTCGGCTGTTCGATTACACCGGACTTATTCGGGACGCGACCCTGATGTTACAGCGTGAAATGGCCGAACGCATCACCGCCACCCCCACGGGTAAGGAGTATGGTTATGCCTCCCTGGCAACCCAGCTCTTCAGCCGGGCCGAGATTCTTTTTACGATTCCGCCGTCGTCTTTTTCGCCCCCCCCGCAGGTTCATTCTTCGGTGGTCCGCCTCTTGATGTCGCCGCGCGCTGAACAACTGGCCCTGGATGATGCCCCCCGGTTTCTGAAATTCGCACAACAGATCTTTCTCGAAAAAAGAAAAACGCTCCTCAACAATCTGAAACGCTTCATCGTGAATAACACGGATACCCACACCCAACTTCAAGAGATCCTGAGGGAATGCTCCCTCGATCTTAAGGTCCGTGCTGAAAATACCCCTCTCGAGGCGACCGCCCTGCTTTACCGTACCTTGCGGCAGCGCGGTTTCTTGTGATAATTTACTCAAGTGCAGCGATGAACCTGCGAAGCTTGGGAGGATTTGTCCCTGGGTGAGGGTCATGACACACGCCCGCGTGGCTCCTCCGTTGGAATTCCAGATAAGTTGACAAACATTTAATCTTAGGATCGGAGACCGTTGTCCAATCAAAGCGTTGAAATCATCCCGCTCGGTGGCCTCGGAGAATTCGGAATGAACATGATGTTCGTCCGCTATGGTTCCTCCGCCGTGGTCATTGACGCCGGACTGATGTTTCCTGACGACGAACTGCTCGGCGTGGACGTCGTTATTCCCGACATCACCTTCCTCAAGCAGAACTGCGATGCGATTCAAGCCATCCTCCTGACGCATGGCCATGAAGATCATATTGGGGCGCTGCCGTTTGTGCTGGCGGAGTTGAACGTCCCGGTTTACGGCACCTCCTTCACGCTGGCGCTCGTCAAGCAGCGTCTGGCGGAACATGGATTGCTGGACTCCGTGAAATTGGTGGAGGTGGAACCGCGGCAGCGGGTGACGCTGGGAGAACTTGAAGTTGAATTCATCCGGGTCACCCACTCCATCGTCGATGCGGTGGCGCTTGCCATTACCACTCCGGCCGGGACCCTCATTCACACGGGTGACTTCAAGATCGATCCCACCCCGATCGATCACAAGAGCTTCGACGCTGAACGTTTTGAGGAGTACGGACGCCGCGGCGTTCTGGCCCTCCTGTCCGATTCCACGAACGTCGAGCGCAGCGGGAACACGCCCTCCGAGCAGGTGGTCCACCTGCGTTTTGATGAAATTTTTTCCACAGCCGAGGGGGCCATCGTCGTTTCTTGTTTCGCGACCTCACTTCATCGCCTCCAGGTCGTCCTCGACACCGCGCACAAGTTTCATCGCCAGGTGGCCTTCCTGGGGCGCGGGATGACCCAGATCTATCAGCTTGCCACGGAGATGGGGCTGCTGCACTTCGATCCCAACCTGTGCATCCGCCCGGGCTATGAGAAGGCGCTGCGGCGGGAGCGGATGGTCTATGTCGCCACGGGTAGCCAGGGAGAGCCCATGGCCGCCCTGGCGCGGATCGCGGTCGACGAGAACAAGTACTTCCGGATCGAGCGCAACGACACGGTCATCATTTCAGCCCGCATGATTCCGGGAAACGAGAAATCGGTTCTGCGTATGGTCAATCACCTCTATAAGCGCGGCGCCGAAGTCTACTACGATGATGGCTCGCAGCCTCCCATCCATGTCTCCGGGCACGCGAGTGCCGAGGAATTGAAGTGGATGATCCAGACGGTTCACCCCAAGTTCTTCATCCCGGTGCACGGGGAGTATCGGCAATTGATGCGCCACGCCCAGCTTGCGGAGGATACGCAGGCGGTCAGCCATCAGATCATCGTCATGGAGTCGGGCGACCATCTCGTCATTGATGCGGATCAGGCGGTGCTGTTGGATAAGGTCACGGTGGGACGCGTGTGCATCGATGAAGGTTCCCTGGAAGAAGTGGACGAGGTGGTGATGCGCGAACGGCGCCATATCTCCGAAGACGGGATCGTCCTCCCGATCATCGCCATCAACAAGCACACCGGGGCCCTGGAGCGCACCCCCGAAATCGTGAGCCGTGGGTTCATCATGATGGATCAGAACGAAGAGTTGATGGCCAACGCCAGTGGTGTGGTGCTGAAAACCATCGAAGATTCGAGCCTTGAGGAAAAAACCGACCAAACCGTGATCCGGAACAAGGTCACCCGTGACCTGAAGAAGTTTTTCTTCAAGCAAACTCAGAAGCGTCCCCTGGTGCTGCCCGTCATCCTGGAAATCTGAGCCGTCCAATTTCGGATAGCGGAGTTGGGATGGCGGATCCAGCCTGAGTCGTCCGGGTTGATCCTCGAAGTTCAAATTGTGGACTTCGAACCTCGGATTTTGGAATTTAACCTTAGCGGAGACTTCTTGCCCATCGAGCAGGTCATTGTTTATGCGATCATTCAAGGTCTGACCGAGTTCCTGCCGGTCAGTTCGACCGCTCACCTGGTGCTCATCCCGTGGCTGATGCATTGGAAAGACCCCGGCTTGACTTTTGACGTGGCCCTGCATGTTGGAACTTTAATCGCCCTGTTGTCCTTCTATTGGCGGGACTGGATTGACATCCTGGGGACTGCGTTCGGCTTACGGAGAACCCTCTTCGAGCGCGATTATGCCGAGCGCCGTACCTTGCTTTGGTGGATGATGGTGGCCACGATTCCGGCGGCCGTGGCGGGGGGACTCTTCGAGAAATATTTTGAGCACGAGGTGCGTCAATACTATATCATTGCCGCATCCCTGATCGGGGTGGCGCTGGTCATGTACTTTGCTGAACGCTTGACCGCCCAGCATAAAAAGATCCAGGAGATGACGTTTGGGGACACGCTCTTTGTCGGCTGCCTGCAGGCCGTCGCGCTCATCCCGGGAGTATCCCGGTCGGGCATTACCATTACCGCCGGTTTGTTCCGCGGTTTGACCCGCGGGGCGGCCGCCCGCTTCTCGTTCCTTCTCTCCACGCCCATCATCGCGGGTGCCGCCGTGAAAAAGGGCTGGGAGATCCATCATGCTGGAATCCCCGCCGACATGCGGACGCCGTTCATTGTCGGAATTATTGTCGCGGCGGTGGTGGGCTGGATCACGCTGCGCCTCCTGACCTTGTTTTATGAACGGCATTCGCTGGACAGCTTCCTGGTGTATCGTATCGTCCTGGGAATTCTTATTCTGGTCATCGGATTGATGAGATGAAGCTGACAGCCATCAGCTTTCAGCTCTCAGCCAAGGCGAAACAGGATGTAACACTGGAAATAGAGATTTGAGAAGATTTAATCATTGAGAAGTTGAAAAACCAGGGTCCGGCCATCCGCTTGGTCTTGCTGACAGCTGATTGCTGAAAGCTGATAGCTAGTTGGAAAAATGTCAATTTTATCCCCCAGTGAAAGCCATCGACGATTGAATGAAATCATCGGTCTGCTCATGGCCACGCTGGCGATGCTCGCTTTGTTCAGCCTGGTCTCTTATCATCCCACCGATCCTTCCTTCAACTGGATTGGAAGTCAGGAACTGAGCCCGAAATCTCAGAACTTTATTGGCATCGTGGGTTCTTACACGGCCGACCTGCTGTTTCAAACCCTGGGTTTCTCCTCATTTCTTTTGCCCGTGGCCCTCATCATCCTGGCATGGCGGTGGTTCAGGTCGACACCGATCGAGACCCCTGTTCTGAAACTCTTCGGCTTCTGCCTGCTCATTTTTACAATCTCAACCCTGGCGGCCACGCTCCCTTCCAACATCTTTCTCCGGTGGAGGCTGAGGACGAATTTCGGTGGGCTGGTTGGACAGTTGCTGGCGGAGCAGATTGAATCGATGTTCAACCCTGCCGGGCGGTTCATTGTGCTGGTGGCAACCCTCCTGGTCGCCCTTTACATCACGACATCGTTCTCTCTGCATCGCTTGATGGATTGGGTTCACACCCATTTACTCGGCCTCAAGCAGCGCTATCGCGAATGGCAGGATCGCCGGGTCATCCGCGAGAAGGAGTTGTTGCGGGAGGCCATGGAACGCGGGGAAATCCCGGAAAAAGAACCGGTGATCAACAACAAACCGCTGCGTGTCGACGAAGAAGCCCAGGTCGAAGAAGCAATGGAGGAATCGGAGGAGGGGCCCCGCAAGCTGTTTCGTCGCAGCAGGACGCGCAAAACGAAGGCCGAGAAGGGCACCGGCGATGAGCGAAAAGCGGGCGCGGCTCAGGAGGGAGAGTTCCAGTTGCCCCCGCTCGAGCTGCTCAGCAAGGCCACCCGACATGTCAAGGTGGATGAAGGCGAGATCCGGACGCGGGCCCAGCAGGTGATGGAAAAGTGTGGCGAGTTCGATGTCCAGGGAACGGTGACCGATGTGCACCCGGGACCGGTGGTCACCACCTTCGAGTTTAAACCCGATGCGGGGGTCAAATACAGCCGCATTACAAACCTCGAAGACGATCTCTGTCTGGCACTGGAGGCCGAATCCGTCCTGATCGATCGCATGCCTGGAAAATCCACCGTCGGCATTGAGGTCCCCAACGAGCAGCGCGAAACCATCGCGATTCGCGAGATCCTGGAATCCGGGGAGTTTCAAAACTCCGCCTCCCGGCTCACCCTGGGTTTGGGCAAGGACATTACTGGGGAAATCGTCGTGCAGGACCTCGCCAAGATGCCCCACCTCCTGATCGCGGGCTCCACCGGTTCCGGCAAGAGCGTGGCCATCAATTCGATGTTGATCTCCATTCTGTGCAAATGCCGCCCGGATGAGGTGAAGCTGATCCTGGTGGACCCCAAGCGTCTGGAGTTGGGACTTTATCGCGACATTCCCCACCTCCTCACTCCCGTCGTAGACGAGCCAAAAAAGGCCTCAAACGCCTTGATGTGGGCGACGCGCGAGATGGAGAATCGTTACCGCCGCCTGGCCCAGCATGGTTGCCGCAACATCGATCAATACAACAAAATCGTCAGTGAGATGACGAGCCCGGCCCTCGACGAAAACGCCGGTAACGGGGACAACACCCCGCTTCCCTATATCGTGATCGTCATCGATGAACTCGCGGACCTGATGATGGTGGCCGCCAAGGACGTCGAAGAATCCATCACGCGCCTCGCCCAGATGGCGCGCGCCGTGGGTATTCACCTCATCCTGGCCACCCAGCGTCCGTCGGTGGATGTCATCACGGGTCTGATTAAATCGAATTTTCCTTGCCGCATCTCATTCCGGGTCGCCTCGAAGGTGGACTCCCGCACCATTCTCGACTGCAACGGGGCGGAACAACTTCTCGGCAAAGGGGACATGCTGCTTCTGCCGCCCGGCTCGGCACGGCTGGTACGCGTGCATGGCGCCCTGGTCACTGAAGTTGAGATCGCGGCGGTCACGGAACACCTTCGGAAGCAGTCTTCGCCCACCTACAACGAGACCGTTCTGGAGGACCTTAAGGAAAAGGAACAGCTTGAAGCGGAGTTGGGAGAAAAGGATGAAATGTACGATGAGGCCGTGCGCCTGGTGGTGGAGCAGGGCAAAGCCTCCACGTCGACTTTGCAGCGTCGCTTGCGCATCGGATACAGCCGCGCCGCCCGATTAATCGACATGATGGAGCGAGACGACATTGTCGGACCCCCCGACGGGAGCAAGCCGCGCGAGGTTCTGGTCAAGAAAGATTACTTTCGAGAGATCGACGAGGCACCGCGATAGGAAGTCTGTTCTGTTCGGCAGCCACGTGCATTCACCTTTGGCAGACACTCTTCTGGTGAAATAAAAAATGCTCCCCTGCTCTCGTGAGCAATGGAGTCCTTCACCTCCGTCCGCACGACGTGGTCGAGGTTTTTCCAGCAAAGGACACTGAGTGCATGAGACCTTGTTGCCAACGCACTAACCCGCTTTCAATCGTTCAGGAGGAATCATGATGGTATCAAAGAGACGTACCCTGTGGGTCACGGTATCCTTGAGTTCTGCCCTCTTTATCCTGCTTGCAGTGACTGCCTTTGCCCAAAAGGAGATGATGAGCGGTCAGTTTCTGGCGGGATTATTTCACCCCAAGGTCGGGGCGGGAGCCGTCTACGAAGTCACAGATTCCAAGGGTCAAAAAAGCGAAATGGAGATGGCTGTCGTGGGCAAAGAGGACATAGGGGGAAATACAGCCTATTGGATGGAGATTGCCTTCACAGGAGGTGCAAGCAGCGGCTCGGTTATGAAATACCTGGTCGCCCCGCAGGGGGACAACGTTCATGTCTACCGCCTTATTATGAAAAGTGCTCAGATGGGCGTCATGGAGATGCCGGAGATGATGATGTCACGCATGAATGAGGGCATGAAAGAGTTCACCGCCGATGAAAAGCACATGGGAAAGAATTTAGGAACGGAAGTGATCATGACCAAGCTCGGCCCAAAGAGCTGCACGCACTGGCAAAAGGCGTTCGAGTGGGGCTTGTCGGACATGTGGGTCAATATGGACGTCTACCCCAACGCCTTGGTCAGGAGCATAACCAAAATGAAGGATGGAACCCGTACGACTGAATTGATTCGGATGACCAGTGACGTAAAGACCAGGATCACCGAGCCACCCCAGAGGATGCCGCACCCGGGAATGCCGCCGGGACGATAAATCTTCATTTCAGTGGCAGGAATCTTCAAGAACAGCGGGTTTCCCCAAACCCGCTTTTTTTGTGGAGGGGGCGTTCTCATCGCATCCCCCTAAATCAATTGAGATAGCGTGAATGCTCCCAGAGATAGGGTGCAGTGAAGATTTGATTCGGCCGTTAAGCCCCGGACGCCTTCCCGGAATGGCTGTTAATCCGGCCGTTCACGGCTGGCATCCGCAGGTTGAATTAGGGGTAGGCCGCTTCAACGGCCTTCTCAACTCGGCTTCAGCGACAATTCGTTCAACGTTCACGAGGCGTTTTCTTGGGAGGGGCGCTTGGAGGGTCTTTAGAGGGGCTCTTATTCGATGAGGCTGGATTGGCTTGTTCGGCTTTGTTCTTCGATTCCGGGAGGGTAAAGATGATTTCGCCGGGTTTGGCCAGTTTGATCTCTTCGCGGGCAACACGTTCGATTCCCTGGGGGCTCCTCAACTCATCCAATTCATTTTTCAGCCGCAACTGCTCTGCCTTGGCGTGGTCCCGTTCCTGTTCCGCCTGCTTCAATTGTCCCTGCTCTTTTCGAAGCGCCAGAAAGCCATATTGGCCGAAGATGGCAGTTAACAGGATCAAAATAGAAACCACCACCATGCCGGCAGACACCCACCGCCTCGGGTGGCGCAGCGCGGTCTGTGAAAACCCCCTGCGAGCAAAGCGCAACGGCCGTTTGTTTCGGGACGCCGGACTCCCCAGGCTGAGTCGGATTCTCATTGGAGCATGCTCGAGCGACCGAACGTCGCGGTGGATTTAATTCCCCTCACATTAGGACCACAAGCCAATGGCACCGAAGAAATAATCCCGAACGGTCAGTCATCCCCGTACCCCGGCACAGACATGTTTATAGCACTTGATCCTCAGGCACTCTTCAACAACCTCTCCACTTCCCGCCGCAGTCTTTGAAGTTGGGTCTGAGTTCGCGCCTCACAATACAGACGGGCAACGGGTTCAGTTCCTGAAAGGCGAATCAGCGCCCAGGATCCATCTTCTAAAATCACTTTCTTGCCGTCGAGATTGTTCTCCCGCACGACGTTCGGCAACTGCTTCAGATTATTTAGCAGCACCGGGAGATTTTCAATCTTTTTCTGGACTTCCTCCCGCTTGGCGGGATCGACCGGCACATTGACCCGGACATTGTAGTACGCGCCCACCTTCCTGAAGAGTTCCTGGCGCTGCTGCTTCAAGGACTTTCCGCGCACCGCCACCATTTCGGACGCCAACAGGCAGGCCAGGATGCCATCTTTTTCAGGGACGTGGCCCCGGATGGAAAGTCCCGCGCTTTCTTCGCCGCCAATGACGATCTTGTTCTGTTTGATCAACTCCCCGACATACTTGAACCCTACCGGGGTCTCGAATACTTCGCGATGGTGATAGGCGGCCACCGCATCGATGAGATGGGTGGTGGCCACAGAACGGCACACGCCCCCCGGGAAATTTCGCGCGGTGATGAGATAGTCGAGTCCCAGCGCGATGATCTCATTCGGGGAAATGAAAGTTCCATCACGATCCAACACCCCGAAGCGATCGGCGTCGCCGTCCGTCGATATCCCCAGGGCGGCGCGCTGTTTCCTCATTTCCCGCTTGAGTTCCCCGAGATGCTCTTCCGAGGGATCGGGAGCGTGGCCGCCAAAGGAGGGATCCGGATGCGTATGGATCAGGGTGATCGGAATCCTGTGCTCATGGGCGATCCGGTTCATGATGGCCGCCCCCGTGCCGTATTGGGCATCGTAGGCCAGCCGGAGTTTGGCGCGACGAATGGCCGGCAAGTCGATCAATTCAGCAATCCGCTTCACGTAATCTTTATCGAGGTTCACCGCTTTCAGGCGCGGATGGTCCAGGCGTGCCGCGCGCTTCACGTCCGACTCACCGAGGCCCGGGAGCAGGGCTTCGATCGCCTGCGTCACCTCGGGCAAAGCCGGAGCGCCATCTGAGGATGAAAACTTGATTCCGTTATACTCGGGAGGATTGTGGCTGGCGGTCAGATTCACTGCTCCGGCCATGGGCCGTCGCTTGTCCTTCAGGATTTCATATGCTATCGTCGGAGTCGGCGTGGGAGCATTGCAGAGATGGACTTCAAAATCGTGCGCCAGAAAGATTCGGGCTGCTTCCTCAGCGAAGGCGCGCGATAGAAACCGCGTATCATAACCGACCAGGATCGGGAGGCGAGTCTCCCTGGGTGGGCGGTTATTTTCGGGGGACGGCACGCCGGACGCCTCCACGTATCGCGCAATCGCTTCCACGACACGCCGCACGTTTGCGAAAGTGAACTCCTCGGCGATGATCGCCCGCCATCCCGAGGTGCCGAATTTGATTGCCGTCATGATCCACCTACCTGTCGGAGAGTCCTGTTGCGGCTAGGCCGGAGGCCAAAGTGACCGACAAAATCATCGTCTACGTGACCACGGGGAAAATCACTGAAGCCAAAAAAATCGCGCGCGCCCTGGTCGAGAAGCGACTCGCTGCGTGCGTGAATATAATCCCCAAGATCACCTCGGTGTATCGATGGAAAGAGGAACTCCAAACCGATGAGGAGTTTCTCCTCGTTATCAAGACCCGCCGCGCACGTTTCGACGAGCTTCGCAAATGCGTCGAATCCCTTCACAGCTATGAAGTGCCGGAAGTGATTGCGACGCCCATCGTCGAAGGATCTGCCAATTATTTGAATTGGATCGAGCAATCTGTGCCCGAGTAGGACGAGCAGACTGCTCGTCCTACACCTGCTTCCCTATATCTTTTCCAGCGCGCTCTTCAGGTCCTCTTTGAGGTCTCTCACGTCTTCAACCCCGACCGAGATCCGGACCAGCCCGTCGGTGATTCCCAGGCGCTGGCGCTCCGCTGCGGGAACGCTGGCATGAGTCATCGTGGCCGGATGCGATATCAGGCTTTCGACCCCTCCCAGACTCTCTGCCAAAGAGAACAGTCGTGTTGAACCCAGCACCTTGCGGGCCCGGGAGATCGAACCGGTCTCGAAGGCGATCATGCCTCCAAACCCTGACATCTGCTTTTTCGCCAGCGCGTGCTGGGGATGCGATTTCAATCCGGGGTAATATACTTTCTTAATTTTGGGATGTTTTTCAAGAAAAGCGGCGATCTTTCGCCCGTTGGCATCATGCTGGCGCATGCGCAAGCCGAGTGTTTTTGTGCCGCGCAGCAACAGCCAGGAATCGAAAGGGGAGAGGATGGCGCCGACCGCATTCTGCAAGTATTGGACTCGATCGGCATCTTCCTTGTGTCGAAGGACCACCATCCCGCCGACTGAATCGCTGTGGCCGTTCAGGTACTTGGTCGTGGAATGAACAACGATATCCGCTCCAAGGGCCAGCGGCCGCTGGAAGTAGGGGGACATGAAAGTATTATCCACGACCAGCCGCACCTTGTGGCGCTTCGCCTGCCGGGCCACCGCCCGGAGATCGGTGATTCCCATGATGGGATTCGTGGGCGTCTCCACGAAGATCATGCGCGTGTTCTCCTGGAAGGCCGCTTCCACGGCCGCGAGGTTCGAGGTATCCACATAAGTGAAGTGCAGACCGAGATTTTTCAACACAAAATTGAACAATCGAAAAGTACCGCCGTAGGTGTTGTCGGAAACAATCACGTGGTCGCCCGCCATGAGCAGCTTCAGAACCGTATCGATGGCCGACATCCCGGAAGCAAAGGCGTAAGCAGCGAGGCCTCTTTCCAGGGCGCAAACGTTACGCTCCACTGCCAGGCGGGTGGGGTTTTGCGTCCGGGCGTATTCGAATCCTTTGTGCTTGCCCAGGGCCTCCTGCACATAGGTCGAGGTTTGAAAGATGGGGGTAATGATGGCTCCCGTTGACGGATCGGGAACTTGTCCAGCATGGATCGCTTCGGTATCAAAACCCATAAAGACTCCTTTGCCTGGCGAAGAATATCCGACCTCCAAGAGGAAAGTATGTTCCCCGCCGGCTGATGAATTTATTGCTTATCCAAAGATGTTCTTACTGAGGTAGCGCTCACCGCTGTCAGGGATGATGGTCACGACATTCTTCCGTGGACCCAGGCGTTTTGCAAGCTGGATGGCGGCAAAAACATTGGCTCCGCTGGATCCACCCGCCAGGACTCCTTCACGCTCCGCCAGCCGTTTCACGGTGGCCAGGGAATCACAGTCAGCGACGGTGATCACCTCGTTCGCCAGGGCGAGTTCGAGAGTTTTGGGAATAAAACTATTGCCGATTCCTTCCACCTTGTGGGGTCCCGGCTTTCCTCCGGCAAAGATGGAGCCTTCGGGTTCCACGACCGCGGCGTGGACAAATGGGATTTTCTCCTTCAGATAGCGCGCCACGCCCGTAAACGTACCCCCCGTGCCGGCGCCGATGGCAATGGCATCCACTGCCCCACCCATCTGTTGAAAGATTTCCGGACCGGTGGTTTTGTAATGGATCTCGGGATTGGCTGGATTCTCAAATTGTTGCGGAACATAGGACCCGGGGATTCCCTTGGCGAGTTCAAACGCCTTTCGGATGGCCGCCTCCATGCCTTCGGGCCGCGGCGTGGTCACCACCTCACCCCCGAGGGCTCGCATTAAAGTCATCTTCTCCTGACTGTAGCCTTCGGGGACAATCAGGATGACACGGTAGCCCCGCTTGACTCCAATCAAAGCCAGCCCGACGCCGGTATTCCCGGCGGTGGGTTCAATGATCGTTCCTCCACTCTTCAACCGCCCTTTTTCCTCAGCATCCAGGATCAACCCGACGGCGGTTCTATCCTTGATTGACCCTCCGGGATTAAAGGTTTCGATCTTCGCCCAAATCTCAGCGGCGGGGGGTTCACAGATATTTTTGAGATGGATGATGGGAGTATGACCGATCAGCTCTTGAATATCTTCAGCTCTCAATAAATGCATTCTTGGCGGCCGCTCCTTGGGAAGAATATGAGGAACAGTCAAACCTTGCGAAATTAGCTTAATCAATAAGGGCTGTCAATCTGAAAGTCTGGGGAGGGACGCGTGGGAGGATACTTAAAAACTGAAGTGATAAATAAACACCACCGACGGGAGTCGGTGGTCAATTCAAGTGCAACCTACGGTTAGTTCGGGGCGACTTTTAAAATACCGCCAGCGGAAGATGGCGGATCGTTCCGATACAGCTTTTTTCCGAGGGAAATAGGCTGGACTTGAAATATCCCCCTACTCCCGTAGGTGGGATTATCGCCTGGCGGCCGGTTTTCCCTTAGGTGGCCTCTGAAAGATCCACCGACTTCTGTCGGTGGTATTTAGGGTCAAATCTGCCTTTTTCAACAACCTGCCAAGAGTTTATTTTCAGCAGGGCCAACGCTGCCTCAGTCAAGGTACTGGTGGAGGAACCCGGTCACGCGTGCCCATGCGTCCGCCGCCGCGTCGGCATTGTATGCCTCGGGGCGTGTGTTGTTAAAAAAAGCGTGCTGGGCGCCGGGATAAACATGAACTTCCCCGGTGAGTCCATACTTTGGGATGGCCGATTTGAGGCGGTTCATTTTATCCATCGTGATCCAGGGGTCCTTCTCCGCCCCGATGAACAAGATCGGGCAACGAATGTTTTTAATGGGATCATCGGGGTCGGGGATGTCGCCGTAGAAGGGAGCGGCCGCTTTCAATTCAGGGATGTGACACGCCCCCAGCAGGGCGAAACTTCCACCCATGCAAAACCCCGTGATGGCCACGCGACCTGATTTCACATAGGGCTGCGGGTGCAAATAGGAGAACGCGGCCCGGATGCTCCGAACCCCTGCCTCCGGCTTTAACTCACCCATCCATCGGGAGGCCTGGTCAGCGTCCTTGGCGATCCGTCCACCATAGAGATCGACCGCCAGGGTTACAAATCCCTCGCGCGCATATCTTCGCGCCACGTCCTTGATGTGATCATTCAATCCCCACCATTCATGGATCAAGAGAAGTCCTGGAAGGGACTGGCTGGTCTTGGGTCGGGCCAGATAGCCTCCCAGTTCCAACCCTTCGGATTTAAATTTAAGATCCTTCGCTTCGACTTCAGATTCGGGAAACTTCGGTGACATCAAAATTTCTCCTTTTCGCAGCGTTCTCCTCAACGGAGATGATCCTGATCTAAAACTCGTTGACAAACTGGATGACAAGTAGTCTCATTCTCATAGCAGCACTCGTTGGCTCGACAGCACAGGCTGCAAGATGTCACTCAGTCCCCAAGAACAAATCCCAGTGTAAGATTGAATGACAAGGTTTCAGCTTTTGCTTCACTGATCAAGCAGAATTCTTTCGCTCCCGCGTCACTGATTAACTTTTTGGAGGCGACTATTTTACCACGCTCCCATGCGGATGGGAGAAATTGTTCCTTCCCACGGTCTTTCAACGTCAAGTCCAGATGATGACAAAAGAGCACATCGATCTCATCAATCGCTATTGGGGCAAAGCGAAATCTGATAATGAAGTAGGACCGTCCTACCATCCGCTGGCATATCACTGTTTGGATGTCGCGGCATGCGGTCACCTGCTACTGCAGCATCGACCCGGGTGTCTGCGCCAAATCAATGAACTCAGTGGAATTTCAGGAACAAAGCTCTTGGACTGGTTGGTTTTCCTTTTAGCCATTCATGATATAGGTAAGTTCGCGGATGGATTCCAGAACCAGCGGACCGACTTATTTCTGCGCCTGCGAGGCCGAACAAGTCAGACTCCGTATCAGGAGCGGAATGACCCGCTCGGGCATCGCTTTGGCCTTAACGGGTGTATCGGGTCACTGAAACGCGGGACGAAAAGGGCCTGAACGCGGCGATGGAGGATACTTG
Organism: Terriglobia bacterium; assembly: GCA_041494885.1. Classification (GTDB taxonomy): domain Bacteria; phylum Acidobacteriota; class Terriglobia; order JAIQFV01; family JAIQFV01; genus JAIQFV01. The sequence goes on from JBGQBO010000048.1 coordinate 28,740, forward strand.
ATAAAGCCCTATCTGAAATACTGGGGGAAGGCGGACCCAAAATATCCGGGGGTGCCAAAGTGGCATCCGCTTGCCTATCACTGCTTGGATGTGGCTGCGGTGGCTGCAGCTTGGTGGGATGTCAGTCCCGTTATCCGCCGTGTTTTCCTTAAAGCTTTCAATGGAAATGATTCAGAAGTTCGAGCATGGGTACTGTTCTTCGTGGCATTGCATGACATCGGCAAGGTTGACCTACGCTTTCAGGTGAAAGCAGATGAGATACTCATGCAGAGTTGGTCAGGAATTGATCTGAGCGAAGTTGACGGTAGTCAGTTCCGGACATTTGATCACGGTCGTCAAGGATTTGCTTGGGCCATCAAAGAATGTCCACAGTGGGCAGGCATAGAGATGTCTTATGATATCCAGACAAATTGGTTCCCCTGGCTTGCGGCTGTCACAGGTCACCACGGCGATTTGCCGGAAGCTGGCGATCCGGACCGGGAATATGCCGAAGAACATCTCATGAACCATGATCGAGATGCTCGGCGGGAGTGGGTTGCCGCACTCGCTGCCCTGTTTCTATCGCCAACAGCTGTTGTGCTGGATACGCCACCACCTTGCGAAAGTCCGGCGCAGGCGCTGCTCGCCGGTTTCTGTGCCGTTTGCGATTGGATTGGATCCAATATTGAAGTTTCTCCCTACGTCGAATTCAACCCGGGACTCGGCCTCGACAGCTATTTCGTCCGCCGGATAGACGAGTTAAAGGGACAGGGCTGCCTTTCGAAGTTTGGCTTAGTGAGGACAGTTCTTGAATATCAAGGGCTTGCTAGTCTCCTCAAGTCGAAAGAAACGCCACGCGGTGTACAAGTACGAGTTGATGATCTTCCCTGTGCGCCGGGTCTCACATTGATCGAAGCCCCCACAGGCAGTGGCAAAACAGAGGCGGCGCTGGCCCATGCCTGGCGTTTACTGGCCGCAGGCCTGGCTGACAGTATCATTTTTGCTTTGCCGACCCAGGCAACGGCCAATGCTATGCTTAAGCGTGTTGAGTCTTTTGCAAATATAGCCTTTCAAGGTAGTGGAGCTAACATTGTGCTCGCACACGGGAAGCGCGGACTGAATCCTGAGTTCGAACGACTCGTAAATACCGGCCGTAAGCAATCTGTTCAACAGCAGGAGGACGCAACCGCCCAATGCGCCAATTGGCTTGCCCAAAGCAGGAAACGCATTTTCCTGGGTCAGGTGGGCGTTTGTACCGTTGATCAAACACTCCTGTCCGTGCTGCCCGTGCGTCACAAATTTGTTCGTGGCTTCGGGCTCAATAAGGCGGTTTTGATCGTGGATGAGGTACACGCCTACGATGCATACATGCACGGACTTCTAGCGGAGGAGCTTCGACGCCAAAAGAGCATCGGCGGCAGCGCTATCCTGCTTTCAGCGACTCTTCCTGCTGGTGTTCGTGCTAAGTTGTTTGAGGCTTGGGACGTGGCCGCACCATCCGATGCGCCTTACCCGGTGCTTTGGGCGGCCGGAGAGAGCGGCGCAGAACCCATTGAAGTGCCTGTTGACCAGCAACCTTCACGACGCGAGGTTTTCGTTCAAAGCATATCTTTGCAGAAAGCCATGCCCGATGATGCCGTGCTTGAACGCATTGTGGAGGCAGCTGAAGGCGGTGCGAGAGTTGCGGTGGTGGCAAACCTTGTGGACGCGGCCCAGCATATTGCACGCCAATTGAAAGAGCGCACAGCAATGCCTGTTGACCTTTTCCATGCCCGTTATCGCTTCGCAGATCGTCAGGACAAGGAACAATTCGCGCTCGATAATTTCGGTCGTGATGCCGTCAGGCAAAGCGGCCGTATTTTGGTAGCTACACAGGTGGTCGAACAGAGCCTGGACCTCGATTTCGACTGGATGCTAACACAAATATGCCCGGTGGACCTGCTTTTCCAACGCCTCGGGCGACTGCACCGTCATGAGAGGACGAGACCAATAGGATATGAAGTGCCTAATTGCACAGTGATGACGGTCGACGACGATGATTACGGGCTGCATAAGCTTATCTACGGGAATACTCGCGTACTTTGGCGCACGAGCCATTTACTCTCCAACACTGATCGAATCGTATTTCCACAGGCGTACCGCGAATGGATCGAATGTGTTTATAAAGATGAAGAGTGGGACGATGAACCGGAGGCAATTATCAAGGATTACCTGGAATACACGGGAAAACAGATGGCTGTCTCTTGCGAGGCGAAACAGATGATTACAACGCCGCGTAGACCATTCGGCGATGATGACGTGACCATCACAGTCAAGACCCGCGACGGCGAAATGAGTCTTACCGTGCTGCCGATGCGGGTTGACGGCAGCATGCTCGGAGGAGAGCGCCTCGATAAACTGGAAGAGCGGGAGAAAGCTGTCGCGATTGAAATGAATACTATCCCCGTGCCAAACAGTTGGAGAAAAAGCCTTAATGGTATCGGTATTGACGAAGATGGCCGTTATCAGCTTATTTTTGATTCAGACACTAACGGCGGCTGGATAGCGATAAATGGAGAGACTACTTTTATATACACGGAGGATTTCGGCTTGGAAAGGAAGAAAAACAATGAATCTACTTAATGATCCATGGATTCCTGTACGCTCCGATGATGGCATGGGAGAATTCCGGTTGCTGACTTTAGAGGAACTTCTGTGCACGGACAGCGAGTGGTGGGTGAGCATCCCGCGTGATGACGTGGAGATGGCATGCATTCAGCTTCTGGTATGCATGGTTCAGGTCATGCTTATGCCGCGTGAGGAAGACAAGCGAGAAGCCGATAAGGTATTACTGGATCGAATTAAGAAGCCCTTGTCCTCCAAGGCTTTTAACGATCGGGTAGCATATTTTAGGGACCGTGATTGGTTTAACCTTGATCATAAGAAGCATCCTTTTATGCAAACACGCGGTGTGCAGGCTGCGAAGATAACACCTATTCAAAAATTACTAATCGGTTTGCCGGAAGGTAACAACCATGCATTTTTCAATGAAGTTGGAGAAGTGCAGCAGGTATCTGGGCCGATCGCTGCCATCGCCCTTTTTAACCAGTCGTCGAATACGCAGTGTTTCGGCGGTGGCTTTAAAGGAAATCTACGAGGTGGAACAAATCCATATCTTGCGCCGATCACCACAATAATAATTGGCAAAAATATCCGCGATACTATTTGGCGTAACGTTGTTACCATGCCACGTCTTCGTGACTTGTTTGGCCGAACTCTTACATTGTCCCGTGACAAACCCACTTGGGTAGAACCTATCGGGAAAGGCCAAAATGCGGCTGAGATTGGATTGATACGCGGCCTGTTTTGGCAACCTGTACGCTTGGAATTGATACAATCTGAAGGGGAAGCGCCCTGTGATTTACTTGGAGGCCAGGTGTGTCGTGGTTATTCCGGATTTAAGATGGAACAAGCAACTTTCAAAGTTGACGGCTTGTGGCCCCATCCTCACGGCGTACGGTTGCGCGTGAGGGGGCAGGATAAGTTCGTTTCCTTTTCATTTGCGACACCCGCATGGACATACCTTTCGGAATTCCTAGTCCCGACTCCATGGAGTGAGGATGCACCAGGGGGCTCTGTTCCTGCAGCATCGGTGAGCCAAGCAGCCGAACTGTGGCCCGATCACCGAACTCAACTGATGGTAGGCGGTTACATCACAAGGATTTCTTCAGTGATCGAGCGTCGGCATGAAATGTTCAGCTTGGCAGATGGCTGGACGAAGGACCGTTCTTTGATCAAGGAGTTGGTCGCAGTTGGAAAAGATGCTCGTTCAGCGCTAAGGAGCGCCTTGCTTACGGCAGCAAAAGGCCATGAAGATAAAAAGCGTAATCTCAAAATCAAAGGATTCGGCACACTTCACAAGAAGGATATGAAACTCATGGGTCTTCCTGATATTGGTGAACGGATGTTCTATTCACATACGGAGACTCTATTTCACGAGACTATCGGAGCAGCACGGACGTTCAAGGAACGACAGAGCGCAAAAACGGCTTTTTGCAGTGATATCAGCAAAATCGTAAATGATATTTACGAAATGTTGACTAATCCATACGCGATGAAGCCAGAATTTATTCCGATTATAGCGTGGTCGCGCAGAAATATGGACAGCGATTTAGGAAAACTTGTGGGAGGAGGAACCAAACATGAGCAAAAACAATCGCAAGGAATTGCCTGATTTTGTGATGCTTCGACAACGCTATAACAATATGCCACCGGGCCAGCGAGCTGAGTTAAGGCGTGTCGGAGAACCGGATGATCTTTCGTTTACGCCCGCCTTGTATCGTCTCTTTCCTGGCGCAAGGCCGGACGACCGTCACCGGCGGGTGGCCTTTTTTCTTCCCTGGTGCGAGCAAAGCAAGGGATCACCGCCCGGTTTAGGCAAGCAACTGGTAGACAAGCGCATTTCTGAGGCCCGTGTGCTTCAGGTTGCAAGAGCAAGACCGCCAGTCGATCTCGTCCAGTTTCGTCGGCTGGTAATACATGTTGAGCCGGTTGTGGACTGGGAAAAGTTTGGTCGGCTTCTATGGTTCTGGGAGCCGCAAGATAAACGTAAAATCGTTGAAGATTTTTATATCGCTCAATTTGACAATCCAAACGGAGGGAAAAAATGAACGCCAAAAATTTCGTCAATTATCATGTGCTCTTCTCCCATAGCCCGTCCTGTCTTAACCGGGACGATATGAACATGCAGAAGACCGCTGTATTCGGCGGCATGAATCGAATCCGTATTTCAAGCCAGTCGCTTAAGAGGGCCCTGCGCAAGAGCACTTACTATCAAGGGCTTTTTTCGGTTTCATGCAGGACTCGATACTTGATTGACAGAGCCGTGGATAAGCTATCATCTCAAAAAGGGTCAGACTCAAACACAATAGAATCTGCAGGGCTCATTCTCGCTGCTCTCATCGAGGGTAAAACGAAGCCGGCTGATATTAAGGGTTACAAGCGAAACGACGAGAGTGGGAGGATTCAACATCAAGTCATGCCTTTCAACAACAAAGAAATAACTGCTATTGAGGCATTGGTTCTGGAACTTGCCGGTATTCCTGAAAATAAGCGCATAGATGAGGCAAAAGCTCGATATGCCAAGGTTCAAGCTGAGACACGTAAGTCAATGGATTTGGATGTTGCGCTTGCGGGCCGAATGGCTACATCCGATCTCAGTTATGGAAGTGATGGCGCTTTGGCTGTTGCTCACGCAATCACTACGCATACGGTAGAGCCCCAGGAGGTTGATTGGTTTACAGCGGTGGATGATCTAACCCAGGATGCCGGTGAAACAGGTGCCGGACATCTTAACAAGCAGGAATTTTCAGCCGGGGTGTTTTATCGATACGCAAGTCTCAACCTTACGCAACTACAAGTTAATCTCGGTCTTCTGGAAAAAATGGAGAGCGCTGAGACACCTGAAACCCGCAAGCGTGCTCTGGAGATTGCCAAACATGTCTTTCACATGCTCGCGACTATAGTGCCTACAGCCAAGCGCCAGCCTTTTGCTGCCGACAACCCTGCCGATTTTGCTATCGTCAGTTTCTCTGATATGCCGTTGTCGCTTGCAAACGCATTTGAAGAGCCGGTTTCCCGATCATCGAGCGGCGGCTATCTTCAACCTTCGATCAATGCAATTTCAAGCTACTGGAAAGCTATTACCGATTTTCACAGTCTTCAAGAAAATGCAGCGGTGGCTTCATCGCGCCCGTTCGATTGTCCAGAAGGATTGAAGGACTTGAAATCGCGTTCCGCGCTCGAAAGCTGGATCGAGAGTGGCGGGAAAAACAAAGCGTAAGGAGGTCGTTATGTCGCGTTTTCTTATTCTGAAGTTGGACGGTCCTATGCAGGCCTGGGGTGGGCACACTTATGAGGATTTTCGGCCTAGTCACCTTTTCCCTACGCGAAGCGGACTGTTAGGTTTACTCGGCGCTTGCCTCGGCATCGATAGGCATGATCGGGAAGGTTTACAAAGGCTTGCTGAAAGCGTTGAATTCACTGTGCGCTCAGACCGTAAGAAGAAAAAACGATGTCTCAAATTGCCGGATTTCCATACTGTATTGGAAGCCCGCAAAGTAGATGGTTCTGTCAACAAAAATCCGGTGGTATCGCGACGAGAATACCTCTTCGACGCATCGTTCACCGTAGCAGTTGGAGAAAAACAAGGAGCAAAGATCGAGCTGGATGTGATCGCCGAGTCAGTGAGGCAGCCGCGTTATACACCAAGCCTCGGCCGACGGTCCTGTCCTCTTGCCAGACCTTTATTCGACGGTTGGCATGAAGCCGAAACCGGAATTGAATCTTTGAAGAAGGTATTGCCGGTGGGTGGCGTCATTTACGGCGAGGGTAGTGCCGCTGCCAACGATCGACCCATGCCCATTCGGGATGTGCCACAGCACGGGCCTCATCGACAGTTCGGCACTCGCTGGATCTATCTTCATGCCGAAAAGGGAGGTGAGTAAAGTGTTTATAAGCCGAGTGGAAATCCCCTGGAGTGCATCGCGCAATCCATATGATATCCACCGTTTGCTCTGGCGCTTGTTTCCTGGTGAATTGCGAGAGGCACGACGCACCAGCGAAGAGGATCGGCAAGGATTCCTCTTCCGAATCGAAAAACATCAGACGGGCTACCCTGCCCGCGTTCTGATCCAATCGCGGCGGATGCCTGAGTCAGTGCCGAATGTGGCCGTAATAGGTTGCCGGGAATTCAACCCCAAGCCTACAAATGGACAGAGGCTCGCCTTTCTGCTCACCGCCAACCCGATCAAAACGATCACTGATTTACAGCTGACGTCCAAGCCGGATAAAAAATCTGAAAAATGCCGGGTGCCTTTGCTGAAGGAAGAGGAACAACTCAGTTGGCTCTCCCGCAAGCTGGCGGGTCTGGCAGACGTTGAAACTTCTACATTGCTTCCTCATCCGCCGCTATATTTTCGCAGTGGTAACAAGGGCGGGAAGCTGCTTGCTGTCACGTTCGAAGGAGTTTTAAGAGTTCTCGATGGGCCTGCCTTGCTTAAGCTGCTTGAAAACGGGATCGGCCCCGCCAAGGGATTTGGGTGTGGACTGTTGCTGGTGCGCCGAGCTTGAAGCTAGCAGAGGGGAGTGAATATTGAATGAAGTGGTGATTCTCTCAGTACCAAGCGCAATTGAGAATTACAAGAGTGAAGTCAACGGAATCCGAGACAGACTGACTACTGTCCGCCATCTATCCTAGGTGATGGCATGAAGACCCAAGGAACCGGAGGTGCTGGGGTGAATGAAATCATTTTTGAGGTCGAAGAGGCCTTGGAAGGGGGCTTCGTGGCCCGTGCGCTCGGGGAATCTATCATTACCGAGGCCAATGACATCGAATCTCTTCACCAGCGAATCCGCGATGCGGTGAATTGCCACTTTGATGAGGGCGCGTCACCCAAACTCATCCGCCTGCACTTTGTGCGGGAAGAAGTCATCAATTCATGAGTGCTCGCGAAGCGTTGTAGGCCGGGTCCCACGACCCGGCGTCGTCGAGGCTCATAAGAGCACGCCGCCTGAGGGCAGGCGGCCTGCAACTCATCCAACGAGATTTGAATTCAGTTATTCTTGATCTTTTAGTCAGGCGATTAATGCTTCCACCTCTCAAACCAATTCCCATCAAAGAACGCCTTTCCATCCTGTTTGTAGAGAAGGGAAATCTCGACGTCTTGGACGGCGCGTTCGTTCTGGTAGACAAGAACGGGGTGCGAACGCATTTGCCGATTGGCGGCGTGGCCTGTCTCATGCTCGAACCCGGAACGCGCGTTTCTCATGCCGCCGCTGTCTTGGCGGCGCGCGTTGGGACACTGCTCGTCTGGGTGGGCGAGGCGGCAGTTCGTCTGTATTCCGCCGGACAACCGGGTGGGGCGCGCTCCGACCGGCTCCTGTATCAAGCCCGCCTGGCGCTTGATGACGAGGCTCGTCTCAAGGTGGTACGCAAAATGTACGCCATGCGATTTGGAGAAGAGCCGCCCAGCCGACGCAGTATCGAGCAATTGCGCGGGATCGAAGGGGCGCGTGTCCGGGAAACCTATCATCTTCTGGCCCGTAAATACGGCGTCGAATGGAAGTCCCGCAATTACGATGCGGCTGAATGGGGGAGCGGAGATATCCCCAACCGTTGCCTCAGCGCCGCCACAGCTTGCCTGTACGGAATTACCGAGGCCGCTGTGCTGGCAGCCGGGTATGCTCCTGCTGTCGGTTTTATTCATTCGGGCAAGCCGCTGTCGTTCGTTTACGACATCGCCGATATCTTCAAATTTGACACCGTGGTGCCGGTGGCCTTTCGGACAGCGGCCAAAAAACCTGACAATCCGGAACAGATGGTGCGTCTGGGGTGTCGCGATAGCTTTCGTGAAAGCCATTTATTGGAAAGAATTATTCCGACAATCGAAGAAATATTGGCCGCTGGAGAATTGACTCCTCCTGAGCCAACGGAGGAATCGATACCTCCGGCCATTCCCAACCCGGAGGGCCTGGGCGATGCTGGTCATCGTGGTTGAAAACGCACCCCCTCGCTTGCGGGGACGGCTGGCAATTTGGCTATTGGAGGTCCGACCCGGCGTTTATGTGGGAGATTATTCGGTTCGAGTCCGGGACTATGTTTGGAAGCAGGTGGAGGACGGCATTGAAGAAGGAAACGCCGTTATGATTTGGTCCGCGCGGACAGAGTCGGGATTCGACTTCCTGACTTTGGGAAAGAATCGACGCATTCCTTGTGAGATGGATGGCGTCAAATTGGTGTCCTTTTTGCCCTTAGAGCCTGAAAAAAACAATGAAGTTCAGGATTAGTCTGGAATGGTTCTTCTTGAGAAGAAAATATTGGTAACTTTTGAACTGTGTAACTGATACCCACGAATCAGTGGGTTAGGAGAAGTGTGTTCCCCACGCGCGTGGGGATGAACCGGTGAGAGTGGCCCCGACCTCAGTGCCGAAGTTGTGTTCCCCACGCGCGTGGGGATGAACCGAATCCGGCAGGCCTTGCACCTTTTCGGCGGATGTGTTCCCCAC
>JBGQBO010000049.1:0-36773 GCA_041494885.1 Terriglobia bacterium
GAGCGTCGGCCTGGAGAGGACTTTCACCTCTCTGACTTCACGCGCTTTCAGGCGCACATCCCCCGACTCCCGTCGGGGGGATTATGCCGCCGCAGAGATCCTCTGGTAGGTTGCACCTGAACGATCCCCCGACTCCCGTCGGGGGGATTCAGATCAATGCACAAGGGGCACTCTTCGAACACTGGAACATGAGATGAACCTTGCACTTCGGAATCCGGGATTCATCCATGACTCACTTGCGTGTGAGAGTTTCCTGGAAAATCTTGTATGAACGTGGATCAAAGAGCACGAAGGCGACGTGTTCGACGCTCGACCGGGGATGGAGTGGAGCGAAGTCCCGGACTGCCCGGATCATGGCTTCCGCACACTCGTCGGTGGGAAAACCGGCAACGCCGGTCCCCAGCGCTGGAAACGCAAGGGATTTGAGATTAAGATCGGTGGCGACACGGAGGCTCGATTGGGTGGCGCTGTAAATAATCTCACCGCTGGTGAGGGAACCGGGCCGTTTGGAAACCCGTTCATCGTCCACCCGGTAACCCATGACGGCGGCATGAATGACCGTCTTGTTGGGAAGGCTTCCTGCCGTGGTTGCCACCGCTTCGCCCAACCGGATGGGTCCCCGGGCACGTGCCTCCCGGTCGATGACATCTCCGCCCTTGCGCCGAATCGTGCCGGCAACGCCGGCTCCCAAAACAAGATCGGTATTCGCTGCATTCACAATGGCATCCACTCCCGGCTGTTCCGTAATGTCTCCCTCACGAATTGAAATTTTCATAAATCACCTCATCACCCTTGACGAAACTTCCCCATCCCGAAGGGCAATTTTCAGCGGATGGCGATGGAGAGGATTCAGTGTGCTACAATTTGGTTTCTTCATCCGTTCTGGACCGTAGCGCTGTTTAGCCAGGATTTCGAAACTTGAAAGAAAGGTTCGGCCGGATCTCTCATCGAAGGGCGATGGGAACTCGTGGCGGCGAGTGGGGACCCACGCGCCCTCTCCCGTTAATTTCGGAATCCCGGTTTGACCACCGGTCTCATTTATTGTACCCCAATGTTCAAACCGGTGCCGAGGTTCACCCCTGGACTTTTCGTGGGATTTCCTGTAATAGAACGCGGTCTGATGTATTGAATCCCTGCGACCGTCCTGATCATGATCCCTCAGTCCTCCTCTTGGCGAGAGTCCCTCAGAGCATTCCTGACAAGCCCGCACACGCGACGAGCCCAGTGGGCCATCCTTTCGGGTTTTCTGCTGGCGTTGACCTTTCCAAAATTCAACTACGGCTGGCTCTCCTGGTTTGCGCTTCTTCCCATTTTCTCTGTTCTGCTCCAGCCCATTACTCGCCGGGCGGCCTTTCTCTACTCGCTCTTGTTCGGGGCGGTGTTCTATGCCCTCCTGATCTACTGGGTGGTGGGGGTGATGCATCAGTTCGGATTTCTTCCATTGCCCCTTGCCCTTTTGTTTCACCTGGGGTTCTCCCTGTACAATGCGGTCTTCCTCGCCGCCTTCGGGATATTGGCCCGCAAGATCCTGACGCAAAATTACCTTTTTCTGCAAAGGTTCCTTCCCACACCCGTTCAGATTGCTCTCCTTAATTCGGTGTTGGTGGCGGCTCTGTGGGTGGCCGTGGAGTATGGGCAAACGCACCTGTTTGGCGGCTTCCCCTGGTGTCTGCTGGGCTATAGCCTTGTGGACTACCTCGGTATCATGCAGGTGACCACGATCACTGGAATTTACGGGGTTTCCTTTCTTGTGTGTGGCATCAACGTGATGCTGGCGCACGCCCTTTACCAGCGGAAACGGCGTCTTTTTATGGGAACGGCGATTGTTCTGGGCCTGCTTCTCACGGGGGACTTTGCATTTCGCGCCGGATTGACCGAAAGATCAGCGGAGTCTGTTTCGCAGGAGCCTCAAACCGCAGCAAGCCGGCATGAAGTTGCCATCCTTCAAATGAATATCCCCCAGGATACGGACTGGACTCGACCCGTCTTTGATGCCTGGCTGTCGACGCTTGAAAGGATGCTCCTGGCCTCTCATGCGGAGATTGCCGTCATGCCGGAAAATCCCGCGCCTTTTTATTATCCGGATGACCGTCCATTCACGGAGCGCCTGGAATCCATGGTGAAGCGCTCGGGAAGTTTTCTGATTGCCGGCGTGGTCATGTCTCACGCGGATGCGCAAGGCAATGCCGGGTCCTACAACAGTGTGGCCACGCTGGCACCCGACGGGCATCTCATCGCAGCCTACGACAAACAACATCTTGTTCCGTTCGGAGAGTATGTTCCCCTGCGGAAATATCTTTCCTTCGCAGGAAAACTGACCCGGGAAGTCAGCGATTTCAGCGCCGGCGACAAGTACACCCTCAGTCTGATCCATGGGAACCGGGCCGGCATTTTCGTCTGTTACGAAGCTATCTTTCCGGACCTGGTCCGGCGCTTCACCGCCCGGGGCGCCGAAGTTTTGATCAATATCACCAACGACGGCTGGTATGGCGATTCATCGGCACCCTATCAGCATTTTGAGATGTCACGCGTCCGGGCCATCGAAAACCGCCGCTACCTGATCCGCGCGGCCAACACCGGCATCAGCGCTATCGTGGATCCCCACGGGCGAGTCCTCGAGATGACGACGCTGAACAAGCAGGCGGTTCTTCGTGGGGGATTTGAATGCCGCACCGATCGGACGTTCTATGTGCGTTTCGGGGACGTTTTCGCGTGGCTGTGTGTGCTCGCCAGCGGAGGGTTCTTGATATTCGTCTATTTGAAGAAAAGTGATTCCTGATGACACCGCGGAGACGGTGAGGTCGCGGGGCTCGCACGGCCCATTCTTAAACCCCTCACTCTCTTTCGGTCAATCGATCGATGAGTTGCGTCATTTCATCAATATGACCGCGATCGTGCTCCACCATCTTTAAGAGAAGCCCTTCCAGGGTAATGCGACCGACCGTTTCCAGGTCACCCTCCCGCTCCAGCACCGCCGGCTTGATTCCTTTCAGAAGTTCCAGGCTGCGCGCACGCGCCGCTTGAAAGGCCCGCACGGCCGCTCCCAAGTCCTGCGCATTATAATTTCGTTCTCTTCGAAGCCTGCTCCCATCCAGGTCCGGCAGGTGGGGATGCTCTTCCGTAAGCAGTTTTTCAATCCGAACGTTGTATCCTTCGGCTTCAATATCGCGAAGATGGCAAACATTTTCGAGGATCGAGAAGTCCTCCGGAGAGGGCTTCCAAGTGAGCGCCTTGGAATCGAGGCCGTGCGTGATTTGGCGAACCCGGCCGGGCGTCTCGTCCAATGTTAAGAAGAAACGATCTAGTTCTTCTGGTTTCATCACAGCTCCAATTGAAATTGTTTTGACGGGAGAGTCCCCCGCGTTACCCCTTTGACCGAAGTTTTTCTCCTGTCTTAAGATAGTGGTTCAAGAGGGACTCCAAAATTTTCTTTTCCTTTGAATACCTTTCCTGCGAAAGATTTTCAATAAAACGGTTCCCGTCCTCATTCAATGCTGTGATGATCTGTTCCCACTCGGCCGAACAGGAGCCATCCGAATGGTCGGACAAGGTGATGTTGTACCGAATCGCTTTGATCCGTCCGACCCGTACAAACTGGATCGAACGGTTGGGCTCGTAGTGGATGACCACCCAGGTCTCATGGCCCCCATCTTCAGGAAAATCAGTTGTGAAGATGCAATTCTCTTCGGCGTATCCTGAGTCGGAGTACACCAGTTCGCATTTCCAGGTTTCAATCCAATCGTATTCGCGCGTCGGGCACAGGAGCGGAAAAACCTGTGCAGCGGGTGCCCCGTATTTTTGCGTATGGGACAACTCGATGCGTCTTGCGGTGAAAGCGGTCATTAGAAACCTCCCCAAAGGACAAAGGCATCTGTCACTGCGAAGTCAAGGAAGGCGCACCCGCCGGATGATGGAGCGTAAGGCGGCCTTGAGTGTCGTTGTGGAATCTGTCCCCCCTGTAAACTCCAGTTTCACAGGCTCGTGCTTGGTTTATCGGCGCTCCCGTTTCGCGAGAGCCACGACATCACCTCCCGCGCATTCTGGTTCGGGGGGAAGACCGGGTAGAACACCTTGACGATACGCCCCTCATCGACAACCAGGGTTAACCGTTTGATCAGGGTCATCCCTGCAATCTCAAAGGTCGGCAAGCGCAAGGCCACGGCAAAGGCCAGCGTGGAATCGCTCAATATCTCAAAGGGAAGCCTCAGTCGCCGAACCAGCTCCACCTGGTAATCGGTGTCCTGGGTGCTCAGGCCGAACAGTTGTGCTTTAAGTCCCCGCAGTTCCTCAAAACGATCTCTGAAGCCGCAGCTTTGTGGCGTACATCCCCGTGCTCCGGGAATTTCGTCCCACCCGGGTGGAGGGTCCCGGTCAGGGAGGCCGGTGCGGGGATAGCAATACACGACGGTGCGCCCACGCAGCGCGGCCAGATCGACTTTCCTTCGATCGGTGGACATCAGAGAAACTGACGGGAGCACCATGCCTTCCAGATGGTCACAGGCCCCGTCGTCTGCAGGAACCGGGAGGTCCTCCGGCAACTCGTAAAGATTGTCTTTCCTCGGCACCGTTTTATTCCCGATTCATAAGGAGATGTCAGGTTCGTTTAAGCAGCTTCTCTATAGAATCCCCTTATCAAATCCTGTCCAGGCTCGGCGCTGTGAGATTCTCATCAGTCACATTGCCTGTATTCCTGGTCCCTTCGGGCTCAAACAGAATGACCTCGACCTCCTCATCGGCGACGGGCCTGTGTTCCACGCCGCGCGGGATGACGATCATTTCACCGGGTCTGAGCTCCACCACCCGATCTCGAAACTCGATGCGAAACATCCCGCGCCACACCAGGAAGAGCTCATCCTCATGGGCGTGAAGATGCCACACAAACTCTCCCTTGAACTTGACCAGTTTGATCTCCTGACCGTTCAAGGACGCGATTACTTTGGGTCGCCAGTGTTCCGTAAAAAGAGAAAACTTCTCGGCCAGGTTGGTCTTATTCATCACGTCCTCTTCGAAATCAGCGATCGAGATGACCCGAACGACCCGGCCGCGTCATGACATCCCCTCTTCGATGGTCAGCCGTTCCTGAATGTACTCGACGGCGGAGCCCGTCCGGGAAATTCCCGCATTACAGTGCACCAGAACGGGCTTGGGGAGCTGCTGGTAGGCCCGCCAGACCTGGGCGAGCTGGTCAGTCGAAAGTGGAGGCCACTGAAAGTCTTTCACCGGAATGTGTACCACTTGGAATCCGGCTTCGAGATAGTAAGCGATCAGATCGGTCGGAAGCTCGGGACAAAAGGTCAGCTGTTCATTGGCCAGGAGGCACAAGATCGATTTGATCCCGATCTCACGCAGGGCGGCCAGCCAGCGATCAATCTCTTCCGTCAAGACGGGCGCATTCACCCCATTGAATCCCGGTCTGCAGCTCCGCGCCAAAAGGCCTTCCATGACCCACTCAATCATGCCCAAAACCTTATCGTAGGAACTCGCCCGGCGAGTCCCTGAACACAAGCCTATTCTCCCAGAGAGAACCTTGGCGAATGGGATGCAATCGATGGTGCATGGCTCGTAGACGAATCTTGAGGAGTATACCCTCCCTTGCCATGCCGGGCAAGACGGCGGATGTTCATGGGCTGAGTGTTTCTAGGCTGAGCGGCCGGCCTCTGCGCCCGGGCGTCGAAAACACAAAAAAAGCGGAAGAGGATCCCCTCTTCCGCTGTGCAGTGTTCTCTCAATGGAACACGGTCAATTTGAGGTCACTTCATACACCTTTCCGCCCAGCACGAACCTTACCTTCTTTCCCAACGAGAAGTACTCAGCGGCCTCAGGATTTTGCGCCGCCAACTTGAAATACTCATCGCTCCCAAAATCGATTTTTACCACGGGGAGTTTCCTCTGGGCGTCATACTCAGAATCCACCCAGATCCCTTCCCTCAAGATGAAAGTCTTGTTGTGGATGTGCCGGACACTGCTCAGACTGGAGGCTTCAGGGCGCTCCGCCGCCTTCAGCCGCTGCAATGTTTCACTGGTCCGCACCGCATTTGAGCCCGATTGGGCGCCCATGTCCATCGACATGGTGGCTGCAGCCGAGGGGGCCGTCCGCGACTGGGATCCCCCGACAGCGCCCCCGACGACGCCCGTCGGCATCGGGCGCATCACCCTGCGGTCATCTTCGGTAATAAGAAACGACGTATAGGGTGTCGCGATCCCATACCGTGTCGCGAGCTGGATGATTTCCTCCTTGACCTCCTTGGTCTCGCCGTTCAGGCGAATCTGGTCCATCAGATAGCCCACCTTCCGGATGGCCCACAATCGCGGAATGAAGTCGTTGACGGAACTCTCGGAAGGAAACGCCTGCGGGCCCAGCGTAAAGGTGTGCCGCGCCGAATTCACATCCCCTACGAGTTTCACATTGACTGAACTTCCGCCGGTATAACGTCCCACAATCACCAACTGGGAACCCTTGAACAAATCAGGCAATACCCTGGGAAAGACATCGTCGACTTTCACCTCTCCCAGGTCCAGCTTCAAGTTCGTCAACACCGGTGAGTTTACTTTGGTGAAGAGATTGGAGACTCTCACTTCCAGATCCTCTTTGGGCCCGATGTACTCCGCCACTCCATGATTATTCTCGGCCAGCGGGTCCAGCAGGTGCGTGTTGACGTCGTAGCCCACCCCCACCGTGAAGAGCCGCGCGTGGGTCGGGTTCGCCTGTTGGGCGTTGCTGAGGATCCGGCTGATATTCTGTTCTCCCACGGTCGGCAGGCCATCGGTCAGGAAGACGATGAAGTGAGGCCGCAGGTCGTCGCGGAACATTTTCAGGGCGGAGAGCAATGCCGAGTTAATATCGGTCCCGCCGTTCGCCTCCAGTTTCGAGACGTATTCTACGGCGTGCTCAATCTCCGCGGCGCTGGCGGGCACCAGCCCCGTTTCAAAAAGATGCTCCTCGCTGGCAAAGTGAATCACGTTGAAGTAATCGCCGGGGTGCAGGGAACGAATGCCAAATTTCAAGGCTTCGCGGGCCTTGGTGATCTTACCCTCTTCGCTCATCGAACCGGAGGTGTCGAGGACGAAGACGATATCCTTGGGAATCGCCTCACTCTGTTTCGACTCGACCCCGGCCAGGCGGGGCGATAGGAGGGCAATAAAGAAGCCGTCCTTGCCTTTTTCACGATAGGTCAACAGACTCACCCCGAATTCTTTGTCGGAGAGTGCATAGTAGAGGATGAAGTCCTGGGCGGGTTTGACCTGCGATTGTTCGAAACTGGCGGAGGCCTTCGTTTCACCCTTGCGGTTGATCTCCAGCGGGTGGGTGGGCGAGTAGATGTTCTTCAACGCCACGTTGGAAGTGATTTCTATTTTTCCAGCCAGGGTTCCGATCGGCTGTGTCAAGGCATTGTGGCCGACCCCAAGAGGATACTCGTACTTCACAGTCCCCTGCTCGGCTTTGAGGATTTGGGAATACCGGATCTCAATCTTCTGTTCGCTCCCCGGGGCGATGGGAAACACACGGGCCTGAAAAAGGTTCTTGCCGACATACTCCAGCAATCCGGGGTCACGCAGCTGGCGGACGATGGCGTCATAGGTCTGCCGGGCCTTGTCGCGTTCCACCAGCTCGCCCACGACACGCTTGCCACCGGTCCACATGGCGAACTCTTCAATGGAAGCACTCTCTGGGATTGGAAAATAGAACACTCCCTCTGCAGCCCAGCGGTTGGGGTTTTGGAAGACTTGTTCGATTCGGGTCGTGGCGACCTGATTGATGATCGTGGTGGAAAATGTAATGGCCTTGACGGGAAGAGGGGCTTCCAGCTCCACGCAGGGCGGAATGCGGGGAGGAAAGGGCCAGGGGCCCGGACAGCGCCGCGGGATGAGGATTCCCTGTCCGAAAACCATTGAAGGAAGCATGCAGCCCAAAAGAAGAATAAGCGCGGTTTTCAACCGGATCACCCCGCCGATTCGTTCAATGCGCTGCGAAATCACTCCCAGAGAACTCAGTCGTTGCGCTACCACTTGATCACCTCCGGTCCCGTTCCACGGCGAGGGATTTGTTACCCCCGCTTCTTCATTGGACCTTCAGAAAGTTAGACACCCGGAGTCCTCGAAAAGTTCGAACTATTAGATGCAATCGGAGAAGAGGGAGTATGGCGGTAAATAGAAATTGGGGGAGGGCGCGGGTTAGGTTGCATCTGAATGATCCCCCGACTCCTCCCGGGGGGATTATGCTCTGAGTGGGCAGGTCGGTAGGCTGCATCTGAAATATCCCCCGACTCCTCCCGGGGGGATTCCTGGCGCGATGTCAGGGTCGAGGCAAAAGACTTACGATGCCCGGACAAACCAGGGTTTGCCGGTACCGAATTTGGTGGCGAGGGAGATTCCGAGCGCAAATATGAATACGAGGTAGGGAATAAACAAGTTAAGCACTGGAACGAACGAAAGCAGTGACCAAAGGATCAAACCCAGAAGTGCATAGAGGGCGAGGGGCAGGGGGCGCTTCAGCAGCCAGCGGACAAACAGGCGTCCGATCGTGAGATAAAAGGTCACAGCGCCAAAGGCCCACATTGAAAAAAGCAACAGGATGAGGAGAAACACCAGCGGAATCCCGATCACGATCTTGATCATTAGAGAGAACACCGCCAGCAAGCCGATAAATACGATCAGTGCCAGCAAGCCGATGACAGCGATCCTGGCGAAATCGCGTTCAAAACGATCCATCGCAAATGCCGTCTGGACCGGAATGAAGAGAATGACGAGGACGGCGATGATAAACCACGCCAGGATTCTTGCTGAGCGCCACAATAGGGCGGTGCGCTCGAAATGACCCGCCAGGACTGATCCCTGGCGCTGGGAAAAGGTGCGTCGCAACTCGTCCTGAAAATAGGTGGTTGCCAGTGTCCTGCCGGCCACGCGGGCTTTAGGATCGTGATAAAGCTTCCCGCCCAACACGATGAGGTCGCCTCCCACCACTGCCTCCGGGCCCAACCACACATCGCCGCCCATGGCGGCCACATCCCCGTCCACACTCCCGTTCACCCTGACTGATCCCCCCAGTGAAGTCACGGAATGTTTGGCCTGACCGAGGATGAAGATGGAATGCCCGACCGAAATCACATCGCTCTCGGCGGTGTGTTGCTCCTCAATGGTGATATCTCCCTGCGTCGGCTGGGTGTCCACAGAGGGCCGGGGTTCGGCGGGCCGCTGCGTCGTCCATGCAGGCAGGGCGCTGCCCGAGATGAAAAACCCCAGGACTAAAAGGATCAGGGAGGAAGGAGAGGAAATGAATTGCTTCTGCGAGCTCGAGGGATCCGCCGCCTTAAAGCGTCTTATCATTCCCACCTCGACGAATCCGCAATCGCACGTCCTCGAGCATCAGCCGCTCATAATGGGTCAAAAGCTTGATGAGCGCGAAGCCCGCCACTAGCGTAGCGGATAAAACCAGCAGCAGTGACATGGGACCAGAGGCGGAGAGCAACTGGCTGCCCGATTCCGTCACGGTGTTCGTCGTGCGCAGCAGGGCCAACACAGATTTCAGGGGGAGTTGGGCCCATCCCAAAGTCGCATCAAAAAACGTCTTCTGGAGGCCCCCCAAAAAAACCACCAGGGTAAGAAGTGCCAAGCCATAGCCGGCGGTCAAGAGGGAGAATTTTCGTTCTTCGGCGGGAATGATTTGAGAATAGATCTGCTGGCGAACGCGATACATCAGATGGGGAATAAAATGCCTGGGGGGATCGATGGGGGGGATTTCCGAAAGGCTGCTGATGAGCATGACCTCCTGCCCGTAACGCCGCAGGCAGGTGGAACAGTACTGGAGGTGAATATCGATCTTCCGCAACTCGCTTTCGTCGAGTGCCCGATCGTGATAAGCCGAAAGATCAATTTCGTCGCATCGCAGCATAAGCCTTCACACCTTTTCCTTCCCCACCCTTTTGCTCTCCACCCCGGCGTTCGGCGGGCCGGAACCCCCGGCGCCCCTTCAGCCTCTCGAAGAGATCCTGACGCCCTTTCCCTCCAGTTTCTCAATCATGTGTCGCATCATCTCACGAGCCCGAAACGTCCTGTTCTTGACCGTACCCAGGGGAAGATCCGTAATTTCAGCCATCTCCTCGTAGCTCAATTCGTTGATGTGCCGCAAGACGATCATATGACGGTACGCTTCCGGCAACTGTCTGATCAACTGGACCAGGATACTTCGTGTTTCGGTCTGTTCCAGTTCCTCATCCGGGATGAGGGCGGTAGACGCCAAATCCATCTGGATCTCGTCATCCTCGGTCGCGACCGGCTTATCCAGAGAACTGATGGCCGGGCTCGCTTTTCGCAGATGGTCGATCACCGTGTTCGAGGCAATCTTAAAAATCCATGACCCGAACTTGAAGCCTTCGTTATACGTGCGAAGCGCCACGAAAGCCTTCACAAAAACGTCCTGAGAAAGATCCAGCGCCAAATCATAATTACCAACCATCCGCGCGATGAAGTTCACGATCGGCTTCTGGTATCTTCGGACGAGCTCCTCAAAGGCCCGTTCCTCTCCCTTGAGGGCCCGCCTGACGAGTTGTTGGTCGGAGCTCGTCATAGTCCGTAGACGGTTAAAATACGCGATTCCTTACGGAAAGGTTGCAGTTTAAGAAAAAAACCTGCATCCAGCTATCCCTTGCCTGAATGCAGGCATGTCCTTGAATCAAATACGATTTTCCCACCCACCACAGTCAAAATCACTTTACCACGGAATTTCCACCCGTCGAACGGGGTATTTCGACTCTTCGAACGGGACTCCGACACATGAAAAGTCCACTCCATCCGGGGATCGATGATGGAGAGATCGGCGAGTGCCCCCGTTTCGAGGCGGCCCAGGTCGTTCCGGCGCAAAATACGCGCGGGGTTGGTGCTGAACAGTTCGACCAGCCGGTTCCAGCCCATCCGTTCGGGCAGGACGAGTTGTTGGATGGCGAGCGCGACGGCCGTCTCCAGCCCTGTGATCCCAAAAGGCGCAGCCGCCAATCCACGTTCCTTTTCTGCCGCAGAATGCGGAGCGTGATCGGTGGCTATGGCATCGACCGTCCCGTCGGCCAACCCTTCGAGCAACGCTTGCACGTCCTCAAAAGTGCGCAGCGGGGGCTTCATTTTGGCATTTGTTCCATACTGCTTCACCGACTCTTCGAAGAGTGTGAAATGATGCGGAGCGACCTCACAGGTGACTGGGATGCCCCCGCGTTTGGCCCGGCGGACGAGATCCAGCGCCCCGGCGGTGGAAAGATGCGCAATGTGGGCATGTCCGCCGGTCTTTTCCGAAGCGCGAATGTCGCGTTCAACGATGGAATCTTCCGCGAGGCGTGGCATCCCCCGGACGGACAACGCGGCCGACGTTTCACCCTCATTCATCACGGCATCCCGGGTCAGGGAAAGGTCTTCGCAGTGATCACTCACGAATGTCCCCAGGCGCTTCGCTTCTTGGAGCGCGACCCGCATTAAGGAATCCGTCTTCACCGGCTTTCCATCGTCCGAGAAACCCGCTGCGCCGGCGGCCATGAGTTCTTCAAAATCGGTGGGGACCTCCCCTTCGCTGGAGCGGGACACGGCAGCAATAGGAAACACCCGAACCTCGGATCGCGTTCGGGCCTGCTGGAGCATAAACCGGGTGATCGAAACATTGTCGTTGACGGGCTGCGTGTTCGGCATGGCGCAGACGCTGGTGAAACCTCCCGCTGCTGCCGCTGCCGTCCCACTCTCGATCGTTTCGCAATCTTCGCGTCCCGGCTCCCGCAAATGCACATGCAAATCAATGAAGCCCGGGGCGACGATCAAACCTGAGGCATCAAGGAGGTCGTATCCGGCCGATTCTCCCGGGAAATGGGCGGACTCCGCCTCCGGTGTACTCCCTCGACTCCCAGGCAGTATCCGCGAGATGCGTCCCCCTTCGATCCACACGTCGGCGATTTCATCCCGCCGGGTTGCCGGGCAAACCACTCGCCCCTTTCGAATAATCAAGCCGGACATATTGTTAGCGAACGAAATTTTGAAAATCTTTCAGGCGATGGATCCAGCAGGGGAGGTTTCGCTTCTCCCACTTTCTCCGACGGCGGGACCCGGTTACCCATCCACCCGCTCCACGAGCATCACTCGTTCCTCGTGATCCACTTCCGTCAGCTTGACCTCGATAATTTCATGATCGGCGGTCTGAACATATTTGCCGACAAATTGTGCCTCGATCGGAAGCTCACGGTGGCCGCGGTCGATGAGGGCGCAAAGCTGGACTCGACGCGGCCGCCCCTTTTCAAACAAGGCATCCAGCGCGGCCCGAACGGTCCGCCCGGTGTAGAGGACATCGTCCACAATCACGAGGTTTCGATTGATGATCGAGAACGGGATCTCCGTTTTCTGTACGACAGGAACTTCGGCGACGGTGGAAAGATCGTCCCGATAAAGATTGATGTCGAGTTTGCCCACCTGGACGCCGGTGGGCTCAAACTTGGATATGTTTTTGGCCAATCGTTGCGCCAGGTAGCCGCCCCGGCGCACGACGCCGATCAAGGCCAGATTGTTAACCCCGTTGTTTCGCTCGACAATTTCGTAAGCAAGCCGCACAAGCGTCCGCTCCATTTCAGCAGCACTCATGAGCTGGTATTTTTCCACCATCTTCATGCCATCACCTCGAGCCGTTTCATCGGTCTGAAATGGGCTGATCTCACAAGAAGTGTAAGTTTAACACAAGGTCAGGGGAACACATATTGAGTTTGCCCCTCCCCGCAGGGCATCCTGCCGGGACGCTCGAGATTCCGGTCTAAGTCTTGCGCCTTTCGGTCAATTTGTTAAGATGCTGGCATGATCGATCTGCGGACGGAGATCGCCGGGATCACCTTTCAAAACCCTGTGCTCACGGCGAGTGGCACCTTTGGATACGGCGTGGAGTTCGCCTCGCTGTTTGACCTCAATCAACTCGGCGGGATTGTGGTCAAGGGGATCTCCGCCAGACCCATTGAAGGGAATCCGCCGCCGCGCCTGGTACCCACGGGAGCGGGAATGCTGAATTCCGTCGGCCTCCAAAATATCGGCGCCAGAAAATTCATTGAGACCAAGCTCCCCTTTCTGCGAACCCTCAGAGCCAAAACAATTGTCAACGTGTTCGGAACCTGCGTGGATGAGTATGTGGAGTGTCTCAACCTTTTGAATGAAGCCGACGGAATTGCAGCCTATGAACTCAACATCTCCTGTCCCAACACCTCCCGGGGGGGAGCTGAATTCTCCAACGATCCGGAATTGACGCACGAAGTCGTCTCGAGCGCCAAGAGGGTCGCCCGATGTCCGCTTTGGGTGAAGCTCTCTCCCAACGCGGGAGACCTCCAGGCGATTGCGCGTGCCGCCGTGGAGGCCGGGGCCGATGCCCTGACCCTGGCCAATACATTCCTGGGAATGTCAATTGATGTCGAAACTCGAAGCGCGCGGATTCCCCGTGTTGTTGCCGGACTCTCCGGCCCCGCCATCAAACCCCTGGTGTTACGCATGGTCTATCAGACCGCAAAGGCCCTCTCCATCCCGATCATTGGCGTCGGCGGCATCACCACCGCTGTGGATGCCCTGGAGTTCCTGATTGCGGGAGCTTCAGCCGTTGAGGTGGGGACGGCAAACTTCTATGACCCTGAAGTGACCCTCAAGATCATCAAGGGGATCAAAGCGTATGGCCTTCAAAAGAAGATGACGACCCTGAAGCAACTTGTACGAAGCGTTCGCGTCTAAAGGAACAAAGACTGAAGGGACTCTTATGAAACTCCATGCTATTCTTCTCCTTCTGGCCGTGGGCCTGATTTTGTCTCCTTGGCAGGGGGCCGGCGCAGAACAAAAGGGTGCTTCTCAAACGCTCCAGCCCGGGACGATGTTGAAGACGGGTTTGGAGAATGAACTCAGCTCCTCCTCCGCATCGAAGGATGACCGATTCAGTCTGAAGATCCTTTTCGCCACGGATGAGGGAAAACGCGTTGCACTCCCCCGAGGCACCAAGTTGTCCGGAAGAATATCGGGCGCCCGGTCGGCGCGGCATGAGGAGGCGGGCCATTTGACCCTGGTGGTTGACCAACTGGTGTTTCCGGATGGAAAAACTGAGACCGTTCGCGGGGAACTCCAGTTCCCGGTCCTCAAAGACATCATCCTTGAACCCAATGGAGACGCATTGACCTTGTGGGGAGGCATCCAGGAATCAGAGAAGATGACTGTTCACTCCAGCACCGCCAATGTTCCTCCGCCTTCAAGCGCCGAGGATGTTGCCCGCGGCGACATCAAATCAGCGGACAAGCGGAAGCGCGAATCGACAGGGGCTATTGATTTGACGAAGAAGAAAGGTCACGACGTGGAGATCGCCGCAGGTGTTCTTGTGAATGTCAAGATTCTTGAACCCCACCCCCCCGCAGCAGTCGCGCCGGAATCCACCAAACCTCCCCGGTGACCGATCGGGCGACCCGCTGGGGCGGAGCGTCCTTTCCGCCCGGATCGAGTTCACCGCCCTCTCTCCTTGATGATCCGGAATTCTAAACTGAGCAACCTACGGCTTTTCTTAAGGGATTGGCGGAGCGTTCGGTTGACTCTTCTAAAAACCCCGCGCGCCAGGATCACACTTATGCGTCCAAACGTCCTGGTGTGTCTTCCTCTTGGGAACTGGTAACAGGGGCAGGGTGACGGGAGGGGTCGTGTGAGACGGGCCGCAATCGTTCCCCAATGGGATCTCAAATCTGAAATTTCAGATTTGAGATCAGGACCAAGCGACACTTAGTACTCAGCTTCATTAATACGCCAGCGTATCTAAGGGCCCATTTGGAGTGCGCAAGCTCGCTTGCGCTTTGGTTTGGCGCAGCTTGTTGCGTCGAGGGAATGCGCGCGAAGCAAACTTCGCTCCGTGAAACCGGCCGCAAGCTTGCGCCCTCCAAAAGCGTCACCGTCTTTAATGGAATGGTGTACTTTCATAAGGTGGTGGCCTTAAGTGTGGCTTCTATTTCGGAATCCGGGATAAATCATTGGGAGCGCAGCTGGAATTCAGTATAATGACACCGCCATTCGCCGTGGACATTCAAACGCCACGGATCGCTTGGATGACTCTTTCCATTCCAACTTAACTGAAAGCAGAATCACACACTCCCCATGAACGTCTCCGTCGTCATTCCGGTCTATAACGAACGAAAGACCATTGAGCTGGTTCTCGATAAAGTTGAAGCCGTTCCCTTCGAAAAGGAAATCGTCGTTGTCGATGATTTTTCCAGGGACGGCACGCGGGAATTTCTCATCGAAGATTTGAAGCGCCGTGGCCACACCCTGGTTCTGCAGCCTTTCAATCAAGGCAAAGGGGCAGCCCTTCGCGCGGGAATGAAAAAAGCGAAGCATGAGATTGTTCTCATCCAGGATGCCGACCTGGAATATGATCCCGCCGACTATCCCAAACTGCTTCAACCCATCTTCGAAGGCATCGCTGACGTGGTCTATGGCTCCCGCTTCATTGGCTCCCCCCATCGGGTGCTCTACTTCTGGCATTCGGTCGGGAACAGACTGCTCACTTTAGTCTCTAACATGTTCACGAACCTCAACCTCACCGACATGGAGACGGGATACAAAGTCTTTCGCCGGGAGATTCTGCAACAAGTCACCCTCAAGTCGAACCGTTTTGGATTTGAACCCGAGGTCACGCAAAAGATTGCCAAGATCAGAGGTTGCCGGATTTATGAGGTGGGGATTTCCTATCGGGGGAGGGACTATTCCGAGGGCAAGAAGATCACGTGGAAGGACGGGATTGCCGCGCTCTATTTCATTATTCGATACTGGCTGGCCGATTGAACCCGAATTCTGAAACTGGTGAGATTGAACTCACCACAAAGTCGCTTTTCTAATAGACATTCGGGAGTGCAGGTCAAAACCGGGAGAGGGATCCATTGCCCCAGCCTCACCGGCGGGCATCCGAGGTTGCCTTCTTCACTTCCTCCAGATACTTGATATCGTGCTTGTAGATGAACAGATTGGGCCGGCCTTCCCGAGTGAGCCGGATGAAATTCCTGTCAATGTACTCAATCCAACCTTCCACCGTCTCGCCATTCATGAGTTTCACCACCACTCGCGCCTTGGATTGAACCAACTCGGAAAGATACTGATACTCCGCATTGGTCAGGTCGGGGGCGTGCTGACCGCGCACCGGACTGGAGGTCGCCTTTTCACTCAGCTTCAACTTTCCTTCCGCTTGACGGCGGCGCACATCTTCCATGGTCGTCCGGATCAGTTTTCTGTGGCCGATCTCATTCCCCGTGAGCTCGGGAGGTTTCGGCTCCGAAGGGCGAAACACGCGGACACTCCCATTGTCCAAGCCGGGAGGGTTCGGCCGGACTTCTCTCTTCTCCGCCTCTTCTGACGGCATCATGAGTGGCTTCTTCTTCCTGATGAGGGGTTCATTGCGGGCCAATGGCTCGCGCGTGGGTTTTTTCATGGAAATGAGTTCCTTTGAGTTGATTCTTTCAGTGCCCGATGATTGCGGGCTTCAGATCGACTTCATAAAAAAGCAGTTCCCGCCCAACCTGCTTGGGATCGGAAGACCGGCGGATTCGCACTCGAGGGATGTAGATCTTCCCTCCCACCAAGGCGGCCCCCAGCTCGGGAGTCTCATAAAACACGAACCCGTAGGCGGTACTGTGGGGAGGGACAAATTTATCCCCCAGCTCCTTAGAAAGAAAATCCGCCTGCGCATTTATGAAGTCCTTTTCAGGATTGCCACCCAGACCCACTCCCCCAATCCCGATCTTTCCCGAAGAACTCCGGCGACGGTTCTTGAGGTGGAAGAGCTCCCGGACGACATCATCCGTTGGAGTGGGATGCAGGCCACGGGATTTGGCGGACGTCAATTCGACTTCATTGCCATTCAGTTCGATCTCATCCTCACTGTCGTTACTCACCACAATCAAGACGGTCACAAAATTCTCCCGGCCGGGATCACGATCGAAAACTTGGAGGACCTTGTCCGATCGGTCGTAGGGCTCTGCGGCAATCGTGATCCTGTCGTGGGAGTCAAGCGCCAGAAAGGATTTAGCGTGACCGGCGGAGAAGGGTTTGACTTTGTATCCGGCCAGAACCGTGCCCGTGACAAACACCGCCCCTAAAACGAACAACACGCACACATGTTTTATCGACATGAAGAGATTTCCAGTTCTGATTGTGGGCATAGGATGAACGTCTTTTCGGCTCCCGTCAAGAGGACAGGCCGACAAAAATGAAACTGAAGGATGGGAGGGCCCCTCCCGATTCGACCGGGCGCGGCTGCTCTGAAACAGAACCCCCGCGGTAAAATCCTCAAAGAGGCAGATGGACGGGGTCGCTAAATCCCCTGGCCGGTGGCTCCCATGCTCACCAGGATCTTAAGAGCTCCACTCTCCCGGGCTCGCTTGAAGGCAGCCCGACCCTGGACCAAAGGATATCGATCGGACACCAGCGGCCGGACGTCCACCTCCCGCCGCCGCAACTTCTCGAGGGCCCTGGGAAAGGGACCACACCGCGAACCGACAACACGGATTTCGTTCACGACCAGGGGGGCAGCGTCGAGGATTAACCGGTCATGATAGGTGGACTTCAACACCAGCGTCCCACGGGGACGGACCAGCGTCAGCGCGATTTGAAAGCCCTGGGGAGAACCCGTTGCCTCAACCACGACATCGAATGTTCCGGCGAACGGTTTCGCGTCCCGATTCATCGATTCCAGGAGCAAGACCTCGGCGTCACATTCGACCATCTGGTCCAGCTTTCCCTGATGCTTTCCAATCACAGTGAGTGACCCCCCTTGATGTGCCAGGACCCGAACAATCAACTGAGCCAGCTTTCCATCGCCCACGACGCAAAGCCGATCTTCAGGGCGGATGTCGACTTGTTCAAGAATCTCAAAAGCGGCCGCCAATGGCTCGACAAAAACGGCCTCATCGTTCGAGATCTCCTCCGGCACTTCGTGAAGGTTTTCCATCGGGAGCGTACAGAATTCAGCGAGGGCCCCCGGGCGGTTGACGATTCCCAGCACGCTGCGGTTTCTACAGTGCTTCTCGAGGCCCCGCCGGCAAAGATCGCATTGATGGCAGACGCAATTGATTTCTCCCACAATACGCCGCCCCAGCCAATGCGGATCCGCCGCTTGTTCCACGATCCCGACAAACTCGTGGCCGAGGATTCCTTGAAACTGGTGATAGCCGCGGGTGATCTCGATGTCGGTATTACAAATCCCGGCCTGCAGCACGCGGATCAACGCCTCGCGGCCCGAGGCCACTGGTCGAGGCATGTCGCTCACGTTCAAGGTTCCGTCAAAAACTATTGCTTTCATCTCTTGATTTGTGTAAGTTTGGAGACTTGTCGAACCCTGACTTCCAATTCAGTTTCTGTGTCCTCCGTGAGAAGCTTGATCTCTCAACCCTGATTCTACCGCTCCATCCCCGGGCTCTTGATCGAGCTGCTTTTTGAGGTTCAGACTCAAGCACCCCGCGTCTCTAATTCTGGTTCAAGGGAGCTTTAATGACACGAAACATCTCTCGCAGGAATTTTATCAAAAAATCGACTGCAGCGGGAGTCGGTGCTGCCCTGATCGGCCGGGTTTCTGTCAGCGAAACGAGGGCGCAAACGAAGGGCGAAAATGCCTCTCTTCCCGTTGTGATTTCCAGCGCCAATGGACTTGAAGCCGTCAAGAAGGCGATGGAGATCTTGAAGGCGGGCAACGATCCTTTGGACGCCGTCATCGCGGGGGTAAATATCGTGGAGGATGATCCCAACGATATGTCGGTAGGTTATGGCGGCCTTCCCAATGAAGACGGCGAGGTGGAACTCGATGCCAGCTGCATGCATGGACCCACGCACCGCGCGGGAGCCGTGGGAGCGCTGAAGTGCATCAAGAACCCCTCCAAAGTGGCCCGCCTCGTCATGGAACGATCCAATCGTATCTTCCTGGTGGGTGATGGGGCGCTGCGTTTTGCGCTGGCCCATGGATTCAAGAAGGAAAATCTGTTGACCGACAAGGCCCGGGAGATCTGGCTCCAATGGAAAGACAACCTCTCGACCCATGACGACTGGGAGCCGCCCAAAGACAAAGAGGGCATTCCCATCACGCACGGAACGATCAATTGCAATGCCGTTGATGCGAACGGTAATATCGCCGGGGTGACCACGACCAGCGGTCTTCCCTTCAAAGTGGCCGGACGGGTGGGCGACTCCCCCCTCATCGGGGCCGGACTCTACGTCGACAATGAAGTGGGCGCTGCCGGATCCACAGGCCATGGCGAAGCAAATATCAAAGTGGTCGGGGCTCATACCGTGGTGGAGTTCATGCGGGAGGGGGTACCTCCGGAAGAAGCCTGTTTGCGGGCCCTCCAGCGTATTGTCGATCTCCATAAGCGCACCGCAAAATGGTACGGCGATCTCCAGAATGTGAACTTTTACGCGGTGAATCGAAAAGGTCAGTATGCTGCCGCTTCCATCTTCAGTGAGAGCCGGTACTGCGTGGCCACGGGAGAGGGGGCACGGCGACTCGACAGCGCGTACCTGCTCAAGAAACCTGTCGATCCGAGAAAGTAACTTCAGCGGCCCAACAGAATGTGAACGAAGTCAGAAGCTGGAAGTCAGATTGGATCTTGTTTTTTTCTCTGACTTCCGACTTCTGACTTCATTTGCAGGAACAGAAAGCATGGCCAAACCACCAAAGCTCCCGAGGACTGCCCACATGAAGCCTCTCGTAGGGATTGTGATGGGAAGCGACAGCGATCTGCCCGTCATGACGGAAACAGCAAAGCGCTTGAAGGAATTTGACATCCCATACGAAATCGAAATCACTTCGGCCCACCGCTCCCCGATCCGCACGTCAGAATATGCACGCGGGGCAAACCGGCGCGGACTTAAGGTCATCATCGTCGGGGCGGGAGGAGCATCTCATCTGGCGGGAATCATAGCCGCCGAAACAGTGCTCCCCGTCATCGGCGTCCCCATCGATAGCTCCCCTCTCAGCGGGATCGATGCACTCCTTTCCACGGTGCAGATGCCAAGCGGTGTTCCTGTGGCCACCATGGCGGTGGGCAGGGCGGGCGCCAGCAATGCCGCCATCCTGGCCGCAGAGATTATTGCGATCGCCGACAAGGCCATGGCGCTGAAACTGACCCGCTTTAAGCGGGACCTCGAAAAGTCCGTTGTTGCCAAATCAGAGAAGGTGAAGAGGGAATTTAAGATCTGAGTGTAAGAAAACCGGTCCTTAAACGCAAAATGGAACCGCGGATTCCGTGGGCCGGGAGGCCGATCATGAATTCTTGAGCACAACAGAGTCGGTCTTGCCGCTCACATCGTCCCTCACAACGACTTCATCCCCCTTCGGAAGACGGGGTAAGCGTGGACACCTGCGGATTTTCCCACCCCCCCACCCCTTTCAATTTAGACCCTGCCTGCAAAGATTCGTCGATTGGGCTCGTGACAGGCCATCGCTGTTTACGTTAGAATCCCCCCCATGAAGATCAAGGTGCTGGCCATGATCATGGCGGGGGGCACGGGGACCCGGCTGATGCCGTTGACGCGCGAACGGGCCAAGCCCGCCGTCCCCTTTGGCGGGAAGTACCGTATCATCGACTTTGTACTCTCCAACATGATCAATTCCGGCATCTACTCGATCTACGTGCTGACGCAATATAAATCGCAATCCCTCTTGAACCACTTGAAGGATGGCTGGCAATTCACCAACCTGCTGAAGGATCAATTCATCATCCCCGTTCCCGCTCAGATGCGGTCGGGCGAAGTGTGGTACCAGGGAACCGCAGACGCAATTTACCAGAACATCAACCTCATTGAAAATTGTAATCCTGATGTGGTGGCCATTTTTGGAGGCGACCATGTGTTCCGAATGGACGTCTCGGAGATGATTCAATATCACCAGACCAAGAACGCCGCGGTGACCGTGGCCGCGCTGCCCATGCCCGCTTCGGAGTCCTGTCACTTTGGGGTCATTGAAGTCAATGAGGACTGGCGGATCGTCGGCTTCGAGGAGAAGCCGCAAAAGCCCCACACCATCCCCGGCCGTCCCGACCAGATCCTGGCTTCCATGGGGAATTATATTTTTGACACACCCATTCTTTTGCACGAACTTTACATGGACGCCACCCGCCCGGAGAGCGATCACGATTTCGGCAGGACCCTGCTTCCTGATCTCTGCCGGCGGCGGCCTGTTTATGCGTATGACTTCTACGCCAACAAGATCACGGGGGAACCGGCCGAGAAAAGCAACTACTGGCGCGACGTGGGAACGATTGATGCGTATTACGCCGCCAACATGGATTTGAAGGCCATCGATCCTGCGCTGAACCTGTACAATCCCAAGTGGCCTCTTCGCACGGCCAATTACAATGATCCGCCCGCCAAATTCGCTTTTGATGAGGAGGGGCGCCGCGGCGAAGCGATCGACTCCGTGATTTCCGAAGGGTGCATTATCAGCGGGGGAACCGTGCGCAACTCGGTTCTGGGGCGCAATGTGTTCGTGCATAGCTGGACCACGGTGGAGAACAGCATCATCATGGATCGGGTTGATATCGGGCGCCACACCTCCATCCGCAACGCCATCATCGACAAGAATGTGCGCATCCCTCCGCACAGCGAAATCGGCTACGACCCGGAACTGGATCGGAAGAAATATGAGGTAACGGACTCGGGCCTGGTCGTCGTCAGCGGCGAACCCTCGGTGCTGGAGGTCTCGACGATTTCCATTTAGCTGAACGGGGTGCAGACGTCCCGTCTGCACCGTGGATTCAACCCCTCCCTTAACCCCTCAGTAAAATCCTCGATCCCTGGCCAACAAGATAGGGGGACAGGCGGGATGTCTGCCATCGGGTAGGAGGCGGGGTTACCCCCGCCGTCCTCCCACACCACCGGACGTACGGTTCCGTATCCGGCGGTTCAGAAAGACCGCTGGAGCACGAACTGTTGATCCCGCAGCGAGACGAGTCCACAGCGATCAAAGTAGGATTTAGGAAAGGCTTCGTGCATGTGCGGGGCACCGGCATTCCACCACGGACCGCGTCCGTTAGTGGCCGATTGCCAAGCCCGCGCTTCCGCCAATCCACGTTGCCTCAGGGAGCGAGCTCGGGTGAAGGGTCGTTTCCACCGACGCCAGAGCAGTGCGCGTAGTTTGCGCCGGATCCAGCCGTCCAGTTCCTCAAAGACGTTCTTCACCTCCGTTAGCCGGAAGTAAGTCCCCCAGCCGCGCAGGATCGGTTTCCACTCTTGGATGAACCGTTGTAGATTCTGTCCCCGTCCTTGCCGAAACTCCGCCCGCCGTTTCTCCTTGAACCGCTTCACCGAGGCGGCGGCCACCTTCAACCGCGGCGCTCGATGCCACGTCATGGAGTAGCCCAGGAACTTCCGTTCCCACGGGCGCGCCACCGCGCTTTTCGTCGCGTTCACCTTCAAGCGGAGTTGTCGGCTCAGAAACTGGGTGACGGAAGTCATCACGCGCTCTCCCGCCCGCCGTGACCGCACGTAGATATTGCAGTCATCCGCGTACCGGCAGAAGCAGTGACCTCGTCGTTCCAGTTCCCAGTCCAACTCGTCTAGCAGAATGTTGGACCGCAGCGGGGAGAGCGGACCGCCTTGCGGCGTCCCCTCTTGCCGCGCCGTCACTATCCCGCCGAGCATCATCCCCGCCTGCAGGTATCGACGAATCAGTCGCAAGACGCGCTTGTCCTTAATCCGGCGTGCCAACCGCGACATCAAAATGTCGTGATTGACCCGGTCGAAAAACTTCTCCAAGTCCAGGTCCACGACCCAGCGTCGGCCCTCCGCCCCCCAGCGGCGGGCTTCGAGCACCGCTTGTTGGGCGCTTCGACCGGCGCGGAAACCGTAGCTCCACTCGGAAAAGTCCGGATCAAACTGCGGACTCAGCACCTGATGCAACGCCTGTTGGATCAGTCGATCCACCACCGTCGGAATGCCCAACTGCCGCCTCCCCCCGCCCGGCTTTTCGATCTCCACGCCCCGGACCGGTTGGGGGAGGTATCGTCCTCCCAACAGGGCCTCTCTGATCCGCGCCCACTGGTCCTTCAGGTAGGGCTTCCGCTGCTCCACGGTCATCTCATCGACGCCCGCAGCGCCGCGATTGCTTACCACCCTCTGGTAGGCGCGTTTCATGTTTCCCCGTTCGACCACTGCTTCCATCCACAACTCGTTCTCCGGGCTGGAGTGCCCTCCCCTTGCCGTGACGTTTGACGCCCCCACTCGCTGCTCTCGCCGATTCCGTCGACTACCCTCGCGGTGGGATTCCGACCTCTCAGTCATCCTGTCTGCGTCTCCTGCCGTCCTCGAAATGGGAGGCTCCTTCCCGTTCTTTCTGTTCGGGCCTTCAGTCGGGTCGAGCGACCTACTGTGCCCTCGGCTGACTTCTGGGGTCCCTTCCCCCCGCCTCGCGACGGAAGTAGCCTTGGAGCAGAACCCCAGATCTCCCCGGGTAATGCGCACTCACCTTCCCGCTTATGCCCGCCGCATCTACGGCCCGGTGTTCCGGACAGGGTTGGGACTTTGAAGATATTGGCCTTCTCATCCCACCGGGTCGCCTTCTATGCGATTCCTGTTCGTCGGGCCAGCGTTTTGCCTGCGGCTTCCTTCGGATTCCACCTCGCGGTGGACACCCTTGCCGTCCGGCTAACGATTCCTCCTGTCAGGCTCGTAAAGGACTTCCACCTTCAAGTGAGTGCGCCCTGCCGGGCGCACCAATAAAAAAGGGCTGAGTCCAAAGACTCAGCCCAGAGATTGACGGGATGTGAAGGGTCAGCGTGCCGGTCGCTTAATGCACCGGACCCATATCAGTTTGATCGGTCAGGAATTCAAGCCCCCCGGCCGTCAGGACTTCTTCTTCTGGCTTGGTTTCAGCCTTCTCGGGTTCCTCGGTGAGCAGCTTGATGTTGCGATAATACTCCATTCCGGTCCCCGCTGGAATCAATCGCCCCATGATCACATTCTCTTTCAAGCCGCGCAGATAGTCGACCCGCCCGCTGATGGACGCCTCGGTGAGCACTCGAGTGGTTTCCTGGAACGAAGCGGCCGAGATGAACGAGTCGGTCGACAGGGACGCCTTGGTGATGCCCAGCAGCAGAGGCCGCCCCACCGCCGGCTTTCCCCCCTTGGCGATGATACGGGCATTCTCTTCCTCGAACCGGAACCGGTCCACCTGCTCCTCCACCAGGAAATCCGTGTCGCCCACTTCTTCGATCTTTACCCACCGCATCATCTGCCGGACGATGACTTCGATGTGCTTGTCGTTGATGTTGACGCCCTGCAACCGGTAGACCTCCTGAATCTCATTGACGAGGTAAGCCTGCAATTGCTTCTCGCCGAGGACGGCGAGAATATCATGCGGATTGCGGGGTCCATCCATGAGGGGCTCGCCGGCCCGGATGGTCTCCCCTTCCTGGACGCTGACGTGAACGCCCCGTGGCAGCAGGTATTCCTTTACCATTTTCTGGCCCGGGCCGTCGCTCTCGATGACGATCTTGCGCTGGCCCTTGGTGATCTCGCCATACTTCACGTTGCCATCGATTTCAGCGATCACCGCGGTTTCCCGGGGACGCCTGGCCTCAAACAGTTCCACGACGCGCGGCAGCCCTCCCGTGATGTCCTTGGTCTTGGTGGTTTCTCTCGGGATTTTCACCAGCACATCACCTTGGTGCACCTCGTCGCCGTCGGTCACCATCAAGTGAGCCCGAGACGGCATGAAGTAGGTCTTTTTCACCTTGTGCTTGTCATCGCGAATGACCAGTTGGGGTTGCCGTTTTTCATCCGGCGAATCCTTGACCACGGTGTGCGTGTAGCCGGTGACCTCGTCCACTTCTTCCTGCATGGTGATCCCTTCGACGAGGTCCTTGTACTGCACGATGCCGCCGAACTCGGTCAGGATGGAATAGGTGTACGGATCCCACTCCAGGAGCGTCTGTCCCAACTGCACCTCCTGGTCATCTTCAACACGGACGCGCGCGCCATACACCACGGCGTAGCGCTCTTTCTCTCGTCCCTTCTCATCCTGAATGATGATCGACCCATTGCGGTTCATCGAGACCAGGATGCCTTCCTTATTGCGTACCGTCTGCAGGTCCACATAGCGGATGAACCCATGGGACTTCGCCTCCTGGGTGGACTGTTCGGTGACGCGGCTGGCGGTCCCTCCAATGTGGAACGTCCGCATGGTCAGCTGTGTCCCCGGCTCGCCGATGGATTGAGCCGCCACTACCCCCACGGCCTCGCCCAGCTCCACCATCTTGCCCGAGGCGAGATTGCGGCCGTAACATTTGACGCAGACCCCCCGTCGTGACTGGCAGGTCAGCACCGATCGGATCTTGACCCGCTCGATGCCGGCGCTCTGAATCGCCGCTGCCAGATCCTCGGTAATCTCCTGGTTGACATCGACGATGACGTTGCCTTCGTAATCCTTGATCTTCTCCAGGGAGACGCGGCCCACGACGC
Source organism: Terriglobia bacterium (assembly GCA_041494885.1). Classification (GTDB taxonomy): domain Bacteria; phylum Acidobacteriota; class Terriglobia; order JAIQFV01; family JAIQFV01; genus JAIQFV01. Next base: position 25,459 of record JBGQBO010000049.1, read on the forward strand.
GGTCGCGCAACGGTTCGATGATTTCGCCGGACTCGATGATGGACTCCACGTAGATGCCATCCACGGTCCCGCAATCATATTCGCTGATAATTACATCCTGCGCCACATCGACGAGCCGGCGTGTGAGGTAGCCGGAGTCGGCGGTCTTCAGCGCCGTATCCGCCAGGCCTTTGCGGGCGCCGTGCGTCGAAATGAAGTACTGCAACACGTCCAATCCTTCGCGGAAGTTGGAGGTGATGGGCGTCTCGATGATCTCGCCGGAGGGCTTCGCCATCAGCCCGCGCATCCCGGCGAGCTGGCGGATCTGCTGCTTCGACCCGCGGGCCCCCGAATCCGCCATGATGTAAATGGGGTTGAAGTACTCGCCCTTCTTATCGGTCTCCTGCATCTGCCGGAACATCTCGTCAGCCACCTTTTCGGTCACATCCGACCAGATCCCGATGACCTTGTTGTACCGCTCGCCGTTGGTGATCGCTCCATCCAGATATTGCCGCTGGACCACGATCACTTCCTTCTCCGCGGCGCTGACAAACTTGCTTTTCTCCGAGGGAATGACGAGGTCGTCGATCCCGATCGAAATCCCGGCACGCGTCGCATAGAGGAATCCCAGCGATTTGATTTCGTCAAGCATCTCCACGGTGCGTTCGAGACCGAGGCGGAGATGACAGACATTCACCAGCTGGCCGAGGCCCTTCCGTTTCAACAGGCCGTTGATGAACGGCAGAAGGGGTTTGCCGTTCTCATCCTTGGGCAGGTGGTCATTCAGGATCACCCGGCCCACCGTGGTCTTCAGGTATTGGTTCTGGAGGCGGACCGGCTCCGTGTGGATGACGTCCTGATCGTCATAGGCGGTCACCAGGTCGATGACCTCGCCGCTGTAACGAAGCCTGATGGGAGTGAGCGTCTCCACCTCGCCGGCTTCGCGCGCCAGCAGGGCTTCGTTGATGTTGGAAAAAGTGCGCCCTTCGCCGCGGGTTCCCGGTTTGGCCTTGGTCAGGTAGTAAATCCCAAGAACGATGTCCTGCGACGGGACCGTAATCGGCTGTCCGTTCGCGGGAGACAGGATGTTGTTGGACGAAAGCATCAACACGCTTGCCTCGATCTGTGCTTCCGGCGAAAGCGGGATGTGCACGGCCATCTGGTCTCCGTCAAAGTCGGCGTTAAAGGCGGTACAGACCAGGGGATGAATCTTAATGGCCTTGCCTTCAACCAGCATGGGCTCGAACGCCTGGATGCCAAGCCGATGCAGGGTCGGAGCGCGGTTCAGCAGCACCGGGTGGTCCCGAATCACCTCTTCGAGGATATCCCACACGATGGGATCCTGCCGCTCGACCATCTCCTTGGCCGTCTTGATCGTGGTGCAGTGGCCCGCCTGTTCAAGGCGGTTGTAGATGAACGGTTTGAAGAGTTCGAGGGCCATCTTCTTGGGCAATCCGCACTGATGCAGCTTCAATTCCGGACCGACCACAATCACGGAGCGGCCGGAATAATCCACGCGCTTGCCCAGCAGGTTCTGGCGGAACCGCCCCTGTTTCCCTTTCAACGTATCGCTCAGGGATTTCAACGGGCGGTTGTTTGCGCCCCGCAGCACGCGGCCCCGGCGGCCGTTATCGAAGAGCGCATCCACGGCCTCCTGCAGCATGCGTTTTTCATTGCGCACGATCACATCGGGAGCGCGCAGTTCCATCAGCTTCTTCAAGCGATTGTTGCGATTGATGACGCGACGATAAAGATCGTTCAAATCCGACGTGGCAAACCGGCCCCCGTCCAGCGGGACGAGCGGTCGCAACTCGGGCGGAATCACCGGAATCACATCCATGATCATCCACTCGGGCTTGTTTCCCGACTTCTTGAACGCCTCCACCACCTTCAGCCGCTTGGCATACTTCAACCGCTTTTGCTGCGACGTTTCCTTCTTCATCCCCTTCCGGAGCTGCGTTGCCAACCCTTCCACATCGACGCGTTTCAGCAATTCCTTGATCGCCTCAGCTCCGATCATGGCCGTGAACCCGCCCGGATAGTCGGCCTGTAACTGTCGGAATTTATCCTCGGTCAGGAGCTCTTTCTCCTTCACCGGGGCCTCCCCCGGGTCGATGACAATGTAGGACTCAAAGTAGAGGACCCGCTCCAGCTCGCGCAGGGAGATGTCCAGAAGATGCCCGATGCGGGAGGGCACTCCTTTGAAAAACCAGACGTGGGAGCAGGGCGAGGCCAGCTCGATATGGCCCAAACGCTCCCGCCGCACCTTGCTGAGGGTGACTTCGACGCCGCACTTGTCACAGATGACCCCGCGGTGTTTCATGCGCTTGTACTTCCCGCACAAGCATTCCCAGTCCGTGACCGGCCCGAAGATGCGGGCGCAAAACAGGCCGTCCCGCTCCGGCTTGAAGGTGCGGTAGTTGATCGTTTCCGGCTTGGTGACTTCTCCATGCGACCACGAGCGGATTTTCTCGGGCGATGCAATGGAGATGCGGATGGCATCAAAATCGGAAATGGTATTCATTCGATCATGCGGATTACTTCTAAACAAGGTCACTTCCTCCTGGCCCTCTTCGAGGCCAATTCGAAATTGCTGGAAATTTCACAACCTGCGTTTCAAATCCCGGAGGCGGGGGCATTCCCCTGGCCGCCTTCCCCAGCGTTCCTCCGGACCCTCTCACACGCTGAGCGGCTCCACCAATTTCTTTTTGATGAGCTCCACATCGAGGCCCAGCGACTGCAATTCACGGATCAACACATTAAATGACTCCGGCACTCCTGGCTCGATGGCGGCTTCCCCCTTCACGATGGCTTCATAGATTTTCGCTCGACCATAGACATCATCAGACTTTGCCGTCAGCAGTTCCTGAAGGATATAGGCTGCCCCGTAGGCCTCCAACGCCCACACTTCCATTTCCCCAAACCGCTGCCCGCCAAACTGGGCCTTGCCGCCGAGGGGTTGCTGGGTAATCAACGAATACGGGCCGATCGACCGCGCGTGGATCTTGTCGTCCACGAGGTGAGAGAGCTTGAGCATGTAAATATATCCCACCGCCACCGGCTGCTCGAACTGGATGCCGGTCAACCCGTCGTACAGGGCGGTCTTGCCGTTCTCGGGCAGGCCGGATTTTCGGAGCATCGCCTTGATTTCCTTCTCCGTCGCGCCGTCAAACACGGGAGAGGCGAAATGCAGGCCCAGCGCGTGGGCGGCCCAACCCAGATGGGTTTCGAGGATCTGTCCCACGTTCATGCGCGAGGGCACCCCGAGGGGATTCAGCACGATCTCCACCGGCGTCCCGTCGGGAAGGTAAGGCATGTCCTCTTCCGGCAGGATGCGCGCGATGACGCCCTTGTTCCCGTGACGCCCTGCCATCTTGTCCCCGACCGAGAGTTTCCGCTTCATGGCCACATACACCTTGACCATCTTGATGACCCCGGGAGGGAGCTCATCGCCTTTCTTCAGCTTGGCGACCTTTTCATCGGTGATCTTCTTCAGGACTTCGATCTGCCGCGAGGTCATGTCCTCCACTTCCTGGATTCGCTCCGCCAAATCCTCCGCCTGATCCTTGACCTTCAGCCGCTTCAAATCGACGGGCTTCAGAGAATTCCGGTTCAAATGCTCGCGGGTCAACACGGTCTTTTTGGCCAGGATCTTCTTCTGGGTGCGTTCATTAATCAGATCGGCTGATAATTCCTGACCCTCAAGGAGGAGGCAGAGACGCTTCAGCCGCTCGTCATCGAGAATTCGAATCTCGTCCTGGAGGTTCATCTGGAGGCGTTCGATTTGTGTATTCTCGATCTGCTTGGCGCGCAGGTCCTTCTCCTGGCCTTTGCGGGAGAAGATCTTGACATCCACGATGGTTCCCTCGATGCCCGGAGGGGTGTAAAGCGACGCATCCCGGACATCCCCGGCTTTTTCCCCAAAGATAGCGCGCAGCAATTTCTCCTCGGGGGTCAGCTGTGTTTCGCCTTTCGGTGTCACCTTCCCGACGAGGATCGAACCGGGTTTGACCTGGGCGCCGATACGAATAATCCCGCTTTCATCGAGGTCTCGAAGCGTTCCCTCACCGACATTGGGAATATCGCGGGTGATTTCTTCGGGTCCGAGCTTCGTTTCACGCGACTCGATTTCAAATTCTTCGATATGGATGGAGGTGTAATAATCCTCTCGCACCAGCTTTTCGCTGACGAGGATGGCGTCCTCGAAGTTGTACCCGCGCCAGGGCATGAAGGCCACAAGGATGTTCCGTCCGAGCGCCAGTTCCCCCAGGTCCGTGCACGGACCGTCCCCCAGGACCTGCCCCTTCATCACCCGGGCGCCGGCGCGCACGATCGGTTTCTGATTGATGCAGGTGTTCTGGTTGGAGCGCTTGAATTTGGTCAGCGAATAAATGTCGGCGCCGACCTCGCGTGAGAGTTGACCGCTGTCACTCCCTTCGACCCGCACGATGATGCGTTCACTGTCCACGCTGTCGACCACGCCGGAGCGGCGGCAGACCACGGTCGCACCGGAGTCCCGGGCTGTAATCCTCTCCATGCCGGTCCCGACCATGGGCGCTTCCGCCCGGAGGAGGGGCACGGATTGCCGCTGCATGTTCGAACCCATGAGCGCGCGGTTGGCGTCGTCGTTTTCCAGAAACGGCACCAGGGAAGCCGCCACCGACACGAGCTGCTTGGGGGACACATCAATAAAGTCCACCTCGTCGCGCGGCACCAGCACGAAATTTCCGGCCCGGCGCGCATTCACCAGTTCGGGAATCAGTCGTCCGTTCTCGTCCAGCGGAACGTTCGCCTGGGCGATGGTGTACTTGTCCTCTTCCCAGGCCGACTGGTAGAAGGAGAACGGCTCGTATTCCATGGCCTTCTTGCGCTTGCCCTTCAGCCCCTCGTTGTCTTCTTCGGCCGCCTTCCGCTCCACCTGGTCGCCGATGTGGTAATCGCTGTCCCCCTGGTTCGTCATGGTCACGTAGTCCACCACCCGTCCATCTTTAACCTTGCGGTAAGGGCTTTCAATGAAGCCGTATTCGTTGATGCGGGCGTAACAGGAAAGCGACGAAATCAATCCGATGTTGGGGCCTTCCGGGGTCTCGATCGGGCAGATGCGCCCATAGTGCGTGGGATGCACGTCGCGCACTTCGAACCCCGCCCTTTCCCGGGAAAGGCCGCCCGGACCCAGTGCCGAAAGCCGGCGCTTATGGGTAATTTCCGAAAGCGGGTTCGTCTGATCCATAAACTGCGACAACTGGGAAGAGCCGAAGAACTCTTTGATCGCCGCCATCACGGGCTTCGCATTGATCAGGTCGTGGGGCATGACCGAGGACATGTCCTGGAAGACCGACATCTTCTCTTTGATGGCGCGCTCCATGCGCACCAGTCCGATGCGGAACTGGTTTTCCAGGAGCTCACCCACCGCGCGGACGCGGCGATTTCCGAGGTGATCGATGTCATCGACGGCACCGATGCTCTTTCGCAACTTCAGCAGATACCGGATGGTCGCGTAAAAATCATCGGGATCCAGAATCCGCGGCTGAGCCACCAGGAGGCCGCCGGCGTGCTTATCGACCCGGCTTCCATACCATCCTCGCTGGACGGTCCAGTTGGTCCCGTCAGCGGTCGAGGTGACGCGCAGGTATTCACTCTCAATCTGGACGGTAAACGGAGCCGCCAACCCCAGTGTGGCCGCGGAATCATGCACGTGGAGGCTTGCGCTGCTTTCCTCGACGCCTTCACTCAGCGTCGTCCTCGCTTCCGCTCTTTCGTAGAGCTTGATGTTGAATTTCATCCGGCCCACACGCGAAAAGTCATACTTCCGGGAATCGAAAAACATCCCCTGAAAAAGCGCGGTGGCCGTTTCCAGGGTCGGCGGATCGCCCGGGCGAAGCTTGCGGTAGATCTCGATCAAGGCCTCCTGCGGGGTCTTCACCGTGTCCTTTTTCAGAGTCTGGGAAATGACCAGGCCCACATCATCACGTTCCGGAAAAAAGACGCCAATGGAGTCGATTGCGGCATCCATGATTTTTCCGATGAGGTTGGGGTTCATTTCCGAGTTGGCTTCCACCAGCACCTCGCCGGTGTTCTTGTCCACCAGGTCGGAGACCGAAAAGGCCCCGGTCAAATCATTGGCGCTGACTTCCACTTCGGTGATCTTGGCTTTTTCAATCTCTTTGTAAATGGCGCTCGTGATCTTCCGCCCGGCGTGACAGATTTCGTCCTTGGTCTTGGGGTGATTGATGTGATGGGACACCTTAAAGCCGATCAACGAGGGGGACACCTGCCAGTAGAGCTTGTTATCCTGGAAGCGGATGGTATCCACCGAGTAGAACGTCCGCAGAATTTCCTCGTCGTTTTTCAATCCCAGGGCGCGCAGGAAAACGCTCGCCGTGAACTTCCGTTTCCGGTCGATGCGGACATACAGGATGTTCTTGGTGTCGTACTCAAACTCGACCCACGAACCGCGATAAGGGATAATCTTGCCCAGGAAAAAGGTGCGCTGATTGGCGGCTTCAAAAAATACACCGGGAGAGCGGTGCAATTGACTGACGATGACGCGCTCGGTCCCGTTGATGATGAACGTCCCGTTCTCCGTCATGAGCGGAACTTCCCCGAAATACACTTCCTGTTCCTTGACATCGAGGACCTGTTTCTCGCCCGTCTCCGCGTCCTTCTCATAAATGACCAGCCGGATCGTCACCTTCAGGGGGACGGCGTAGGTCATCCCGCGCTCCTGGCACTCGTTCACATCGTACTTGAGCTGGAGGTTGACCGGATCCCCGCACTTGTCACAAAACGTCACGATATTCTTATTGGATGCGCCGCAGGCCTTGCAAAGAAGCGTGGCCCCCAGGTAGGGGTCCGTGATAATGATGGTTCCGCAGCTCTGGCACCGCGAACGAAGGTGGTCCAGCCCTTTGAGTTCACCACACTTGCACTCCCAGTTTCCGATCGAGTACTCCACAAACTCGAGCTGCGACTGACCACGAAAGTCACTGATCGGAAACACCGAATTGAACACCGCCTGGAGACCATTGTCCTCCCGTTCGGCGGGAAGCAGGTTCATCTGCAGAAACCGCTCATAGGACTTCTTCTGCACCTCGATGAGATTCGGGATTTGGATCAGCGTCTTGATCTTTGAAAAATCAATACGCTCTCGTGGAGTAAGAACAGGTTGATTGTTCATGCTTAAAAACTCCTTTATTGACGCCCAAAGACACTTCGAACCTCGCGTTCCCCAAAAATCCGGAGACGCCAGGTTCCAAGGACACCCCTCCCCTGCGCTGAAAGCACGTTTCGTCGCGCTTCGCGATCCTCGAAATCGATAGGGTTGAACTGATCAGTCGGACCCTTACTTGACTTCGACTGTGGCACCCGCCTCGGTAAATTTCTTTTTGATGGCTTCAGCTTCATCTTTGGACACCCCTTCTTTGACCGATTTGGGAGCACCATCGACGAGATCCTTCGCCTCTTTCAATCCCAGGCTGGTGACTTCACGAACCGCCTTAATGACGTTGATCTTGTTGCTGCCCACGACCGTGAGCACCACATCAAATTCCGTCTTCTCTTCCACGGCGGCGGCCGCTCCGCCGGCAGGCATTGCCCCGGCGACCATGACGGGGGCCGCGGCGGCGGCCGACACCCCGAACTTCGTTTCGATATCCTTGACCAGTTGAGAAATCTCCAGCAGGGAGGCCTTCTCGATCCAGCCCAGGATATTTTCTCGGTTGAGCTCAGTTGCCATCTTAATTTCCTCCAGACCAGTTGAATGTTTAAATCAACGATGCATCGTTCCCTCGGCCCGCACCCGGGCGCGCTTTATGGCGCGGGGCTGCCTTCTTTCTTCTTCGCCACTTCGCTCAGCACCACGGCCAAGTCCCGGCTTGTGGCTTGAAGCACTGTGGCGAGTTGTTGTACGGGTGCCTTCAGCACGTAAAGCAATTTGCTCAGCAGTTCCTCCCGTGAAGGAAGGTCGGCGATGGCCGTCAACTCACCCATCGACACCACCTTCCCCTCCACCATCCCCGCCTTGAACGTAAAGAGGGGATGGTCCTTCGCATATTGCGTCAGCACCTTGGCCAGGGCCACGGGATCGCCTGAACTGCAGGCCACCGAAGTGGCGCCTTGAAACCGTTCGATCAGGGGCTCCACGGGCGTGTCCTTGGCGGCAATTTTTGCCAGCGTGTTCTTGACGACCCGGTAATAGGTTTGAGTGCTTCGAATCTGGCGGCGCAAATCCGTGTCCTGGGCCACATTCAAGCCCTGAAAACTCGCCAGGATGACATTCTTCGATTTTTGGAATGTCTCCTTCAGCTCTTGAATCTCTTTGGCTTTCTCATCTTTTGTCATGGTTATCGACTCCCTCGAACTTCAAACAAAACAACTCAAAGGCACCCGCCAGGCCCCCCGGGTCGCGCCGGTCTCACCGGCGCGGTTCTTTGACATCCCGGGAAAGCCCCGGGCATTCTCCTCAGCCATCCATGATCAATGCGCGTCCACGGAAGCCAGATCGATCTTAATCCCAGGGCCCATGGTGGAGGTCACCGTCAGCGATTTCACGTATTTTCCCTTGGCGGTCGTCGGCTTTGCTTTTAACACGCTGTCGATCAGGAGCCGTGCATTCTCGATCAGCTTGGTGACCTCGAACGAAATCTTTCCCACGGGGGTGTGGATGATCGCCGTCTTGTCCACGCGGAATTCCACCTTGCCCGCCTTGGTTTCCTGGACCGCTTTGGCCACATCAAACGTCACGGTGCCAGTTTTGGGATTCGGCATCAATCCACGCGGCCCCAGGACCTTGCCCAGCTTGCCGACGGATTTCATCATGTCGGGGGTCGCAATGACGGCGTCAAAATCCATCCATCCTTTCTGGATCTTGTCGACCATCTCTTCGCCGCCCACCATATCCGCGCCGGCCGCTTCGGCTTCCTTCATCTTGTCGCCCGAAGCAATCACCAACACCTTTTTGGTCTTCCCCAGGCCGTGGGGCAGGACCACGGTGCCGCGCACCATCTGGTCCGCGTGCTTCGGGTCAACCCCCAGCCGCAGGACCACCTCCACCGTCTCATCAAACTTCGTGAAGTGTGTTTTTTTCAGAAGCGGCATGGCTTCTTCCAGGGTGTAGCGGCGGGGCTCGATCAGCTTATTGGCCGCTTCTCTTTTCTTTCCAAATTTTCTAGCCATAGTATTCCGGACTCCCATTCTTCAGCGATTCTTGCGGTCGGACGCCTTCCGTCAGCTTCAGCCTGAGATCACTTCAAGGCCCATGCTTCGTGCGGTTCCCCGCACGGTTTCCATAATGGATTCCAGGTTCGTGGCATTGGAGTCAGGCAGTTTAATCTTGGCAATTTCTTCAATCTGTTTTTCCGTCACCGTGCCCACTTTGGTCTTGTTGGGTTCGCCCGAGCCCTTGGCAATTCCAGCGGCGCGCTTCAACAGAACCGAGGCCGGCGGCGTCTTGGTAATAAAGGTGAACGATCGGTCAGCGAATACGGTGATCACGACGGGGATGATCAACCCTTCCTGGTCCTTGGCCGAGGTCCTGGCATTGAAGGCCTTGCAGAATTCCATGATATTGACGCCCTGCGGTCCCAGCGCCGTTCCCACCGGGGGTGCGGGTGTCGCTTTTCCCGCGGGAATTTGAAGCTTCACTTGACCAATGACTTTTTTCATGACCACCCTCGACTAGATTTTGGATCCGGCGGAAGCCGTTTCGACATCCCTTTCGTTTGAGCCTCAAAGGTGCCCGTCCTGCGATCGACTGCCTGAAAACCCTTCACACCTTCTCCACCTGGAGAAAATCAAGCTCCACGGGAGTGGACCGCCCAAAAATTGTCACCAGGATGCGCAGCGTCGACCGCTCGGGATTAACATCCTCGACAGTCCCCGTGAAACTACTGAAGGGTCCCTCCATGATTTTGACCGTTTCCCCTTTTTCAAAAGTCAATTTCGGTTTGGGCTTCTCGACCGAGGTTTGCACCTTGTAAACGATCTTGTTCACCTCCTCGTCGGTCAAAGGCGTGGGGTGAGTGGCGGAGCCGACAAAGCCGGTGACCCGCGGGGTATTCTTGATGGCGTGCCAGGTGTTGTCATCCATCTCCAGTTCGACCAGGACGTATCCGGGATAAAACATTTTGGGGGTGATGACGCGCTTGCCCCCTTTCATCTCGACCACATCCTCCGTGGGAATGAGCACCTGACCGATGTGTTCACTGAGATGAGGATCAATCTGTTTCTGGACTTCGATCGATTCCTTGACCTTCTTTTCAAACCCGGAGTAGGTGTGGATGATGTACCACTGCTTGGCTATCGCGTGACTGGAATCGTCTGAGTGCAATGAGTGGCTATCCTCTCTTGTGTTGGTGTTTTAACGCCTCCCGCGCGGGCAGGAGGGTGCGGCGCTACGTCGTGGTCCGGAAAAAATGAAGTATTTTCTGCACCAGCCGCGAAAAACCCACGTCCAGCAGACCCAGATAAAATCCGAAGAAAAAGACCGCAAACAGGACCACGATGGTGGTGCCCGTGATTTCCTTCCGGGACGGCCAGGAGACTTTCTTCATCTCCAGTCGCACGTCCGTAAAAAACGATTTCAAGCGCGTCCATCGTGAAGTCACATATTCCGTTGCCGCTGTGGTCACATTTCCTCCGATTCGTCGTAGGACGGCCCCGCCGAGGGGACCGTCCTACATGACTCTGGCAGGCCTGGAGGGACTCGAACCCCCAACCCTCGGTTTTGGAGACCGATGCTCTACCAATTGAGCCACAGGCCTACACCAAAACGGCGACCGGCAGGATCTGATCGACGCGCACGATCCCGAATCGCCCCGCCTTGTTCCACGCCCTCCACAGGATCTTCCCGCCGCCCGGCTTGACCTCCGGCGGCCCCGGGCCTATTTCACTTCTTTATGCGGAGTGTGCTTCCGGCACTTTCGACAGAACTTGCTCAACTCCACACGGTCCGTGTGTTTGCGCTTGTTCTTGGTCGTGATGTAGTTACGTTCCTTGCATTCGCCGCACTGCAGCGTAATTCCTTCTCGCATGGACTTTCCGAGTCTGAAGCGATCCGCTTCGTCAAAGTGGGGCCGTCCGCCGCGGCGGACGGCCGTCCTGATCTCTAAAATTCCGTTCGTCTTCTACTTTCCAGTTACTCGTCAGGCCGACGGGACGTCGGCCCCACTCCTACTGCAAAATCTCTGTCACCGAGCCGGCGCCCACCGTGTGCCCGCCCTCGCGGATGGCAAACCGCAGCCCCTTCTCCATCGCAATCGGCGTGATCAGCACGATCTCCAGGCTCACGTTGTCCCCCGGCATCACCATCTCCGTCCCCGCCGGCAAACTCGCCACCC
>JBGQBO010000050.1:0-36596 GCA_041494885.1 Terriglobia bacterium
AGCGGTTGAGGTCAGATTTGCCCTCCTCCGAATGAAACAGTTATCTTCAGATTCGTGCCAAACTCCGAGCAGTAAAGGTTTCTAAACTACCACTCAATTTTATGACCATTCGAATCGGACAGGGGCCCTTTCCCTTGATCCCTTATGCGATCAAGGTTTGACTCTGACTCCAGCAAGCTAGCGTCTTCGACCCTTTGGCATTTTGGCAACGACTGCAATGGCCCCGATGATTGGCGTGAACAAGAACGAGATCCCAAAACCCATCCAGAAATTGAGTCCCCTCTTGTAAGCATAGGTTCCAATGTATGAAGCTAACATGATCCAAACGACCGCAACTGGGATGATTCCGATTTCTGCTTCCATGATATCCTCCTTGGTCCGCCCTCAGTTCTTGCAACGTATTGCGGGATCCTCGAACATCGTTCCCGAGATCGAGCACTTTCCGTTCATGATTTTCGTTCCAATCTCTTTCCTTCCTCCTGCCTTGCTCGTCAATGACTATGACGGTTCGGTGACCCCATAATTTCAGGTGAATATTCTCAAACAAGATTTACGAAAAAATCACAACATTGCAAAGAGGTGATCTGATTCAAAGGGCGGGAAACTACAAAGGTCTATGTCGGTGAGTCAACCGCCTTCAATTTATTTTGTTTGAGTTATAATACCCGGAAGAAAACTGAGGAGAGGTTGAGTCAATGAATCTCGCGCATGTTCATCTCTTGTTGAACCACATCCCTGTTCTGGGAACATTTTTTGGGCTCTTGCTGCTCATCATTGCAATGGTAAGAAAGAGCGAAGAACTCAAGAAAGCCAGTTTGGGGACCTTTGTTGTGGTGGCTTTGCTGGCCATTCCCACCTACTTGACAGGCGACCCGGCCGAAAGGATCGTCAAGGATCTCCCTGGTGTCTCGAAGCCCTTGATCGAACAGCACGACGACGCTGCAACGGCATCACTGACGGCGCTCTCGATCCTGGGTGTTGCATCCCTCGCAGGACTCTTCTTTATGAGGCAGTCAAGACCCTCCCCACCGTGGTTTGCACTGGTTTTGCTGGGGCTTTCTATCATCACCGCCGGGATGATGGCCTGGACAGCCAACCTCGGAGGCCAGATCCGCCATTCCGAGGTGCGGTCGAGCGCTGTCTCTTCATCGCATTTGGAGTGAAGGAAGACAACGCGTCAGCTCACTCAACTCCCCACCCTGCCTCAAAGGTCCGGAGCGAACGCGTTCGCCTCTTTAGGCATGAAGGTGGCGTTCGGGGATTTCTTCTTGGGAGGTTAACCTTCAAGTTTCAGCTGCGCGACCCTCCTGAGCTATAATTCTGCTTTACCTTGGAGTAACTCCCTGCCGGCATCAAAAGGCGGGTTAAGTTTCCGTCGCGGATTTTCGCTGGGAGCCTGTTCGTTGTGGGAGTGGAAAACTGAGATCTCCCATCTCAGAGAGGTCACTGATTGACCCAGAGGAGGGCCCTTATGAACCCTAACGATTCCGTGAGTGTCCCAGAAATCGACGAAGTCCTTTTTGAGGAATTCGGTGTGAACGCCCGGTATGTGAGCGATTTACTCCAGAAGTTTGAGCAGGATCCTCGTTCGGTCGATGAAGATTGGCAAGCTTTCTTTTCCGAACTCCTGAAACGAGGTGGGGGAGCCGCGTTTACGAGAAGAGACAAGGCGGGTGTCGAAACGGTCCAGGAAGATATCCCAGCCCCCGTAACGAACTTACTTTCTCCGGGTGTTCAAGCGGAAGCAACTCCGGTTGGGGCCGTCCCCGTGACCGGGACAGGCGGTGCTTCTACCATGCCGGAGCGAACCCCCTTGCGAGGCGCATCATTGCGTATTGTCGAAAATATGGAGGCGAGCCTGGCCGTTCCGACAGCGACCTCCCAACGACAGATTCCAATCAAACTGCTGGATGAAAATCGCCGTCTGATCAATCAGTACCTGGAGCCGGCGGGTCGTAAGGTTTCTTACACTCATTTGATCGTTCGCGCCATATTGAAAGCGCTGGAACATTATCCCCAGCTCAACGATTCACACCAGGAAATCGATGGAATTTCGTATCGCATTCATCCTCCGGGCATCAATCTTGGCATTGCAGTTGATGTGATTCGGAAGGATGGCACCCACACCCTGGTAGTGCCGAATTTGAAATCCGCCCAGAAACTTTCCTTCCCGGAACTGATCCGGTCCTACGACGACGTCATCCAGCGCGCCAGGGACGGGAAGCTTGACGTCGCTGATTTCCAGGGGACCACGGTCTCCCTGACGAACCCTGGGACCCTGGGCACGACCGTGTCGAACCCTCGGCTCATGGCCGGTCAGGGGCTCATTGTCGCCACGGGAGCCATCGAATTCCCGCCGGAGTTCCTCGCCATGACCCCCGAAGCGATTTCATGGTTGGGAATCAGCAAAGTGATCACCCTGACCAGCACTTACGACCACCGCATCATCCAGGGGGCGGAATCGGGGGCCTTTCTTGCGTTCATCGACGATTTGCTGCGGGGGCTCCATGGTTTCTATGATGAGATTTTTTCCGAACTGCGCGTTCCGTACCGGCCTTATCACTGGGCGGTGGACCGTAACCCCGCGATCCTGGGAGAAGAACGTCATCGCGATGAGGTGAAGAAGCAAGCGCGGGTGCTGGAGCTGATCAATGCCTATCGAGTGCGGGGCCATCTCATCGCCGACATCGACCCGCTGGGCTGGAAGCAGATACGCTATCACCCCGAGCTCGATATCGAAACCTACGGGCTCACGATATGGGATCTGGACCGGCAGTTTGTCACCACCGGTCTGGGAGGGGCGGAGACAGCGCCGCTTCGGGAGATCGTCACTCAGTTGCGGAGATTCTATTGCGGAAAGGTAGGGATTGAGTACCGCCACATTCAGAGTCCTGAGGAGAAAGAGTGGATCCGCGACCGCGTTGAAAACGATCTGCCGGCGGTTTCCAAGGAAGTGAAACAACAAATCCTCTGGAAGCTGATTTCGGCGGAGCAGTTTGAAAAATTCCTGGCCACAAAGTACCCCGGTCAAAAGCGGTACTCAATCCTAGGAACGGAAGTCATTGTCGCCCTGTTGGACCAATTGATCGAGAGCGCCGCCCGTTATCAAATCCAGGATATAACCCTGGGGATGTCGCATCGCGGGCGACTGAACGTGATCGCCAATGTGATTGGCCGGTTCTGTGAGAGAATTTTTACAGATTTCGAAGGATCCATCCACCCCCGCTTCCCTCACGATCAGCATGATGTGAAATACCATCGGGGCGCCACCGGAGTGCGCGACACTGCTGCCGGGCACCCGGTCTCCCTGACGGTGTTGCCCAATCCCAGCCACCTCGAATTCGTTGATCCGGTGGTGGAGGGGATTGTTCGCGCCAAGCAGGACTTGACTTCGGGGACGGCGGCCGGCTCAACAGGGCTGCATGATCCTGCGCGCCAACGGGCCCTGGCGGTCCTGGTTCACGGAGATGCCGCTTTTGTGGGAGAAGGGGTTGTAGCCGAGACCCTGAACCTTTCGCAGTTGCCCGGTTATACGACGCTGGGGACGATCCACCTCATTGTCAACAACCAGCTTGGTTTTACCACTCCGCCGGAGGAGGGCCGGTCCTCCACTTACAGCTCCGATGTGGCCCGGATGGTTCAGGCGCCCATTTTTCATGTCAACGGCGATGATCCGGAAGCCGCCTACCATGTTCTCCAAATTGCGCTGGATTACCGGCAACAGTTCCACAAAGACGTGGTGATTGATGTGGTGGGGTTCCGCCGCGAAGGCCACAACGAAGGCGACGAACCCACCTATACGCAGCCCGTCATGTATCGGCTGATCCGCGCCCATCCTGGCGTGCGTCAGATTTACGCGGACAAACTGGTCCGCGAAGGAACCTACGACGAAGCGACAGTGGCCCAACTGATTGAAGAGCGCATGCGCCGGTATGAGAATGCACTGTTGGGCGCCAAGGAGATCGTGGCGCGGGAGCCTGCCTCCCCTCAACTTCTGGAGACTGGGGAAGACCTCGAGCTCGAGGAGGAATTTTCTACCGGGGTGGGCCACGCGATCCTCCGCGAGATTGCCCGGGTCGCCACCACGGTGCCCAGCGGCTTCACGGTGAATCCGAAAATTGTCGGATTGCTGGCACGACGGGCCAAGATGGTCGAGGGAGATCGCCCGGTGGACTGGGGGATGGCGGAAACATTGGCCTTCGGTTCATTGCGCCTCGAGGGGACAGCCATCCGAATGGCCGGACAGGATACAGTGCGTGGGACCTTCAGCCAGCGTCATGCGACGCTTTACGACACGCAGACCGGTACCCCGTGGACACCGCTCGAAGGACTGTCAGAAAATCCAGCCCAATTCCAGGTGTACGACAGCCCCCTTTCTGAGGCCAGTGTGCTGGGCTTCGAGTATGGCTACAGTGTCGCCGCCCCCCTCGCTCTTGTTTTGTGGGAAGCACAGTTTGGGGATTTTGCGAATGCGGCGCAGGTGATCGTCGATCAGTTCGTGGCCGCCGGCGAAGACAAGTGGAATCAATCCAGCCGCATCGTGATGCTCCTTCCCCATGGATACGAAGGCCAGGGGCCGGAACATTCGAGCGCCCGAGTGGAAAGGTTTCTGCAGCTCTGTGCTCATGGAAACTTGCAGGTGACCTGTTGCACCACAGCGGCTCAGTATTTTCATCTCTTGCGCCGCCAGGCTAGGAAGAAGTCGAGCAAACCACTCGTCGTTCTTACACCCAAGAGCTTGCTACGATTTCCTGAGGCCTCTTCTCCCATTCAGGATTTTACGTCCGGAGACTTTCAGCCGATCCTCCAGGATCAGATGGCGAGTCACTCGGCCGGGGTGGAGAGGATTTTGATCTGCAGCGGGAAGATTTACTTCGAATTGAACGCGGAGCGCCAGAAACTCGGGGATGGAAGGACGGCAATCCTTCGGGTCGAACAATTCTATCCATTCCCCGCATCCCAGCTGGAAAAGCATCTTGCTTCATATTCACAGCCCTTGGAGATTCGCTGGGTGCAGGAAGAACCGGAAAACATGGGTGGTTGGCGCTTTATGGAGGAGCACTTGCGAAGAATTCTCAAATCGGATGCAGGATTGCGGTATGTGGGACGCGCGGCCAGCGCCAGCACCGCCACGGGTTCTCATACGATTCATCAGATGGAACAACAGAGAATCGTCGCAAGCGCATTTGCGTAGAGAACAGCAAACCGCAAAGGCCGTAGAGGAGGCGCAAGGATCGCTAAGAGTCGTTCCGCCGGCCCCCCTCCTATTGTACGGGCGGCCTAGCCTCCGGGTGCGCCTTATTGACCCTGGGGCTGGGTGCTGAGAGACTCGCCGCCCCCTCAGTGCAGTGCTTTTTCAATGGCCGCCGCGCTGACAGGTGTCAGCAATGCGTAGCCGCTCTCGTTCGGATGTAATCCGTCATTGGAGAGACTTTTCCCCAAAAACCCCTGTTCATCTACCAATGCCGAATAATAGTCGGCTAGCTCCACGCCCGCTTGTTTCGCATAGCTTCGAATCCAGGCATTTAACTTGAGGATGTCGGAGGGCGGACGGCGGGTTGATTGTGCGGTGGCTGTGTAATCGCTCACCGGGGTCAACGTACAAAGAATCACCTTAATCCCGTGTTTTTCCGCCAGCTCGAGCAATGCGCGAATGTTGTCTTGAATCATGGCCAGCGTCATGGCGCCGGTGTTCCCTGCGATGTCGTTGGTCCCTGCCAGGATGATCACGGCGTCCGGCTGGAGATGAATGGCGTCTGGAAACACCCGCAACAGCATTTGGGAGGTGGTTTGCCCGCTGATCCCCCGGTTGACGTAAGGCTTTCCCGGAAAAGATTTGGCCAGGTTCCAGAGATCGGTGATGGAATCGCCCAGAAAGACGACGCGTCCGGACTGGTGGGGGAGCACTGCGAGGCGCTGGTTGTCTTCATAGTATCGTCCCAACATCGCCCAGTCCTGCAAGTCATCCGCCAGTCGCTGCGCGTAGACCGCCGAACAGCATTGCGTCTTGCGAGGATGAAATTCCTGGAGCATTTGCGCGGATGCAACAGATTCGAGGCAGAGAAGACTTGTGATCAAGAAAACGAGATCTTTTAGCGGGAAGCGCATGGGTTCTCTCCATTTGTTTGTAAATGACATCGGATAGACAAGGGCCCGAAGGAAAAGCGGGAAGGCGCCGTCACTCAGCCAAGACTCTCGTGGGGTGGTGGCAACACCGCCATTCCCAATGGTTAAGTCGCACGTTGGTGGTATCTTCCGCTTTTGCATTTCTCAAGACGACATAAATTGATATCTGAAGGGTAACGCTTTTATCATCCTCATCGTCAGGCGTCAATGCGAATCGCCGCTGGAGACTTCAGTGGAAATAGTTTGTTGGTGGACCCCAATTGCCCGCTTGAACCGATACTGATAAACTGCAGGGCGCAAAGCCCGAGACTATCCACATTTTCTTTTAGAGCGAGTCCCTGAGAGGACGAGTTTATTTTCAATCTGTTAAATGAACATCACGACGTCGGACTTTGAGGGCGCCGGGACTTAGATGAGATGAGCATGACTGAATCCTCAATTCAGAGGGCGGCACCTACGCCATCCGACATAGCTGTTCAATTTGCAGCGGTGTCTTTATACGCCTCGTCGGGAAAAACGCTCGTGGAAGGATTGAACTTTGGTGTGAAACGTGGCGAGACGCTTGTTCTGCTGGGTCGGAGTGGGTCCGGGAAGACGACGACGCTCAAACTGATCAACCGTCTGCTGGAGCCCACGGGCGGTGAAGTGTTTGTGGCCGACGTCGCTACAACCGATTGGGATGCGATTCGACTCCGCCGGTCGATAGGCTATGTCATCCAGGAAATCGGACTTTTTCCCCATTTTACGGTTGAGAGGAATATCGGATTGGTGCCCCAGTTGGAACAATGGACAACAGTGCAAATTCACGCCCGGGTACAACAGCTTCTGGAGATGGTTGGGCTGGCTCCCGATCAGTTCGCTCAGCGTTTTCCGCACGAACTTTCGGGAGGCCAGCGCCAGCGGGTCGGAGTAGCCCGCGCCCTCGCAGCGGATCCGCCCCTTCTTCTGATGGATGAGCCTTTTGGAGCCCTGGATCCCATCACGCGCGGTGAATTGCAGCGGGAGTTTGCAGACTTGGCCGTGAGGCTCCACAAAACGATCGTGTTTGTGACTCATGATGTCCGCGAGGCATTGCTGCTGGGTTCAAGAATCGGGCTGTTCAAGGACGGCCACCTCATTGAACTACAGACGCCGGCGGAATTTAAACGCTCCTCGGTCCCCGAGGTGCGGGCCTTCATGGATTCGTTAGGACAAAAGTAAGGGAAGTGATTTCGGATTTCGGAATGTGGATTTCGGAATGCAAAATTCAAACCGCGCGTTCTTGGAGACGCAGGTTCAAGTCTCTAGTCTGCAATCCGCATTCCAAAATCCGCAATGGGGTATCTGATGCGATTAATTGATTTCTTCATCCGCAACCACGCTGAGGTCCTCCCCCTGCTGTTACAGCACATCTTTCTGGTGGCGGCCGGAACGGGGGCGGGCATCTTCATCGGGATCCCCGTGGGCATTCTTCTGACTAGAAAACCGGCGTTAAGCAAGCCGGTTTTGGGTTTGGCCAATATTCTTCAAACGATCCCCAGCCTGGCGCTGTTTGGTTTCTTAATCCCGTTGCTTGGGTCACACGGCATCGGGCGGGTCCCCGCCGTTATTGCCCTGTTTCTCTATTCGCTCCTCCCCATCATCCAGAACACCTTTACCGGCATCCAGGGGGTTGAACCCGCAGTCCGGGAGGCGGCGCGAGGGATGGGGATGACGGATTGGCAAATCCTCACGCTCGTCGATCTCCCCCTTTCGCTCAGCGTGATTCTTGCCGGCATTCGCGTCGCCACGGTCATCTCCGTCGGAACAGCCACGATTGCGGCGGCGATTGGGGCGGGCGGTCTCGGGACTTATATCTTCCGGGGCCTCCGCATGAATGACAACCAGCTCATTCTGGCAGGGGCTATCCCGGCAGCCTTGATGGCCCTCGCGGCCGATTTCATGCTCGGCCGGGTTGAGGGTATGCTGAAATCCCGACGAAGCTCGAGCGGAAATGCCGTCAGGAAATGGGTGCCTGCCATGATCTTGTTGGTCCTCCTCCTGGTCGGATTTCTGATTGTGAGCAGTACGACTCGGACGACATCGACTCACCGCATCGTGGTGGGGTCAAAGGATTTTACAGAGCAGGTGATCCTTGGGGAACTGGTGGCCCGCCAGATCGAACGTCAGACGGGATTCGATGTGGAACGGAAGTTTGAACTGGGGGGCGACCTTTGCCACCGGGCGCTTCTGGCGGGGGAGATTGACCTCTATGTCGAATACACGGGCACGGCATTTGCGGCCATCCTTAAGCATCGGCCCGTTGCTGATCCAAACTTGGTTTACGCCCAGGTGAAGCGTGAATACGCTGAGAAGTTTGATCTCATATGGCTTGCGCCTCTTGGGTTCAACAACACCTTCGCCATTTTGGTGCGTGGCGATGAAGCCCGGCGACTGAACCTCAAAAGTATTTCCGATGCCTCGCCGCACACCCCTCGTTGGCGAGCCGGATTCGGACAGGACTTCATGTCGCGGCCGGATGGTTTTCCAGGGTTTGCCAAGGTGTACGGGTTAAGGTTTGTTGAACCGCCGCATGAGATGGATCTTGCTCTTACCTATCGCGCACTGGCCGACCGCCAGGTGGATCTCATCGCCGGAAACTCCACGGATGGGATGATCGAACCCCTTGGCTTGGTGGTGCTTCAGGATGATCGCCACTACTTTCCTCCCTACGAAGCGGCCCCCGTCATTCGGAAGGCCGTCGCTCAAGGGTACCCTCTAGTGGTGGACGCCTTGAATTCACTTGGCGGCAGAATTTCAGATCTTGAAATGCGCCGACTCAATCACCAGGTGGATGGCGAGCATCGGGATGTAAAGCAGGTGGTGAAGGAGTTCCTGGAAGCGAAATGAAAGAAAGTTCTCAGTTGTCAGTTCTCAGTTGCCAGTGAATAGGGATCTTAATGTGGTGTGTAATCTCCTGGTGTTTGTGATTATTTGGCGGAAAAGCTTTTCAAGCGTAAGGATCATGCCACGAAAAAACTAGCGAAATCGAAAGCTGACCGCTCGCCACTGGCAACGGACAACTTCCTCCCTCTTTTCTGCTTGATTTTGCCCTCACGTCTCGGCATGATGAGGGCCACCAAAAACTGAGTATTTGTAAATTAGCAAAACCGGACGATCCCGTGAGCGCTGCCGCAAGCACCTTGGATGTTCGCCGAAGACTCTTAGTTCGTTTGGCGGAAGCACGTGCCCAAACCGATAAGTTGTTCCGTCTGGTGCGTCCTGACGCATTTTTTGAGCGGCCGATTCCAGAGCGGCATCGGATCATCTTTTACATCGGGCATCTTGAAGCTTTTGACTGGAACCTGGTAGGTCGGCACGCTTTGGGCCTAGGCTCGCTCCACAAGGAGCTTGATCACCTTTTTGCCTTTGGGATTGACCCCGTTGATGGGAGATTGCCTGTGGACCAGCCTTCTGACTGGCCGTCTGAAGGAGAAGTCCGGAAATACAGTCTGCAGGTGCGTGGACAGGTTGACGATGCGCTCCATCGTGCCTCCTTGGAGGATCCGAATATCCCCTTGCTCCACGAAGGTTATCTCCTCCACGTTGCGATCGAGCATCGGCTCATGCATGCCGAAACACTGACTTATATGTTGCACCAATTGTCTCTCGACCAGAAGCTTATCCCGCCCATAAGAAGGAATGTTGAGAGGTTCGCCACGCGGGGTGGGACAGTTGAGATCCCCGAGGGAATGGCCACCCTGGGAATGTGGCCAGCCGACCATCAGCCGTTCGGATGGGATAATGAGTTTCAAGCGCATACGGTCCATGTTCCAAGGTTTCTCATCGATGTGCACAACGTGACAAACGCCGAATTCCTGGAATTCATCCGGTGTGGGGCTTACGACGATCACGCTTTTTGGGATCCGGACGACTGGAAATGGAAGATGTCCGGGGGAATCCAACACCCCATCTTCTGGAAGAAGACGCGCAACGGCTGGAATTACCGCACCATGTTTGCCGAGGTTCCCCTCCCCCCGCAATGGCCGGTTTACGTGAGTCATGCCGAGGCGTCCGCCTACGCGCGCTGGAAGGGGAGGTCGCTCCCCACGGAGGCACAGTGGCACCGGGCTGCTGTGGGAACCCCAAAGGGCCAGGAGCGACTCTATGCCTGGGGGAGCGATCTTCCCACTTCAGAGCATGGAAACTTCAATTTCCTAAATTGGGATCCCGCCCCAGTGGGAGCGTATCGCAAAGGCGACAGCGCCTTTGGGGTGGCCGATCTTCTGGGGAATGGCTGGGAATGGACCGCCACTTTATTTGAACCTTATCCGGGATTTGAACGGTTCTCATTTTATCCGGGCTATTCTGCGGAGTTCTTCGATGGCAAGCATTTTGTCTTGAAGGGTGCTTCTGCGCGCACCGCCACGTGCATGGTGCGCCGTTCATTCCGCAACTGGTTCCAGTCGCATTATCCATACATCTACGCAGGTTTCCGTTGCGTGGAGAATTGAGATTCTAAGAGGAGGGTGAAGTGTATACACAGACCATCCCCGCGAATTCAAAAATTGATTTTGCCGCAGACGTTCGGACAGGCCTGAGTATACCGGGCCAGAAGGAATTACCCTCAAAGTATCTCTATGACGAAATCGGGTCCGCTCTCTTCGAAGTCATCTCCGTGCTTCCGGAGTACGGACTGACGCGCGCCGACGAGCGGCTGTTGCGGCGACATGCCCATGACATCGTTGAACGGCTCTCCCTGCCGGTGCTTGTCACGGAATTGGGGAGCGGCAGCGGAAAGAAAACCCGGTGGATCCTCGAAGCCCTCTCCCGGCGCCAGGCAACGGCCTACTACCCGATTGAGATTTCTCATTCGGCACTGGCCCGATGCCGCCAGGAACTTGGGCAAATCAGTGCGCTAAGCATCGTGGGTGTTGAGCGGCCTTATCTGGACGGCTTGCTCGATGTGGCGGCGCGTCGCCGGCTGGGAGAACATGTTCTCGTGCTGTTCCTGGGGAGTACCATCGGAAACTTCGACCGGCTGCCCGGAGAGCAATTCCTCAGGGAGGTCCGGGGAGTTTTAATCCCGGGTGACGGGCTTATGTTGGGTACGGATCTGGAGAAACCCGTTCCCCAACTGGCCTCGGCCTATGATGACCCCCTTGGAGTGACGGCAGCCTTCAACCTGAATTTGCTGGCCCGAATTAATCGCGAGCTCGAAGCGAATTTCGTCTTAACGCAATTTCGGCATGAGGCGCGTTACAAGGCCGCTCAACGGCGGGTCGAAATGCATCTCCGATCGCTGGTGGAGCAGACGGTCGTGATTCCCAAGGCGAATTTTGAGGTAAAATTTTGGGCAGACGAAACCATTTGGACCGAAAGTTGTCATAAGTATGCTACGGAGGAAGTTGTTTCGATGGCCGAGCGGTGTGGGTTTAAATGCGTGGGCCAGTGGGTGGATGCCGAATGGCCCTTTGCAGAGAGCCTGTTCATCGCACAGGAGGCTGGATAAATCAAGACCGGGAATCGCCTGGGCAGATCACATCCCTTCCAGAAGCGGTCCGGTGTCCGCCATGGTCATTTGATGTTTCCCCGCCCCCGGGATACTGCTCCCCGGAGTTTCTTCCGAGCGGTAACGCCTTTCTGAAGGTCGGCGCGCTTACTTGATCCTCATGAAGATTTCCGTGCCGCCGTCTTTGAACTTCACTTCATCCATCAATTGATTGATCAGGAATATTCCCCGCCCGTGAGTGGAATAGACGTTCTGTCCAATAGTCGGGTTGGGAATCGATGCCGGATCGAATCCCTTTCCCGGGCTGCGCACTATGATCAACATTCCGCGCGCTTCATCGCAGGCGACGCAGAACTGAACCTTCTTACTGGGGTCATTCTTACACCCGTGAACAATGGCATTGGCCAGCGCCTCGCGCAATGCAGTCTCCACTTCCATTTCCTTCCCGGCAGCGCACTTCATCTGACGCGCGAGATCCATCACCCGGTCCACCACCGGTGAAACCTCATCGAGCTCAGCGGGAATAACCGTTTCAAGGCGCAAAACCAGATTGAGAGCCTCAAATTCACAGCGAGGCATGGCATCAGAGGGCATATGAGTCTCCGGCAAACCCCTCACCAAAGCGGGGACTGGGGCATTGAGTTCGAAAGAATCAGGCACTTCAAGCTAACGGCATTCTAATTCATTTTGCCTGAATCTAGCAAGACGGCCGAATCTCGGGATCTTCTTCTTGGCCTGTGGCTATTTGGGTGAAGGAACGGATCTACATCCAGAGGAACCCTACTCTATTCCACGTAGAGAGGATGCGAGGCCGGTAAACGAGGATCTCAGGAGGGCCCTATTGGATCACAACCCATTCGGATGAAGGATGAGAAAACTCCAACCCGTGATAGTAGGGACCGTCGGTGAAAACCGGTCCATTCCGGGCCACACGAGCTTGGGCAAGGATCGCAAAACCATGGGCCATGGGCATGGACGCCCGGTGAATCTCGACATGCTCGCTCACCGGGACTCGAACGGGCAAATGAATCAAGGCCCCAAAACGGCTGATATTTTCGGTTTCAGTGCAAACTTCGAATCTGTTTCCCAGTCCATCCCTTCCCCGCACCATGAGAGGGATTCTCAACGGAATACGAGGTGCCCGCCGTCGTTCGCCGGGCGATACGTCCAAGGTGCGCCTGAGAGATTCGGATATTTGCTCAATTCTGAACGGCTTTTCGATGTATTCGGAGAAACCAATCTTCTGCACCGTTGGCCACAACGCCTCTCGGGGTTTCGCGCTCATAAGAATGATTGGGGTCAGCTTGGTCTGTTTGAGTGATTTCAGAACCTCACACAACATAAAACCACCCATCTGAGGCATCATCATCTCCAACAAGATACAATTGGGACGCTCGAGGATGGCCTTCTTGATCGCTTCCTCGCCTGACTGGGCTGTCATGACTTCATATTCGGGAGGAAGTGTCTCAGAGAGCTGCCTGCCGCTTTCCCTCTCCTCATCCACCACTAACAACCTTCTTTTATTCATTACCATCCACTCCTATGAGCTTGTCAAACAAGAGGAGGTTGGTCCCTCCCATTTCCGATCGCCATCTTGAAGCAAAATCTTTCCAAAAATGTTACCTTGTGACCGAAAATTCTCCCCCGTAAAGAACATCCCTTAAAGCTACGCAGGCCCTCCCTCGGCAATCTCCTTTGAGCCGGCAGGGGCGTCCACCGGTGCCTCGGAGTCAGAAAGCAGTTGCGGCGGGATGGCCTCTGCAGGCAAACTACCTTAGGATCACAAGACGCGAGATCCGGCGGTGCAATCGAACGCCAGCCAGGAAAGCGACCTTGCTTAACACGCCCTGGAATCACGGGTCAGGGCGGTGGGAGCTTGAGACGGCCCTGTATACGCTCTCGTGGCGAGGTTGGATTTACAATCCATTGGAAAGGATCAGATATGAATCGCGAAATCGCAGTGGCTTTTCTTGAGGAGTCCAAGAACCGTGTCATCAAAGCTCGCGACCGGATTAACCAATGTCTCGGACAACTGGATGATGACGACATCTGGTGGACGCCCGGATCAGAATCCAATAGCATTGGGGTGATCATCCAGCATCTGGTCGGAAACCTGCGGCAATGGATTCTCTCCGGAGTGGGCGGCGAGCCGGACATCCGGGATCGTCCGCGGGAATTCCGCATGGAACAGAAGACGTCGAAGGCATTGCTCCAAGAGCGGCTCAACGATGTCTTGGAGCAGGTCGTCGAAACCTACTCCCGGGTGGACCCTGCGCAACTCTTGCAGGGCCGGAGAATCCAGGGATTTGATGAATCTCTCTTGAGTGCCATTTACCAGACGATGACCCATCTTGACTTGCACGCAGGCCAGATTTCGTATATCGCGAAGATCAGAAAGGGAAAAGGGTACGTAGAATCGTGGAAGCCGGTGACGAAAGAACAAGGCGCATGAAGCCCGCATTGACCCGATCCGGTTTAGGAGAGTTTTTTGGAGAATCCTGGCGATAAGCTGTGACATCTCACCGGGGCGTCCCAAATTTAATCATCAGCGCATTTCCGGCAAATCAAGAAAACGCAGGGTGACCTTGTGAGACAGGAGGATGGAGATGGAGAAGGACCGAAAGATCCGGAAGGTCATCCGGAGCAGACCGACCCTCGAGGGAGCCGGTGTCCGCTTGAAACGGGCTTTTGGTTTCAGTGACGTTCCTCTGTTCGACCCTTTTCTTCTACTTGACGATTTTCGTTCGGACGATCCCAGGTCTTACATCAAGGGCTTCCCCTGGCATCCCCATCGGGGAATGGAGACAATCACTTATGTCCTTCGTGGAGACGTCGAACACGCCGACAGTATGGGAAACAAAGGCCTGATCGGCTCCGGCGATGTGCAGTGGATGACCGCAGGCAGCGGCATTATCCACCAGGAAATGCCCAGGGGAGATGACTCCGGGCACATGGGGGGCTTTCAGCTCTGGGCCAATCTCCCGGCTGCGCAAAAGATGATGGACCCTCGTTATCGTGATGTGAAGAACAATCAGATCCCCGAAGTCATTACAAGCGACGGGACAAAAATCAAGATTATTTGTGGCGAAGTCAATGGGACGAAGGGGCCTGTTCGGGATATCGTGACTGATCCGGAATACCTTGATGTGACTGTCTCCGCTCATTCTGAGTTTGTTCACCCCACTCCACCGAAGTATACGGTGTTCGCCTATGTCATCGGGGGAAAGGGCTGTTTCTGCCGGCAAAAGAACCCATTCACTTACGAGGTTGAAGGAGAGAATTACTTCGACATCCAACGGAGTCTCTTCGTGACGGATGGGAATCTCGTCCTGTTCGGCGAGGGAGGCGACGTGGTCGTTTCTACTGAAGAGGATCCGGTTCGCTTCCTCCTGGTGTCAGGAAAACCGATCGGGGAACCTGTCGCCTGGTATGGCCCCATCGTCATGAACTCTCAAGAGGAACTGGAGGTCGCTTTTGACGAGTTTCGCAAAGGGACGTTTATCAAGCCGAGAACTGCATGAGCCGTTCCTGATCGGGATGGCCGGAGCGAGCCTTTCAGTGCACTCCCGGGCGAGAGCTCCCACAGACGATTATTTCTTCTGGCAGGCTCGATTGGCGAAGTTCAAACCTCGGCGTTGGCCTGACCTTTAATAAGCCCATAAGGAGGGAAGAGATGCGCAGGTGGCTTTCCCACACAGTTTTTGTCGCAGCTCTCGTGGCAGGTCTTTTTACGGCGGCTGCCGAACGCTCCTCCACCGACGCGAAGGTCATCGGCAGGGCAAACAAGACTAAGATCTCCGCCTATGTCATGCTGATTCGTTTGCGCGGTGACCTGTTCGTTTTTTAAGCATGGGCTCTCATTCCATCCGCCGCCTGACCAACCCGTGAGGCATGGTGTCTGGTGCTTGCTATGACTGCAGTAACCGCCTACCTTCGATTCATCGTTGTTTTATGGATGTTCGCAGCGATTGCGACCGTTGCGGACGAGCCTCCCCAGTCGCGGAAAACACAACCCAACAGGGAAGAGATGGCTCGGCGCGTCCGGGCGGAATTCCTTCATGCGTGGCAGGGGTATAAAAGGTATGCGTGGGGGCATGACGACCTCCGCCCTCTCTCCAAAACTTATCATGATTGGTATCCACAATCCCTTTATATGACACCCGTGGATGCGCTCGACACGATGATCTTGATGGGCCTGAAAGATGAAGCCGAAAAAACCAGGATGCTGATCGTCAACCATCTCTCCTTCAACAAGGACATCTACGTCAAGAATTTTGAGGTCACGATCCGTCTTTTGGGCGGACTTCTCTCAAGTTATCAATTGACCGGTGACCCTCGCCTTCTGGCTCTGGCCGAAGATCTGGGAACAAGACTCTTGCCCGCCTTCAATTCTCCAACGGGCATCCCTTACCGATTCGTGAACCTGAAAACCAGGAAGGTTCGCGGCTCCGAAACCAACCCCGCGGAAGCCGGAACGTTGCTCGTTGAATTCGGAACCCTCAGCAGGTTCACCCACAAACCGGTCTTCTACGAGAAGGCGAAGCGCGCATCGGTTGAAATATACAATCGCCGCTCTCCCATTGGGCTTGTCGGACAGCGAATCAATGTGGACACCGGTGAATGGACCCTCAGGGACAGTCATATCAGTGCTGAGATCGACTCCTACTATGAGTATCTCTTGAAGAGCTGGTTATTATTCGGCGATCCGGATTGTAAACGCATGTGGCTCGAGAGTGTGAGTGCGATCAATCATTACCTGGCGGAGGAATTGGAGGGGGCGCTGTGGTACGGTCATGCCGACATGCAAAGTGGCAAGCGGTCCGCGAGAACGTTCGGAGCGTTAGATGCCTTTTTCCCCGCCGTGTTGGCCCTTTCCGGAGATCTTGATCGGGCACAAAGGTTACAAGCATCCTCTTACAGGATGTGGATGAAATTTGGAATCGAGCCCGAAACTTTCAACTATCAGACCCAACAGGTCGAAGATCCCGGATATCCGCTGCGGCCCGAGATCATCGAATCGACCTATTATTTGTACCACTTCACCTCCGATTCAAAGTATCTGCAAATGGGAGAAGAATTCTTTGAGAGTTTTGTGAAGTATTGCAGGACCGAAACCGGGTATGCCGCGCTCAGTGATGTCGTCAAGAAAGAAAAATCAGACAGCATGGAGAGTTTTCTTTTCGCGGAAACATTCAAATATCTCTATCTCCTTTTCTCTCCTTCCAACCCCTTGGACTTTGACCAGGTCATCTTCAATACGGAGGCGCATCCCATCAAGAAGTCCTGGTAAGATCGCAGCGAGCTGCATCGTGAATTAACGCAAGGTTCCCCATGACAAAGAGCTTGGCTCCATCCAGGGATTTGACTGCCGGGCTGGCCAGTCGATTGGGACTGTTCGACGCCACCATGATTGTCATGGGGGGCATTGTCGGCTCCGGCATTTTCATGAACCCGTACGTCGTTGCACGTCAAGTGCACACGCCCTTCCTGATTCTGGCGGTTTGGGTGATGGGGGGAATGATTGCCCTCCTCGGGGCCTTTGTCTATGCCGAGTTGGCGGCGCGGCGACCCCGGGTGGGCGGACAGTATGCTTACATCCGCGAGGCCTATCATCCCGTGGTCGCGTTCATTTATGGGTGGGGGTTGTTGCTGGTCACCCAGACCGGCGGCATGGCGGCGGTCGCCATCACCTTTGCACGCTATTTTGTGGAACTCACGCACATCCCTCTCGCTGATGGGCTCATTGCGACACTGGCTCTCGCCGGATTGACGGTGATCAATTGCTTCGGGGTCAAGGCGGGCAGTACCACGCAGAGCGTTCTCATGGGATTGAAGATTGTGGCGATTGCCGCACTGGTGGCGTGTGGCCTGCTCTTGACGGGAAAGTCCGGAGCGATGGTTCCCCCAGCCTTTGCGGGTCCTCTGCTCGACCGCCCCGTTTCCCTGGATTTATTGAGTGCCGTAGGAGCAGCGATGGTGCCCGTTTTGTTTGCTTACGGCGGTTGGCAGACGGCATGCTTCATTGCCGAGGAAGTGCGTGAGCCGCGAAAGAATCTGCCTCGTGGGCTGTTCATTGGAGTCGGGGGCGTGATCGTGCTTTATCTGGCGGTGAATTTCGTGTGTGTTCGTGTGCTGGGCCCCTCCGGTCTCGCGACCACAACGGCCCCCGCCAGTGCGGTGATGATGGCGGCGTTAGGCAATCTCGGAGGGCGCCTCATTGCAGCTGGAATCGCGATTTCGACGCTCGGTTTCTTAAGTCAGGGGATTCTCACCGCTCCCCGCGTGTATTTCGCAATGGCAGAAGATGGATTGTTCTTTCGAAGTGTGGCCTGGTTGCATCCACGGACGCGTGTTCCCGTCGTTGCGATCGCATTGCAGGGAGTGTGCGCGATCCTCATTGCCCTCTCGGGTCGATACGAGCAGATTTTGAACTACGTGGTTTCGGCGGATTGGGTGTTTTTCGGATTGTCTGCCAGCTGTGTCTTTGTTTTGCGGCGCCGGGATGGGGAAACCCAGGTTTCCCGCGTCTCGAAGTACAACATTCCCGGGCATCCGGTCACCACCGCCTTGTTTGTCGCGGTGTGTGTGTTCATCGTCATCAACACGGTTTACAAGTATCCGGGGAACAGTGCTATTGCGCTGGGCATCATGATGGCCGGTCTCCCGGTATACTTTTTCTGGCGATGGAGGACGAAGGGAAGGGCAAACCCGCAATAACGATGGACGGAGAGACGCCCCGACGGGACGTCTCTACGAGACAATCACGATAGCCGGGAGGCGATCCCGGTGGGTCGTCTCTACGAGGGTCGAGGCAAAGGGGATGGGCATTCCACGAAGTCAAACAACTTCAGAATACATGGTGTGGGCAAAGACGCGCTCTCAGTCACGATATAACCTGGCCAACAGCGGGGTGCGACATTTTCCGATCCGTGATCTCGGTGTGACCCTTGAAGATATTGAGTTGAGCGGGCCGAGTTGGTACGGATACGAGCCACTACAGCAGGCCCTCGCGGCGAGATCTCAGGTGTCTCCGGAATGCGTGGTTGCCGCCGTCGGCACTTCGATGGCCAATCATCTGGCGATGGCCGCGGTCGTTGAGCCGGGGGATGAAGTCCTCATCGAGCATCCGGCGTATGAACCGATTCTTGCCCTCGCCCGGTACCTGGGGGTGGAGATCAAACGGTTCAGCCGTCGCTTCGAAGATGGATTTGGCATTGATCTGGAAGAGGTGCGGCGTCAGGTCACGGGGCGCACCCGGCTGATCGTCCTCACGAACCTTCACAATCCCAGCAGCGTGCTGATCGATGAGACCTCGCTCAAGCAGTTGGGCGAGATGGCACGAGAGGCGGGCGCCCATGTCCTGGTGGATGAGGTTTATCTCGAGACCTTGTTCAAGCAGGAAGAGTCGCTTGAATTGAGTCCTCCTTCAGGGTTGAGAGTGTCCTCACGATCCTCTTTTCATCTCGGAAACCAATTCATTGTGACCAGCAGCCTGACTAAAGCCTATGGACTGAGTGGCCTTCGTTGCGGCTGGATCCTGGCCGAGCCGGAACTGGCGAAGCGGATGTGGCGGCTCACCGACATCTTCAATAACATCCCCGCGCATCCGGGGGAGCGATTGAGCGTGATCGCACTTCAGCATTTGAACAAGATTGCCGAACGCGCCCGCGTGCTCCTGGAGACCAATCGCGGCTTGCTTTTTCGTTTTCTGGATACACGCCGTGATCTCGAAGCGATTCGACCGCCGTTCGGCACCGTCATCTTTCCGCGACTTAAACGGGGCAGCGCAGATCCCCTCTGCGCCTTGTTGCGGGATCGATACGAAACGACCGTCGTGCCCGGCCGATTTTTTGAAATGCCTGATCACTTCCGTTTGGGAATCGGAGGGGATACGGAGACCCTGGCGGCGGGGCTCGAGCGGTTAGGCGCGGCACTGGATGAGTGTGGCGCCAGGGAGTGATCCCATTCTTCTGTCCCATGTGCGGGCGCATCGTTCAAAACGGAAGAAATTGGAGAATCCTGGTGACCCGGCGGCTCATCATTTTTTGGAGTGCGCAAGCTTGCTTGCGCTATGGTTTGGTGTAACCTTTCGCGCCAAGGGGATGGGCGCGCAGCAAGTTTCTCCCTGGGAAAGCGGGAGCAAGCTCCCGCACTCCAAACCCTGATTAACTCCTTGAAACAAATCTTGCCCAGTAAGACAAAGTCCTGCCACTGCCTCGCTCTGATTCACTCACCCATTTTGGTGGCCATGTCACCTTCCCAGCAAGAATTCGTAAATCTTATGCTAACTTTTTGGCCGCAGGCGTGTCTTTAGTAAATCGGAGAGACTGCTATTGGACAGAGCTGACAATATCCTGATTCAGGAATCTCTTTCCGGCTCGATGGGCGCCTTTGATGACCTCATGGAGCGTTACCAGGGGTTGGTCTATAAAGTGGCCCTGCGCTATGGAGAGAGGCGGGAGCATGCGCTCGATATTACCCAAAACGTATTCCTCCGCGTCTACGAGAAACTCGACTCTCTGCGCGCCGATGCCAGCTTTAAACCCTGGCTTCTACGGATTACCTACCATGAGAGCATCAACTGGTTAAGAAAACAGCGCCCATACCAGGATCATGAGCCGGTCGATGAGAATGCTCCGCTGCTGGGCCGGACACATACCCAGGAGGAGGCCCTGCTGCGGCAGGAAAAAACCGAATGCCTGACCCGGAGCTTGTCCTGCTTGAATCCCAAACACCGGCTCGCGGTGACCCTCAAGTACTATGAAGGGATGTCGATTCGGGAAATCAGCGCCGTCCTGGAATGCAGCGAGATGATGGTCAAAAATATTCTGTACAGAAGTCTCGAGAAATTGAGACAGAGATTAGTCCAGACAGGCGGGGTGGTCCAATGAACCATTGTAGTGAATTTGAACGACTCTTGGAAAAAATGGTGGCGGACGAGATTGGGCCGGCCGAAAGTGCGCAACTGCGGGAACACGCTCGACAATGCGATCACTGCCGCAGCCTCCTGAAGCTCCAGGAAGAATTAAGCGCAGCCGGAAAAATCGAGGCGGATGTGCCCGCAGAAGATTTACAGCAGGTTCGTTATGCCGTTCTTCGCTCCATCCACCTTCACTCGCACCCTTCCACAGTTTCTATTGGGAAGGCGGGCCTGACTCGTGGGTGGCTGGCGAGGTTGGCCTGGGCGGCAGGGCTTGCCGCAGCCCTGTTTG
Source organism: Terriglobia bacterium (assembly GCA_041494885.1). GTDB lineage: Bacteria > Acidobacteriota > Terriglobia > JAIQFV01 > JAIQFV01 > JAIQFV01. Next base: position 20,809 of record JBGQBO010000050.1, read on the forward strand.
TCGGTGGATTCTTCTTCGGAAATTTCTGGAGTACGCACCACGGAGACCCGGGTAGCGCGCTGATTCGACAAATTTACAGCGATGCCCGGAAAGAGAAGAACCTCCGCGATGTCGAAAACTCCGCGCTCATGTATTCGAATGTATCTTTCAGCAGGGAAGGCGACCAGAAGTTGTCCCTCAGTTTTGATGTCACCCGTCATGTGGACCTCACGGCCGGCCCGGAGGATCCGCTGGTCCGGGACCTGTTGATTCAAGCGCTTCTCAATCCCTCTCCCTTGGGGGCAAGACTGAAAGCCATCTCCTTTGCGGAGACCAACAGGGACCCGGAGGTCAAACGGGCATTGATCCTCTCCATGCTGAATGATCCCAGCGTTGCCGTTCGCCTGAAAACGGAATCCAATCTCCTGAATTACAAGGGCGACAGTGAAGTCCAGGCCGCCTTTCTGCAGGTACTCCGAAAGGAAGAGTCCGTCCAGTTGCGTCTGGTGGCGCTCGATTACCTGGTGGGCAATAACGTCAGCCAGGAAACCCTTCAGGGAATTGTGCAGGATCTCAGATCCCAGGGTGAGACGGCAGTCCTGCGCAAAGCGGTCGCCTATCTTCACTAACGGGATTCAACCCGGACTAAATGTTATCGGTTCACTTCATGATTTTTTCGATCCAGAGAAAGGACACATCATGCGAAGAATCATTCTGACCACCTTGGCCCTTCTACTTGCGACTCTAATCCTTACCGGAAGCACGGGTCAGAGGTCGTTCAACGTGTCGCCCGGACAAAAAGTGATCTTCAACCTCAAGACGGGCGGCTCGATCCACATTGTCGGATGGGATCAACCTTCGGTCTCCATCGATTATGAAATCAGTGGAAAAAATGCGGAAGAGGTCCATGTGGATCTTCAGCAGACCTCCCGCGGAATCGAAGTCAGCTCCCGGTACACAGGCACATCACGCGTCCAAAGCTCTAATCTTCAACTCCACCTGAAGGTCCCACGGAAATTTGATGTCGATATAGACACCATGGGAGGAGGCGTCTCCATCTCGGACATCGAGGGCCGAATCGCAGGGAAAACAATGGGCGGAGATCTCACTCTCCAGGGACTCAAGGGAGTGGTGGAACTGAAAACCATGGGCGGGAACATTACGCTCACCCATTCTGAAGTCGATGGACATTTACATACCATGGGTGGGAAGGTTTTGTTTCAGGATGTGACGGGGGATATTAATGGCTCTTCCATGGGCGGCAATGTCGTTTACAAGAATGTCCGCCCCATGAAGAAGTCCGACTCCGTTGAAGGCCTCGACCGAGTCCGCTCCGTTGGGGACGAGGTTCACATCAGTACCATGGGGGGAGATATTCGGGTGGAAGAAGCACCCGAAGGCGCCAATGTGTCGACCATGGGAGGAAATATCGACATTCAAAGCGCCCGTCACTACGCCAAGGCAAAGACGATGGGCGGAGACATCACCATCCATGCAATCGAGGGATCGGTCAACGCGGTCACGATGAGTGGAAATGTCGAAGTCCACATGGTCGGAAGAGGGGATGAAGTGAAGCGGGATGTCATGATTTCGTCCAACTCAGGGGAAATCACCCTCTACGTGCCCGCCGACCTGTCCATGGAATTTGATATCTCGCTGGCCTATACGAAAAACAGCCGGCAAAATTTCCAGATCAAGAGTGATTTTCCCCTGCAAGTACGGGCGACCGACGAATGGAGTCAATCCGAAGGCACTCCCAGGAAGTACTTTTACGGGACCGGGAGTTATCTGGGCGGGAAGCACCACATCAAAATCACCACCATCAACGGAAACATTTTTATCAAACGCACGCCGTAATCGCCGCACCCCGGGGGCTTCAAATCTAACCGGGTTACAGCGGGTTACTCATACCGCAGCGCGACCATAGGATCGATGCGAACAGCGCGGCGAGCGGGGATGTAACACGCAAGGAAGGCCACCGCGGCAAGCAGCACAGCCGTTGCGGCGAAGGTCGTCAGGTCGTTGGCGTCCACCTCGAACAATAAACTCGAAAGCAACCGGGTGGCGAACCAGGCGGCGGCAAGACCCACACACAGGCCGATAACCGCAGGCGAGATCCCTTCGGCCAACCGCAGTCTCAGCACGTCGCTGTGCTGCGCTCCCAGGGCCATGCGAATACCGATTTCGTGTGTGCGTTGGCCGACATCATAGGAGATCACGCCGTAAATGCCGACCGCGGCCAGCAGGAGCGCCGTCGCGCCGAAGATGGCGAGCAGCGCCGTGCGAAAGCGCGGCGGCGCCATGGATTCGTGGAACACCTGCGTGAACGGTTGAATGTCCGCGACGGGAAGGTCTTTATCAAGCCCTCCCACCACTTCGCGCAGGACGGTGCTGAACGCTGCGGGATCGCCGGCCGTACGCACCACCAACCCCATGGCCCACCAGGCATTCTGGGAGTAAGGCACATACATCTCGGGCCCACCCGGCGCCGTCAAACTCGTTTGCTTGACATTGCCCACCACAGCGACAATCTGTCGGGGCACCTGCTCGCGGTAACCGAAGATCAACTGTTTGCCGAGCGGGTCATCGTTCGGGAAATAACGGCGCGCGAAAGCTTCCGAGATGGCGCACACCTTGGGCGCAGCCGCCGTGTCCCGCACGGTAAAAAAGCGTCCTCGCAATATGGGAATCTGCAGGGTCTGAAAGTAATCCGGGCTGATGGCGCTATAATCCGCGGAATAGTCCCCTCCTGCCCGCTGCGGCGGCTGCCCTTTAATTTGGAAGCCGAGGCTGAATCCCGATCCGGTCGGGGGCAGCGGCAGCGCGGCGGCCGCATTCAGCACTCCCGGTTGCGCCTTCAATCGATCGAGGAGTTGATCATAAAAGGCCGTCCAGTGTTCCGGCTTCGAATACTGGGATTGCGGCAGGGAGAGGGTGGCGATCAGGACGTGCTCAGGCTCAAATCCCGGGTTCACTTGTTGTAATCGCGCGAAGCTGCGCAGCAGGAGCCCCGCTCCAATCAGGAGGACGACAGCCAGCGCTACCTCTGCAGCCACGAGCACGCGTCGGGCGTTCTTGCTCTTTCTGCTCTCTCCTGTGCCTCGACCCCCCTCCTTAAGCGCTTCATGCAAGTCCGTGGACGCGGAGTGAAGCGCGGGGGTCAATCCAAACACAAGGCTGGCGAGGAGCGAAACCAGCAGCGTGAACCCCAGCACCCATGCGTCCACCCGAAATTCATGGATTCGCGGAATATCGTTTGGGATAAGAGCAGCCAGGCTCCTGACGCCCCAGTAAGCCACCAGAAGGCCCACCACGCCGCCGGCTCCGCCTAACACCACACTCTCCGTAAGCAATTGGCGGATCAGACGACCCCGGCTGGCGCCGAGCGCCGTGCGGACGGACATCTCCCTGGCGCGCACCACCGTCCGAGCCAGCAGTACACTGGCGACATTCGCACAAGCAATCAACAGCACCAGCGCCACTGCACCCAGGAGTGCCCATAAGGCGATTCGAACGTCGCCGACCAGTTGCCGCTGAAGCGGAACGAGTCGTACCCCCCAGCCCCGATTGGCGTCGGGATAGGTTAGTGCCAGACGGTTGGCAACCGTCACCAGTTCTGCGGCTCCCCGTTCGAAAGAAATTCCCGGCTTAAGTCGACCCACCATCGTGTTCAGATAATGCCCCGCTCGCTTTTGAAAGAGATCTTTGAAGTCAAGGTCCTCGAGCAGCGGGATCCATACTTGCGCCGGCGGATTCTGGAACGGGAAACGGAAGCTCGCCGGGAGAATACCCACCACGGTGAAGGACTGCTTGTCGAGCAAGATGGTTTTCCCCACCAGCGTAGGGTCGGCGCCGAACTGTCGGCGCCAGAGACCTTCGCTGAGCACAACAACCGGCGAGGCGTCCGCCTGGTCATCCGCCGGCAGAAAAGTTCTCCCGAAAATCGGTTGCACGCCCAGAAGGGGAAACAGGCTGGAAGTCACTGTTGCGCCATCCACGTAAGACGGCTCTCCGTTGCCGGTCAATGCGAACGTCTTTTGACGTAGGGCGGCGATTTCCTCAAACCCCTTGCTTTGCTGACGCCAATCGGTGAAGTTGGGATAGGAGCCCCCCGCATCGGTGACGCCCTGTTCAGGCAACGTCTGGAAAATCTGCACGAGTTGTTCAGGATGGACAAAGGGCAATGGCCGCAGCAGCACAGCGTTCACCACGCTGAAGATGGCCGTGTTGGCCCCAATGCCGAGGGCGAGGGTCAATATTGCGACCGCCGTAAACCCGGGTGACTTTGCCAGCATGCGAAGGCCGTGGCGGAGATCGTTGCCGAGGTCATCCACGAGATGGAGGCCGCGCGCTTCCCGGCACCGGTCCTGGTAGGCTTCCACGCCGCCAAACTCGATGCGAGCACGGCGCGCCGCTTCTTCCCGGGAGAGGCCCGATCGCACCAGGTCGCCCATGCGTGCTTCCAGGTGAAACCGGAGTTCCTCATCCATCTCGTGCTCGAAAGCAGAGCGATCCCAAAGCCCCTGCCAGAACGAACGCAATCGTGAAAGCATATTCAACTTTCCTCCGGGACGGCTTTCAGGGCGCTCCCGATGGCGGACACCAGACGGTTCCAACTTTCGGTCTCCTCACGGAGTCTCCTGCGGCCGGCGGCCGTCAGCCGATAGTATTTCGCTCTTCGATTGTTTTCCGACGTTCCCCATTCGGATTTGAGCAACCCCTGATGCTCCAGGCGGTACAGGGCAGGGTAAAGCGCCCCCTGCTCAATCAAGAGAGCCCCCCCGGAAATCTGGCCGATGCGAAGGAGCACGCCATAGCCATGTATCGGTTCGAGTGACACGGCTTTCAGAATGAGAAGATCGAGGGTTCCTGGCAACAGACTGGCCTGGTCGGTCATGACATTCTCCTAATGTACTTAGGAAAGGATAGACCATCTCTCCTAAGCTGTCAAGGGGAAGGGGAAAATTGCCTTTAGAATCCGACCAGAATCGGGCGGCAATCTTGGTCTGAGGGGATGGACATCCGCCCGTCAAAAATCAAGAAGTTGATTTTTCACGAGCTGTCGCTCAAATTCATGCCTGCTATGGAAAATCGCATGGAACACGCGGGCATTTTGCCACTGGGACCGTCAGCTCCGTCAGGAGCGGCCTCTGTATAGAACCGCGCCCTCATCTCCCATACGACCGAGGGTTCCACGGCAAGAATCGCATCGAACACGCGGGCATTTTGCCACTGCGACCGTCAGCTCCATCAGGAGCGGCCTCTGTATAGAACCGCGCCTCGTCTCCTATACGACCGAGGGCTCCACGGCAAGAATCGCATGGAACCTGCGGTCATTTCGCCCCTGCGATCATCAACTCCGTCAGGAGTGGCCTCTGTATAGAACCGCGCCCTCATCTCCCATACGACCGAGGGTTCCACGGCAAGAATCGCATGGAACCTGCGGTCATTTCGCCCCTGCGATCATCAACTCCGTCAGGAGTGGCCTCTGTATAGACTCGCAAACCAACCAGTCCGGTTTAGCTCCGATAGGAGCGACATCCTTGATGGCCAAGCTCTTTATCCTGATCTCCAGCTAAATCGATATCGCTCCGCTGGAGCTCGGAAAACACTATTGAGGACTTGCTGGTCTATAAATAGATCGCTCCTGACGGAGCTGGGGGATGGCAACTTCATCTAGTTTTTTCAGTCTGGCGATCTAGGAAACAGCCCTTTGAAACCCAGCCCCCATCCTCTATTGAGGGTTAACATCATCTCGGGTGGTTGATGTGCCCTGCAGGGTCCATTCTGATTCAAATTCGCATCGACGCCCCGTCACGGGATCCTGAAACGAAAGCTGCTTGGCAACCAACTGTAACGGATTTGAATAATCCCGGGGGGGAATCAATCGTAATTCCGGGTAGAACGGATCATTCAGGATCGGGAAGCCGAGCGAAGCCAAATGAACGCGCAGCTGGTGCTTTTTTCCCGTTTTCGGATACAGCTCGAACCATCCCGCATCGCCGCGCTTCTGCTTGAGAACAATTCGGGTGAACGCGTTCTTCTCTCCTTCAACGATCTTCATTCGGAACCACGGCTCTCCTCGGACCAGGCGATTTTCAACCTGCCATTCCTGACCTGCCACGACGTTCGGCGCCGCCGCAACCGCCAGGTATTGCCGGAGGACGGCCCCTCGTTCAAACATTTGATGGAAGAGCCCGCGCGTTTCTTTCCTGAGAGCGAAGAGCACCAGTCCGGCAGTTTCGCGGTCCAGTCGATGAACTGGGGTCAGCTCCTCAAGCCCCGTGGCTCGTCGCAAGCGGGAGAGCAGGCATTGGTTCACGCACGATCCGGAGGGCGTGACGGGAATGAAATGAGGCTTGTCGGCGATCAGAAAGTGCTCATTTTGAAAAATGATTCTTTCTTGAAACGGGATCAGGGGTTCTTCGGGGACTTCGCGGAAATAAAGAACCGTCTTCCCCGGCTGATACGGCGTGGATTGAGAAATTGGAACGCCGTCATCGAGCAGCACCGCGCCCTCTTTGACCCGCGACTCCCAGACTTCGCGGCCGACGAGGGGAAACCTTTCGATGAGATGCTCGAAAATCGATTGCGGGACTTTCTCGAGCCGGGGAAGATAGGCTCGGGAGGGGTACGGCGATTTGCTGACAGGATCACGCCCCATAAGACTCAGATCATTTGGAGTGCGCAAGCTTGCTTGCGCTTTGGTTCGGCGCCGATTGCCACGTCAAGGGGATGTGTGCCGGCAGCCTTCCCGGTCGAACATAGGAATGACATTGTGGTGGGCCCAGTAGGACTTGAACCTACGACCAACGGATTATGAGTCCGCCGCTCTGACCAACTGAGCTATGGGCCCTCTGGATTGGGCTGCCGACGAAGAGCCGCTGACGGAGCAGTTTACCACGAAATTTACGCAGGGGGGATTGCTGCAAGGGTTTAGGCATTGGGTTCCCAGCTTCGACTGCCTCCACCCCGCGCCGCCCAGTATGCTCAATCCTCGGTGGACGGGGTGGACTTGGTGGACCAGGTGGACGAAGTTCGAGATGAACGCCTTTGGGAGCGCACACGGTAGAGGCGCTCGGTGAAGCCGCCCTCGGCCTCGAATGCTTTTGCCTGTGCGGCAAGCTGGCGGTCAAGCAGGCTGCAGGCGACCGCCAGCAGCACGAGTGCGGCGTTGGCTGCAAGTTCGGGGAATGTGGGCGGGGTGGACTTGATGGACGAGGTGGACAGATGTTCTTGTCCATCGTGTCCATTGCGTCCACAGAGTCCACGGTCGTGCTCTTCCCGCACCCACTGCGCCACATCGTCGGCAGTGGTGCACCTGCGGTCGATCAGTTCTTGCCTGCGGGGGTCGCCACGATCCCAGATCGGAAGTCCGCGTTGGCGCAGGAAATCCTCATAGTCGAGCCGCAGTTCTTCCAGGCTGGCCCTCGCCACATTGGTGAGCTTGAGTCCGGTTTTCTTCGAGGTCCCCGATGCCTGACTCCCTTCGGCGATGTTCTGCACGCCCGAACGCGCCGCCTGCACCATCTGGTCGAGGGTACGGCTGCGCTTGTGGATGTAACGATCGCAAAATCGGACCGTCACGTCATAAACCAGCTGGGCCACCTGAAAACTCTTTAGCTTTCGGTAGCCGCCATGTTTCGGGATCAGCGGTTCACTGGCAGTCATGATGCTTCCTATACGACGGTGGGAACTGGTTCAAGGAAATGGAGAGGGTCACATTTCTGCAATCTGCAATTCCAACAGACGAACTCCCGTCCGCGTCTCAACCTAAATTGGGAGTTGTAACTTGTCACTGAAATGGAAATTGGAAAGGTCTGACCGTCTTTATCCACTTCTCGGGACGTGGCGTGGTACCATCCTCCTGCCATATTAATGCGTAATGGTCGGGACATAACGCTCCAAGGCGAAGGTCGCGTTGGTAGGGGTTGGCCGCTTGGGGGAAATGACGCTCGCTACTCTCTCATGTCTTGCTTCAAATGGAAAGAAAGCGGACCTGCCTCCTCAAATGCAGATTGCGGAGACCTGACCGCGCGCCGGAGGAAGGAGTAACGAACCATCCTGACCCCGAGTCTTGCCTGGGGCGCCGCGAGGTGACTCAGCTGAAGCGTAGACAGGGGCATTGGTGGGCCGGGTATTGAGCTTCGAAAACTTCCTTGAGGGTGCCGACCCTGTGGTCAGAAGGGGAAGGCCACATCAGCGCGGACGCCCAACGTGAGTTCGTCCTGGACCCCCCGTAGTCGTAGACCCCGTGCACGCCAAGAAACTTCATGCACGAGAACCGGGAGACCTCTCCTTTGTCTGAGGTCGTCGAGGCCGCAGACCGGCCAGAGAAGGCTACATGCCGTGCGACTGGCGTGAACGAAGGAGAGGGGTCGGACTGCACCATATTACCGATGAACCTGCCGAACAAAGAAGGGACAGAGACTACCCACCCCACCACGGAGGCGGGGGAGGAAAGGGCACGGATCAAGGAGAACGTCAGACAACCTCACACGATCCCGACACAGCGCGGGAGGAATCACGTGTCCCTGGGGTTGGCTGGCGTGCGTCAGGCAGCAAGGGAGAGGAAGAAGGAGCGGTTCACCGCTTTGCTCCACCATCTGACACCCGGCTTGCTGCGGGAGAGCTTTTATGGCCTACAACGGCAGGCGGCTCCCGGAGTGGACGGGATGAGATGGGAAGAGTATGAGCCCGGGCGGGAAGATCGATTATCGGATCTTAACAGTCGGGTGCACCGCGGCACGTATCGGGCGCAGCCGTCGCGGAGGGTGTACATCCCGAAACCTGATGGGCGGCAGCGCCCGTTGGGGATCGCCGCCTTGGAGGACAAGATAGTCCAACAGGCGGTGGTCACGATTCTCAATCAGATCTACGAGAAAGACTTTTTGGGATTCTCCTCGGGTTTCGTCCGGGACGCAGTCCCCACCAAGCGCTGGATGCGTTGGTGGTGGCGCTGACACGGAAGCGGGTAAACTGGGTGTTGGAGTTGGACATTCGGGGTTTCTTTGATCACATGAGCCACGAATGGACGATGCGATTTCTCCGACACCGCGGGGGTGATCCGAGGATACTCCGGCTGATCTGAAAGTGGCTGCGGGCAGGAGTGTCCGAGGAAGGGCAGTGGTCCAAGAGCGAGGCAGGCACGCCGCAGGGAGCAGTCGTTTCTCCGCTGCTGGCTAACATCTACCTGCACGATGTCTTTGACTTGTGGGTGGAGGCATGGCGGAAGAAGGTGGCGCGTGGCGATGTCATGGTCGTCCGTTACGCCGACGACGCGGTGCTGGGATTCGAAGACCGGGCGGAAGCCGAGCGTTTCCTGCGCGAGTTACAGGAACGCCTCGCCAAGTTCGGTCTGGAACTCCACCCCGAGAAGACGCGATTGATCGAGTTTGGACGGTACGCCGAATCCAACCGGCGGAAGCGTGGCAAGGGAAAACCCGAGACCTTTGACTTTCTCGGCTTCACGCATACCTGCGGGACGGCCAAGAAGACGGGCAACTTCTGGGTGAAGCGTTACACCACGGGCAAGCGGCAGCGAGCCAAGCCGCAACAGATCAAGCAGCAGCTCCGCGACCGTATGCACGAACCGGTGGCGCAAACCGGGGAGTGGCTCCGTTCAGTGGTACAGGGGTATTTATCTCTACCATGCCGTGCCCGGTAACATGGCCAGTCTGGCCGTGTTCCGGACCCGATTGCAGCGCCTGTGGCGACACACGCTGCGACGCCGCGGACAGAGGCACCGGCCCAACTGGCAGCGACTGGAGCAAGGTTTTCGTCGCTGGCTGCCCACCCCTTGTATTCTTCATCCCTACCCTCACGCGCGCTTCGACGCTCTCCATCCAAGATAGGAGCCGTATGCGCTAGTTGCGCTTGTACGGATCTGTGCGGGGGGTGCCCGGTGACGGGCATCCCTACCTCGACCCAACATGCTTTCCCCTCTTTCATGGTGGTCACTATTGAACTGACCGCTTCCAATCGATCTGCTATCGTCAGGCCGTTGTGGGGTGCGTTGTTGCGCCACTGAGAAGGGGACCCACGCTCGACATCCCGGGTCGCGCGTGCGTCGGCCGTTCACATGGACTCGGCCGTTCACATCGAATCGATGACTCTGGCGCCCGCTCTGAGGGAGCAGGCAACCGATCTGAAAGGCGATGCGACGATGTCACGCTCACCAGGACACGCACCATGCGGAGGTGTCAAGCCATTGGTTCGGACCAAGCGCTTCGCTGCGTCTCTAGTCTTCGTCGCGGTACTCTGGCCTGGTGTGCTGCCAGCGGCGCCCGTGACAGTGCGCCACACCGAAGGTATGGTGCACGGGTTCCTCGTGCTCCGCACCCTGGACGGGAAGGCGTTGGCTGACGGCGACTTGATCCAGACCGCGCGCGGCAATCGAGTCACCACGCGGCTCGTATTTCACTTCAAGGACGGTTCGATCCATGACGAGACGACGGTCTATTCCCAACGTAGACTTTTTCGCCTCGTGAGCGACCGTCTCGTGCAAAGCGGCCCGACGTTTCCTCAGCCACTCGAGATGTCGATCGATGGTGCCACTGGCCAGGTCACCGTCCACTATACGACTGTACACGGGGAACAGAAGGTCGAGACCGAACACATCAACGCCCCACCGGACCTCGCTAACGGGATGATTCTGACGCTGCTGAAAAACGTCCGGCCGGACACGCCGAACACCGTCTCGCTGATCGCGGCGACGCCGAAGCCGCGGCTCGTGAAGCTCGCCATCACGGCGGCGGGACAGGAACGATTCTCGCTTGGCGGTTCGGATCGCACCGCCACACACTACGTCGTGAAGGTGGAAATCGGCGGCGTCTCCGGCCTGCTCGCCCCGCTCCTCGGGAAGCAACCGCCAGATTCCCACGTGTGGATTCTGGGTGGAGAGGCTCCGGCGTTCGTGAAGGCGGAGCAACCGCTCTATCTTGGAGGCCCTCTGTGGCAGATCGAACTGGTCAGCCCAGTCTGGCCACGGATGCCCGCCGCATCGAAGTGACTGGATGGGAATTCGGGACTGTCCCGCTTTACGGGCCCCCACCTCGCAGAAGGTTGTCCGGAAGCTCAAATCTGTGAAATATTTCAGGGGTCTCGTGGTGGCTATCTCGTGCACTACGGTCGAAGAAGTCGCGAAGGCGGAAACGAGGTTTTCCCAGGGGTTCATGCCGAAGCACTGGCTCGCTATGGTAGAGTTTCGCCCTAAAGAGAAGTAGTATAGGACTTCGCAGGCGGAAGTTTGATCTCAGAACGAGGTTCGATAGCAAATAACCCTAATTTTCTCCTGCGAAGTTGAAGGGAGATCACCTTGTCTGAAGAGATTCTGGCAGAAACCGCGAAGGAACAAGCCCTGGCGGCGATGCCGGTTGAAATCGTCGCGGGCATCCCAAGCTACAATAATGCCCGCACTATCGGTCATGTGGTTCAAGCGGTCCATGGAGGCATGTTGAAATACTTTCCTGACCGCCGAGGATTGATCGTGAACTCCGATGGCGGGTCGATCGATGGGACGCCCGAGGCGGCGCTTAAAGCGAACCTGGACTCGCGCTCGCTCCTGTTGCTGAGCCATCCCCTCTATCCTGTCAACCGGCTCACCCTCCCCTATCACGGCGTGCCTGGCAAAGGAAGCGCATTCCGCGCGCTCTTCCGTGTCGCGGAGCTGGTTCAAGCGCGTGCCCTGGTCGTCGTGGATGCCGACCTGAGAAGCATCACCCCGGAATGGATCGATTTGCTGGTGCGGCCGATCTTGGAACGCGATTTCGACTATGTGACCCCGTACTACAAACGACACAAGTATGATGGCACCATCACCAGCAGCATCGTCTATCCCCTCACCCGCGCCCTCTTTGGCCGGCGGGTGCGACAACCTATCGGCGGCGAGTTCGGCATCTCAGGGCGGTTGGCGTGCCGATTTCTCAATGGCGATGTTTGGTCCAGTGATGTGGCGAGTTACGGCATCGACATCTGGATGACAACCACGGCGATCGCTGAAAACTTCCGGGTCTGCCAATCCTACCTCGGGGCCAAGATTCATGACGCCAAGGACCAGGGCGCCGACCTGGGCTCCACGCTCGTGCAAGTCGTCGGCTCAGTGTTCAGTTTGATGGAAACTTACGCTCCCGTGTGGCGTAATGTTCTGGGCTCCCTTCCGACTCCCCTGATGGGGTTCCCTTTTGAGGTGGGTCTGGAACCTGTGCCCATCGATATGGAAAGGATGCTTTCCGCCTTCCAGCAGGGATGCCGGGACTTGATGCCCATTTATCAGCAGATCCTTTCGCCTGAGCTCATCACTGGGTTGTCGCGCTGTGCCGCTTTGCCCGCACATCAATTTGCTATCCCGGATGATCTCTGGGTCGGTGTCACTTATGACTTTACCCTGGCTTACCACCGGCGCGTGATGGATACAGAACACTTGTTGAAGTCCCTCATGCCCCTTTATCTGGGGTGGGTGGCCTCGTTTGCGCGCCAGACGGAACGAGAAACTCCGGCTCAAGTGGAGGAGCGCATTGAAAAACTCTGTCTGGTCTATGAGCAGCTCAAGTCCTACCTCATCAACCAGTGGTCGCTGCGGACCGGAGAAAAGAGGTCACAATCATGAAAGGATTTTGGGAACAAACACTTTTTGAACCCTTGCGTCTGCTCGGCCGGCAGGCCCTGGGCGCTCTGCCGGGTTTCCTGATGCTCCTGGTGCTTGTCGTGGCTGGTCTTTTGGTGGGGTGGCTCATCAAGGAAGTGCTCCATCGTCTCTTGCGGGGCCTGGGGTTCGATCGATTGTGCGACCGAAAAGGTCTGTCTTCTCTGATCAGCAAGGTAGGGCTCTCTCATCGACCCTCCTATTTAGTGGGACAGGTGGTCCAGGGGTTGATGCTCCTCGTCGCCCTGTTGGCGGGACTGAATGCCATTGGCACACCCCTGACCAGGAACTTGGTCGAACGATTTTTCATTTACCTGCCCCATCTCCTGGCCGCCTTCCTGGTGTTGATTGCGGGAGGACTGATCAGTCGATTCCTCGGACGCAGTGTGCTCATCGCTGCCGTGAACGCCCAGATGCCCTCGGCCCGTCTCCTCGCCGGACTGACCCGCTTTTTCGTCATGACGCTGACGGCTGTGGCAGCCCTGGATGAACTGGGCATCAGCCGCACCACGATCATCGTGACTTTTGCCATCCTGTTCGGGGGTGTCGTGGTAGCGGCCGCCATCGCCTTTGGTCTCGGGGCCCGTGACTTTGCCCACGATCTGTTACAGTCGCAGATTCACCCCCGCCGCCCAGAGCCCGCGGAGGATGTTATGCGTCACCTGTGAGGGAGGAAATGCCGGAGCCCGATGCAATGACCCTGATCCTTCTGGCCGAGGTGGAAGCGGAAGCAGACCGCATTGACTGGACGTTTCAGAGGGCCAACGGGAGCCCGATCGTTTTCTTGAGCCGGCATCACAGCCATCATGAGATTGACCCCCACTGCTGGGCAGCGGATCTATGCCTCGTGACATCCCTTCATGACGGCGCGAACCTGGTGGGGAGGGAGTTTGTGGACTCTCGGCATGACGAGAAGGGCTCCCTCATTCTCAGTCGGTTCACGGATGCGTGCCGGGAACTGCGGGACGCGCTCATGGTCAATCCCTATGACATTGAGCAGCTGGCCGAAGCCATCCGTTTTGCTTTAGAGATGGACTTCGACGAGGATACGGCACGGATGCAACGGATGCGCCGGGTGGTCCGGGGAAACAACACCTATCGCTGGGCCGCGAACCTGATTCTGGAACTCTCCGAGATTCGACTCGAAGGGCCGGAACCGGTGAAGCATATAGAAGCTTAAGCGGAATCCTCGAAAGTCTACCGGCCATCGGGTCCCGCAGGATGTTTACTTCTAATGAAGACGAGAGATGAAGACATGACCGAGATCGCCGAGAAAATGGCCTCACTGGATATCCGCGATTGCCTCTTGCTTACCGAACTGCGGGGGGATCTCTGGCGCCGGGTCCACGAATACTGCGAGGCCTTCCCTCATTTTGCCGAGAAAACCGCCTTTGAGCCGTTTTATTTCTATGAAGCCATTGAGGTGACGGTGCCTCTGGGTATGGAAGCCTCAACGCTTGAAGAATTCGTCCAAGACATCGAGCACCTCAACAACGCCTCGTTTCACTTTATCACCTCGCGACTGCGCCTCCATTTAAGGACCAACGATTTCTCATCGGGGTCGGAGACGAGCCTCGGGCTCCCGCGGCTAGCCAAACCTATCAACCCGATCGACATTTACACCCACACGATCGAGAGCGCGCGAGAGAATCGGCTGGCCTTGGCCAAGGAGGAATTAGTCCGATGACCACTGGGATGCTTCTGCCCCGACTCATTCAATTGGACGACTACACCGCACTCCTGGGGGCACCGGCGATCGCAGAATTGCGCTCCCTCGCGGGTCGCCTCCAGGGGCGCACGGTGCAGATGGTCAATTCCACGGCAGTGGGCGGCGGAGTCGCCGAGATCCTCAATCGGCTCGTTCCCATCCTTCAGGAACTCGGGTTGGCCGTCCGCTGGGATGTGATCACGGGAGGGGATGATTTCTATGAAGTCACCAAGGCCTTCCATAACGCCCTCCACGGTGGTCCCTATGAATTGCCACTCGAGAGTTTTGACACCTTTCTTTCCTACAACAAACAGAACGCGGCACGGATGCAGCTGGAAGCGGAGTTTGTGACCATCCATGATCCTCAGCCCGCGGCGTTGATCAACTCGCGCCGGGACCATTCGGGACATTGGATCTGGCGCTGCCATATTGATCTTTCCCGGCCCAATACCAAGGTGTGGGAGTTTCTCGAGCCCTACGTGAGCTGCTACGACGGGGCCATTTTTTCTTCTCCGGAATTTGCTCGACAGCTCCCCATTCCGCAGTTTCTCTTTTATCCCTGCATCGATCCGCTTGCAGAGAAAAACCGCGAGTTGGAGCCGGAATATGTGGGCGCGGTCCTAGAACGGTTCGGGATTGACCCCGCACGCCCAGTGCTGACCCAGATCTCGAGGTTCGACCGTCTCAAGGATCCGGTGGGTGTCCTCCGGGCCTATCAGATCGTTAAAAGTTACTTCGATTGCCAGCTGGTCCTCGCTGGCGGCAGTGCGGCCGACGACCCCGAAGGGGACGTGGTCCTGGGGGAAGTCCGCGAGGCTGCCGGAAACGACCCCGATGTCCACATCCTTGAGTTGCCTCCTTGGAGCGCACTTGAAATCAATGCCCTTCAGCGGGGTTCAACAATCTTAATTCAGAAGAGCCTCCGCGAAGGCTTTGGATTGACGGTCACAGAAGCGTTGTGGAAGAAGAAGCCCGTGGTGGCCTCCGCCGTGGGCGGAATCCCCCTCCAGATCATTCACAAGCACACCGGTCTGCTGGCTCATTCCGTCGAAGGGACGGCCTACCAAATCCGTCTCCTCTTGTCGAATCCAGCGCTCGCGCAGAGACTGGGGATACATGGCCATGACCACGTGCGCGAGCACTTTTTGATTACCAGTAATGCCCGACGTTATCTGGTTCTGTTCTTGCATCTCATGCAAACATGAGGCCTCCCTAACCAGACGATTGGGACCGGTCTAGAGCCACTCCCGTCGCCAAGGTTCGGGAAGGTGTTGAACATGGTGGTCAGCTGGATCTGCGGAATGTATGGGGTCAGGTCCAATACTGTTCATTTAATAATTTTGATGACAATGTCCCTCTTTTTGGATTTATGGTTAGGGCTCACCGATGCGCGGCTGGGGTAGCGGACGCCCTGGCGTTTGACGCCTCGAGGGTTGGATCGCCCCCGACTGGAAACGA
>JBGQBO010000051.1:0-36163 GCA_041494885.1 Terriglobia bacterium
ACTTTGTTTACAATCTGTCTTCATTAGGCTGTCTCCTGTTCGTGGCACATCTTTTTCTCGCAAAAAAACTTATGCCACAAGAGACAGCCTTTTTCAATTCCTTCGTGAGAAATCCGGGCTAATCCGCTTGCCAAGACGAAAATTCAATTGCGGCAGAAATGTTTGATTCGACAGCTGGATCACGCCCGAAGGCACCGGTACTCCGATAGTTCGAAGCCTTCAGTCGATCTCTCAGGCCTATGCGCGCATTCACTTCAAGGCGATGCTGTTCTCGTGTAGCGATCTGGTGATGGGCCGCTGTCCATCGTAGTCACAACTAATCCGTCCAACCATACCATCAGCTGACGGCCCTGCGCGCCTACACCTGCATGGTGTTGTTATTCAACCGTCTCCCCTCGCACCTATATCTCCTCTTCAAGTACCTGGCCGTTGTCATTTAGCCAGGCACGAGCCTTCTGCATTTTCGGGACATGCGTCCTGACAATATTCCAGAACCGCGAGGTGTGATTCGCCTCAATCAGATGGGCCAATTCGTGTACGATGACGTAATCGATCACAAACGTCGGTGCCTTGATCAGCCGCCAGTTGAAAGTGACGTTGTCGTGCGCAGTGCACGAACCCCATCGATAGCGGCTATCGACGATCCTGGCCCGTTTGAACTCAACTCCAAGCCCCTTTGCATGCCGGTCCACACGCGCCAAGATTATCTCTTTCGCCCGAGCAACGTACCACTCACGCAAGGCACCCTTGCGCCGTGTCGCGTGAGACGCAGGAATCAGGAACCGATGGGCGAGCTCGATGTCGCCCGCACCGTTCGCGACGACCTCAATTCGATACGAGCGTCCCAGATAGAGCGCCGACTCACCAGTGACTAGCTCCTTACCGGGTGGATGAGGCAAATCCTGGTACTTCTGGCTGTGATGTACTTTCTCAAATATCCACTGCCGCCTGGTTTCCACAATCCGTTGAATCGCCTCATCGGATGCATTTGATGGAGCATGTACGACAACCCTGCGGTCACGCTCGACCGTAATGGTGAGCGTCTTCCGCTTCGGGGAACGTTGCACTGCGTATGACAGCTGCATTATGGCTATTCCGCGTAGAGAATGATGTCGTTGTTCTTTTCCGCGATCTCCATCACCCGGCTGATGATGTGGCTTCTATTCTGCACGAGGCCCGGGAGAGACGAGAACTCAGGTGCGAGCAAGGTATTCTGGATCTCTGCCTTCAGCTTGTTGCGCGCAGGGATGCTTTCCCAGAATCCAGTCAGCTTCAGTTCGCGCTCGACGACGAGAAATACCCTCTGCGTGAGGTCAACCAAATGGCTGATTTTGTCTTCCTCATTCATGGGGTAGGGCGGTCTGGAATCGACCACTCTCAATGGCTCGGCATCGCCAATGACCCCGCCCACACCGAACACCTCGCGGTTAAACATACGGAACAGCGGCATCTGCTTTTTCCGGTGCAACCCGTACGTTGGTTCCTTGCTGGCGTTGATGATTCGAAAGCGAAGCTTCTCCAACTCAGCGTAGATCTTGTTCCAGTTCTCTCGGAATTCCTCGAAGATCGCAGCGAGCGCCTGAGCGAAGGAGGCTTGTAAATCGGGGTCGTCGTCGAGTTCGACGTTCAGGTGATGGCGAATCGCATGCTCGATCTCGGCGGCCTTGGTTTTTGTCCGGTCGCGCTTACCGACGTCCTTCTCGAAGTCCTCATCCAGAATCGAGATCGGCGGGACCTTTGTATCAATCCCCCGTGATTCCAGATACGCGTCGGTGATGGCCCTCAGTTTCGGTGGAATTCCCTTCATGCTCAGGCGCTCATCTCGGAAGTGCTTTTCCGCCAGCACGTTTATTTCTGTCAGCGCCTGGTAATCCGGCATGTAGTCGAGTGCCTGCCTCGATGGGAAGACCACGTTTAGGCAATTCGTCAACTTCTTGAATGCCAACATGAAATCGAAACGGAGGTCCTCATCGTAAAAAACGTCGAAGAAGGCGTCATGGTCCGTCAGATCCGTGAGGCCATGCTCCTTGAGGAGGCCCATGACCGCCGCATGAGAGTCCCTGAGCTCTCGAAGTTCCTCCTCCGGGAAGCTGAGCGCGTCGATGACCTCCTTCTGCTCTCGCTCGTCGTAGGTGTCGATCGCCTTCTTGAGATGGTGGCCGACGCCCACGTAGTCGACCACAAACCCTTTATCCTTGGACTCCCCGCTGACACGGTTGACTCGGGCTATGGCCTGTAACAGGCTGTGTGCGACGACGACCTTGTCGAGGTACATCACCTGTTCAACCGGGGCATCAAACCCTGTGAGCAGCATGTTGTTCACGATCAGGATGCCCATGTCGCCAGTGACGCCCTCTTCCTCGCCTCCAAACGCCATCTTGAAGCTCTTGATGCTCGCCTCGTGCTTCGAGCCGTCCGAGAAAGCCTTGAGATGCAGGAGATCGTTATGGCTGCCGGAGATGATGACGTCCGTCTTCATCGCCTTCAGCTGGTCTAAGTCCAGCTTGCGTGGGTTGCCCTTCTCAAGTTCTGCAATAGCAGCTGCCAAGGCCGTGTCGATGTACTCCTTGTAACGCACGGCTGCTTCCCGTGACGTTGCGACGACCTGACCCTTGTACCCGTTCGGGTACACATGGGTCAGATAGTGGGCAACCATATCCTTCGCCTTGGCCTCGATGGTTGGCTTCGCTTCGAGATAGGCATCTCGGGAGCCGTAACCCAGAATTTCTAGCCGCTGCTGCAGGTTGTAATCGCTGAATACATCCGCAAAAGCGACGTCCATTCCCGCTTGGTCTGGCACCTCTGCATTGTGCGTCCTGCCTTCGTACACGATCTCCAGGGTAACGCCGTCCTCGATCGACTGACGCATTGTGTACTTGTCGATGTAGTCGCCAAAAACGCGCTCGGTCTTGTCGATCGGGGTGCCGGTGTAGCCGATCTTCGCCGCGTTAGGGATTCCCTTGTCGAGGTTGGCCCCGAGCAACTTGTACTGCGACCGGTGGGCCTCGTCAGTCATGACGAGGATGTTGGGGTTGCTATTCAACTTGGGGAAGGTTTCAGTAAGGTCGGCCTCGCGGAACTTGTGGATCATGGCCATGACCAGATCCGAGGTGTCGGCTCGAAGCAGTTCCTTCAGTCGCCTGATGCTGTCTGCCACTTTGACGGAGAACCCGATGCTCTGGCTGGTCTCGGAGAGCTGCCCCTCGAGCTGGGTACGGTCCGTGACGAAGACGACCTTCCAGTTGGAGAGCTGTGCATGCCGGTACATCTCTCGCACCATGAACATCATAGTGAGCGACTTCCCAGACCCCTGGGTGTGCCAGATTATGCCGCTTCGCTCGCGGGGATTCTTCCCTTCCAGCAGCCTCTTCACCGCCAGCTTCACCGCGCGAAACTGCTGGTAGCGACCCACAATCTTGATTGTCTGGCCCTTATCGTTGGTCGAGAACAGCGAGAAGGTGCGGATCAGGTCCAGGAAGTTGTCGCGGTCAAGCATGCCGGCCACGAGCCGCTGCTGATCGTTGGGGCCGCCCGCACCGTGTTCAAGATCATCGACCGTCCGCGGGTACGGATCCGCCCAACGGTAGAAGTATTTCTGACTATGCGTTGTGATCGTGCCGAACTTCGCCTCTTGACGGCAGGTAACCACAACGAACTGGTTGTAGTAGAACACGGGCGCGCTGCCCTCGCCTTTGGCCCCGCGCTGCTCGCTGTAGCGGAGCAACTGGTCGATCGCTTCGGGAATGGCATCCTTGACTTTGGGTGATTTGCATTCGATTACCACCACCGGGAGACCATTCAGGAACAGAACGATGTCAGGGACAATGTGATGCTCAGTGCCAAGGATGCGCACCTTGAACTGGCAGACGGCGAGGAAGCTGTTGTTGCCCCGCTGTTGGAAGTCGACGAAACGGACGGTCGGACTCTTCTCACCGGTCTGGCGGTTCTCGTTGATGCTAGTGTTCTCCAGCAGCATCTCGAAGAGGTGCCGGTTGTTCTCCAGCAGGCTGGTGCTCGGGAAGCTGGCGGTGAGCTGCTTGACGACTTCCTCAACCTGGTCGTCTTCAAGCCAAGGGTTGATGATCTTGAGCTGCCGGCGGAGCACGGGGAGCATCACGACCTCGGTGAAGCTCTCACGGTGACTGTCAGCGGGGTGCTGTTTGCTGTCGAGGTCAATAATCTCCCAGTCCAAGCCATCCAGTTGATCGAGCAGGGGTTTCTCGACGTGGTTGCGCTCGTCGAGTCTGATCTGGCTGGGGGTCTTGTCGGTGTTCATGCCGTTGCCACCCCCGGTTGGGGCAGGAGGGTGGTTACGCGACGCCTGCCCGTGAGCAGATCCTGCATGAGCCCGATTTTCAATAGCTGGATTTTATAAAGGGATTCGATCGAGCGCCGAATAGACGCCTCTATCGAATCAAGGTGATGGTTAATCCGATCCTGTTCCCCCACGCCCGGCCACGAAAAGACCAATGCTCGAAGAATAGGCCCATTCACTAGATCGCGCCCGCCATAGTTTGAGGTTGTTCTCAGTTGGGCGCGAACCGCTGAACTGAATGCAATGTTACGGTACAGAAAAGCGGGCCGAGCCTTACTCTGGTCTAACGAAATCCTCATCAGATTGGACGAAATAACCCAGCCATCCTGGTCTGGTTGAGTCACAAGTGAACGACCGATGTCGGCAACCCGAGAAAAGACAATGTCCCCTGGAACGACCCGGAAGCCCTTCAACTTTTCAGCCGTACGGTCGCTCACAAAGAGAAGCTCGCTGTGAAGCACCTCTCCCTCGCCCAACGAGCCAATGGTCAGCACAGGGACTCCGTATTCGACCCAGTGTTTTGTGTTCAAGTCAGATCCAAATGGGCCGGTACGGATGGATGGCCAATTCCTCGATCCGTACTTACTAATCGGCGCCACATCCCATTCAACAGGAATCCGCCCCAGCGGCGAGTCCTTGAACTCGTGGGTCTGTTCGGAGCGGACGTTGCCGTGATCGTCGATGCCGTGGCTGAGGAGGTCTTGCATCAATCCGGTCTTTATGCGCTGCTGCTTGGCGATCAACATCTCCGTTTGTTCGATCGCCCGCTCCACCGTAGAAAGAACCTCGGCGATCTTGGATTGCTCGCACTTCGTGTTAGGCAACTCAACGACTTCGCTACAGTATTCACGAAATTTGAAGTTGATGATGCCAGTAGTTTGTTGCTGGTACTTGTTTACTAAACCTGTGTGAAAATTGAAATAGAGTCGGTAAAAGACGAACTTCGGTGAATAGCTTTCTTTGACGTGTATGATCTCGACGAAATTCGACGCTGTCCCGTTAAATTCCCGGTCGCAAAAGACAACACGGCCCGCGGGTCGTGTCGAAGTTCCCCCAGCCTTCTCGATGAGGATAGCGCCCATGCCAACGCGACGCTTTTCGAGCCTCCCCTTAGCCAAAGACCGGAATGCCATGTCAGAGTAATCAATAGATCCGTCATCCTCGAAATTGGTAGAACGCAAGACTGGAATCCCCTGTTCCGGATTGCCCTCCTCTCCCCAATCTCCTGGAAACGATGAAGCGAGTAATTCGCCGATCGTTCTCGACTGCCATCCATTTATTGACATGGCACATACCCCAGTCTCTTGAGAAAATCATTGAGCGATTTCAATGTCTCTCCACGATCCGACTCAAGTTCTTGGTTGGAAACGAAATACTTATCCCAGAGATTCTCGACGACTTGGATTAGGATGCGCTTCTCGGCGTTGAGATACAGGTCCAGCTCGCTTCGGGCGATGTCGTAGATCTTTTTCAGGATCAGCCGGCGCGCATCAACCTCCGAGAGCTGGCCGCCGATCTCGGTAAGTGTGGCGTCGGTCTTGGCGATCCGCGCCGCGAGGGTTTCCTTGCCCTTGTTGAGGGCAGTGATCTTCCGCTTGTCCGTCTTGTCTTTGGGGTCGAGACCGACGAGTTGTGTATCGGCCTGCTTGATGAGGTCCCTTCTCTCGGCCTGAAAGTCCTCACTACCGAGGCGCTTGAGTTGCAACTTGAGTTCCAATTCGTCGGCATTTGCCTTCAATATGGCCCTATTGTCCTTGATTCGCTTCTCGATGGCTGCGATCACTTTGTCCTGATCCCTCAGGTTCGTCAGCTCCTTCCTGGCGGACTCCCCCGGGCTGTCCATTAAGTCGTCGATCAGCTCCTTGAGGGCCTTCTTGATGACAGTGGCGGTAACCGTTTCGTCCTCGTCAGGCTCGTAGGCCGCGACCTCCTGTGCGGTTTCCACCGCTTCGGCGAGTTCACCCTGGGCCTCACTGATCTTTGCCTCCAGCGCCTCGATTTCGTCGGACGCGGTCTGAAAGAACTCGGCGATGAGGTACTCGTCGGGGATCAGGCTATGGTGCCAGCCGATCGAGATGATGGTCTTGAGATCGTAGCGGATCTGTTGCCACCAATTGACAAAGACGCCCCCGCTCTTGAACTCGTCCAGCACGCCGAGTGGGACGAGCTTGCCCTTGAGCGTCGTCACAAGCTCGTGGCGAACGTCGGTCATCTTTTTCCCGTCTCGAAGCTGGGCGAAGTCATCGCGGGCGACTGACCACCAGGCTTCCAGCATCGTGTGATGCGACGCGATCACATGCTGGAGAGCTGGATCTCCTTCGAGCTTTGTTTTGATAGCGGGCTTGGCATCGATCTGCTCTCGGAACGCGAGGTAACCGGGGCGATCCGGCTCGAAGAGCGTGCTGGGGTCGACGCCGAATTTGGTAAACTCGATGCCACATGCAGCGACCTCGCTCTCGGGGATGCCCCCAAGCAGGTGGGCCTGCACATCCTCCGGCTCAGGATCGGGCGTGTTGTCTACGTAGCGACGGATATTGAGGTTGTAATGGTGCGCTTCTACGATCTCGGACTTGTCGACCAGCCGGGAGTACTTTGGCAGCTCCCGCTTGTGGGTGAAGACGAAGTCGATCTTCTCGATGTCCTCGGGGCGCAGCTTGTTCTGGTTCTTGCCCTCGGCGTACTCGCGGTCAGCGTTGACGAACAGCACCTTATTGCGAAGTTCATCAGACTTGTTCTTGTTGTAGACGAGGACGCAGGCAGGGATGCCGGTGCCGTAAAAGAGGCCAGGCGGCAGGCTGATGATGGCCTCGATCAGATCGTCATTGATGAAGAGCTCGCGGATCAGCTTTTCCTTGCCGCCGCGGAACAACACACCGTGGGGCATAATCGTCGCCATGTGGCCGTTGGGCTTGAGGCTTGCCAGCATGTGCTGGACAAACATCAGATCAGCCTTCTTACCGGTCTCAGGGCACCATTCCCGGAAGCGGCTGGTGAATTTCATCCCCGCACGGCTGTAGTTCTGGGAGAACGGCGGATTGGCCAGCACCCTGTCGAACTTCCGCACCTGCCCGTTCTCCAGAATCTGCGGATCCTCAAGCGTGTCCCCATTCTCGATGGTGAATCGAGTGATGTTGTGGAGGATCATGTTCATGTTGCAGATCGACCAGACAGTGCCGTTGGAGTCTTGTCCATACAGGGCAAGGTCGTTGGCGTCCTGCCCCTGCTCCTCGACATACTGATGCGCCTGGATGAGGAAGCCACCCGAGCCTGCGGTCGGGTCGTAGATCTCATTGCCGGCCTCTGGCTTAGTGAGCTGGACGAGCAGGCGGACGACCTCTGCCGGAGTGTAGAATTCCCCACCCTTCTTACCCGCGCTGTCAGCAAAGTACTTGATCAGGTATTCATAAGCGGCACCAAGGAGGTCAGGGAACTCGAAGTTATCGTTGATCAGCACGAACTGCGGCTGATTGAAGTGGTCGAGAAGATCCTTCCACTTCTGGTCTGGGATTTTGGTCTTGCCCTTGACGGCATTGAAGTCGATGTTGTTCTTCAACACACCGGCCAGCGCGTCGTTCTCATCCTCGATCGCGCCAATTGCCTTGTTTAGCATGTTCCCGATGTCATATTTGAGGTCCTTCAGTGCGGGAACAAGTTCCCCCTTCTCGTCCTTCCAGGACTCGTGCCAGCGGGCCCGGACTGGGACGAAGAAGGTCTCACCGTAGGAGGTCCTGTCCTCCAGCAGCTCGGCGACGAGATCCGGCTTGTCCTTGAGGTGTGCGAAATCCTTCTTCCGGAGCTGATCCCTCTTACGGTCAAACTCATCGGATAACCGCTTCAGGAACAGCATCCCAAAGATGAACTCTTTGAATTCGGAGGCATCCATCTTACCGCGGAGGATGTCGGCGGCCTTGAAGAGGAAAGACTCGAGCTGGGCGAGGGTGATCTTGGCAGTACTCAATAGGTGTTCCTTCTGGATGTCACGGTTGTAAATCGACCAGTAATCTGCAGCGAACCGCGCTAGCCATGCCTTGGGTGTCGCGGTCTCCCATGGGGGCTCGTCGGCTGCACTGCCTTGTTCCGCGCCTTGGGTTTCCGAGTCGATCTGGTTGCTTTGCCCGCAATACTGAGCGCTTTCTTCACCAGCACCTCGTCTGGGACCTCCGGCCGCACAGAAGGCACACAATCCGTGCGGAGCCAATAGAGCATACGTAGAGTCCCACCGAGGAACTCAAACACTACTTCACCAACGTCCGCCTGGACCGAAAGGAGTGATCGAATAGCATCATCGACTTGCTGCCAACTAGATTCGAAAAGCGTGTCGATGGATTCTTGCTTGGGGTCGGATGCGATGACTTGCACACCGATCAGCCTGTCGTGATATCGAGCGCAGAATCGAATAACGATTAACACTTCGCGATTCCGGGGGGAGGCCAGAGCTTTCTTGAGTTTGGCCTTCAGTGCGTTGTATAAATCAGCGCCAAGCGCGTTGAGAAATCCGGTAGCGATTGAGCCAACCGCCACCAATGCCAGGCTGATCCCAATGACCGCAAGCGGTTCAATTGTCTTCTTCGCTTCGTAGACCGGCTTGCCCTTAGGCGAAGTGAGCGCGGCCAGTTCTTTAAAAAAAGTGCGACCGAATTCCGCTTCGGCGGAAAGGTCGTACGACACCTCGAATTGCCATTTGGGATCCAACGGCAAAGCAAGGGAGCGGCCATCTCCGGCTAGAGATTCCAAGGTATCAACCTGATCCCAAACTTCTATTTCAGCCTTCAGGAGCCATTCCTCGTTCTTGGCACGTTCTACCCACGCTTTGGCAATCCGTCCGCCCGGCGGTATTCGAGGATCGTGTTCGAAACCCATTCGTACATACGACTCGTTGATGTGGCGCGCGAAGTCCTCCAAGGCGTCTTTGGCAACGCGCTCGTTCTGGGCGTCAACCTGGGTTGAAGAAAGCACGGCCTCGTATCTGCGCATGATGTCTTCCAATCAGGTGCTTTACGGCTGAACGATGAGCCGTGCCGAGCCATGGAATGTTCGCGCTGCGAGGAAACCTTTAGCAGCTTCGCCGCGAAGGGCGTCGGCACCATCGTTTTGTTGGGCCCATGTCGGTGAATTGCGAGATAAGCATCGCGGCGGATTTTGAATTCGGCGCAACGGCGACCAGTTGTCTCAACAGCAAAGATGCCTTATCGGTGACGTAGTGCTTCTAACCACCGGCTGTTTGCTCCGAGCGCGGCTCGTGCTTGTACCATTGTGAGCTGTTCCAAATCTTTCCGATGGTTCTCGAATTCTCTCCACCCATTCCCGCAATCCCGGCATGCGGTCCCATCGGGATAGATTTGTTGATCAACCGACCCTGCTTGAAGGCCGGCAATGTAGTGTCTGATACGAGCCTCCTTTGCCTCATACTTAAGTATCTCAGTGCGGATCTCTTCGAACGTCAAGTCAACCAAATCCTTCTCGCCATCGAGATATCCCGCAATGCCTCTCCTGCAGCTCGGACAACGCCTAACAGGCATAATACTGTTTCCTGAATTGTTGGACTGCCGTCCTTTAATCCTTTGCAGCGACCTATTGTCCTGGCGTTTCCCTATCCTTGAGCAGCTTGGGGTCAAAGTCCTCTTGGGTTTTCTGGTATACGGCCAGAATGGTCGCTTCATCCTTAATTTCGTTATCTATCCCCTTAGTCTGGACCTGCGAGAAGCCCGAATCACCGGTTCAATGAGCAGAATGTCACTCGGCCAGCACGTACTTGCATTCGCCCAATTCGGGTGTGCACGCGTCATGATCTCTGCCCTTCGTTTCTCTTGTTTGCAATGCATTTCGGGGAATGGGATCGGTCGATTGAAAGTCTCTAGAGCCAGCCAGTCACAAAAGCGACGGGAACGACCACGGGGTCATCTGGTCGGTGGTAGTTTAGGACTATGGCAAGTTCATTTCAACATGAATGTTCCGAGATGGCAAAGCTCCCTGGAAATGTCCTCCTTTCAAGGGTACCATCTCCAATCGTTCCACGGTGGGACAGGAGAGGCCCAAGTGGCAACTGGAGTTGCCCCCTAGGAACTGTGATCTCAATGGATGGTGACATCTGTTTCGAAATGACCACGAGGTTCTTCTAAGGGAGTATTGACAGTGTCAACAAAGGATCCCATCACCATCCAAATGATGCCCTTGTGGATTGGAAAAATGTCGGGATTGAGCACGTTATTTAAGGGCAATTCTTATGGTAGATGGAGTGGAATGCCCCGTCTCATATGAGGCACTCCCTCCTCTGATAATCAGGATACCTTGCTTGATGACATACCTGGCGGAGGATTCGCTGGAGTGGTGAGATTGGGGCGTGAGGTGCTCACTATCACCAATTCCATTAAACGAGGATTTTCGATCATGGCTTATGACGAGATTGGTGATGTCAGTAATGACAAACCACACGTTGTGATTCTTGGGGCGGGTGCAAGCCGGGCTGCCTGCCCAAACGGCGACCTGAATGGTCGGTCTATTCCCCTGATGAAAGATTTCATCGAAGTATTGCAGTTGGAGCCGTTGTTAACTGAAAATGGTATTAAATACAAGGGCGAGGATTTTGAAGAGGTATTCAGCGAATTGTCGTCCAACCATCAGGCCAACGAAGTGATCCCGAAAATTGAAGAAAAAATCGATCGCTACTTCATGGGTTTGAGACTTCCTACCCGGCCAACAATATACGACCATTTGGTCTTGTCCCTGAGAAGAAAGGACATCATTGCTACTTTCAACTGGGACCCTTTCTTGTTTGATGCCTGCGAGAGAAACGCCCAATCTGCTACCCTGCCCAAGGTCGTATTCTTGCATGGGAATGTCAGAGTTGGCGTATGTTTCAAAGACAATCAAGCAGGAAAGAGAGGGGGTATCTGTGGGGTTTGCATGAAACAATTGGAGCCTTCGCACCTCTTATACCCCATTAAGAGGAAGGGGTATAACAAGGATCCATTCATTGACAACCAGTGGAAGAAACTGACCTCGGCGTTGCGAGAAGCGTACATGCTAACAATTCTTGGATATAGCGCTCCGAATACAGACGTCGAGGCGAAAGGCCTAATGGGAAGTGCTTGGGACAAAAACTTTGTGAAGAACCTAGCACAGATAGAGATAATTGACACGAAAGAAGAGAGTCATTTGCTTGAGACGTGGAAGGACTACACCCATTTTGATCACTATGATCTGTACACTGATTTCTATGATTCCTGGGTTGCAAAGCACCCCAGAAGAACGTGTGAAGCCTTGTGGAGGACCACCATAGATATTGACTTCAATGTGTCCGATCGCGGTATCCCGAAGGATCTTGCCTTCGAAGGCCTTTGGAATTGGCTTGACCCACTCCTGGCAGCAGAGAAATGACCAAGGTTGCTCCCTTCGTTGAAGCGTCTTTCTTATGAGCGCAGCCCCAAATTGGGGGACACTTTCGGTCTCCGGCATCAGGAGCAAGAGATGCTAGCAGTAGCCAATTAAGAGAGAGATCTGTGGGTATAAAGATCAGTTAAGTGAAGTTTGACTGAAAGAAGGTGACCACCCTAGGTGACCACCACATGGCGGTCTAGAGGTTCACAGAGGGTCACGCTATCGTCTCTATACCTCCTACAAGCTTTGATTCGTAACGCCTTGTGACCCGCCGTGCAGTTCTGTGGTGTTCTGTGTAAGTTGTTGATTTCAGGCTTACTACGAACTCTTAATCAGTAGGTTGTAGGTTCGATTCCTACGCGGCTTACCACATTTCCCCTTCTGTTTCCTACTGAAAGATCACTCTCTACCGCCCATCTCGCGTGACCCATCCCCCCTTTTCCGCCAACGTGAAGAACTTGATCAGATTTCCAGAATCGATCCGCTGGGGCAAGTACCTTGCCGGCATCGTGAGGGAGCCATCGCCGAAGTACTCATTGAAGATGTATTCGTCGATCCGCTCCGACTCAAGAACGTCCCGAATGTCAGCCAGCGTGTTCCTGCCGTCAACCAGATTGAAGAGCTCCGCGGCCGACGAGGCTCCGTAGGGCAGAGAACCAAGGAACTCAAGCGCCCACGTTTCATCACCCGGTAACAGTTTGGCAGCGCGAATGTTCTCCTTCCAGAGATAACTGAGATATCGGCCGCTGCGTTTGTAGACCTGTGAAAGTCCGGAGTCTGTGCCCGGCGGGTCCGGGGGGATCTGAAACATGCTCAGAAACGCGTTGACGGCGCTGCTTTCGTAAGAGCGGAAGGCATCGGCCAACTGCTGCAATCGAGCCGGGTCGCCACCCAGGCTGACCGTGCTGGCCATGGCCCGGGCTTCGCGCTCCACCATCCATTTCAGGCGACGCCGGGCGGCCTGTGCCTGGCTGGAGCTTGCGGGGACGGAGAGGACATCGAGCGCCGTGTCCATTTCGTCCGCAATGCGCTTGTGTCCGCGTACCGCAACCCGCTGAGCCAGGGCGTATGCCGATGTTGCGTCGGCATTAGCGAGATAGGCGACTGAAGCGAAGGTGATCAGGCCGACGCGGCGCAGTTCGCTGGGGTCCACTTTATCGGGTGAGTCCTCACTGGAATGGTAGAAGTTGTCGGGCCAGTGCGTCAGCAGGACCGCGGGTACGCCAACTCCCGCGTCGTCATACCAGAGGTGGTCGCTGCCGCCGATGTACTCATTAAAATAATAACGAAATTGGGATTTGGATCCTGTCGGCGCGGTGATGTTTTGTGCAGCAACCACTTCGGTAAAGTGCTCGAGCACATCGGGGAGGAAGCTGGGACGTGAATCCGGGGTGCGGGTGATTCGAAAGAGCGAATTGCATTTGTCCAGGTCCTCGCCGACCATGTCGAGGTCGATTACGGTCTTCACTTGTTGGGAGACCTCGGGATGGGCTTCCGTGTACGCCACGGTGCCGTGGTTTTCGGGAACCCACATGAAATGGATGGTGCGACGCGGCCGGGAAACAGCGCCCGACGCGATCAGCGAATTCCATGTACGCGCCAGCTCCAGCAGCAGGCCGACGCCGCTGGCGTCGTCGTTCGAGCTGGGGCTGAAATGGCAGATGTGCGCCACAAGGATAATCTCTCCAGCGGAAGGATCTGCCCCGGGGATGAACCCGTGTACGACCTCCAGGTTCCCCGCGCCCAATTCCGCGTCCACTTTGGCATGCACCTTCACCGATCCGGCTTGCAGCCGCTTTTGAAACGCCTCCCCCTGGCGCCGCGACAACACGAACGCAAACGTCTTTGTTTCTTCCAGGCGATTGTTGGCTGTATCGAGCCAGTTGACTTCGTCCGGGAACTGTACCCGGGCGGGCGGCGACCACCAGGAAATTATCCCTATGGCACCCCGCTTCGTGACCGCCTCGTGCTGCACGGCGGCGGGCTCGCTGGAAGTGAACACGATCTTTCCGCGCAGGTCCTTTCCCTCGAAGTCGATCGGTTTCCCTGCACCGATGTCGACCACTTCGGCCGTGACGTCGGCACCCTGGCTCCATGTGGCCAGATGCGGGGTCGCGTCACGAAAATCGGCAAGCTTGAGCTGGGGATTCACCAACCACAGTTCCGCCCCCCGTGGCGTCCACGCGTACCGCGTTTTCAGGTTGAAATAGCGCCGCACCCCATCGATGGGAAAGGTCTCGATGCGAACCCCTGCGAGACCGTACTGCCGTGCCTGCCCGGTGATGTACAAGGCAGCCTCATGGAACCCCGGGGTCCCATCCTCGCGGTAAAATCGGCTGACCTCAACGACGTGCTTCTTGGCTTCCTCGCCGGAGAGGAACTTCAGGGCAGGGCCGGGAATCTGCCACGTGCTCTGGGCGAAGGAAGTCGCCGCGAAGGTCAAGCACAACACGACCACTCCCACGTTTCGCCGTGTCACAAGTGCCCCCTTGGTGTATTTGGGTGAAGTTTAAAGCGGGACTATCGCTCCGCCGCCATCAAATGTTTGATCTTCTGGATTGCGGCCGATGCGTCCACCAGGCCGTTTCCCACAATGTCGTTCGGATCCGAGAGCCCGAGCACGTCCAGACGCGCCGTTTGCGTCAAGGCGTTTCTGATCATTTTCGCGTACGCGGCCGGCTGGTTGAGCAGCGTCTGCGAGGGCGGCACCGCGCTCCGCATCAGCGCCACCACGCCCGAAACCAAAGGGGCTGCAAGGGATGTGCCCGAACCGTAGTCGTCCTTCAAGTCTTTCGCGTAAACCGGCGCAATCATGAAGACCTTGTCCGCGGGTACGGCAACGGTCACCTGGGGCCCCGGCAGACTGTACTGCCACGGGATGTACTTGCCCCCCTTGTGTTCCACGCCACCGACGAGCAGAACCTCGGTGTCAAATGACCGGTACATCTTGTCCACGTTGCTGATGCCCCACTGGGACCGGGAGACATTGCCTGCTCCCGTGGACACCACCACGTTCTTACTGTAGGCATACTGCATCGCCTGCCACACCACCGGTTCCGACGAGGGGAGGGGGGCTGAGATGTTTACCACCTGCGCGCCGTGATTCACGGCGTAGTACACCGCCGCCGCAAAGAGTTCATACACCCAGTACGGATGCACCGGATCGTTCATCGTGCTGCCGTCCAACGCCCTGATCGGCATAATGCGGCACTCGGGAGCAACCAGCATCAACACGGACGCCACCACAGTGCCATGCCAACCCCAATCGACGGTGTTGGTGCTGTCGGGTTCCTCTTCCCAGGGAGGTTTAGTGCGCTGGAGGAAAGTAAAACCGGGTACCGTCTTGCCCTTGAACAAGCTGTTGTAGGGGTCGAGGCCAGAATCAATGACGGCAACAGTAACCCCCGCACCTTTCGAGATCCCCTGGGCCTGGGCGGCATTGAGAGCAGTCAGGGTCCACTGGTTATAGAATTCGGGCGGAACCTTGTTGGCAAATTGCTGTTCGGGGGGGACCGGGGCAGGGTCGTTCCTGGCGTTATATCCCAGCGTTTGCAGGACCAGTTCCAAACGGCTCTTGCCAAGGTTATGCGGCATGGCCATCGAGAATTGGGCATTTCTCTCCTGCCGGAACAGGGACCCAACAAAGCGTGCGGCGTAATCCTTCGCGAGCTCCGTGAATTCCTTACGGAACTCCTTGAGCGATTCTTCATCCCCCTTGTTCATCCACGCGGTGAATTGGGGCGCGTCTTTCTGGTAGGCAATATTCATCAGATGCTCAAACAGATAGGGGATCTGGTTGCGAGCATCGCGCAGCCGTACCATATCGTCCAGACTCAGGTCGGAGCGGCGTGGATGCACGGCAATGAATTTCTCCAATGTGGCGAAGAAATCATTCTTTGCATCCTCGTAGATTTTTGCAACCGGGCCCTCTCCCTGACGGACGCTCGTTTGCGCCCACGACGGGAAGGTACCTATCCACGCGAAACACAGGAGCGTGAGTAGCCAAGCGACTGACCTTTGCATAGGGTTCCTCTTGAATATTATTGCTGTGTCAAAACGGGCGTGGCTCAACGCGCTTTGCCCAATGCCGGCAGGGTTTGCTGAATCCTCTCAACAGCCGCGTACGCATCGACAAGCCCATGGCCCACGATGTCATTGGGGTCCGTCAGTCCGAGAATGTCGAGGCGAGCCGTGTTCTTCAGGGTCTCGGAAACGAGCCGGACGTAGGCTCCCGGCTGAGCCAACAGCTTGTCGGACGGCGGCGCCGCGCTCCGCATCAGCGCCACCACGCCTGAAACAAGCGGCGAAGCCAGTGAAGTGCCCGAGCCGAAGCTGTCCTTCATATCGTTGGCGTAGATGGGAGCGATCATGTACATGTCCGCTGCAGGCACGCCGACCGTGATTTGGGGTCCTGGGAGCGTGCCCCACCATGGCAGGTACTTGCCGTGCTTGTGTTCGACGCCCCCCACGAGGAGGACTTCGTGGTCGAAGGAGCGATACAGCTTCTGGGCCGGGTCCAGCCCCCACTGCCAGCGTGAGATGTTTCCGGCTGAGGTCGAAACCACCACGTTGTGGTTGAACGCATAGCGCACCGCCTGCCAGACCACCGGCTCGGAGGACGGCACTGCCGCTGAGATTTGCACGATATGAGCGCCATGATGGACGGCATAAAAAATCGAGGCCGCAAGGTACTCGTACATCCAGTACGGATACACCGGATCGTTCATGGTGTCGCCATCCAGCATGCGGATGGGCAGGATGCGGCAGTCGGGAGCAACCAGCATCAGCTCGGACGCCACCACGGTGCCGTGCCAACCCCAATCCACCGTGTTGGCGCTGACCGGGTCGTCCTGCCAGGGCGCCTGGGTGCGCTGCACGAATGTAAAGCCGGGTAGAAGTCGGTCCTTGAACAGGCTGTTATACGGGTCGATGCCGGAGTCGATGACGGCGACGATAACTCCCGCACCCCGGGAAACCTGCTGTGCCCTCGTGGCGTTGAGGGCGGCAACCGTCCACTGGTTGTAAAACTCCGGTCCAATCTTGTTCGTGAATCTCTTCTCCTGAGGGACGTCGGGAGGATCATTCTTCGCGTTGTACCCCAGCGTCTGCAACACCAGCTCCAGTCGTCCTTTGCCCCGGTTGTGGGGCAGAGCCATTTCGAATTCCACAGAATTCGATTGCCGAAACAGCGAGCCGACAAATCGCGCCGCGTATTCCTTCGCGAGATCAATGAATTCCTGGCGGAACATCTTCAAGGATTCCGCATCTCCTTTACGAAGCCATTCGGCAAACCGTGGTTCATCCTTCTGGTAAGCGAGGAGCATCACCCGCTCAAACAGGTACGGGATGTCTGCCTTGGCATTGTAGATGCGGAGTGCTTCGTCACCCGTCAGTTCATTCCTCCGCGGGTGTCTCAAGAGGAGGTTTTCGATCGTCTTGAAGAACTCGCCCTTCGCGTCGTCAAAGATCCTTGCGGGCGAGTCCTGCGGCGGCGCAGTTTGAGCCGCTGACGGAACATTGCAGAGCAGGATCATGATGGCGAGCGCGATCCGAGTCCATGTGCTTGATTTTTGCATGGAGGCCCTCCCTGAAGATTTCACGCCCGGCAGCGTGTCACTGTGCCGAACGATTGGCCGCAACTCCGCCCACTTTCTTCTGAAGCGCTTTAATCGCCGCGTAGGCGTCCACGAGTCCACGGCCGACAATGTCGTTGGGCTCACTCAGACCCAGGACGTCCAGCCGCGCCGTGTCTTTCAGCGCATCCGATATCAAGCGGGCATAAGCACCCGGCTGCGCGAGCAGCCTGGGAGGGGAGGGCGCCGCGCTCAGCATCAGTGCCACCACGCCCGACACAAGGGGGGAGGCGATCGAGGTGCCGGCGATGTAATCGTCCTTGACCCCTTCCATATACGTGGGTACGACGGCGAACACGTCGGCCGAGGGCACGGCCACGCTGACTTGCGGCCCGGGCAAACTGAACTGCCAGGGAATGTACTTGCCCCACTTGCGCTCCACGCCCCCTACCAGCAGGACCTCGTGGTCAAATGAGCGGTACATCTTGTCCTCATTGCTGATCCCCCATTGGGCGCGGGAGACATTGCCTGCCGAGGTGGAAACGACCACATTCTTGCTGTAGGCGTAACGCACCGCCTGCCACATGACCGGTTCAGAAGAAGGAAGGGAGGAGGCGACTTGTATAATGTGTGCCCCGTGATTCACGGCCCAGTAGATCGAGGCGGCCATCGTTTCGTAAGCCCAATAGAGATAGGGCGGATCGTTCATCGTGTCGCCATCGAGGGCTCGCATCGGCATAATAAGGGCCTCGGGAGCAACGAGAAGGACGGCAGATGACACCGCCGTGCCATGCACTCCCCAGTCCACCGTGGTGACGGGCTCGTCCTCCCAAGGGGGTGTTGTCCTTTGGATGAAGCTGTAACCCGGGACGGTCCTGCCCTTGAAAAGGGTGTTATAAGGATCGAGGCCGGAATCGATGACTGCCACGATCACCCCGTGACCCTTGGATATCTGCTGGGCCTTGGGGGCATTGACACACTCCAACGTCCATTGCGAATAAAACTCCGGCTCGATCTTGTTCGCGAATCTCTTCTCGGGTACCACCGGGGCCGGGTCGTTCTTGGCGTTGTAACCCATGGATTGCAGCACCAAGTCCAGTCGGCTCTTGCCCTTATTGTGGGGCAGCGCCATCGAGAATTCGTTGTTGGCCCCATGACGGAACAGCGACCCTACGAACCGGGCCCCGTATTCCTTCGAGAGATCGATGAATTCCTTCTTGAATTCCTTCATCGAGTCCTCATCCCCTTTGCGGATCCATTCGGCGAATTGGGGCGCCTCCTTCTGGTACGCGAGGATCATCAGCCGTTCAAATAGGAAGGGGATCTGGTTGCGGGCGTCATGCAACCGGAGAACATCGTCGCCACTGAGTTGCCCCCGAAGCGGATGGACTGTCATGAATCGGTCGAGTGTTGTGAAGAACTCGGTCTTTCCGGCTTCAAAGATTTTAGTCAGCTCTTGCTTTGTTTGAGGGGTGGCACCGGACTGAGCCGGGATAAGACAGGGTCTGAATAACAATAATGACCATGCCAGGGCTACAGCGTAAATAGGCTTATGCATTGTCTGACTCCCATGCTGAAAGTAGAATTGATGACTACGAATCGGTCGGACCTTCTTTAAATGCAATGCGGGCGTCCCCGCTCAGTCCTGAACGGTGGTGGAGTGGGTGGTTTCGTCGTTGCCCTGTCTGGCCTTTACTTCTTCGAGGTAGTTGTAGATCGTGTACTTGGAAATGTTCAGAAGCTCAGCGACGCGGTCCACCGAATAACGAATAAGAAATGCCCCCTTGTTCTCCAGGTAACTGATGAAGGTGATCTTGTCTTCGCGCGTGAGCTCCTTGATTTCCTTCCCTGTACTCCTGATGCCATCCTGGATGAGGCGCTCAAGGATACTGTCCACATCGTGCTCGAATTCTTCATGCACGCCCCCCTGAACCGGAAGCACCGCCTCCTGCAACCACTGCTGTAACTTGACCAGGCCGGAAATGTCGTAATTCACGCAAAGCGCCCCAAAGATCTCTCCTGAGTCCTTGCGGAGAAAAACGGAGGACGAACGCAATACCCTTCCGCTCTTGGTTTCGGTTCGATAGTTCAGAAGATCTTCCGGGGGTGGGTTGCGCAGCAACTGCAAACCCAGCACGTCCACGGTGTCGCCAACTTTGCGTCCCGTAATGTGACCGTTGGCAATGGAGACGATCGAGTGTTCCGGGTCGCCGAAGTCGTGGAGGACTACTTCGCAATTCCCCCCGACAGCCTCACCGATGGCGTTCGTGAACCTGCCGAGGAATTCTAGCAAGCACTTCTGCTGTGAATCGTCCATTGAAGGCTCCTTGCGGCGAAACCCTACTAAAAGTTTAATTCTATGTCAAATTTTTTTTTAATTTTAAATTGACATTAAAAATATTTTATAGTAAACATGCGAGAATCATGATCTGCTAAATGAGGCTGTAATAGAGAATTTCTTAAGATCTATCCATAAAATCAACTATTATTTGGTCATTTACTCATATGGTTTCAGAAAAGCATCAACCTTCCAGAAAATTAATAATTTTAGAAATTACAATTTATTTGTACAAAAGCTCTTGATTTTTATCGAGGAGACGTCATGGCAAAGTTGCGTTGGCTCCCCACTGCTTTATTAGTCTTGCTAGCCGTTTGCCCCGCGACTGCGGCCAAGGTCACCATCGATGATCTGATGCGCATCAGGTCTCTGTCTGATGTTCGTATCTCACCGGATGGCAAAAGCGTTGCCTATGTTGTCTCCACCCCATCCCTCGAGACCGCATCTCATGAGGCCGTACTGTACGTTGTCCCGGCCGTGGGAGGGGCGCCGCTCCGTCTCACCTACAGCGCGCGGATATTTAACCAGCCGATTCCCGCCCCATCGCTGCGATGGTCACCGGACGGTTCGTTGTTGTCGTTCATCGGATTCGTCGGCAACACGCCGCAGGTCATGGCCATGATGGCGACGGGCGGCGAGGCTTTCCCCGTCACGTCCTTGCCAGATGGCGTGACCACCTATGAGTGGTCCCCCGATGGCAGGCGCATCGCGTTTCTTGCGTCGGATCCAGCTCCCGCAGACGAGGTCCAACGTAAGAAGGACAAGAGCTACTACATACAAGTCGATCGCAATGTTCGCCCACCGCGGGTGTGGGTGCAGGACGTCCCTGGCGGCACGCCAAAGGTCATAACAGCGACCGGTCAGTCCATTGTGGACTTCAGTTGGCACCCTGACGGCAAGTCCATCCTCTATTCGGCCTCAAAGGAACCGGGATTCAACTCCCAGTACATGAGTTCAATATACGCTGTAGCGGCGGCGGGCGGGGAAGCACGCACGATTTTACAACGTCCCGGGATGAATCGTGCGCCGCATTACTCCCCCGACGGCCAGTACATCGCTTTCATCTCCGCCGGCGGCCAGGAAGGAATGATCGGCGCTAAAGATCTGTACGTCATGGCGGCTGACGGCAAACCGGAGTCTATCCGAAAGCTGACCGCCCAAGCCTGGATGAACCAATTCCTATGGGCGCCGGACAGCCGCTCTCTTTTCTTCACGACGGGCGAGCAGACACAGGGTTCTGGCGAGCACATGTTCGAGCAGCCGGTCATGCATGTTGCCATTAAGACTGGAAAGCCCGAAATCATTACCCCGGGAGCGGTGGTAGCGTATTCACCCAGCCTCTCGAGCGACGGTACTCGCCTTGCGTTCAAGTCTGTGGGGCCACGTGACGCAGGGGACGTTTACGCGATGACATTCCCCGATGGCCGTCCGACTCGACTGGTGGAGATCAACCCCGAGTTACATGATCTAAGCCTCGGTGACCTGAAGGCGGTTTCATGGAAGTCGTTCGATGGCGCAGAAATCTGGGGGTTGCTGCTGACACCTCCCGGGTACAAACCGGGCACACGGATCCCTTTGGTCGTCTATTGCCACGGCGGGCCGATTGGAGGTTTCACCTACGGGCTGTTTCCACAATTCATGCATGTGCCCGGCCAGGTCGACCTCTATCCGGTCGAAGCGATGGCCAGCGAAGGGATCGCCACGCTTTTTCCGATGCCGCGCGGCGGATCGGGATATGGCGTTGAGGGTTTCCGGGCCATCCTGAAGTCCTGGGGGGAAGTGGATTATAAGGACATCATGACGGGCGTAGATGCCATGGTACAGCGTGGAATCGCCGATGCCGACCGCCTCGGGGTGATGGGCGGCTCCTATGGCGGTTTCATGACGAACTGGATTGTCACCCAAACAAGCCGGTTCAAGGCGGCCTCCTCCGGGTGCAGCCTGAGTGACCTGATCCAGATGTACTACCTGTCGGACGCCGGAGATTTCATCATCGAGTATTTCGGCCTGCCCTGGGAAGCGACAGACTCTCTGGTGCAGCACTCCCCCATCACCCATGTACGTAATGTTTCCACTCCCCTGCTGATCCAGCACGGAGAGCTGGACTTCCGCGTTCCCGTCAGTCAGGCCAAGGAATTTTATCGGGCCCTCAAGGCGCTTAATAAAACCGTTGAACTGGATATTTATCCGCGTGGAGGCCATGTCAACTTCGAACCCCCGCTCGAACGCGAATACTGGCGACGCAATCTCCAATGGTTCACACGCTGGTTGAGTGTCCCTTTATCCCCGAAATGATTTAAAACTTTGGAGGTGTGTTATGAAGGGAAGGTCATGGATTGCGCTGCTCGTTACACTGTGTCTGGTGTCCCTGGCTATCGCTGGCGTTGCCTTTGCCCAGACGACAAACTCTATCCTGGAAGGCAGAGTCATTGACGCAAGCGGTGCTGTCGTCCCAGGAGTGTCGGTGGAAGTGAAGGGTGCCACGGTGACGCGCACCCTGACAACGGATTCCGAGGGGCGCTACCGCGCTCTTGGATTGCCGGCTGGCAGCTACACGGTGACCGTCAGTAAGGAGGGCTTCAAGACCAAGATGTTACAGGGAGTCAGTCTCCTTCTGGACAGGACAGTGAGCCTCGACATTACCATGGAAGTCGCCCCGCATTCAGAGCAGGTCACGGTAACAGCAGAAGTGTCTCTGGTCGACAACACCTCGGCTTCCATTCGACAGGTCATCGAGACCAACGTCATTGAAAGTATCCCCTTGAATGGACGCAACTACCTGGACCTGATCCAGTTGCTACCCGGGGTGGCCACAAACGATAACGCCAGCTTTGGAGGCAAAGCCAAGGATGCCGTGGGCAGTATTCTGGGTGAGCGGGCGGGCAATGCCAGTTACCTGATAGACGGCCTGGAGAACAATGACGACTTTCATGGCGGCGTGCTCCAGGCATTCACGCAGGACGCCATTCAGGAGTTCGAGGTCATCACGGCGGGTTACAAGGCCGAGTTTGGCCGTGGCTCCGGGGGCGTGGTCAACGTCATAACGAAGAGCGGTTCCGACACCCTGCATGGCTCAGGATTCCTTTTTTACCGGAACGACACATTCGACTCTTCGAACGTGCCGAACGAGGACCCGCCTCAATTAAAGCGTTACGATTTTGGTGGCACTCTCGGCGGACCCATCCGTAAGGACAAGTCCTGGTATTACGGTTCGGTGGAAAAGGTACAGGAGAGGCGTGGTTCGATTTTTCCACCCGACATTCCTCCGCTATTGTCAGCCAACGAGGATTTCAGCCGCCAACCTGAGACCAGCGATCTGCGTGCGTTCGGCAAGTACAACCAGCAGCTCAACAAGCAGAATGACTTCCGCGCCGAACTCAGCTGGACGCGTGCTATATTGAAGAACGAGTTGGCCAGTCCGACGGCGTTGCCAAGCGCCAGTCTCAACAACCAGACCAGCACCTACCTGGGTAAACTTTCACTCACCACGGTCTTCAGCCCGCGGATGTTACTGGACAGTGCATTTGGCATCCGGAACCAGAATTTCAAGCAGAACGTGGGCGGAAACTCCGGCGGCATCAGCCTGAGTGCTCTGTTCCTGGATGACGGCACATCGTACGATTTTGGGCCACCCATTGGCAGTGTCCAGACACTTCAACAGCGGTACTACACCGGCCGGGAGGTGTTCAGCTACTTTGCGGGAAAGCATTCGGTGAAGGCTGGATTCGAATACATCCGGACATCAGTGAATGGCAACAACGGTCCAGGCGCCATTCAGTCCGTGATTGTGACCGCACGGCCCTTGTTCGATCTCTTCGGGCCAGCTTCATTTCAGATTCCCCAGGGTGTCGCCTTTCTGAATCCGGGAGATAACCTGTCACGGTTGCGCAACAACGGGGTCAGTTTCTTTGGGCAGGACGATTGGAAGATTCGCCCGGATCTGACGCTGAGCCTCGGCCTCCGCTGGGACTATGACTCCGCCTTTGGCGCCACCCGGAACTTTGCTCCCCGGATCGGCTTCAGCTTCAGCCCGGACCAGAAAACAGTTATCCAAGCCAGCTTCGGCCTGTTCTATGACCGCTACCGAATCGGGATCGCACAGCCCATTCCGGAGTTGGGCGGGTTTAACGGCTCGACCCTCGTGGAAATTGATTATCCGCGACTGACGGTCGACAATCTGTTTTCCTTAAATCCGGGCAGTCTGACCGCTTTATCCGAGGTCGCAGGCGACCCCGCGTTTCTCAACACCCACTTCCACATTGCCCCGGGGGCATTGGTCACCCGGTCCAACATTCAGTCGCTCACAGGATTGACACCCGATCAGTTCCTGGCGGCAGCCAACACCTACCTTGCGAGCTTTGGCGTCCCATTTCTTCCGGTCAGTTTTGATCCGATATTGGGATACCTGAGCCAGAACATTACGGGCTTTTTTACGGATCAGATCCGCGTTGCCCGCCCTTTCCACACTCCGTACAATGACACCTTCACTGTCGGCGTGCAGCGGCAACTCGGGGGCGAGGTCGTGGTCGGCGTTACTTACCTCAAACGAAGTATCCGTAATATTCTGGGGGTGAGGATTACGAACCTTGCAGAAGAATCCCGGGTCGTGGGGCACCCTGTTACGACCGACGGGGGTCCCATCCAGCGCTCTTACGGACCCTGGTATGACGGCAAATACCAGGCACTCATGCTTGTCTTCAACAAGCGCTTTGGACACCGTTTCCAGCTCATGGCGAACTACACGTACGCCCAGGGAACCGACAATCTGTTGCACTCCAGTCTAGGCATTGGAATCGCATCGCAAGGGGGCGGTTCAGTGCCGACGGACAACCTCAACCTCGAAGCTGATCGCGGCAATTCGGACCTTTTGGTCCCCCATAGTTTCGTCTGTTCCGGACTCGTCAATCTTCCCCTGGGACTCCGTTTAAGCGGGGTGCAGCGCATCACCAGCGGTGTGTACTTCACGGCATTCCAAAACCCGGTAGACGTGGATGGTGACGGGATCTTTTCGCTCAATGCGCCGGGCACCACACGCAACCAGTTCCGTGGCCCCATGACGCACAACCTCGACCTCCGCCTCGAAAAGAAGATCAAAATCAGCGAACGTTTCAGTGCATCGGTTCTAGGCGAAGTATTCAACCTGATCAATGCCCGCAACCCTTCCGTAATTCAGAATTTCTTTATCAACGGCAAACCCGGGCCGGATTTCGGAAAGACCTTGATCCCGCTCCCCGGACGCGAGGCCCAGTTCGGGGTGAAATTCGAGTTCTGATGGCAATCGTTGCTGCCTAACAAGCAGGCCCGCCGTGCACGAGAGTGGA
Source organism: Terriglobia bacterium (assembly GCA_041494885.1). GTDB lineage: Bacteria > Acidobacteriota > Terriglobia > JAIQFV01 > JAIQFV01 > JAIQFV01. The sequence continues at coordinate 24,925 of JBGQBO010000051.1, forward strand.
GCATTGCACGGCGGGCAATTTTTACGCCACCGGATCGGCGAAGGATCGCCTCCGTTGTTCTTCTCGACACTCCCTGAAAATTCCCAATCTGCCGATTGAAGGCGGGGTCTTATGCGTGGCTTCAACTTCGGAATCCGGACTCAAACGTGTTGCCTGTCCATAACTTCTCGCACCTTATGTGCCAGGGATTGGGGGGTAAATGGCTTCTGAAGAAACAAGGTCTCGGCATCCAGGATGCCTTTGCGCACTACGGCCTCTGGAGTATACCCGGATACGAAGAGGACCGGTGTCTCAGGGCGCAGAGAAGTGATTCGCTCCGCCAACTCATGGCCACTCATCTTAGGCATGACGAGATCGGTGATCACAAGCTGGATGGACTCCTTTTGTGCTTCAAAAATCCGGACCGCCTCCTGGCCGTCGGAGGCTTCGAGAATGGTATAACCATACATCCCCAGGACCTCGCACTCCAGGGCCCGGACCGCTTCCTCATCTTCTACCAGGAGCACTGTCTCCGATCCTAAAAAGGCCCCCCGCTGCCCTGAGGCGGCCTTGAGATCCTGAATCTCTTCATTGACCCGCGGCAAGTAGACTCGGAACGTTGTGCCAATTCCCGGTTCACTCGAGACCGTGATAATCCCATCGCTTTGTTGGACAATGCCGTAAACGGTGGAGAGCCCCAGGCCCGTCCCTTTTCCCACTTCTTTAGTGGTGAAGAAGGGCTCAAATAAGTGGGACTGCACCTCCGCGCTCATCCCGCACCCGGAATCCCTGACCTCAAGCATCACATAAGGTCCGACCTTGGCCTCTCCATGCTCTTTTGCGAATTGCTCATCCAATTCAATGTTGTGCGTTTCTATCGTGAGCTTTCCCCCATGGGGCATGGCATCGCGTGAATTCACCGCGAGATTCAATAGAACCTGTTGCATCTGCCCCGGATCCGCCTTGATCCGACCTAAAGCAGAGTCCGAAATAACGCGCATCTCAATATCCTCGCCAATGAGACGGTGAAGCATCTTCTCCATCTCCGAGATGATGTGGTTCAAATCCACTATTTCAGGCTGAACCACTTGACGTCGACTGAAAGCCAGGAGTTGACGCGTCAGCGAGGCAGCCCTTTCGCCGGCTTTCCTGATCTCCTCGACGTCCCTACGCATCGGACTGGAGGGGTCGAGCCGCATCAAAAGGAGCTCCGAATAGCCTGTGATGGCCGTCAGCAGGTTGTTGAAGTCGTGAGCCACACCGCCCGCCAGGCGCCCCACCGCCTCCATTTTCTGGGCTTGTCGCAACTGGTCCTCAAGCTTCTTCTGCTCCGTGATATCTTCGTAAGTTCCCAGAACTCCGATGACCCTTCCAGTCTGATCATGCAAGGGAATCTTGCTCACCCTCAACACTAAAGAGCCGCCGTCGGGCTGGCTCATCGGCTCCTCATAATTAAGCTTTGGCGTATTGCTCAACATGACCTGACGGTCGTCGGCATGATAGAGCTCTGCAGAGTCCTTCCAATAGAAATCATAGTCGTTCATTCCCAAGAGGGAGTTCATGGATTCGAGATGCGCATCCTTCAAGAAGGACTTGTTACATCCCAGATAGCAAGAATTCGCATCCTTCCAGAAAACACCCTGTGGAATATTATCCAGAATCAATTGAAGCATTTGTTGCGAGCGATACAACTCATTCTCCGCCCGTTTGCGCTGAATGATGTCGAGGTTCAATTCCCGGGTGCGCTCATCGACGCGATTCTCCAACTCATCGTGAGCTTTCTGCAGCGCCGCATCCCGCATCTGGATCTGTCTTAACATGTCGTTGAAGGCCTCAATGAGCGCTCCCAGTTCATCGCGGCTGGTCGGGACAGCCCGGACAGAATAGTTTTTCTCCACCGAGACCTGTCGCGCGGTCTTCGCCAATTGCAGGATGGGCTCCGAGATCACACGCTGCAGCCGGTTGGAAAGCAGCAACATCAGCAGAATGGATCCAAGCATCGACACGAGGACAACACCACCATAACGCCTCAGGCGGGCAGTCAACTGCTGGAGGTCGGATTCGAGAAACACCGTGCCGATGGTCTCACCATCCAACACGACTCGTTGAAACAAGACCAGCCCATGGCCCGAGAATCGATAGCCTTCTCCTTCCAGTGCGGGGGGCGAAAATTCTCCCTTCGCATCGTCGCGGACATAGGTGGCAAAAGCTTTTCCGTCCCTCGTCAGCAAGCACGCGGAAACGATGTGCGGTTTACTCTTCAGGGACTCCAACGTCCCTCGAGCAGCTTGCTGATCATCAAAGGTCAAGGCTGCTGTGCTGTTGTCGGCGACAATTCGGGCGAGGGCCCGCAGATCGCTGACCATCTCCAGCCGGAAAGTGATGAAGTCATAGGCGGCGATGACTCCGCTGGCCAGGAGCAATGCAAGAACACTGGTCAGGAGGATGATCAGGGTGAGTTTCCGCTTGATTGGAAGATCTTGAAAAGGACGCATGCTAGTTCCCATGAGCCGTGTTCCCAACGACCTCTCCTAAGACCAGGAGCTTGGAACTGATTTTGAGTCGAGCCCGGTCCGCGGCGCCAAGGTTGATCTCGAATCGAACCCGATCGTCTTTCAAGGTGAAATTGATGATCCCCCCGGATTGCGCAAAATGGTCTGCCTCGCCCACCGTCAGGACACTGGATCCTTTCAACGAGTCCAAAATCTGCGTGAGGCGTCCTTGTTCTGATGAACTGATGAAGAGAATATGACAAAAATCCAGGGGCTGGCCCCGCTTGAACCTCTTGATCACCAGCCTTCGGCCGTTGACGGCTTTACCGTTGATGGTTTGTTCAAGATCGGCTCCAAAGGGATCGTCTCCGACGATGCCCAGAACAAAGGGCGCGTTGGGGTCGGCGACCACATTGGATGGCCATTCGATGAACTTCGCAAAGTTGTACAGAAAGGCGGCCTTCACCTGGTATTCCCGCGGGGACTGCGAAGGAGGGTTGCCGAAAGCGGCAATGCCACTGGCCAGAGTAAGAGTGAGGACCACCAGAGGGAGTAAAGGACCTCTGCGGAGGAAACCTCCCGGCTTCCTCACCCCTTGGCCAATTATCTTCGGAGCCACCTTCTTCATCCAGTTATCATCCTCAAAAACGCAATGCCGTGTGATTCCCTCTCCCACTGAATTCCCCGCACCCCGCGCCCAAGCTCAAAACCGGTATGTCAGTTTCAATCGAAAGTTCCGACCATCCTGCTCAATCGCTTGCTGAATGTGCTCCTCCGCACCGGGATCTGCGTAGCGTTTATCAAATACGTTGTAAACCCCCAGCGAAACATCAAACCCTTTCGCCAGTTTTTGGCTCAACAAGTTCACATTCGTCACAAAAAAACCGCCAATGTCGCTTCCCTGCACACTCCTACGCCGGCTGGCGTACTGCCCTTCAATCCCAGCGAAGAGCTTCTTGGACACCAAGGGCACAATAAGATTCGCCTTCCCCAGGTGCTTGGGAGAGTTGGAAAGGGTCTCGCCTTCACGTTGGCTTTCGGAGTTCTGTAAGGTATAACCTACCCGCCCCTGAAGCCCATTCGACCATCGTCCTTCCAACTCAAATTCCAGACCCTTGGCATGGACTCTATCGAGGTTCCTGTACTGAATCAGGCCGTCGACAGGGTCGGTCTCCTGGTTGATAAGACCCCCGATGCGATTGTAGAAACCTGAGGCGGCGAACCGGAAATTCTTATTCAAATACTGTTCCAGGACGAGTTCTGTAGTCGAAATGGTTTCAGGTTTGAGGAAAGGATTCCCCTTGGTATCGGGACTCGACTCATAAAAGAGTTCATAAAAATTCGGCGCACGAAAGGCACGCCCGAAGAGCAGCTTGACGGTGGTCTTCTTGAGAGGGTTGTAGATGAGAGCCAGCCGAGGATTAAGCTGACCCCCGAAGGTGTCGTAACGGTCGTACCGCAAACCCGCGTTGAGGATCAGATCCTTGCGGATTTTGAATTCATCCTGAAAGTAAACCGCCCAGTTCTTCGAAGCCCGGCGGTCATCCAGGTATTGGAGGAAGGGTTGGAGGTCGAAGTTGCTCTGGTCCTGTTGCACATTGTCCCGGATCTCGGAGCCCACAGTAATCCGGTGTTTCTCCTGATAGGTTTTGGACATATTGACTTCGAAACCCCACCATTGGGCCCGACCCAAATCCATGTTTTCGACGAAGGGTGGAGCGCCTGTTCCCGCGTAATCGTAGATATAGGTTCCATCATAGCTGTAGTGGTCGTAGGAGAGGCGCGCCATCAGCTCCCACTGATGAACGAAAGTGTGTTCATATTGAAGGTCCAGGTAACCCCAGGCGTCGGTGGTCCGGGTACGTGGATCATTGAACACCGTGCCAAATGAACCCGTGGGAATGCCTTTCTCACGGGTCCCATACACCCCTTGAAACCGGAAATCTCCAAAGGACAGGTTTGTAAAGAAACTCTTGGACTGATCGCTGTCGACATCCTGGGCGATTCCGTTATTGGTCGAGGGAGAATCAAATTCCTTAAAGAACAATCGAGAAGGCCCGTGACTGTTGAAATAGGAGCTGGAAAAGAGCATTTCGAGGCCGTTCTTGAATCGCTCACCATAGCTGACGCGGCCCTTGTAGGAACCATGACTGCCGATCTCGGTGGAAACGACTGGGGCATTGAGATCTTTCCCCCGTTTGGTCACGACATTGACCACACCGAAGAACGCCGAGGTGCCGTACAGCGATGAACTCGGACCCCGGATGATCTCCACGCGTTCGATCAGATCAATATCAATGGGAAATTCGGTGCCGATCAAAGCGCCATCATAGATCGCGTCGTTCAAACGATGGCCATCGACCAGCAGCAGGATACGGGAGTTGTAATCTCCGGGTCGGGCAAACCCTCGTACCCCGACATAGCTGTAGTTCCTGTCATTACTGACATAAAAACCGCGAACACTTCTGAGGACTTCAGCCAAGGTGCGATAGCCATATTTTTGGATTTCATCGGAGGTGACGATGCTGACTGAAGCGGGGGCTTCGGTGACTTTCTGCTGGTACTTGGAGGCTCCATAGACCGTATCCACCTCGATCTTCATCAAATCCTCGAGGCTCATCTCCGTAAGGTCAACCCGGGGATCTTTCTTGGCCTGGGCGAAGGCTAGACCACCACCAAGAATGACCATCAAACCGAGAAGCAGCAGGGGAATTCCAATCCCAAACCCTGCCAAGCTCCTCTTCCAACCGCTTGAACTGAAACGAACGGATCCCCAGCCGAGCGCAGCAGCCCTGCCACCATGGATTGCCTTGTTAACAATTTCACATGGTGCGCCCGGAACTTTTCCTTCCTGTCCACATCGCACGGCATTGCCTCCTTGGCGTTCACACCGATCCTGGGTCCAACGAAATACAAAAAGACAAAGATTGATAAATCACTGAAGATTCAATGCAACCCTGTTGGAACTCAGATGAATTACTGGAGTGCAGGATATCTCCAAGCACTTGATTTCCTGTGGTTCTTTACCCCATTCTCTTCCCAGATTGAAAGACCTTTCCAGCCCCACAGGTAAAGACTATGCCAAGTAAATGTCCCAGAATTTTATCGGCTCCTCTTGGGTAGAACATTAGTGTTTTTTGTAACATGGCGGTATCGGGAGGCAGATCTGAAGAAACCCGATCAAGGTATCGATTGAAAAAATATCTTTGCGAATGTTTTGTACGGACCTTTCATCACTTCAGCGACGCGGAGGACCTCCATTTGTTTCCTCTTTTACCGTCCCCCCCGGGAAATATTTCTGGTTTCAGATCGCATTTCCTCCAAGCGCGAGGGTCTTCTTCCCATGTTTTCAGAAAGCTGTCGGTTTCTCGTAGGGAGCGGAGGAGATGTCTACAGTACCTGAAATCTTGTTCACTCCTTGTCCAAGTGATAGACTTCTGCCATGCGCAAAAAAAAGGCAACCCGAGCTAAGAAGACGATCCGCCTAAAAAAGAAGACCACGACGAGGAAGAAGACCCTCGTCCGGAAGAAAACGACGAATCGGAAGAAGTCAATCCGGCGCCCCAAATCCCGCTCCCGGAAGATTGAATTTGTCAACGAAGCCGAGGTCGAGAAGGAAGTCTTCGAGACCGTTGCTGCGGGGCAGTCAGGTGATACCCAGGGGTTGTCGCGCCATCCCGAAGGGGATTCCGAGAGCGTCGAGGAGTTGGTCGAAGAGGGTCAGGCGTTCGAGGCGGGGGTGGTGGAAGGCGTGGAAAATGCGTCTGAGACCGACGAGGCGGAAGTGACGACGAAAGAAGTTCCCGAGGACGATGTTCCTCTCGAATACCGGGACAAGGATTAACAATTCGCCGCCATAAGAAGATTTCGGATTGCGGAATGCGGATTGCGGAATGAGAATATTTTTCCGCTCGAAATGGATATGGTTGTTCACCTTGAAGTCCGAAATCTGAAATCCGCAATCTGAAATCGATTGGGATGGGAAAAGGACGCGGCTTCCTCGGTGGAGACCGAATAATCTGGGTTCTTTCCAACGCGTCATCGCAACTCGATCGCACCAGATCAAGCATCAATTTTTGCATGAGGTGGCCATGTGGATCTTCACAACCGTTGGATTCTTCAGTGTAGTTCAAAAACCAGGCGAGGAGTTTCTAACGGTCCGGGCCCGGGTGGCATCCGACCTGGACCGTCTGCGCATGACGTATCTGCCAAAGCTGTCGTCGACCATCGTCACGAGAAAGGGTGATTATCCTTATCGCGCCACTGTCAGTCACGAGGACTTTGCGCAGGCCCTGGCACAAATGGGGCGTGACATCCACTACGGCAACTTTAAGAACGAGGTGGAAAAGGAAATGGGCGCGGTGCGGGAACGGACCTACGAGGAGGTCTGGAGCCTGTTGCGTGAACTCGAAGATGAAGAACAATCGACCGGACCTAAAGGATAGCCGTGAACTCCGGGGAGGCGCCGGTTTGGACCCCATGAGAAGGGACACACACCGAAATTAATGGACCTTCAAGATTAATGAGCATGAGGTGTCTGTCCCTGTGCTCTGAAGGATTTCGCATGAAAGATGATCACCCCCCCCGCGAAGACCTCAGCCTGATATTGCGGGCGCTTGCTTTCGCGGCCCACAAGCACCGCGACCAGCGCCGCAAGGGGCCTAGAGCTTCGCCCTACATCAACCATCCCATTGCCCTGGCCAACGTCTTGTGCAACGAAGGTGGTGTCAGCGATGTCCGGACCCTTTGTGCCGCCCTGTTACATGACACGGTTGAGGACACTCAAACCACGCCCCAGGAATTGGAGGAGCATTTTGGCGTTGAGATCCGCAACATCGTCGCAGAGGTCACCGACGACCAAAGTCTTCCCAGGCTTGAACGCAAGCATCTTCAAATCCAACATGCCGCGCACAGCAGTCGCGAGGCTCGTCTGGTTAAGCTGGCTGACAAGATCTGCAACTTGCGGGAGCTTGCTGATGATCCGCCCGTAAAGTGGGACTTGAAACGGCAGAAGGAATATTTTGATTGGGCGAAGCGGGTGGTGGATCAAATCCGCGGAACGAACCCGAAACTGGAAGTGTTGTTTGACGGCGCCTTTGCAAGGAGGCCGGAATAGACGAGAGGATTGCAAGTTCTCCCGAACAAAACAAACCTAGTGAGACTCGGAAAACTCAAGCGTGTTGCGGTGTTCACCGCACGAGTTGCGAGGGCGAGCGGAAGATAGATGACTTCAATCCGAATTCCGAAGTTGAAGACTGTGATCAGTGTCGGGGGAAGATTCGATTCCCTTTAGTGGATGCTTATCGAGCAAGGTTTCTGTCCCTTCAGGCCCGGAGGGCCCCTGCGCCGCGGCGCATAGCCCCACCTGAAGGTCCGTCCCGCGCTCTTTGCGGGGCGGAGCAAGGGTGGGGTACCGGTCCCCCCAATGACATCCGAGCCCCGCTGGCGGGGCGAAAGAATCTGCCGAATGAAGCTAAGGACCACCCTACAATGACTCCCTGCCCTGTTCGTCTCCGCCATGCTTTCTCTCCGTTCCCCGTTACCCTTCTCGTTTCACGAATTAGTGGAGCCCAACTCCGCCGGGTGGATTCACGAAGCGATATCGGGACACGGAAGGTTTTCCTCGCAGAGGGAGCGCCGTTGGAGGCTCTCTTTTCCGCAAGGGTGGGCGAGTTCCTTCCAAGGGCAAGGCATCGAATAGGACGTTCGGTATACTTGGAACTGCGGGCCTTGTTTCGCCCCGCAAGCGGGGCTCTCACATTCTCTCTCATCGGTACCCCACCCTCGCTCCGCAAAGAACGCGGAGCGTCAGGTGGGGCTATGCGCCGCGGCGCAGGGGCCCTCCGGGCCTGGAGCGGCAGCCGCCTTGCTCGAAAAGCATGGACTGATAGAACAGGGTCAGACGTCTCTCCTTCTTTCATTCCATCCCAATCGATTCGAATCGAAAAACCTAACGCATAGTTGATTCCGTTAACTTCGGATTTCAGGATCAGTCCCTCACTCCCACCTCAACGCCTCGACAGGATCCACGCTTGAGGCGCGGCGTGCCGGAATGTAAGTTGCCAAAAGTGCCACGATCCCGAGAACAACGGAGACGCCAGCATAGGTGGCCGGGTCCACTGTACTGACGCCGAACAAGAGGGCCGTCATAAGGCGGGTGAGTCCGACCGCGGCGCCCAGTCCCGCCGCAATACCCAGACTGATCAGCCAAAGGCCGTGCCGTACAAACAGGGTTCGAACCTGTTCCTGACGGGCGCCCAGGGCCATGCGGATCCCAATCTCCCGAGTCCGCTGGGACACGGCATAGGCAATGACGCCGTAAATCCCCACCACCCCGAGCAGCAGCGCCACGCCGGCCGCTATGCCGAGCATGACCAGGGTAAAGGAGGTCTGTGTCATGGATTCCTCCAGGATCTCCCGAACGGTCCGGACATTCGCGAGGGGGAGGTTCGGGCTGGCCGACCAGACGGTCTGCTGAATCTCTTTGAAAAAAGTGGGTGAGTTGACTCGCTTGCTGCGAATGGCGTAAGCCATGTTCCGCTGAACCACCAATTTGTCACCCCAAAAATTCTCCATCAGCATAGGCCAGTATACCTCGGGCGTTGCCTTTCGATTGACCCCATCGTCGTACTCATTTCCTACGACTCCCACGATCTCTCGCCACGGGTTTTTCGGGGTTTCCCGGATGCGCCCGCCTACGGCTTTGGTGGGGTCCTTCCAATATTCCTTCGCCAGGTTTTCGGTGATGATGGCCACCGGGGCCTTGTTATAAATGTCGGCCCAAGTGAGATCGCGTCCAATCAGGATGGGGTTTCCCATCGTGGCAAAATAATTCGGTGAAATCCACTTAAAACGGCGAAGAGGGGGAATCTGCCCCTCCGGCGCGGGAAACTCTTCGACGAAGATGGGATCGTTGCTGTCATTGCCGTCCATGGTGATCGAAGTGGAGAGGCCGACGGAGTCCACTCCGGGAATCTGCTCCATTCGCCTCAAGATCTGCTCATGGGTTCGAACCACCTTCTCTTCGTCAGGAATTTCCGCTTGCGGAATTGAAACGCGCAGGGTCAGGACGCCCTCGGGATGGACGAATCCCGGCTGGACCTTTCTCAGGGCTTGGAAGGTCCGGATCATGAGCCCGGAGCTGACTAAGAGCACTAAAGCCAGGGCGATCTGGGACACGACCAGCACGTTGCGCGCCCGATGGTGTTCTCTGCCGTCGCTGGAGGATCGGCCTCCCTCCTTTAACGCAGCCGTGAGATCCGGCCTCGCGTACTTGAGGACCGGGATGAGGCCAAAGAGCACACCTGCCAGAAGTGAGATCCCCAGCGTAAACAGGAGAACCGTTGGATCGATGGTAATCTCATCCAGGCGCGGGATACTTTCAGGACCCTTGGCCACCAGCAGCCGGACTCCCGCGTACGCAAGGAACAATCCGAAAACGCCGCTCACGATTCCAAGTGAAAGGCTCTCGAACAAGAGCTCCTGGGCAATTTGTCCCCAGCTCGCACCCATGGCGGTGCGGATCGCAAGCTCCCGTTGCCGGCTCTCAGCTCGCACCAGAAAGAGATTCGCCACATTGGCGCACGCGATGAGAAGCACCAGCCCGACAGTCCCCATCAGCACCCAGAGTACCTTGCCCACATCTCCTACGGCATCTTGCTTGAGAGGGCGGAGGTTCGGGCCCAGCCGCGCCTCCTCGACCATCTTCATGGAGAACCCGGGGGGAAGGGGGAACTTCTGCAATGTGAGGGGGATCATGCGGGCCACATCGGCGTTCGCCTGCTCCAAGGTAACACCGGGCTTCAGCCGTGCAATCGCCTGATGGCTGAAATTACCAACGAACACTTCGCTGCGGTCGAGCCGGTAAGCAAGGATCAGGGACGGATGGGAACGCAAAAACCGGAAGCTCTGAGGTAGAACGCCGATCACCTCGTGAGGCCGTCCCTCGATGACGAGGCCGCGGCCAATCACACCGCGATCGCCCCCAAACTTCCGCTGCCAGTATTGATAGGTCAGGATGACCGTTTCCGGTGGTCCGGGAGAATCATCTGCGGCCGTGAACGTCCGGCCGAGCATCGGCTGAACCCGAAGAATAGGGAGAATGCCATCTGTCACCATCAAGGCGTCGACCCGCTCGGGCTCAGCGACACCGGTTACAGTGATCGATTCGTTACGCCACATGCCAATGTCTTCGAAAACCCTGTTCTCTTCCCGATAGGTAAGATGGAACGCCGGCCCCTGATTCAACTCGCTGAATCCAAGACCGGGTGCCTTGTGCCAAACCCCCACCAGTCTTTCCGGATCCTTGAATGGCAGGGGCTTCAACAGGACCCCGTTCACCACGCTAAATATGGCGCAATTGGCGCCGATCCCTACCGCAAGGGTCAGTACCGCTACAAGCGTGAACGTGGGTGTGTGCCCGAGCCGACGCATCACCAGTCGAAGCTTGTTGCTAAAGGACTGCATCATTCACGTCCCCCTCGTTATGTGCCGGAGGCTTTTGCTCCAAAATAATATTACGGGTTAACAACAGGCAACCCACATCAATCCGGGTGCCGCAGGCATTGGCTTTTTTCAATGCCTGCGAAGAAGACGCCAATAGTCCGTGTTTCGTGGCCCTGGTCAGGCGGCGCAGACATACGGCTTTATCCAACGTCTGCGATAAAGACCCGAGCGGCCCGCATCTACTCGGGTGCCGCAGGCATTGGCTTTTTTCAATGCCTGCGAAGAAGACGCCAATAGTCCGTGTTTCGTGGCCCTGGTCGGGC
>JBGQBO010000052.1:0-35304 GCA_041494885.1 Terriglobia bacterium
CCATGTCTGTCTCTGTCAATCCCGCCGTGGCGGGTGACCCACCAACTGGAGAGCCGGATGCGGGAGACCCGCCTGTCCGGTTCGGAGGGGGGAGGGGCCGAAGCCAATCGGCTCTTCCTACCCCTATTATCACGGCTGGGGGCGCCTATTTCATAGGGGGGGCGAGCACAGCTCGGGCAAGGTATATCAACCAATATACTCTCGCCGGTTTCTCGTACGACGAGACGCACCTTATTTGCCTACACCGCCTCAATTCGCTTCCGGTAGAGTGTGGTTACCACTTGGGGCCTGGCTCTTTCATTTCTTATCAAGAGACTGAAGCGGCGTATGGTCGCTGCTGATCCCGGGGACCGAATGAAAATTGAAAGGATCAGACCCTACTATGTTCCGATCTGATTCCATTCGTCGCGATTCATTTGTTTTCAAGCATACCCAATGGTACAAACTGCCAAGGATGATCTGGGTGTCTCTTTTCCTTGAGGGATTCCAGTTGCATCGACAACTGTTCCTCTTCATTCCCTTTGGAAGAATTCATGTAAACGATCCACAGTGCATTTCCATTCGCAAGGGCCATTCTATTCAGAATATCCCTCACAGTTATATCCTTGAGGTCAAGTGTAATGTTGGTCTTGTCAAACCCATCACCCCGACCTGGAGTGATAATGGGCCCGCCAACGAAGTTTCTGTTCTCGTTTGGATTTAGCATCAATCGGATCTTACGATGTAGTAGCCATTGAGCCGTGAAGAGGTCTTGCTGATTCAATTCAAAATCGGGGATTGTCAGGTTAAGAAAATTCTTGTGACTATCAATTAGGCTTCTCGAAAGGATGTTAACAATCCCATCCCGAATCTCCACACTATGATCCGGGCTTTGCCGCACAATCGCCGTAATGAGAGAACCGACAGTATTTGACCTTGCGAGTGCGCCCTTTTCTAAGCTTTCGGGGGAACCGGCGTTCCATTCGATCCCCATGGGCACTTGGAACCTCTTTGCAAGCTCGATCAGTTGATCAAACGGCCTGGCTGAGTCAGGGACAAACACTATTCGTTGCGAGAGTTTCTGCTCAATGCTTTGCCCACTGGTTAAACCAGTAAGCAACAGGAAGCTGAGGGTCATTATAAATGCAAGTCCAATTGTTGGAATCGCTGAATATTTCATAATGCCTCTCCATTTAAAGGTGCTGCTGTTGAGGAGGATGAAGAACAGTAACGCGGCTCAGACCTTAAGTAGCAATACAAGTTCAGCATCCCGGTATGGTTCGAAGCGACTCAAGCCTATCCTTTGAAAACAAGCTGCCGTGAATCCACTCTCCTAAAGACGATCAATGACCGGCAACAGTGATAGAATTGCACGTCATTGAATACGGAAGAGAGATCCACCATCCGTCTATGTTATACCATTGCAAACCAGTGGACGGGTGGCGCATACACGCGTACTTGGCGTGTGTGCGTTTCTTCTTCATTGGTAGACATTTAACTTGAATCATTTCGTCCCAATATTAACTCATCTCGATGGAGCCATTTTCTTAGAATCTGCAGAGACATCGTTGTCAACCCGCGTGGAACTCCATTCCTCAGATGACTCGCACACATCGCACCCAACGCGATGTGCGCGCCACCCCGCCCGTTTCTTATCAAAAGACCGAAGCGGTGTATGGTCGCCTCTGATCCCCCGAACCAAATGAAAATTGAGAAGATCAGACCCCTGGTGTTTTCATCATTCCTTTATCTCTTGGGAACTTGGTTTAGTTCCTCCAGCCTATTCTTTGCCCGTTGATCTTGAGATTTCGCGAAGGCCTTTTCATAACTTCCTTTGGCCTCAGGATATTTTCCGTCTGCCCGATAGCAATCGCCGAGCGCAACATAGAGAGCAGCGACAGAAAATCGCGCTTCCTGCACCTTCGGGTTTTTCAGGACAATTTGGACAAGTCGAATGGCCTCAGCGTATTTTCTCAGGTAAATATAACCGTGAACCGCACTCTCGCAAAAACTGGCAAGGTCCGCCCCTGTGAAGTGCTCGTCTGCCGCCTGAGCCAAACGGGCATACTCGTTTGTCTCTTTCTCATAGTAAGCGGGGAATTGTTGACCGGCATCATGATACGATCCATCTCGCCATTCATAAATTGAGGGGAGATCGAAGCGATGTCCCAAGATGATCTCTAGTTGCCCGTCGCCTTTAAGGTCGAGGACCTGCGCGCGATTGATATCAACATTCCAATCTGGACTGACCTGCTTGAGCGATCTTCCATCCCATGCAAAGATGTTCAATGTACCGCCTACGGAGGCCCCAATCCATCGGAACGCAACGATCTCCTTTTTTCCATCGCCATTGATATCCCAGATTCCACTCATGGTATCGAACGTCGCACCTTGATCACTGTTTTCCCAACGGACAGCAAGGCGATGGGTCTTTGGATTTCTTTCGTAAAGTCGAACGACAGAATCTTGCCCCAAGCCGTAAAAAACAACCACTTGCTGAGTTCCGCTCTCTCCCCAGGGATCAACGAATATGGCGTCCTTTGTTTTCACCGGTTTCTTGGCCCATGAGGTCTCACGGACGCCTTCCGAGCTCTGCGCGACTTTTGCCCCCATCGGCAGCAGAGATGCTTCGTCAAACGTCTGCGACGGTGCCAATCCTGCAAACAACATTGTGAGCAAGCAGATTGCAAGGTGCAAAGCCTTAGGCGTTCGACAAACTCCCTTTGTTTCTTTTATTGGCATACTTGTTTTCTCCCTTGCAGAATTAGTTAAACCTCCAAAGGACGTTTGCTCCTCCATAAGGCGCTGTCCCGTTACAACCAAAGTCGATGTCAAATTGCGAGGCAAATCCATCAGACAAATCGATCCCCCTATTCGGAAATTGTGGAACGCCGCTCGTCGTCCAATAATGATCCGTAGTTCTCTCTGGTCCAGTATCTCCCCAACCTGTCACATGCAGCATCCCATTTTCCATGTCTAAGACCTGCACTTGAGTGCCACATGGTACAGGGTTTGGAAGAGCCACAAAAACGCTATTCTGTGGAAGGCCGTTGTTCGCGCACGCTGTTTTGTGTCCATAGGATAACTGGCCATTGCAATTTCGGTAGAATTCTACGGTTGCTCCCACATTGAACCAGACATTCACGTAACCAACGGTCTGAGTTGCCAGCGGACCATTAAGGGTATACGTCCTGCAACACGAGTAGCCGGGGTTGCTATCGATCACCTTCAGCTTGACTTGGGTCTGAGCCACTCCCTGATTTAGTGTCACCGGGTTTGGTGACACACTCTCCCCTTGATTAAGCGGAGAGACTGGGAAGGCAACCGAAACCGAACCATGGAACCCAGTGGCTCGCTGACCTGTCGAAGGGTCAATTGCTTCAATTTGAAGTGTAAACGATTGACCTGAAATTGTTGCAGCTCCGTCCCCAGAGACCGGGGGATTTGGAATAGATGCTTGGAGTTGAACAACTTTCACCGCTTCTCCTGCCCCATAATCATCGAGGCGGGTTGCGCAGCGGGGCACGGAATACAGAAAGTCGGCGTAGTGAGCGTTGATGGTCGAACTTCCAGGCAAAACCGCGGTCACCAGCGCCGTGTAGTTCACGGTTGCCACGCTCGTGTTGCTTGAGGACCAGATGGAATCAAAGGTGACGTCAAAGTAGTACTCTCCTCCTTCGCAATCCACCCACTCTCCGTTGGAAGTCCATGCACAGGTGTCTCCAGGCAACATCGTCCAGCAGATCGGTCTAGGAACGTAGATCTCATGGTAATCCGATGGGCAAGGGCAGTCGCCATAAATTTCAGGGGTAATCAACAAGTTGGGGGAGGTCGGAGAATGGTTGCCGCCAACGTTCCTCTTCTGAGAGGCATCCTCAACGGCTTTTCGAGCTCGGTTCAGTCCAATGAATTGACCGATGACGGGCACATTGTCAAGCCGAACCCACTTCACAATGCCATCTGTGGCCGAAAGGGGGATCTTATTCTTGCGAAAGTCCTCCTTTTGTGAATCGCGAAGCTGGCGCATGTCGATGATCCGAGTTTCATGCGGTTTCAACTTAAGATCAGTGAGATAAAACGATACATCATGGGCCTCCACTTTAAACCCGATCCGAGCATCCCGCTCCCCCATATTGGTCAAGTAGAGGATCGACTCAGAAGTAGCGTCCAAATGCCAGGGGGAAGCTCCATGCATTGAGTAACCATCACCTTCATTCGCCAAGGAAGCTGAGAGGGTGGTTTGTCCATTCTGCTCAACGCTCACAACCTCG
Organism: Terriglobia bacterium; assembly: GCA_041494885.1. GTDB lineage: Bacteria > Acidobacteriota > Terriglobia > JAIQFV01 > JAIQFV01 > JAIQFV01. The sequence goes on from JBGQBO010000052.1 coordinate 4,251, forward strand.
GACATAACTGAATCGGGCGCCCCATCGTATTGAATCCGTATCGAACAAAACGGCAGAGGCAAAGGCAGCAAGCCAAAATAGGAATCCAGGGAGATGTCTTTTGTGGTAAGCGGATCGAGGGTAACAGGTGGAAGGACGGTTTGTTGTGGTCCGTCCTTTCCGGGATATTCCACAGTCAAGGTCACGTTTTGTGCCGTGCCCGTCAGATTTCGCACGATCACGTGCGGGACAAACGTTCCCATTCCCGTGAAACTTGAGTTCATCGCGGGTGTCCCGATGGGGATGCCAGTGGCATGGAGCGCACCTACAGCCTGCCGATCCAGGCGGGGAAGATGTAGGCTGGTTGACAATCCTGTTGAGGAATTGCTCATCTGGCCCATTACGATCAAGGAAGCCCCTGCTCCACGTGGATTAATCGTAATCCCGCCTTCAGAGATATTCCGAGGTTGTTCGCCAATGTGATTCAGTAGGTCAACAACAGAAATAACTTTCGTCTCACGGGGAGCAAAGTAAATTATCGAAGAAATGTGGCGATGTCCATTGAAGTCAAGGGACACATCTGCGGCAACTGGATTATCGGCAATGCTGGAAACATTAATTGTGGCATCCCGACCGTCAGCTAATCCCCACCAGAGGAGGTTAAGCGTTGGGAGTAACCCGGTTTGGCCTCGATTGTTTTTGAACATGCGGGAAATGAAGGTCATGCCCGTGGCAGGATTAGAGATGAGGATCTGACCCATTAGGGACTTCACATTATCCCCCGTGAAATTCACCGCAACACTCCCATCGGCAAGGTCTCCCGTTGGGTCAGCAGAAAAACTGCGGAGCAAATCGGCAATGCCGATAGAAATCTTCTCTTGTGGCTGGATAGAAAGCGTTGGCCCCATGATCTTTTTTCCCGAGCGGCTGAAGATGGAGACGGAAAACGATTGCGGAGCCAAGAAATTACTCGTCAGAGTTAAAACCGAGTCGAATCCATCACGAACAGAGTAGTAAGGGAAGTCAATCTCATGCGGCGTCGATTGTCCCTGGTTGCCTTGAGAAAAATTCCCAGACAGTGGGACGAGGCCCAGAAGCAAGAATAATACGAACCACTTGGAAATTCTTGAAAATGAGTTGCGCATAAACGCCCCCTTGGTGAAATGGAGTGTTGATCGCCACACAGTAATGCTGAGTTGGGATTTATTCTCCTGCATGTTTGTTTCGAAGGCATTCTTGAACGAATGGGGAGGGAGGGCTCGCAGAGTCCCAAGAGTAGACATGAAAGCCTCTTCTGAGATAAGAGGAACAGGAATGAGAGAAACAACGTCCTAACTTAAAACCTGGGGTCGCTCGTGGTGACGAGGGGGGGAAACACGAGCATGCAATTCTTATCACAGTGGATTTTCCAATGTCAAGGGAAAATGTGAATACTTTCACGCCCGGAAGATTCCTCTTTCAGTCGGCTGTCACATATGCGAGAGAGTTGTCGACGTGAGCGTCGAGTCCGTGGCTCAAGGCCCGCAGCACTGATTCGTACTGAAGGATTCAATGATCCTCCAGTCGAATGTGCGTTCGTTCGGCCGATGATTTTTCTCTGCTCAATCAGAGAGCAAGAAGCCAACGCCATGCCGCAGAATGGGAGTTCCAAGATCCTCGGGCATCACGTGTCTGTGACAACAGAAAAATGTACCATCGTGATAACTTCAAAGTGACCCCCTGGCGTTAAGAGATTAGGCCTGAATCATGCGGCGTCAGGGGTCCCCGCTTGATTCATCTCCTTTTTCGGTCCTACCACACTCTGACCGGAGCGGCCGGGTTTGGGACGCTGCATTAATCAGGTTTGGAAGCCCAGCTACCAACGCGCTGCCAAGGCAAGCGTTCTGAGGAGCCCGAAGGGTATCGTCGCCATTGTCGCCTCCGGTTCAATGTTTTTCTCGATTTCAGACGGTTGAGGGAGGATATCTCGTAAAACGATAATAGTTTACCACCACCGGGGAGGGGTGGCGTCAAATGAAATTTGCTTATGACATGATTTTCACAATGTGTTGATTAAGTATTGAGGCCTCTCCCCTGTTTTTTGGCGGTGGAATGTTTTAAACATTTGACACGCCGAGCCTGTTTTTGATAGCGTGAAAACGCTATTTGATCTTTCTCAGCGGTTTCAGGTACTCCGAAAGGTCGGAGTTAAAAAAGGGAACGCCGTTAAAGTCGGCGACGGTCGCGCCACTGTGAGACCACGCTTCCGGGTTCAAAACCACTGCCCCGCATGAGCGGGATGGGAAGGTGAGAACGCAACCGAGAGTGGTCAAGTCAGGAGACCTGCCTGGAACCAGCGAAACCCAGGGATTGAAACCGAATAATGCGCATCCGTAGCGATGCTCCAAGGCTTCGCTCCTTCAGGTTCACGACTCCAAAGTTGTGCTCTTCGCGTCAAAGGGCCCGTGGACAGATTTTGTTGCCCCGTGCGTTTTCTAACGAAGATGCACGGGGTTTTTTTGTCAGTGATCAGTTTTCAGCGGTCAGCAATCAGCTTTCAGCAAATCCCCGGTGAAGGTCTTGCTTTTTTATTTCTGGTTGTCCCATGTCTTTTTTGAATATCATAAGAATGAAAAGCACAAGAGCAGAGAGTATCCATTCGAAGTCACACTCGCAGCCTTTCTGGCTACGGAGAATTGACACCTGGCACCCGGCACCCGGCACCGGGCACCTCGTCGCTTGCCTCTGTCTTCTGTTGACTCTTCCCACACTCGCCCCCGCCGCCACCCGACAGGTCGTCGACGAGACTGGCCGCACCGTAATGGTTCCCGAGCATCCGCAGCGCATCATTTCCATCGCGCCGAGTGTCACCGAGATTCTATTTGCGCTGGGTTTGGATCAGAAGGTCGTGGGTCGCAGCGACTACTGTGATTATCCTCCCGAAGTCAGTCAGAAGCCCAGCGTGGGGGGATTGATCGATCCCAACATCGAGGTCATCGTCTCCTTGCATCCCGACCTTGTAATCGGAACGCCTGAAATCAATAAAATTGCTATTGCCGATGAGTTGGCGCGGTTTCATATCCCCCTGTACGGGGTGCACACAAAGTCTCTCGACGACGTCTTGCGATCCCTCGAAGATGTGGGAGCCTTGACGGGAGATTCCGAACGGGCGCGGGCTCTTGTCCGTTCCCTCCGTCAACGGCGGGACGCTGTGGTGAAGGAGGTGTTGGGGCAGCGTCGACCCAGAGTCCTTTATCTGGTCTGGTACAACCCGATCAGCGTGCCTGGTCATGGGACCTTCATCACAGACTTGATTACGCTGGCGGGTGGGGAATCGATCAGCGGCGATTTACGACAGGATTGGGCGCAGATGTCGCTGGAGGAAATTGTGAGGCGCGACCCTGAAATCATCCTTCTCCCGAGCAACAACAGCAATTCGCCGGCGGTCGATCAATTGAAAACCTGGCCGGGATGGAACAGTACGACGGCGGTCCGGACAGCGAGGATCTTTGCGGTCGACGACAGTACCACCCGTCCTGGTCCACGACTGTTCGATGCCCTGGAGCAGTTTGCAAACATCTTTCATCAATCGGCTCCACATTGAAGGGCGCGTCATTTGCCGCCCGGACGCGAAGAGGCCGGCATCTCTGCGGGAATGAAGATTTAAAATGCTCACTCGGAAGAAAATTGCGGCCGTTCTGCTCCTCCTGCTCCTCGTTTTGGCGGGGATGATGGGGATGGCGTTGTCCATTGGCAGCACGCACATCCCGCCCGTCGAGGTGGTCCGGAGTGTTTGGGCGCAGTTGGCACATCCTCGTACCGACCCGACCGCCGAGGTATCCACGATCCTCTTCAGCCTGCGCATGCCGAGGATTTATCTCGCCATGCTTGTGGGGATGGCCCTGGCGGTGGCGGGGGCCAGTTTTCAAGCGCTCTTGAGAAACCCGTTGGCCGATCCTCATATTCTGGGTGTATCCAGTGGCGCGGCGCTGGCAGCCATTCTCTCGATCGCCCTGGCCGGCCGATGGGGAATCCCCACTCCGATCGCCGCCTTTGTGGGAGGGTTGATCACCATCGTGCTGGTTTACACCCTGGGTAGCCGCAGTGGAAGGGTCTCCGCTCACACCTTAATTCTAGCGGGCATCATCGTGGCGTCATTTTTTTCCTCGGTGATCATCTTCATTCAACCCTTTCTCAGCGGCGGGCAGTTGCGGGAGACGACATTCTGGCTCACGGGGAATTTCAGCAGTGTTCAGATGCCTTATTTGAAATGGGTGTCGCTGGCGACCCTGGGCACCGTGATTTTGATCTACCGATTTGCAGGCGACCTCAACGTCATGCTCATCGGGGAGCAGGAGGCTGCCCACCTGGGGGTGCATGTCGAATGGGTGAAACGGGCGATTTATGTGCTGGCGGCTTTGCTGACGGGGCTTGCGGTCTCCCTCAGCGGCTCCATCGGGTTTGTCGGATTGATCGTTCCCCATATCGCTCGAATGCTTTTCGGGAATGATTATAGGCTTCTCTTGCCGGCGACGGCGATCCTGGGTGCCATGCTGACCCTCCTGGCCGATTTGATCGCGAGGACAATCATCGCTCCCACCGAGCTCCCGGTCGGGGCCATCACGGCGTTGGCGGGAGCCCCGGTGTTCATTTATCTCCTGAGGCGCGATCGCGCGGCGGATTAACTGTGACCTCTCTCCCTTCAGAACGAGTGATGGATAAACGCCCCCCGCTGGCAGGTGCCTCGCCCCTCGAGCTGCACGACGTAACAGTAAGGTTGGGCAAATTCCAACTTCAGCCGGTTTCGTTCACTGCAAACGCATCCGAGGTGATGGCAATTGTGGGCCCGAACGGATCCGGGAAATCGACCTTGCTAAGAGTAGTGAGCGGTACGTTGAAACCCGCGTCCGGATGGGTTCGATGGAACGGCGTTGACATCCACGGAATGGGGCATCGCCTGCGGGCCAGGCAGATTGCGGTGGTGGCCCAGGAGAGTGCGTTGCACTTCCCCATGAGCGTCCTGGAGTATTGCTTGCTGGCCCGGCACCCTTTTATCGACGGGATACAACTGGCATCGAGAGAAGACCTGGACATCGTGCGCACGGCCCTCGAGATGACCGAGGCCGCGGTCTTCGAGCGGCGCTGGATGAACGAACTCTCCGGCGGGGAACGCCAGCGCGTCATCCTGGCCCGTGCCCTGGCACAAACACCGGGATTGCTTCTGCTGGATGAGCCGACCCTGAACCTCGACGTGTCGTTTCAAATGGGACTTCTGGAGCTGGTCGAGCGTTTCGCCCACGAGCACCGCACGACCGTCCTCATGGTGACTCACGAACTCAATCTCGCCGCTGAATTTGCCGATCGTGTTCTGCTCCTGAGCTCCGGTGTCCCCCTGGCTTTCGGCTCAACGGCGGAGGTGATGACGGAAGGGCGGCTTCGGGAAGTCTTTAATTCCGATCTTCTGGTCGACCAAAATCCCGTTTCCGGTGCGGCCCGCGTGACTCTTTTGAGAGGGAAGAGCTCCGAGCTTAAAAATTAAGAGGGTGTTACCGCAGAGACGGGCCGGACTCAGAGAAAAGGCTTGCGGAACAACTCGGCGCGTTCGGCGTCTCCGCGTTGAATGAATTCAAGTGTTGAAACATCCGGGCTATCTGGCCCGGTACGAATGATGTAGGTCTTTTGAAATTTGGAGGGACTTATGAATGACAGGCAATTTGTATTGAACCGCACGGTGTGCCTCGTTTTGTTCTGCTTTTTATGGATGAGCCTGCAGATTTTCCTGATCGCCCAAACCGGTTTCATCGAGGGTCAGATCAAAGATCCATCCGGCGCGGTCATACGAGGCGCTCGAATCAGTTGCATCGACGCACTCGGGACGACGACGGCTCGATGGAGTGATGATCAGGGCCGGTTTCGGTTCGAGGTCTCCCCGGGGATCTCGTATCAATTGCTCGTGAGCCAGCCCGGTTTTGCTTCAGGGACGGTGTCCGTCAGCCCCTCGAAGCCTGCTGAAACCCGATCCTTTGAAATCCACCTTCAACTGAGCGCCCGAACTGACTCCGTGTTGGTGAGCGCGTCCCTGATCGATCAGCCGGTGGCCCAGGTGGGCAGTTCCGTGACAGTAATTACGGGAGATGACTTGAAGAACTCAGCTGCCCCGCTGGTCCAGGACGCGTTACGTGAAATCCCCGGACTCGCGGTGAGCTCCGCCGGCCGCCGTGGAGGAGCCACCTCGGTCTTCGCCCGGGGTGGAAACGCCAATTATGACCTGGTGCTGTTAGATGGCGTGAAGCTCAACGATTTCGGGGGAGGATTGGGGTTCGATTTCGCGCACCTGGTGGCGGATGACGTGGAACGTATTGAGGTGGTGCGCGGTCCGCAGAGCGCGCTTTATGGATCGGAGGCCGTGGGCGCTACCATCAATGTCATCACACAACACGGTGAAGGGACACCCCGGTTCTCGTTTCTAGGGGAAGGCGGCAGCTACGGGACCGAGCGATGGGCGGCCGCCGTGAACGGCCTGACGCGGGGCGTGGGCTGGGCTCTGAACCTGTCACGATTGAGCACTGAAGGAGCCAACTTCAACGACAACTATCGCGACCAGAATGCCTCGGGTCGGATCGGCTTTGAACATTCTCCACGGACACACGCGACATTCCATTTTAATCTGAACGCCAACAACGCGGGAGCGCCGGGGGCCTATGGGAGCGATCCCAACCAGACGTTTTTCGGGCTCGATGTTCTCTCTCGCGAAGAAAACAATGACTATGTGTTCGGCGGAGAATTCGACCATGAGTTTTCTTCACGGTTCAGAGAGCATGTCAGCGGAAATTTCCTGTCGCGCAACTTTCGATTTCTCAGCCCCACGCAGGGCGATTCGTTCAGCGATAATTTTCGTGGGACTTTTCGCAGTGAAAGCGATCTCCTCCTGACCCCCACGGATACCCTGGCCTTCGGGTTCGAGTACCAGCGGGAGCGATTCTTCAATAACTTTGTGACGGACCAGACGGGTCAGATCTTTGCCCTCCACCGGAACAATTTTGGATATTTCGTCGAGAACCAGTGGAACTGGCGGCAGAGATTATTTCTGACGGCAGGCGTGCGGATTGAAAATTTCAGGACGGATGAAATCCTGGGCGTTCCGTTCTCTCATGACCAGAACTTTCCTGCATCCTCGGTGCTTTCGACCAATCCGAGGATGTCGGCATCTTATTTCATCCGGCCGAAATCGATGGGAGGCATGTTCAGCTACGCCAAGCTGCATGGTTCCGTGGGGACCGGGATTCGCGCCCCCAATGGATTTGAGCTGGCCTTTACCAGTAATCCGAAACTCAGTCCCGAGCGCTCCTTGAGTTTTGACACGGGCGCCGAGGTATCCCTTTGGAATTCGAGGGCACTTTTCGACCTGACGTATTTCCGCAATCGATTTGAGGACCAGATTGTGACGCTGACAGGGGATTTGCGCCGGCTTTCCACCTTCAGCACCGACAACCTGGGGAATGCCCGGGCGCAAGGCCTCGAGGTTACTTTGACTGCGCAGCCCAGTTCAAAGATTCGATTGGGTGGCCAGTACACCTTCCTGAAATCAGAAATCCTTTCGCTCAACGGGGCCCCAGGCCGGGCTCAATCGATTTTCAGAGTCGGCGATCCGTTGATCCGGCGGCCCTCTCAGTCAGGATCGCTTTTTGCGACCTGGATGCATCGGCATTGGATGGTCTCGCTTGATGCCGTCCTGCGCGGGATGACGACCGACACCGACCCGAACCTGGGAACCTTTGCCTGCGATCTGGGTCTGCCGTGTATTCTCAAGAATCCTGGCTATGTGGTCGCCAACCTCGGGGGTTCCTACGACATCACGGAGGCGGTTACCTGGTACGCTCGCGTCAACAACCTGCTGAATCAGCGGTACGAGGAGGTGCTTGGTTTTCCGGCCTATCGATTGAATTTTGTCTCCGGAGTCCGGGTGAATCTCGGAGGAGAGAGGGGGTTGCGTTTAAGGAAATGAGGCTTACCGTATCAGGGCATCGAAGACTAGAGGATTAGCTTCCCTTGGTCCCTCGACGATCCAGGGGGCATTCTCAACGAGGGGGCATTTCCCGTTCTTTGTGGCTCTCTTTGGATCGGGTATCCTTGGCTTTTTGAAGCCAGCTGTCAGCTTCTTTGAGATCGTTATCGCGGGCGCCATTGTCAGATTCGATGTCTGCCTTGAGTCGATACATTAGATTCAGGTAAGCCATGGCGTCACTGTAATCCGGCCGCAATTCCACAGCTTTGAGAAAGGAATCCAACCCGTCCTCGATCACCGACCCAAATTTTACCTTGAACTCCTCGCGTTCGGTGGGGGGCAAAGGATTGCCCGCCGGGAGGCGCTCGAGCTTAATTAGTCTTAGCTCCACATTCGCCTTGTAAGCTAAGGTCCAGTCCACCACACCCACCGAATAAACGGCCTCGGGGTTGTCCCAGTCCAACTCAGCACGCTTCTTGTACCATTTCCTGGCTTCTTCAAATTGACCCATGTAGAAACACATCGAAGCAATTCCTGCGACACTGGTCATCTCGTCGGGATCTTTCTCCAGAACCTCCTTAAACATCTTGATGGCTTCTTCGCCCAGTTGCTTGTTTTTCTCCGATTCGACTCCCCGAACATACTGGCTAGCCAATGTCGTCGCAAGATACATTCTTGCCTGTGTCAATTCGGGATCGAGGCTGATCGCCTCTCTAAAATAGTCCATAGCGGTTTGGAACTTTTGATCGCGATGGGCCTCGACCCCTTTTCTCAGGGCCTCTCGGGCTTTCGTTTGATCTTGAGCCCCGGCTCCCAGCAAGAAGGGGATCACAGCGAGCAATAAAACGATGTATCTCCACTCTCGGACAATCATCTGCCTTCGCCCCAAAATTGGCAATCGAATTCCGATTGATAATGACGCGCGGTCTTGAACTCGATGCATGTTTACTCTCACATTGAAGGAAAACTGACTTAATCCGTGAGTACGATCTCGACCGTATCACCTGCGGCGATTGTCCCGCAATTCAAATGATTAAAATTGCGCCCGAACACGACACCGTCTGCGCCGCTTGGGTGCCGGCGGTAGGTCGCCAGGGTGCGGAGGGGTTCCTTCCCGCACTCGGCGGTTTCCTGATTGGTGGTGGTGATGTGGCAGCGGGCGCACAGCCCCTGTCCCTCGAAAAGAACATTTCCGATCTTGATCAAGGCGAGATGATCTTCCTGGAACGCGCTGCAACCCTCGAGAACGATGTTTGGCCGGAACCGGTTCATGGGAAGGGCTTCTGAAAGACGGCTGTTCAAATCGTCCAGCGAAGCTTGAGAAAGAATCAGGAAGGGATAGGCGTCGGCAAAGCCCAGCTGCGATTCTCCCATGCTCGCCCGGCGAATGTGCTGGTCTGCCATCCGCATCAGGCGATATTTTCCGGGTCTTTCCGTTGCGAGGAATTCACTCAGCCAACGGGACACCTCTTCGCCCTGGTCGATACCGCGGGCATGGTGCTCCCAGACCTGCACATCTTCTTCCGGCGCCACGGGGCCATTGAGCGGGATTGAAATGGAATGCCGATCGAGGGCACTTAAAACCAACCGGGTATCCCGGATCTCCGCGTTGAGCAGGCACATCGAGCGGACTTCCACGCCAGCATCTGAAGACTGACGCTGCGCGACAAACATTCCCCGCTCATCCACCACCACCCATTCCCGGTCATACAGAATTCCGCGCACCCCAATTTCAGCACGGGTGAGCGGTTTGCTCTTGGCAGACTTCACCGGATGGCAAAAGATACCGCTAACGGTAATGGCCATTCTGCTCCTAGTGTCTCCGGCCTTTAGAATAACCTTGCGTCGATAAACAGTGAGGATACCAAAAACAAGGGCTGGTTTGAATTTTGATTTTGCTCTGCGTGATCCGCGTAATCTGTGGATCGGCGAAGGCCTCCCCATTCTCAAAAAGATCAGAAAAAAGATTTTCCTGAATCCGGATTCGTGATTAGAATGGGTCTTATCTCAACCCATGAAAATCGTTTCTTTGCTTCCCAGTGCCACTGAAATTGTATTCGCGCTCGGTTTGGGCGACGACCTGGTCGCCGTGTCTCACGAGTGCGACTTTCCGGCCGCAGCGCGGACCAAGCCAAGGATCACGCGGGCGCTGGTCGATTCGGACCAATCCTGCGACTCAATCGATCGGGAGGTCCGGGGAAGGCTCGACGAGGCCGGTACCCTATATGACCTGGATTTTGAGTTAATCAACCGGTTGCAGCCGGATCTGATCCTGACGCAACAACTCTGTACCGTATGTGCCGTCTCGTACGACTATGTGAAAGACGCGGTCAAGGGGCTGATTCATTCGCCCGAGGTGGTCAATCTGGAGCCCATGTGTTTGCAGGATATCTTTGAAAATATCCGGACGGTGGGCCGGATGACCGGCCGCTCCAACCAAAGCGAAGCCGTCATTGATTCGCTCCAGCGTCGTGTTGAACGGGTGAGATCACTGGTGGGACGGTTCCCGGCGCGCCCGCGGACCTTTCTCATGGAATGGCTCGATCCCCCGTTTTGCGGCGGGCACTGGAATGGTGAACTGGTCGAAATCGCGGGCGGGTTCGACGGGATTGCCAAAGCCGGTCAACCCTCTCGGCGCGTGGAGTGGAAGGAGATCTTCGATTTTGCCCCCGAAATCATTGTGATCAGTTGTTGTGGTTTTTCCCTGGACCGGACGCTGCGGGAGTTCGCTTCGGTAAAGAGCTTGGCGGAATGGCAGCGCCTGCGGGCTGATCACAGTCCCCGCGCCTTCATTGTCGACGGGAACCAGTATTTCAGCCGGCCCGGGCCACGCATTGTCGACAGCCTCGAGATGCTCGCCGTGATGATTCACCCGGAGTTGGAGTCTGAATTTCGAACCCCGCCGAATGCTCTTTTGCCTATTGACTTGGATTAGCCAGGGCTGACAATTCCGGTGACCGCACAAAAAAATCGCCCCAGCAATCCGGAGTGGTTATCGTTCTTGGAACTGAACCGGTCAAAAATGATGTCCTCTGACTTAACGTCGAGAGGGTTTTGAAGAGCCTGAGGAGCGTCCACTCCCGCCGCTACTCGACCGGGATTCAGAGCGCGGGGCAGGAGCACTCCGGAATGTGGGAGACGGAGCCGAATAATGAGGAGCTGAGTAGGTTGACCGTGAGAAATCTTGCCGTGGCATGGACGGCGCTGAATAGGTTTGACGGGGAGCTGCGTAGCCCTGACTAGGCGCTGCATAACGGGGCGCGACAGGTGAAGGAGCAGAATAGCGCGGGGGATCAGATCTCTGTGGAGGGGCCGAATAGTTGGACCTTCCTGCCGGTGGCGTATAAGTAGATCGCATATCGTTCCGGTTGGCGGGCGGCGGGCTATAGGTTGACGTATAGGAGTTTGGCCCCACCCGGTCGATCCGGCCTGTCCCCTCGGAATTGTAGGTGCGGCGGTTGCTGTCGAAAGAAGAGCGCGCGGTGGCGCGCGCTCCCGGATTCTGTTCCCCATAATTTCTCCACTGCGCCCCCGAGTTGGTGCGCAACGAAGAAGTCGTCTTGGGTTTATCAGTCTTCGTGTTCTTATCCTCACTCCGTGCCGGGGCGGACGAATTGTTCGGCTTCGACTCCGGCCGAATTACTTCCTGGCGAGGTGCCGCCCCGCGGGGCTCATTGTTGCGGGGTGCCACAGCCGCGGGGGCCTGTGGTCGGGCTCCCTCACCCCGGGATCCACTGACGGAAGGTGGAACCGGAACGCCCTGATTTTGAATATCCGAGCGTCCTCTAGCGCCCCCGTCATTCCCAGTGTAAGGCGTCCGCACCGCCGGAGCTTGAATCGTTTCACGACTGCCGCCCTCGCTGCGTCCAGCGGCCCCGTTGACGCTGCGCCCAGCACCGTTGGCAGCGGGAGAGCGGATTCCCGTTTCCGTACGCACACCCGAGGAAGTCCCCGAAGCCGTCCCGGAAGGATTGACGACCTCACCCCTCCGTCCCATATTTCCCCGATTGTTGATGACCGCTCCATTGCTTCCCGATCCCGTTCGGATTCCTTCACGGTTCGCCACGCCTGGAGTCCCGGTTCTTCCAAAAGGCTGGCCCGTTCTCAAAGTTTCGGCCGGTCGGGCGCCGGTGCCGCGAATTCCGTCCTGACGAGTCCATCCCTTGGTATCGGAAGCCACACGCGTCCCCGGGTTGTTTGCAAACGAGGATGGCCTCAACACCTCCGAGCCTGAAACCCGTTCCACTCTTGGACGCAACCCCAACTGGAGGTTGCTGTTGGATGTGACCTGTGAGATGACCTCATGATTCCGCACCATACTCTGCCGGGTGATGACATTGTTGGCAAAAACACGATTGTTCACCACGACCATTCGATCGCCGAAGAAGTTGCGCGGCCGAAAAACATTGATGTTGATGAACGAGCTCCCAAAGAAGAAGCGATCAAAGGGAGAGCACGGGAACCATCCCACAAAGGCTCCTGTGTTGAAAAAGAATGCTCGATGAGGGCTAAAGAAACCGAATGAACTGCCCGGACACCAGGCCCAGCCAAATCCCGAGAACCACTCCCAACCTCCATAATGGTAGGGCAGCCATCCCCAGGGCTCATAGGAAACCCAGGAATACCCCATGCTGGGATACCACGCCCAACGACCATAGCTGTAAGGCACCCAGCCATCATCGACGTTATAAGGGAACCACACGTACCCATAGCCGCTCTGGTTGACCCAGTGACCGTAGTGATCCAGATCATAAGTCCCATAATTCACTGACGAGGGCAGGTAATGGTAGCTGCTGGAACGGGCCAGATAGTCATCCCGATCGGAATTCCAGCGGTCCCAATCATCCCGGCCGGCCGCTTGCCCCAGGTAGTATTGGCTGTTCTCGCCATTGGGAAGTGAGAAGAGCTCGTTGGAACGCACCGTCGCATTGCCGGCTTGACTGTCGATATGGATCTCTCCACGAAACACGGTCAAATCATTCCGGTCATCGACCTCCAGGCGGAAACGGGCCCCTCCGTTGTAAGTATCCGCAGCCATAGCGGGAGTAGTCACGCGAAACGTGTCGTTGTAACTCTGCCGGACGTTAAAATAGGCGAGCCCCTGGCTCAGGAAGACCTGGGTGTTTCGACCCTCTGATGATTGGTCGAGCTGCTGGATTTCCAGGACACTGTTGGAGGCCAGGCGCACATAAGAACCGTCGTCGAACTCGATTTCAGTCCGTCCTTGAGCACCGACCCACAGTCGGTCTCCAACCAGAAGAGGAGCGTTGATGGTGGCATCGAGCCACTGCTCCTGGGCTCCGTGCTGAAGTGAGACATCGCCTTCCACCAGGCTGAGTCGCAGAACCCGGCCCCGGTAACCTTCATCCCCGCTCTGGGAAGCGGGGTAATCTTGAGTCCAGGAAAAACCGGTTGCGAAAAGCAAAAAGACCATTATTAAGGCGCTGTTCATAAATGCTTTCATCGTGAGCCGTTTCATATCTAGCCACCCCCTCGCGGCTTATGTCCTGCTCTACTCGCCTAGATGTAAATTATAAGGCGCGGGTTGTCATTCTGGCACTTATTTTTTAGCAGTTAGGCGGATTCTGGAGAAGAGAGACAAAGCTGGAGAATTAGCTTTGGGGGGGGATAAAAATTTGTCCACGAATGAGGGCACCGGGCAAGGGCGAAGACCAACGAAAGCAGAGTCATACCAGAGTTGTCAGATTGCATCCGGTGCGTGCCCATGAAAATCGACGCCCAACGTTTACTGGAGGTTCGGATTCATCGGCTGCATTGCCTTTCCGGGCAGCGAATTGCTCCCAGAATCAGTTTCAAATTGCCCCCGTCAGTTCGATTGACAATTTAAGGGGATTCCATATAATCAAAGGGTTCTCAGCCATCGGTAGGAACACTGCAATGAGCTCATCGGGAGGCGGGAGAGGCGAGAGATGAGCAGTCCGTTCTTCTCTGGCACTGTCGGCGTCATCGATGAAAAAAATCCCTGAAGGCTGATGCATTTCCTTCGCAAGGCGTAACACGAGCGCCATGGGTAGGCGGCTCTTCGCGCTCCTAATTCAAATTCCAGCTTATCTGGCAAGGATTGTTCTTTATGTGGTCCCAGCTCTGGTTGCTTTTGGCAGCAGCGCCGTTGACGCCCTGGCAAAAGACGTTGCGGCACTTTTTTCCCCGTGATCGCTTTGTGGGGTTGTATCAGACGAATTTGTTTGATCTGGCTTTTCTCATTCCCTACTTTACGGTGCTGGTGATTTTGGCGATGTATGGCCTTCACCGCTACCACCTGGTATACCTCTACTTCAAGCATCGTGCCAACCGTGCCAAGATCAAGGAGCATTTTTCAGAGCTCCCGCGCGTGACCATTCAATTGCCAATCTACAACGAGCGTTATGTCGTGGAACGCCTTGTGGAAGCGACCAGCGGGATGAACTATCCGGGGGAATTGTTACAAATCCAGGTGCTGGACGATTCCACGGATGAAACACAACAGATTGCCATGGACGTCGTGGAACGCTACCGGAAGACCGGCCTGAATATCTCGTATCACCATCGTGAGAATCGGACGGGATTCAAGGCGGGCGCTCTTGAAGAGGGCCTGAAATCGGCCACCGGTGAGTTTATCGCCATTTTCGACGCGGATTTTATGCCGCCCCCGGAGTTTCTCAACCAGACCATTCACTATTTCACCAGTGCGGAAGTGGGGATGGTCCAGACGCGGTGGGGCCACATCAATCGGAACTATTCGTTCCTCACGCAGGTCGAATCCATCCTCCTCGACGGTCATTTCGTGATCGAGCATGGGGCGCGTTTTGTGGCCGAGCGCTTTTTCAACTTCAACGGGACGGCGGGGATCTGGCGGCGCAAGGCGATCGAGACCTCCGGCGGCTGGGAGCACGACACGCTCACGGAAGACACGGACCTCAGCTACCGCGCGCAAATGCGCGGTTGGAAGTTTGTGTATGTACCGGAGGTGGTGTGCGATGCCGAGCTGCCGGTGGAGATGACCTCGTTCAAGGTGCAGCAGTTCCGGTGGGCCAAAGGGTTGATTCAGTGTGCGAAAAAGGACCTGCCCATGGTGCTTCGGGCCAAGCTGCCGCTTCGCGTGAAAATCGAGGCCTTCTTTCATCTCACGGCGAACATTGCTTACCCCCTGATGATCGTGCTTTCCCTGGTGCTACTTCCGGCGACCATTGTCCGTTTCTACCAGGGATGGACCCAGATGCTCTGGATCGATCTGCCCTTGTTTTTGGCTTCCACGTTCTCCGTGTCTTCCTTCTACCTCGTTTCCCAGCGCGAATTGTTCCCGGATTCGTGGTGGCGAAAGATCAAGTACCTGCCTTTTTTGATGGCGACCGGCATCGGGCTCTCCGTTTCAAATTCCCGTGCGGTCGTGGAGGCCCTGCTGGGAATTCAAACCAGCTTCAAGCGGACGCCGAAGTACCGGATTGAAACACAACGCGATAAGTGGACGGTAAAGAAGTATCGACGCAAGAGCGGCTACACGCCCTACATCGAATTGCTCCTGGGAATTTATTTTGCGTTGACGGTGTAC
Source organism: Terriglobia bacterium (assembly GCA_041494885.1). GTDB lineage: Bacteria > Acidobacteriota > Terriglobia > JAIQFV01 > JAIQFV01 > JAIQFV01. Next base: position 19,763 of record JBGQBO010000052.1, read on the forward strand.
TACCTGATTATAAACGAAGATTATGCCGTGACACCCTTCCTGGTCCTCTTCGTGATTGGATACCTCTACACCGGGTTTATGTCGCTGATGCAGACTTACGTAGAGAATTTGCGCGCGATGCGACAAGCTCTGGTGGAGCAGTTCGTGGCTTTGTTCCCCAAGCACACAGCGAAGGTCGGATGACCGCATGCGGCCGGAGAGAGCGGAAGAGCGGCTCCCCCGAACGGCAGGTCTTCTCTTGATTGACGTACAAAAGGCGATCGATCATCCCAGTTGGGGGCGCCGCAATAATCCCCGGGCGGAAGAAAACATCGGGGGCTTGCTGGACGCCTGGCGTGCAAGCGCGAGGCCCATCATTCATGTACGGCACGTTTCGCGCGAGCCCCGGTCCACTTTTCGCCCCGGTCAGGAAGGCTGCGATTTCAAGGAGTTTGCTCAACCGAAGGAAGGGGAACTCATTATTGAGAAACACACCCCGAATGCCTTCATCGGAACTGAACTGGACGTGGTACTCCGATCGAATCGGATTCTTACCTTAGCCATCGTCGGATTCATCACTAATAATTCCGTCGAAGCCACGGCCCGGATGGCCGGAAACCTCGGTTACGAAACCCTGGTGGTCTCCGATGCCACGGCCACGTTTGACGGGGAGGATTTTGAGGGCCGCTTCCGCAGCGCGGAGGAGATCCACGCCATGTCCTTGGCCAACCTGCAGGGGGATTATGCCACCGTTCTTTCGACCGAAGAGGTTCTTCATCGTGCAGACTAAGAGCAATGGAAGAGCAGGTTATCGGTTACAGCTAACCGGACGGAGCGGCCCGAACACGGTTGTAGTCGACGATCCAGTTTGGAGTTTTTGAACGAAATACCCAGCGGGGAAGCGAAAAACGCTGGGTTTTTTATTGCGTCTTTGCCCGAGCAGTTTAATCGAAATAAGGTATTCAGGGAGCCCGCCAATGCGACTCAACTTCAAGGACCGGTTTGCCGGTGTATGGCTCGCCGGAATCATTGCCCTCTTGACCTGGTCGTCCCTCTTGGTTTGGGGTCGGGAAAAAGAGCCAATGGAGGTGTACCGCGCACGCCGCACCGCAGCCATTGAGAAACTGAAGGACGGGGTGACCGTGGTCTTCGGATTGAAGGAGTCCGAGCAAGCCGACGCCGATCTGACCCCCTTTCGACAGGATGATTATTTTTACTACCTCTCGGGGTGGGATGAGCCCGGGGCGATTCTGATGCTCCTCCCCAAAGGACGCCAGAATATTGCCACGGCCATGTTTCCGAGCGAACAAACAACCCGGGAGATCCTGTTCCTCGCCAACCCGGATCCTGTGCGGGAACGGTGGACCGGGCCGAAGTTGGGTCCTTTGAATAAACAGGCAACCACATTGACCGGGTTCCCGCTGGTGTTGCCCCTGGACCGTTTTCCCGGAGAGATGAGCAATGCCTTGAGCACGGGCCAGGTCCTTTACACGGTGCTTCCTCTGCCCACGGCAAACCTGCGACTTTCGCGCGAACAAGAGAAAGTCGAGCAATTGAAGGCCCTGGCTCCCTTTGCGGAAATCCGGGACGCTCGAACCTCCCTCGACGATCTTCGACAGGTCAAGAACAAATCGGAAGTTACCCTTTTGCAAAAGGCCGTTGATGCGTCTTTGGACGCTCACTTGGCAGCGATAAAAGCGATCAAGCCGGAAGTTTATGAATACCAGGTGGCTGCCCTCCTTAAATCCACATGGGAGAATGAGGGGTGTGAGCGGGCCGCCTATGCTCCCATCGTGGGGTCAGGGTTTAGCTCCACGGTGTTGCATTACAATCAGAACAGCCAGTTGATGAAGAGCGGTCAAACAGTGGTTGTGGACGCCGCCGGGGAGTACAGCGGCTATGCGGCGGACATTACCCGGACTTACCCCGTCAGCGGAAAATATACGGACCGACAGAAACAGATTTACGAACTGGTGTTGGGAGCCCAGGAGGAGGCAGTTCGCGCCATCGTGCCAGGCAAGACCCTTTTGCGGAGTTTAACCCAGGTGGTGAAAGACTATTTCAAAAAAAGTCCGTTGCGGGGGCCGAAAGGCGAGAGCGATACCCTGGATCATTACTTCATCCACGGGATCGGACACTGGCTCGGGTTGGAAGTTCACGATGTGGGGGACTACAATCGGCCGATTGACAAAAACATGGTCTTTACGATCGAACCGGGACTCTATATCCCGGAAGAAAGTCTGGGAGTTCGAATCGAAGATGATTATATGATCAGTGATGAAGGCAAGGTGATTAAGCTTTCGTCACGGTTGCCCAGTACGATTCAGGAGATTGAGCGCTTGATGTCCGGATCCACCCCGAAGGGCCGATAGATGGGTGATGCTGCGAGGTTTTGGTGAATCGCAGAGGGAGCTCGGGACAGGATTCAATTCCAGGGAGGACTTTTGAAATATGTTTATCATGGGTAACGATTTACGGCGTGGAATGCTGATCAGGCACAATAACGAGCTGCACAAGGTGTTTACCGTGGAACATCGGACGCCGGGGAATTTGCGGGCCTTTGTGCAAGCCAAAATCCGCAATCTGCGGACGGGCGCCATCTTTGAACACCGTTTCCGCTCGCAGGATTCCGTCGAAAAGGTCAATGTGGATGAGTCGGAGATGGAATACTTGTATAAGGATGGAACCAATTATTTTTTCATGGACACCAAGACCTACGAGCAGACCAATATCCCGGCTGACATGCTCGGTGAAGACGCGGAGTATCTCTCACCCAACTTGAAGGTCCAGATCATGGTTTTTGAGGGGCGACCGATCGGCATCGAATTGCCGGCGACGGTGGATCTCAAAGTGGTGGAAACCGAGCCGGGGTTGAAATCAGCGACCGTCTCAAACGTCGGAAAGCCGGCAAAGCTGGAAACCGGGCTCATGGTCCAGGTTCCGGCGTTCATCGATGTGGGTGAGGTGATCCGGGTCGACACGGAGGAAGGGAAGTATCTGGAGCGGGTACGATGAAGAACTTATCCTGAATTCTGCAGTTGAAACCCCGGTGATATTCTCCAAGGAATTGCAGGAAAGATTTATAGATGCTTCTTTTCTCCCCACCAGCCGGGACCCATACCATGCGTCTTTTGCTTGCGGGCATTGCTCCCCACGGGAACACGCGGAGGGGGGCAAGACAACGGCAGGGGCCGAAGCCTCCCCCCGATGGGCAGGCAAGATCTGAAATTTCAAATTTGAGATCGGGTACCGTTTGGCGACGGGGCTAACGAAGAAGGAACTCGGTTCGGCGTTTGCATTTCCAGAACGGGAGGATAAAAACTTCGTTGCCATCAGGGTAAAGGCTGTTTCCAATAGAATCCAAGCTCCCCCGACTGTCCATCCTACCCCGCTGTTTGACCTAGGCTCTTCAAGGATTGAACGATCTCTTCCTCTTCGCTCACACCGACTGTTCTCAGATCCAGGAGCGCACGGTTCCCTTCCACTCTAGCCAGAATTGGAATCCGTCCACCCCGCAAGTGAGCTTCGATTGCCCGCGCGGAGTGTTGCGAAGAGGCGACGGAGATCAGCGTGGTGGGAATCTCCTGGCCGGGGGTGGATCCCCCGCCGATTACGGAAGTTCCCGGAATGAGGTGGAGCACAACGCTTCCCCCCGGCTTCATTTCCCCTTCTACCTGTTGAATCAAGCGCTTCGCGCGTTTTTCAATTTGCTCCCTCGGTTCGAAGATCATTTTGAGCGTTGGAACTTGAGTGCGCTCCTGGTGTCGGAGGTAGGGAAGAAGGGTTGACTCCAGAGCGGCCAGCGTCAGCTTATCCACCCGAAGGGCCCGGTAAAGCGGATTGACTCGGAGCAGCGCGAGCAATTTCTTTCGGCCGACCAGAAGGCCTGCCTGGGGTCCGCCCAGCAGCTTGTCGCCACTGAACGTGATGATGTCGACACCCGCTTTCAAGCTGGCAGCCACGGTAGGCTCTCCAGGAATCCCGGCCGGGCTCAAATCGATGAGGCAGCCGCTGCCGAGATCTTCAACCAGCGGGAGGTGATTCCGGTGGGCCAACCGGGCTAAGTCCGCCAACGGGGGTTGTTCAGAAAAGCCCATCACTTTGAAATTGCTGCGATGGACCCGAAGGATCAGTCTTGTTTTGGCGTTGATGGCGCGGGTGTAATCGCTGGCCCGGGTGCGATTCGTGGTTCCAACTTCACGTAAGACCGCCCCGCTTTTTCCCATAATCTCCGGGATTCGGAAGGAGCCCCCGATTTCCACGAGTTCCCCACGGGAGACAATGACCTCCCCGCCCTCCGCCAAGGAGTTGAGTGTCAACAAAACGGCGGCAGCACAGTTGTTGACCACCAGGGCGGCTTCGCACCGAAGCAAGAACCTCAGCAAATGCTCCGCGTGAACATCGCGACGGCCCCGTTCATTCTTTTTCAGATCGAATTCGAGGTTAGAGTATCCGCAGGCCACTTCTTGCAGGCGTTCCAGGATCGTGGACGACAGCGGGGCGCGGCCAAGATTGGTGTGCAACATCACGCCCGTCGCATTGATCACCTTGCACAGCGAGGGGGAAAACCGGCGCTCCAGTGTGGTCACAACCCGGGCGGGGATCTCGGCCAGAGCGGGAGTGAGCCCGGGCTCAGCCATTCCTCCGGCTCGAATGCGAGTTCGAAGGGCTTGGACCTCCCGGCGCAACTCTTCCACAATGGCTTCATGTGGGAATTTGTCTGAGCTGTCACGGAGTTCAGGGGCGAGGAGCAACTGGTCAATGGCAGGAATCCTTCGAAAGAGGCCTGCTGCCGTTCCAGCGTGCTTTGTCGACACCTTCCTTTTCATTGCAGGAGAAAGAGTTGTGGGCATTGGAGCATTCAATCACATCGAAAATTCAGGTGTCAACATTTTGATTGACGCGGTGGGGTCGAACTTCTAGACTTTGAGATGACTATGACTGTCGACGAAGAGTTCGATTTACTGACCGACGACATCCGAAAACTCAAGATCGAATACGAGATCTTCTTCAACGGCGGCTCCAAAAAGCCTCCGGTCGATCTGCGGTCCCGTGTCGAACACCTGCTGAAGAAACACAGCGACACACCCAAGCTAAACTCACATCAGCGCTTCCGTTACAACACGCTGGCGGCGCGGTTCTCCCTTTTCAGTGATCTGTGGCGAAACCGGATGAGAGCCCGTGAGGAAGGGACCGATAAACGGGTCCACATGGATGAGGGCAGAGGGGGACCGCCACCACCGCCTCCCAAGCCTCTCGGGGGCCAGGAGGTCCTCTTCAAGGAAATCATCCTCAGACCTGAAGAGGAACACAATAAGATCCTCAAGCTCTACGAGAATCTAAAAGGATGCAAGGAGACCTATCACGATTCTTCCGCCCTCCCGCCCCTGGGCGCCTTTGAACAGTTCGTGAGCCAGAAGGCGGAACAGCTTAAGAAGACGGAACACTGCACCAGTGTCGCCTTCATGATTGTACTCGTCGACGAGCGAGTCAAATTTCAGGCCGCCCCAGTCCGAAGCACGGATCCGACTCCGACTGAATCCGTCAGTTCATAACGCATTCCGGCATGTCATCCTTCCGTTCCATCCATTAACTCCGAGGCTGAAGCCATGCAAACCCGAATTCACAACGCTTTGATAAGTGTTCACGACAAATCTGGATTGGTGGAATTTGCCAGGGGCCTGGGGGCGCAGGGAATCCGAATCGTCTCAACCGGGGGGACTGCACAGTTGCTCCGTGAGGCTTCGCTGGCAGTCCGGGATGTCTCGGAGGTGACCGGTTCGCCGGAGATGCTGGGGGGGCGGGTCAAGACGCTCCATCCCCACATTCACGGGGCGTTGCTGGCGGACCGCAGCGATCCGGATCACATGAGGACCCTGAAAGAGCGAGGGATAGAACCGATTGATCTGGTTGTGGTCAACCTCTATCCGTTTGAATCCGTCATGGCGCAACCTCACGCGGCACCGGCCGAGCTCATCGAAAATATCGACATCGGCGGGGTGGCGCTCTTGCGGGCAGCAGCAAAGAACTTCCTCGACGTGGCGGTGGTGGTTTCGCCTAAGCAATATGGCGGGATTTTGGGAGAACTGGAGAAGACCGGTGGACACCTTTCACTGGCCACTCGACTGCATTTGGCCCAGCAGGCGTTCGAAGCGGTGGCGCAATACGACGCAGCCATTGTGGAAGAGTTGGGTGATTGGGTTTGCAAGGAAAGCAGCAGGGGGATTGAACGCCACCTCCAGGAATTTCCCGGGGTTCGTTTTATCGGGATGCACAAGGTCCGGGGCTTGCGCTACGGTGAAAATCCTCATCAACGAGCCGCGGTCTATCGAAAAGGAAGCGATATCCGCTCCAGCATCGCGACCGCGGAGCCACTCCAGGGCAAAGAACTTTCATATAATAATCTCCTGGACCTCGATGCCGCGTGGCGCTTATCCGCCGAGTTTGACCGCCCGACCGCAGTGATCATCAAACATAATAATCCCTGTGGGGTGGCCTCGGCGGAATCTCCCCTTGCCGCTTACCAGTTGGCACTGGCCTGCGATCCCGTTTCGGCCTATGGCTCGGTGATGGCCTTTAACTGTCTCGTCGACCGTTCTCTCTCAGAAGAGATTGCAAAAACCTTTGTCGAAGCCATTGTTGCCCCGGGATATTCCATCGAGGCTCGCGAGGTTTTCCAAAAGAAAAAAAATTTGCGGTTGATCGAGCGGGCGTCCCGGACCGGGGAGGCACCCTCTTCCAATGATTCGCAGAGTAGCCCCTCAGCCCGTCTTGACTTTGATCTTCGGCAGATTGATGGGGGATTCCTGGCCGAGAATGCAAACGTGAAACTGTTGGATGAATCCTTGATTAAGGTAGTTTCGCGGCGGCCGCCCAACGAAGCGGAGTGGCAGGGCCTGCGTTTTGCCTGGCGTATTGTGAAACACGTTAAATCAAACGCGATCGTGTTTGCCCGCGGTGAGCAAACGCTTGGAATTGGCGCCGGCCAAATGAGCCGTGTGGATGCGGTGAAAATCGCCGTGATGAAGGCACAACAACCGCTGGCGAGCAGCGTGGTCGCCTCCGACGCATTTTTCCCGTTTCGAGATGGTGTGGACGAAGCGGCGAAGTCAGGTGCGACGGCCGTGATTCAGCCGGGGGGCTCGGTCCGGGATGAAGAGGTCATCGCCGCCGCCAACGAGAATAACCTCGCCATGGTTTTTACGGGGATTCGGCATTTCAGACATTAGATAGACGGAGGGCGATGGCTGGGAGACTTTTTTTCACCCTGATGCTCTCGCGCTTCAAGGCCCGTGATTTGAAGTTTGGACTGCCCGGGCCGCCCTGTGACTCGACGGTTCAGGAATGGCGCATGAAGCGGTTGATAATCTTTTCGGCCACATCTTCTGCAGAGACCGAGTAAGTCCCATCCGCGATGGCACGGCGCAATCGTTCCATACGGTGGGCGCGGTCCTCTTCGATTTGGGTAATGAAGGTTGACCGATTTGCCTTTCGATGACTTGTCTTTTCTTCAATCGACATGGTTATTGCCTTTGCTGCTTTATGCTTCAGATTCATGATCCATTGATCGCCATGGGCGCTTTGGGTCCGCCCCTGAGGCCGAATCCCTTTGCGACCGGGTCATTCCTTAACCGAGTTCTCCCGAGCCCCAGGTATCTTTCAATCCTGTACACATTTTCCTTCTCGGCTCTTACCATTCATAACGTCTGAATCGGGGGAATACTTTAAGGTTTTTTTACAGGAGTGGGGGCATCCGCGGGGAGAGATTCGATGCCCAGTCGTTTCATCTTCTGGATGAGTGTGGTGCGATTCATTTGCAGAAAATCGGCAGCTTTCTGTTTGTTCCCGTGATGCCTTTGGAGGCTCTCCGTGATGAGTCGGCGCTCCGTGTCTTCCACCACCTGGTCCAGGGAGATGCCTGCCTCGGGGATCTGAAACATCGTACCGGAGGCGGGGAGCGGGGCTTCCTGAATCTCCGGCGGGAGATCCTCGACGTAAATCTGGTTGCGATTCCTGACCATCATCACGGCCCGTTCAATGGCGTTTTCCAGTTGCCGCACATTGCCGGGCCAGGGGTAATTCTGCAGGAGGCGCATCGCGTCCTGGGCGATGACCTTCTGCTCTCCCTGTCCGTCGGAATACTTCTTCAAGAAGAACTGGGCGAGGAGGGGGATGTCTTCGCGTCGCTCGCGCAGCGGGGGGACGACAATGGGGATGACGTTTAACCGATAATAGAGATCCTCGCGAAACGTACCTTGCGCCACCCGCGTTGCCAGATCGGCGCCCGTGGCGGCGATCACGCGAACGTCCACTTTGATGGTGCGGTTGTCTCCCACCCGCTCAAACTCCCGCTCTTGCAGAATCCTCAGCAGCTTCACCTGAAGCATCGGACTCATATTTCCAATCTCGTCCAGGAAAATTGTTCCCCGGTGGGCTTGCTCGAATCTTCCAATACGATTCTGATGCGCCCCCGTGAAGGCGCCGCGGACATGCCCGAACAGTTCACTCTCCAACAGGGTTTCCGGGATGGCCCCGCAGTTGATGGAGACCAGCTTCTGTTCCCGGCGGGAGCTATTGTAATAAATCGCCCGTGCGATGAGTTCCTTTCCCGTCCCCGTTTCACCCGTAATCAACACCGTGGACGAGGTGGGGCCGATCATCGTGATGGCATCAAAAATCTTTCGTATGGGCGCGCTGCTCCCGACGATGTTGGAAAAGCTATAGCGCTCCTTGAGCTGCGTCCGCAACGCGAGGTTTTCTTCACGAAGTTCTTTCTGCTCGATGGCCCGTTTGAGAGTGAGTTGAAAATCCGTTATTTCAAAGGGTTTTGTAATGTAGTCGAAGGCCCCGAGTTTGATGGCATGAACCGCGGTTTCAATGGTGCCATATCCGGTGACGGCAATCGCCACGATGTCCGGATACAAGGTCAAGGCCTCTTCCAGGACTTCGAGACCATCGACCTCGGGCATCTTCAGGTCGGTCACCAGGATGTCGTAGGCATTCTGGCGAAGTTTTTCGATGGCTTCCCGACCATTCGCTGCCGTCACGGTTTCGATGTCGGGAAATTCACCGCTGAAGATCTCGACCAGCAAATGCCGGATGGACTCCTCATCGTCTACGAGCAGGGCCTGCTTTTTCATGGGAGTGAGCATACGAGGAACCAACTCACCCGAGATTGTATCCGAGAACGTGGGGAGAGGTCAAAGTGAAGGTTTACAGGGTCATCGAGTTATCGGTCATCCGGCCCGGTGCATTGTGCAAGTGACTTTTAACCTTCCTCTATTCCTGACGGACCAGCCTTCGGCTCTCCGCCCCTCTTTCCGCGATCTGATTCCGGGCAGGGTAGGAGGCAACCGCCCGGTCCTCCCCCTTGACGACATGGAAAATCCTTGTTCAAAGAGAGAGTTCATGACGATAATCAGTTGTCTTATTTGTAATTGAAGCGACCTCGAAGTGCACTTTCTCCTGGAGAGGGCTTTTGGAACACACGACCTGGGTTCTTTTACAATTGTTCCTGATGTTTGGCGTGGCAAAACTGCTCGGTGAGATCTTTGAGCGCATTCGCCAGCCTGCAGTCATAGGCGAAATCTTTGCCGGTATTTTGCTGGGACCCTATGTTTTGAAAATTGTTTTGCCCTCCGAGCTGACCACTGGCATCGCTGAAATCGGGGTCATCATCTTGCTGTTCACCGTGGGACTGGAAACCAAGCCCAGTGATTTAATGCAAGTGGGCGGACGAGCCATGCTGGTCGCTGTCCTGGGGGTGGTTCTGCCGTTTTTCGGGGGCTACCTTTACATGAGATTGATCGCCCATTCCAATCTTGAATCCATCTTTACCGGCACGGCGCTGGTGGCCACAAGCGTGGGAATCACGGCGCGGGTGTTGGCGGATATGGGCATCCTCAACACGGCAGTGGCTCGTGTCATCCTGGGGGCTGCCGTCATTGATGATATTCTGGGCATGATTCTGCTCGCGATTGTGAGTGCGTTGTCGGCAGGCCACGTGAGTTATGTTTCGCTGGGACTGGTGGTGGGTGAAGCCTTGGCCTTTACATTGGTCGTGGTGTTCTGGGGCAGTCGCGTGGTTGGGCGGATCACACCCCGTATTAACCGGGCGTACTCCCGCAATCCCGCCTTCATCATTTCCTTGCTGGCCTGCCTGGGACTTTCCGTGGCTGCCAGTTACATCGGCATGGCGGCCATTATTGGCGCCTTTCTTGCGGGGTTGGCGATTGCGGATCACCGGGAGGCGTGGAACATCACGGAAAGCACGCAGGCACTCTACGAATTTCTCGTCCCTTTTTTCTTTGTCGTCATGGGCGCTCAATTGAATTTGAAGATCTTCCTCGACAAGAACATCATCGTGACGGCACTCATCATTTCCCTCATTGCCATCCTGACTAAGCTCGTCGGCTGTGGGCTGGGGGCCATCCGGATGGGGTTCCGAGACGCGGTGCGTATTGGGTTCGGCATGGTCCCGCGAGGCGAGGTGGGGATCATTGTAGCCCTCCTGGGCCTGCGCCTGCATGCGATCTCAGATGCCGTGTATTCGATCGTCGTCGTGATGACAATCATCACGACGCTCGTTGCGCCCCCGGTGTTGAGGGCCTTGTTTAAAGGGGTCCAATAAGGCCTGCTCCCGTGCGCGGCATCGCCAAATTGTGAAGTATTCTTAGACACCCTTTTGGTAAGATGGAAGCGGGCGCGGAAGTAACCGGGTCAAAGAATTAAGGGTAAGTGCCATCTCTGTCCATGCGGGCCTCGCCTGCCCGGTATCCGGCAACGACCATCCTTAGGGAAATTTCCTCGACGGCTGGAAAGTCCGGAGTTTCGATATTAAAGACCTCATTGCACACGTCAGGTAGGCGAACAACAGAAACAGAGCGAGAAATCTCTGGAATTCTCTTAGATCCAGTCAATGGATTTTCAAATGAATACGAGAGGCTATTATGAGCCATAAAGTGGACCGCCGGAAGTTTTTGAAAACCACCGTGGGAGCCGTTGCGGGGATGACGGTATTACAGGAGGGGAAAGTCTCGAGCGTTTTAGGGAAGGGCGTGGAGAACCTGGCCCCGAATAAAATGCCAACGCGACTTCTGGGCAAAACGGGATATTCCGTTTGCCTTTTCAGTCTCGGAGGACAATCGACACTGGAGCAGCCGGGGACCGAGGAGGCCTCCCTGGCCATCATTAATCGTGCGATTGACCTCGGGGTCAACTATCTCGATACCGCTGCCGCTTACGGGAACGGCATCAGCGAGACATACCTCGGGAAGGTGATGAAGACTCGCCGGAAGGAGGTCTATCTCGCCTCCAAGACGCATGACCGCAGCTACGAGGGTTCGATGCGGCTCCTGGAGCGCACGTTGAAGAACTTACAGACGGACCACTTGGAAGCCTGGCAAGTTCACCACGTCGGATCACAAGAAGACCTCGACCGCATGTTCGCCAAGGACGGCGTCATCAAAGCCATGGAGAAGGCGCGATCCGAAAAGATCATCAAGTACATCGGCATCACCGGTCACCGTGACCCCTTTATCCTCGCCAAGGCGATCCGGCAATATGAATTCGACACGATTCTCATGGCGCTCAACGCGGCCGACAAGCATCACAACAGTTTCATTGAAAATCTCCTCCCTGTGGCCGTCGAGAAGAAGATGGGAATCATCGGGATGAAGATTCCCGCCCGAGGCCGTATCTTCAGGGAAGGGGGTCTGACCACCATGGAGCAGGCCATGCGTTACACGCTCAGCTTCAAGGTGTCGACGGTGATCGTCGGGATTGATACCCTTCCTCACCTGGAAGAAAACGTCCGGATTGCCCAGTCATTTTCGCCCCTGAAGCCAACTGAAATTGCCTTGTTGGAAGAAAAGACAAAGCCCTATTTTGAGGATGCCACCTGGTTTAAATCTCGAGGGTAGGTTTTTTGCAGGAGCGCTGCCGTCCTGACCGCTGGCGGGCGGGACGCCCGCGCTCCAGATGTCCCGCCTCAAGGGCAATAGCAATTGCGGCCTCTGAAGAACACCCAACCATGAAAGGAAAATCCATGCAGAGAAATCCTCGAAGCATATCCGTCTGCCTTTTTTACCTGGCGTGTGGCGCGATCTTGAGTTTGTTGCTGTCCTCCCTGGCGGCGAGTCAGGGTCCGGACATTCATGACACGAGACTCCTCAGCCAACCGGCTGTCAGCAAGACGCACATTGCCTTTATCTATGCCGGTGATCTGTGGGTGGCGGGGCTGGACGGCAAGAATGTACAGCGCCTGACCACCGATGAAGGGGTGGAGTCGAACCCGGCGTTTTCACCGGATGGTTCACTGATCGCCTTCAGTGCCCAGTACGACGGCAACACGGATGTGTATGTGGTTCCCGTGACGGGCGGAGTCCCCATGCGCCTGACGTGGCATCCCGGAGCTGACATCGTCCAGGGGTTTACGCCGGATGACTCGAAGGTGCTGTTTACCTCTCCGCGCGCGGTGTTTACCGGCCGATATACCCAGCTCTTCACAGTACCCACTGGAGGGGGGATCGAAGAACCGCTCGAAATCCCCCACGCCTTCAAGGCGACCTACTCGCCGGATGGCCGCCGATTGGCGTACAACCCCCTTTACGAAGCATTCAACGAGTGGAAGCACTATCGGGGCGGTACAGCGTCGACGGTGTGGCTCTACCAGTTCAGCGATCATTCCATCGAAAAGGTCCCCCAACCCGAAGGCCGGTCGAATGACGTGGATGCGATGTGGATGGGCGATACGATTTACTTCCGCTCCGACCGCAACGGGGAGTTCAACCTCTTTTCTTATGATTTGAAAACCAAGGTCATCAAGCAGCTGACCCAGCACAAGGACTTTCCGGTTTTGGCCGCGTCCGCAGGGGGAGGCCAGATCATCTATGAACAAGCCGGATTCCTCCACCTCTATGATCCCGGGACCCAGAAGAGCACGAAGTTGACGATTGGCGTGTCCGCGGATCTGGTGGAGACACGTCCGCGTTATGTCAAGGGCTTCAAGTATGTTCGTGACGCCTCCATTTCCCCTTCAGGGGCCCGGGCGGCGTTTGAGTTTCGGGGTGAAATTGTCACGGTGCCTGCGGAAAAAGGGGATCCCCGCAATCTGACGAATACGGTTGCAGCCAATGAGCGTTCTCCCGTGTGGTCTCCCGATGGAAAATCCATCGCGTACGTGTCTGATGAATCGGGCGAATATGAGCTTCACGTCCGCAACCAGGACGGTAAGGGGGAGGTTCGTAAAATCAAGTTGTCCGGGGCGGGTTTTTATGCGGACCTCGTTTGGTCACCGGACAATCAGAAGATGGCCTACACCGATAACTCGTGGAGCCTGTACTGCGTGGATTTGAAAACGGGCACTTCGAAGAAGGTGGGCTCCGAGTATCTCTATGGCCCCGGTCGTGCAAGAACCATCCATCACGTCTGGTCTCCGGATTCCAAATGGATTGCCTACACCTTGAACAGCAAGGCGTACATCCAAGGCGTCCACGTTTATTCGATCGATCAAGACAAGTCCTATGCCATCACCGACGGCTTGAGCGAGGTCAGTGAGCCGGTATTCGATGAAAGCGGCAAATACCTCTATTTCTTCAGCTCCACCGACGCCGGTCCGGTGAAGGAATGGTTTGCGATGTCGAATGCCGACATGCACATTACGCGCTCGCTCTATCTGGCGGTTTTGCGCAAGGACCTCCCGTCGCCGCTGGCCCGGGAGAGCGATGAGGAGAAGGGAGCGCAGAAGGAGGAGAAATCGAAAGAAGAAAAACCCAAAGAGGCAGCCAAAACTCCGGAGCCATTCTCCATTGATTTTGATGGACTCAATCAGCGCATCGTCGCCCTCCCGCTTCCCGCCGGGAATTATCGCAACCTCCAGGCTGGAACCGCCGGGCAGATCTATTTTCTTGAAGGGACGGCGGGAGGAGAGGCGGCCTTCGGGCCGGGTGAGGAGGAGAAGACGACCTTGCATCAATACGACCTGGTCAAGCGGAAGGACGAATCCTTCATGACCGACGTGAGAGATTACGAGCTATCCTTTGACAAGAAGAAACTGCTTTATTCATCGAAGGGGTCGTTCGGCATCGTGCCGACCACAGGCAAGATCACTCCGGGCCAGGGGAAGCTGAACATCGAAGCCATCGAGGTGCGCATCGATCCCCGGGCAGAATGGGTGCAGATTTTCAACGAGGCCTGGCGGATCAACCGCGATTACTTTTATGATCCCCATATGCATGGAGTGGATTGGAATGCATTGCGCGAGAAATACGCAGCCTTCCTGCCGCACGTGGCGACCCGGAGTGATCTGAACCGGGTGATGCAGTGGATGTTCAGTGAGCTATCGATCGGGCACCATCGCGTCGGCGGAGGAGATTTCTTGTATCAACCCAAAAACATTCCCGGAGGCTTGCTGGGCGCGGATTATTCCGTCGAGAATGGACGTTATCGCTTCAAGAAGGTCTATGGCGGTCTCAACTGGAATCCGGAACTGCGTTCCCCGCTGACCGAGCCCGGCGTAGACGTCAAGGCGGGAGAGTACCTGCTCGCCGTGCAAGGGAGGGATTTGCGTCCGCCGACGGATCTCTACAGCCAGTTTGAAAATACCTCAGGAAAGATCATCGAGATCACGGTCGGGCCTAATGCCGAGGGCACAAGCGCCCGCACCGTTTCCGTTGTCCCTATCGCCAACGAAGGGGCTTTGCGAAATCGCGACTGGGTGGAAGGGAATCTCAAGAAAGTGGAGGAAGCCACCGGCGGTCGCGTGGCCTATGTCTACGTGCCTAACACGAGTACCCTGGGACATACCTACTTCAAACGATACTTTTTTCCACAGTCTCACAAGGACGCCATCATCGTGGATGAGCGATTTAACGGCGGCGGCCAGGTGGCGGATTACTATATCGACATCCTGCGGCGACCCTTGAGCGCGTACTGGGCCATGCGGTATGGGGCGGATCTGAAAACACCCTCGGCATCGATCCAGGGCCCCAAGGTGATGCTCATCGACGAGACGGCCGGCTCGGGTGGCGATCTGCTTCCCTGGATGTTTCGCAAGTTCAATATTGGAAAGCTCATCGGAAAGCGGACCTGGGGCGGGCTAGTGGGGATCCTCGGGTTCCCGGTCCTGATGGATGGGGGTGGGGTAACGGCGCCAAACCTCGCGATCTGACTGAAGAGGGATGGGTGGTCGAAAATATCGGCGTTCCCCCGGATATCGAAGTGGAACAAACACCCGCCGACGTTATCCAGGGACGTGATCCGCAACTGGAAAAGGCGATTCAGGTGGTCATGGAGGAACTCAAGAAAAATCCTCCGAAGCAGTATAAGCGCCCGCCCTATCCCGTGAAGAACAAGTAGGAACGGAAATAATGGCGTGACATAGACCCCGTCGACGGTGGACGGCTGATGAGCAACAAAAGGTGAGAATTCAAGGCCTTTGTCCCTTTAGGCCCGGAGGGCGCGCAGAGTGTAGATAGGATGAGAAGGCCAATCTCCGCGGAGTACCGGTACAATGGTCTCCAAGGAAAAGAATCAACTCGGGCTTAGAAGCCCAGAGAGAGGAG
>JBGQBO010000053.1:0-34676 GCA_041494885.1 Terriglobia bacterium
GCGCCGGATCACCTGGACCGTGGATTGATACCCCATATGGAACCTCCCTCAGGCATCGGATGGAGGCAGAATATCATAGTATTATAGCTAGTCAACATTTTTTTCGATTTTTTCACAGCTTCTAAACCGGCGGGCTGTACGTAATCAGGCCCCGTGGAACGGGGCTGAACCGATGCGATGGTCAAGCTGCTTCTTGCATCGAAAGGGGGTCGTTGCCGTCTGGTCCGGTGGCATTTCCGTATTTACCAGAATTGTGTTCAGTATTGAACAGACCAGCGCAGGGTCCGGCAGTTAAGATAGGGCCACTCTTCTGACCGCCAGCATGAAATCGGAGGAGGCTGATGTTAGGGGGAGGAAAGTCGGAGGTCTTCATTTGCGGCAAATGGGAACATGGGGCCGCGGCAGCAGGGGTGTATTTACCGGGCTCACAATCTCACAGCTTTCCGCGTGAACCAGATATGAAGGGTGATTCCTGGTTGTAGAGTCTCTGACGCGAGGAAAAACGTCCGCGACAGTGAAATTTACCGGTTGCGGAGAGACACGTTAGCCCGCACCCCCAAACTCCCATGATGGCGTTGCTCCAGACGCACCGTTCCGGTTGGTCTTACTTATTAACAGGCCGCCCTGAGCGTGCTTCTTCAATTGAAGAGACTTTCTTATCAAGGAGGCACGAAGACCTGGACGGATCTACACCCAACCGGGTCATCTCCTTGTATGACCTCATCAAGAGACAAAGCACATAGATTCTGTTACTTGCGAGATACTAATATCCCTATAAAGTTGTATGAATCAACTCCTTCATGTGTCTTTTTCATGCGGCCAATCCAAAGGGTCCAGAGGCGCCCGAAAACCGCTGACCCTGAACTCAGAATCTTTGACCGGACAGCATACACCGCTGACCGCAAATGGATTGACAAATTAGATGGGTTGCGCAACAATAATGGAGCATTTAATTCGCCCACATTCGCTCTGAGAGCGCTATACAACTTATGTAAGAGAGGCTATTCCTAACAACTAAATGAAAGCACAGGGAACTTGTGTCGATTGTAAAGATTTTGACACATTCCTGGAGTAAAAAGTCATTTTGAGATACTCCAGAGGGTAGATGACGGGAACCGATCACCTCCCAAAGACGAAAGAGGACGCCATGAGGGGGAACTTTGACCGGGGTCCGGCAAGAATATCAAAGGAATTCGAACTCCGGATTCCAGTGTCAAAAAACCAGGCTTTCTGTTACCTGTCCGTGTTTCTGGAGGCTTTTGGGTTTGAGCGGACGGATTCTGGGGATGTTTGAGGGTCGTAGCACATATTTAGAATCGCGCGTCTCAAGGAGTCAGGTCTGACTTCGCAGATAGACGGCGGAGCTGTGTGTCAATTTATAGACTGAACCCCGATTGGGTTTTTGAAAGGTAACTAAGATCAGTTTTTATCCGTCCAATTCATAATCGGCTTGTCAAAAACCCATGAAAGCGGGGGGCCCGCGCTCATTATTCAAGCCGATCGGCCGAGCAGGAACAAATTCCCCATGGGAGGAAAGTGGTGAAACGGTTTTTTTGGGGCCTTATGGTTGTGTTCCTGGTGGCGGGCGGCTCAGCCTGGGCAGAAAAAAGTAAGGATCAACCGAAAAGTAAACCCGGCGCGTCGACGACAACTCAAACTCCTCCAGGATCGGCTCATTCCGCGCAACCCAGCCTGGAATTTGTCATCGGCCCTGAGGATACGTTGATCATTAACGTCTGGAAGGAAGCCGAGCTCTCCAACACCGTCGTGGTCCGGCCCGATGGGAGGATCACGCTTCCACTCATCAACGAGATTCAGGCGAGTGGATTGACGACGAAACAGTTGCAGAGCCTGATCGCCGAAAAGCTGAAGGACTTTGTGGCATCGCCGGTGGTCACGGTGATGGTAAAGGAAATCAAGAGCCAGTCGGTCACCATCATGGGCGAGGTGATGCACACCGGCGTTTATCCGTTTGGTTCTCCAATGACGGTGGTGGAGCTGATCGGGCGTGCCGGCGGATTCAAGGAGTATGCCAAGAAAAAGAGAATTACCATTCTTCGCGACCAAAACGGCCGGCAGCTCCGTTTTCGGTTTAATTACAAGGATTACATCAATGGGAAAGACCCGGAGCAAAACCTGGTATTGAAAAACGGTGACACTGTAATTGTTCCATAGGCGCTTGGCTTTTTGTGATTCGATGAACTCAAACGCTTGCCTGTCCCGAAGGACGGCATGGAGGGTAGCAGTCATGAAAACAGGATTTGTGCCGAGAATTGTTTGGCTCTTGGTTGTGATGTTGGCCTTCGTGGGACCGGTGTTTGCTCAGGAGGCACCCCCTTCCAACACAGCCTCTGTCGACCTGGAAAAAGAGGAACAGGCCGCCAAGGAAAAGGCGAAGAAGGATGCCGAGGAAAAGGTCGAGCAATCCAAGTCGGTCCGGGAACGAATGTTTTCGGATGTCCGCAACAGTGCGGCTTTCTCGGTGGGCGTCTTTGAGAACTATGACAGCAACGTCTTCAACACAAGCGGGGCTGCCTTGAGTGACTTCTACACCCTGCTCTCTCCCCGGTTTGTGGCCAATTTCCAAAGAGAGCACACCATGTTCGGAGTTGAGTACGGCGGGGGATACCGCTTTTATTCCCGGTTTACTGATCTCGACAGAATGGAGCACACCGGGACCCTTCAGTTTCGTTATGAGGCTTCCCCGCACACGGTGGTGAGTGTTTCCGATTCGGTCTCGTTTGTTCCCCTCAACAGCCTTTCGTTCCTGCAGCAACCGTCCTTTACAGGCGGTCCATCCGGGGTGTCCCCGCAACTTGTCTTTCTGGGGTCCCAGAATATCTTTTCGAATGTCTTCAATGGCGAAGTGACCCATGCGTTGAGTGAGTCCACCAGTCTGCGCTTTTACGGAGGCTACGATCTGGCCCGATATAGTGGGACTACGACCAACGATTCCGATGGCTATAGGGCGGGATTCCAGTTGCTGAACCGGCCGAGCCGGAAGCTGACCATCAACACCGGTTATGAATTCCAGGATCTCCGGTTCAATAACCTCTTCGTTTCAACCAAACTGAACCGGCTGACCGTGGGGTTGAACTATGCGTTACGTCCGACCGTTTCCGTTTTTGTGTCGGCGGGCCCGGAGCTTGCGACCATTCCGGGAAAGAGTCAAGTAGGAACCTATGTTCAGGGGGGGATCCAGAAGTCACTCCCCTCGACCCAGTTTACGGTGGGTTACATGCAAGGGACCCAGTACGACCGGGGACTGGCGGTGGGGTTATTCATACGAACCGTTTATGGGAGTTATACGCGCCGTTTGGGCGAGAAATTCAGAGTGAGCCTCTCAGAGGGGTACATTCAGGATACGTCTCTCGCTGCCACCACTTTGCGCATCAAGGGCTTTCAGAGTGGCACCTCGGTGGAATATGCCGTGAGGCCGGATCTGACCTTTGTCGCGAGTTACTACTACGTGTGGCAATCCTCAAACGCATCCGCGATTGGGGTGCCGGCTCTTTCGCGTAGTCTGGCTACCCTCGGCCTGGAATACCGCCTCCCCAATCTGTTTCACCGGTGATGGCGGCAATCCGGGGGATGAGAAGATTTAGGGACTGCATGACGAGGAGAGATTTACCGCAATGATAGACTTTACCAATCTTCGCATAGAAGACTACCTGGCGATGTTCTGGAAACGCAAGTGGTACGGCATCTGGACTGCCGTCATCGTGACGGGTGCGGTCACCTTGTACGCGTGGCGTTTGCCCCATATCTACCGGTCAGAAACCACCATCCTGGTTCAGGCGCAGGGTATTGCCGAGGGATATGTGAAGCCGGCGAATTCCGACCGGATGGTGGACCGGCTGACCGGAGTCTCCCTGGAAGTTCAGAGCCGCAGCTTACTGGAGCGGGCAATCAAGGACTTTAATCTCTATGGATACGGAACCCTCTCCAATTTCTCCATGGATACTGCGGTGACAGCCCTGAGGGACAACCTGGAAGTCAAGACCAATGCCGATGCCGGGACAATTCGAATTGCGTTTTATTCTCCCCAGCCTCCCCTCTCTCGTGATGTGACCAACCGTTTGGCGCAATACATGATCTCCTCACAAACCTCATCCCGCGAAGAGGTCGCGGTGAATACGGATCAGTTCATCGACGACCAGTTGCACCAGACCGAGAAGGACCTGGCAGCGCAAGAAGATAAATTGAAGACGTTTAAGATGCAGCATCTGGGCGCACTCCCGGAGCAAAACGCGGCCAACCTCACGGCCTTGAACGGCCTCCACAGCCAGCTTATTTCCAACGAAAGCGCTTCACAACGGGCGGAGGATCAACAATCGATTCTTGAACAGAGATTGCAGGACCAGAAGCGCCTCGACCTTCTCTCTCAGGACATGATGACGAAGATGGGGGACAAGAGTGGATCGCGCGTGGTGAGCCGAACCAGCCCCCGGAAGACCCTCCTCACGCAACTGGAGACCAAGCAATCGCAGCTTGCGGATTTGACGTCGAAGTACACGGATAAGTTCCCTGACGTGGTGAGACTTCGCCAGGAGATTCAGGACCTGGAACTGCAACTTAGCAAGTACCCTCCCGAGAATAACGATGACTCTCTAACCAGCCAGGGGGTCGGAGGGAGCACCTCCCCGGCAGTTGGAAACAATGATGGATCCGCAATCCGGGTCCAAATCGCGACCCTAAAACGGGAAATTGCTGCTCGCACTAGAGAGCACGACGACATCTTAAAGCAGATCCAGATTTATCAGGCTCGACTCAATCTCTCCCCACGAGTTGAGCAGGAATTATTTTCAATTACGCGCAGCTATGAATCTCTCAGGGAGCATTACAAGAGTCTCCAGGATAAGAAGTTCAATGCCCGGGTGGGTGCAAATCTCGAGAAAAGCGACCGGAATGAGGTCTTTAAGATCATTGATCCGGCCTATCTGCCCGAGAAGCCCGTCAGACCCAATCGACGGCAGATCGCGCTCCTGGGACTGCTCGCTGGAATAGGGATGGGCCTGGGGATGGTCATCGCGGTGGAGTACTTCGATCCCGCGCTGGGAAGCGAAGAGATGGCCGCCTCCCAGTTGAGTCTGCCGGTTCTGATTTGTTTTCCAGAGGTCAGGGCCGGTGGAAAAGTATTGGTAAGGTCCAGGGGACGAGAGGCTCGCCTGCTCAAGCACGGATGAGCGGGGAGCATCCTGTTCTCTGTGGGAGACGGTGCGTCGCACGACCCACTGGTACCTAAAAATAAGACGGAGAGTCCGGGACAAAAAGTGATGAATGAGTTGTCTGAGGAGTTAAGGCGCATGAGACAGGAGCAGAGGGATTTGTCAGTCAGGAAAATGAATCCACCGGAGCCGCCGAATCCGCTTTCTCTCAAGATGAGGGAGCAGGATTTCCACGGGCCTGAATCCGGAGGTTATTCCACGGTCGCCAGGCAGGCATTAATCCCTCAACAAACCTTCGATCTCAAGGCAGCAGGTCAGCCGCTGGCGACCATTTTGGATCCCCTCAGCATCATGGGCGAGCAATATCGAATGCTGCGGTCCAAGCTGTCCTTGATGCAGAAGGAAACGGGTCTGAAAACGCTCCTGATTACCAGCACCGTTCCCAACGAAGGGAAGACTTTAGTCTCCTGTGGACTGGCGGCGGTGCTCGCGCAGGATTCGGGCAGGCGGGTGTTGCTCATTGATGCCGATCTTCGTAAACCGGATGTCAGTCGGGTTTTGGGAATCATGAAGGAAGATCGTTTTGAAGGATTAAGTCAGGTTTTGCAGGGCCAAAACCCTTTCGAAGAGGCGCTTTTGTGTTCCGTGGATCAGAGTCTTTACCTGATGCCGTCGGGTCCGGTTCCTCTCAACCCTGCGGAGCTTTTGAGTACCCGATACCTGGAACTGGCGCTCCGGAGTGCGGCCAAGTACTTTGACTGGGTGGTTATCGATTCACCGCCGGTGCTGCCGTTGGCGGATGCGAGCCTGTTGGCCCCCTTGTGTGACTCGGCCCTGCTGGTGGTGAACGCGAGTTCGACGCCGGCAAAGATCATCAAGAGTGCCATCCAGACCATCGGGCGGGATAAATTCTGCGGTGTCGTGCTCAACCGCATGCGCGATATGCGGCTGTCGACGTACTACCATTATTATCACCAGCACCATCAGATTCGAAGGAAGAGTTGATTTCATGTGGCAAGTGTTCCGCCAATACCTTGTATTTCGGAAGTTCGGCACCATTGCGGTTGAGCATATGCTGCTCGTCTGCTGCGTGCTGGGGTCCGTCCAGATCCGGTCGGGATTAGACTCTGTCGGTTTGGATCAGTTTCACTGGCTGGTTCTCAAGGCCGTTCTGTTTGCGTTCGTCTTTCAATACTGCCTCTACCTGAAGGATGCGTATGATTTCCGCAAGACCCATTCCACCGGGCAGTTTCTGTGGCGCCTGGGTCAGTCCCTGATTGCCGGGGGCGTCATCCTGACGGTAGTTTTTTATTTCTTCCCCGTTTTGATGCTGGGGCGCGGGACCTTCCTGATCAGCCTCCTGCTCGCCCTCGTCTTCCTTGCCCTGTGGCACATTTCGCTGCGCTTCTACTTTGACGCGCGTTCTCCCCGCACCAACCTGCTCGTGATTGGAACGGGCCGGCTGGCCCGGGAACTGGTCGCCGAAATACTCGCGCACCCGGAGCTGGGGATGAAGGTGTGTGGATTTGTGGATGACGACCCCGCCCTCATGAATGTCTCGGTCGTGAATCCGAAGGTGATCGCGACTTCCCGGGACTTGCCCCAGGCGGTCAGTGATCATAACGTGGACCAGATCATCGTGGAACTGGAAGACCGCCGTGGAAAACTTCCCATCCACGAACTCCTCACCTTGAAAATCCGCGGGGTGGGGATCGAAGACGCCACCAGTCTGTACGAGAGGGTGACCGGCAAGATCGCGCTGGAAAACCTCAAGCCCAGTTGGATGATTTTCAATACCGGGTTCAGCACCTCCCAGGGCATGCTGCTCCAAAAAAGAATACTATCGCTCATTCTCTCCTCCCTGATGTTGGTCATCTTCAGCCCCATCATTTTGATCCTCATGGCCCTCATCAAACTTGATTCCAAGGGACCCATCTTTTTTGGGCAGGAGCGGGTGGGTCAAGATGGGAAGGTCTTTAATCTCTGGAAATTCCGTTCCATGTGTGACAACGCGGAGCAGGAGTCCGGACCCGTGTGGGCCGTTCAGAATGACAAACGCGTCACGCGGGTGGGAAGGTTCATGCGGCGGGCCCGCCTGGATGAATTGCCCCAATTGTGGAATGTGCTGCGGGGAGACATGAGCTTGGTGGGCCCCCGGCCGGAGCGGCCCTGCTTCATCAAGGAACTGGCAGCCTTGATTCCCTTTTATCATCTCCGTCACTCCGTGAAGCCTGGCGTTACGGGATGGGCGCAGATCAACTATAGCTATGGGAACTCGGTGCGGGACGCCGTTGAGAAACTTCAGTACGACCTTTTTTATATCAAGCACATGTCATGGCTGCTCGACTTCCTCATCGTCTTTGAGACGGTCAAAACGGTTTTGGTCCGGAGGGGATCTTAAGTACGGGCTGTTTGAAATTATTTAGAACAAGCCACTTTGATTGCGGATTTCGGAATGTGGATTTGGGAGTGCAGAATAGGGTCGTGGTTCCGCGCTTCTATTCCGCATTCGCAAATCGACAATCCGCAATCGAATGGGTACCGCGTGTCCTCGTTTCTATCCCGCATTCCCCAATCCGCAGTCCGCAATGAAAGTAGGGCGAGGTGTGTGTGCTTCCATTCCGCAGTCCGCAATCCGAAATCCGCAATCAAGATCAACCCATGCTGAATGCCCTGACGGTCGACGTGGAGGATTACTATCACGTGTCGGCCTTTGAATCGGTCATCCCGTCCGAGAACTGGGCGACCTTTGAAAGCCGTGTCGAGCGAAATACGCATCGGCTCCTCGACCTTTTGGATCGCTATCCGACGAAGGCCACCTTTTTCATCCTGGGATGGGTCGCTGAGAGGCAGGGGCCGTTAGTCCGGGCCATTCATGAACGGGGCCACGAAGTGGCCTCTCACGGCTATGCCCACCGGCGGATTTATACCCAAACCCCGGATCAATTCCGGGAGGAAACGCGACGGTCCAAGCGGATCCTGGAGGAACTTATCGGCCAGCCCGTGATGGGTTACCGGGCCGCCAGCTATTCGATCACGGCCAAGAGCCTATGGGCTTTGGACGTTCTCAAGGAAGAAGGGTTCCTGTATGACTCGAGTATTTTTCCCGTTTACCACGATCGGTATGGAATCGCCAACTACCCACGGTTTTGTCATGTGGTGGAGGGACCGTTTGGCAACGGGTTGATTGAGTTCCCCTTGTCCACCCTCAAGATCGCCGGTTTCAACCTCCCCATAGCCGGCGGAGGGTATTTTCGTATTTATCCGTATCCCCTGACTCGCTGGGGAATCCTGCGGTTGAATGCCCGGGAACAGCAACCTGCGGTGGTTTATCTTCATCCGTGGGAAGTGGACTCGGAACAACCCCGCATTGCGGCCAGTGCACTGTCCCGCTTTCGTCATTACCGGAACCTGGATAAAACCGAGACGCGGCTGACTCGTCTGCTCCAGCAGTTCCAATTTGGTCCGATGCGTGAAGTCTTGAGGGCGAATCATTTCCTTTCCAGCGAGTTCAAACCGGTGAGTGGCCCGAGTTAAAGACGGGGAGGAAATCAAAATAAACCTTGAAAATCCCAGATATCGGTGGGTTTGAAAACTCTGTTCCATGTAAGACGGCCCGTTGGCCCACCTGAACGAGCACGAATATCGCATTTCACAAGGGCATGATCCGGCGGCGGCGCGGTGTCCAATCTTTTCTTGGGATTCTCAACCAGGACAGAGCGACATCCAACGCTGCAGGCGAGCCCCCCTATGAACTTTCGAACGCAGTTGATTGGAGACTTGGAACGGTCAATCGGATATCATTCGCGAGGATGTCTTGAAAGGGACCGGTCATCGGGGAAGAACGGTCTGAGTGGAATGAATCCAGAATATCGAGTTGCTCTGATTGACTCCATCGAGGGAATGGCTCACATTGCCAGGGAGTGGAATGGTCTCCTTAAAAAATCGAGATCAAATACGATTTTCCTGACTTGGGAATGGCTTTACAGCTGGGCAGAATCATTTCTGAATCCCAACCGCCGGCTCTTCATTCTTCAGGTCTATAAGGAGAATAAGATCACGGGTTTGGCCCCCTGGTGCATCCGCCATGCCGGGTACCGCGGCAACTGGATCAAGCAAATCGGGTTCCTGGGAACTCCTGAGGCAGGATCCGATTACCTGGATGTCTTCTCGATACCCGGGAAAGAGAAAGAGGTGGCTCGATCCATCTATCAATTTCTCAAGGGATCGACTTCTCTCTGGGACGTCCTGGTTCTCAAGGACATTAGCTCTGATTCGCTTTTTCTGCTTCATATGTTGAACCAGATGGAGGCGGACGGCAAATACGTTGAGCTTTGTCCGGCCTCCTTCTGCCCTTCGGCGGCTCTGCCGAAAACCGAAGAGGTCTTCCTGGCACATCTCTCCTCGCATCGAAGAAAACACTTTTTGAGAGAATGTCGGATTCTTCTGAAGGAGGGGGGAGGGACATTCCAAAGTGCCCGACTGGAAGATCTGGACTTCAACATGGAGGAATTCTATCGGATCTACAGGGAGCGATGGGGCATCTCGGAGGAGCACGTACGGTTCCTTGAGAACTATAGAGCTCGATGCCAGAACAAGCACCTGATGCAGGTGGATCTCCTCACGGCGGGGGGAAAAAACGTAGCGGCC
Source organism: Terriglobia bacterium (assembly GCA_041494885.1). GTDB lineage: Bacteria > Acidobacteriota > Terriglobia > JAIQFV01 > JAIQFV01 > JAIQFV01. Next base: position 9,819 of record JBGQBO010000053.1, read on the forward strand.
TTGCTCCTTCTGGGTTATGGAGAGACTCTTTCGTTGTATTTTCTCGCCGTCGATCGATCCTTTGAAACCAGTATCAGCCTGGCGAGTGTTTTGGTGGGGCTGTCAATCAAAAATGCCATTCGTGGGGGATTTTCCACCTATGATTTTCTGAAGGGGACTGAGGATTACAAGTTTCTTTGGGCCAATCAGGGAAAGAGGTCCCTCGAGGCCATTTTCTATGGGAAAAAACTCGGGCCGTTGCTTTGGATGATGCGAAAATCCATGAAGTCAATGGCTAAGGTGCTGTTGAGATAGAGTCTCAAGAAGGAGGAATCAAGTGACCCTGCTCAATGTCAGATGCGTGAATTGAAGTGGTGCCCTGAAAGGGCAACATCCATCAGCCCAGGGCACCGCCCTAGGCTGATGGATCCCACTCGGATTCATTCGAACTCTGAAAGAGTTCCCTAAGAGCGACCGAATTAAGAGCCTTGATTGTCACCCTGCTGGATCATTCTGGATAATGTTAATTCGCTTATATCAGCCTCACGATGCAGCCCGTTGGGATGAATATGTCAGGGGGTCTTCAAGCGCGACCCTCTATCACTCCCTCGGCTGGAAGGGGGTTATTGAACGCAGTTTCAGCCAGAGAACCTACTACTGGCTGGCCGAGGATCGGTCTGGAACCCTGAAAGGAATCTTCCCGCTGGTGCATCTGAAGAGTTTCCTTTTTGGCAGCTTCATGGTCTCCCTTCCTTATTTCAACTATGGAGGAATCTGTGCGGATGATGACGCCACGCAAAGCGCCCTGTTGGAAGCGGCAATCCATCTTGCGCTGGATGAAGACGTTGACCATCTCGAAATGAGACATCAAGCTCCGATGACGACCCGGCTCCCGTTCAAGACATCAAAGGTCTCAATGCGGCTCGAGCTGCCGGGCTGTGCGGATGAACTCTGGAAAGCGCTGGGGACCAAGGTGCGCAATCAGGTTCGTCGACCCGAGAAGGAGGGCATGACGGCCAGGATCGGAAAAGCCGATGAACTGGAGAGCTTCTACACCGTGTTTTCAAAAAACATGCGGGACCTGGGAACGCCGGTGTATTCCCGTCGATTTTTCAGGAATATCCTGGAGGTCTTCCCTGAATCCACGTGGATAAGTACGGTCTATCAAGGGAGGGTCCCAGTCGCGTCAGGCTTCCTGGTGGGATACAAGGGGATCCTGGAAATCCCCTGGGCTTCTTCCCTGGCAGAATACAACCGCTACAGCCCGAATATGCTTCTTTATTGGACCGCCTTGAAGCTCGCCTGTGACAACGGGTTCAAGATTTTTGATTTTGGACGCTCGACGCCGGGGGAGGGAACCTACCGGTTCAAGGAGCAGTGGGGCGGACAGCCGATTCCTCTCTACTGGTATTACTGGGTCAGAGATGGAGGAGCAGTCCCGGACCTGAATCCCGGAAATCCCAAATACAGAACAGCTATTGCGCTCTGGAAAAGGCTTCCAGTTGGCCTCTCCAAGCTGATCGGTCCCCCCATTGTGAGGAATCTTCCATGAAGATCCAAAGGACGATTCCCCCGGCAGCGGCGCCCATGGAGCTGACTGATTTCTGGTATGGATTGAGAGGTTTTCTTTCTGGAGACAAGACGATCCGGCGCCTCGAAGAAGAGATCAAGGAATACTTCGGCGTCGAGCACGTTTTCCTGGTGTCCTCCGGGAAGGCAGCGCTCACCCTCATTCTTCTGGCGTTGAAATCACTTTCCACCCGTACTGAAGTGGTCATCCCGGCCTATACCTGTTTCTCAGTCCCTTCCGCTGTTGTAAGGGCCGGACTCAAGCTGACCCTCTGTGACATCGATGCCAAAACATTTGGTTTTGATCGGCGACAGTTGAAAGAAACATTGAACGGAGAGACCCTGTGCGTTGTTCCAGACCATCTCTTTGGAATTCCAGAAGCGATGCACGATATTACCGGTCTTGCAACGGAGCGAGGTATCTATGTGGTCGAGGATGCGGCCCAGGCCATGCAGGGGTCGTATAACGGCCAAAGACTCGGGACGATTGGCGATGTCGGTTTTTTCAGTCTGGGCCGGGGTAAGAACATCACCTGTGGCTCCGGTGGGATTATCGTCACCAATTCGGATCCTATTGCCGAAGCGATCTCCAGCCGCTATACCAAACTTCACAGGCCCGGCAGTGTTGAGACCGCGAGAGAGTTCTTAAGGGTATTGTTGATGTCCATTTTCATCCGCCCCTGGCTGTATTGGTTTCCCGCGGGGTTGCGGTTTCTCCGATTAGGTGAGACGGTGTTTCACGCCGATTTCCCGATGAAGAAATTCTCGGGCATGAAGGCGGGATTGTTATGGGATTGGAAGAGACGGTTGGAACATACCAGGCGGGCTCGAATCATGTCGGGCATCTCTTATGGGGCCCGCTTGACAGGAGAGCAGGCGTCGGAAGCTGAGGTCCCCTATCTTCGATTCCCCGTCCTCGCCGGCAACCGGGAGATGAGGGACCGCGTTTACTCCCTCTCTCAAAGCAGGGGGCTGGGTATCAGTCTGATGTATCCGGCCTCCATCAACAGGATCCCGGAAATCAGTCCGGGGTTTAATGGACAACACTTCCCTGTGGCCGAGAAAGTTGCAGAAACTCTTTTGACTCTCCCGACACATCATTTTGTATCAGAGCAGGACCAGCAGGCGATCAGTGAATTACTTCAAGGGATGGGTTGAATCGAATCCGACCCTGGCCTCGGAGTGAGGGGTGAGGGAACGGCGTGAGTCATCTCAATGGCGGGAACGACTCCCCCTCACCAGTAATGGGGAGGTGTTCTGACCCGCTTTTCAGGGTCAGCGGGGCCACAACGGGAGGATCCTTCTTCCCCTGTAACATTTTGACAACAATTTGAGGTTACTCTGGGAGATCGTCGATCTTAAATTTCGAAATTAAGAACCCGGAGGTACTCTCCACGGGATTGAAGTAGAAATTGGTAGACTCGTTTTGGATCCTGGCAAGAAAGGATCAGGATTGCTTGTCCTTAACCCGCGGGGTGTATTTCTAACCGACCCGGGCGGGGATGGGAAGGTCATGGCAGGGGTCGATGGCTGTGCGGGCACAAACCGTTACGGATCGACCAGCCAAATCTGAAATCTCAAATCCGGACTCTTCGGGAAGTTGTGTGGGTCACATGAGGGTGCGACATCTTTGTCTGCCCTGAAAGGGTAACCTTCAATAGCCTGGGGCAACGCCCCAGGGCTCTTCGGGAAGTTGTGTGGGTCACATGAGGGTGCGACATCTTTGTCTGCCCTGAAAGGGCAACCTTCAATAGCCTGGGGCAACGCCCCAGGGCCGGGCGGCCATTATTAGTTGTTGACTTGCCCTGAAAGGGCAATCCCGTGCTGCGCAGGCCCACGATGGTGAGAATCACTGGAACCCGGGTGCTGGCCGGGACGATGGTAGAGTGGGGAGAGGGCGTGGTCCATAGGCCTTCGCCCTGGGCTATTGAAGGTTGCCCTTTCAGGGCGGGGGCACCGATCGGAATCCGGGTCAAGAAGACACCTGGTTATGATGTTCGGCTGAGAATCCTGCTGGAGGCATCACCGCATGAAATTGATTGTGACCATTGACACCGAGGAAGATGACTGGGGGAATTTCAGTGCGCCCCGGTTTTCGGTCGAAAACATCGGTCAAATCCCTGAGCTGCAACAGATGTTTGATGAATTCAAGGTGCGGCCCACTTACTTGATTACCTATCCGGTGGCCACCGATGCCGTTTCCGTGTCGGTACTCAGGAAAATCTCGGCTGCAGGTCAATGTGAGATTGGAACTCACTGCCACCCCTGGAGCACCCCGCCTGTCGAGGAGAAGACGAACGAGAAGAACAGCATGATGTGCAATCTGCCGGCCGACCTTCAGTATCGAAAGCTGGCATGCCTGCATGAAACCATTACTAAGAATTTCAATGTAGTTCCAGTTAGTTTTAGAACGGGACGGTGGGGGTACGGAAAGGAGGTGGCCTCTTCCCTGGACAGGCTGGGATACAGAGTGGACAGTTCGGTTCCACCCTTTACCAACTGGACCAAGTATTATGGGCCCGATTTTTCGATGATTTCACTGGAGCCCTATTACTTCAATCCCGAGGAGATTTTCAAGCCCGATCCCCGGGGGAGAATGCTCGAGGTTCCAGCCACTATCGGTTTTACTCAGGGAAACTTTAGGCGATGCAATGACCTTTTCCGGGCGTTTCAAAAACGGCCTCTCAGCCGGCTTCATTTGATCGGCGTGACTGACCGGTTGAGGCTGTTGAACCGGGTCTATCTTTCCCCGGAGGTGAGTACCGCCGACCAGATGATCGCGTTGACCCGTCGCCTGGTTCAAATGAAGATTCCCTTTGTCAATTTTTTCTTTCATTCTCCCACTTTGCTGGCCGGATGTTCACCCTTTGTGAGGTCCGACACGGAGAGGAAGCAATTCCTCGCAAGGATCCGGGAATATCTTGTCTTCACGGCGGAGAAGGGGATTCGATCGATCACCCTATCTGAGGCCAGGGAGGAGATGGAGGCAATTCGTCCGGGACATGCTTGAAGGGCGCCCCGGTCATTCTAACCAATCTCTCTTGGTGCGAGCTTGTAAGACTTGAAAGGATCCATTTAACCGCAAAGAGCGCGAGGCAGGCGCAAAGGCCGCAAGAGAACCTCTCTCCTGTCGCATCGGCATCCTTCACGCGCTCATGGCATTTGGCTGGCGGCGCAATGACCTCTGCCTACAATGATCCCGGAAACGCCCATTGAAATGCATACGGTTTTCGTCGTGACTGGAGTTCCCATTATCGTGTCTCCACTGGTGACGCTCCTCTTCTGGTTTTCGATGGGTTTCGTCATCTACAGCTATTTCGGTTATCCCTTGTTCCTCATCCTGATTTCCATGTTTTCACGAAAGCGAGTATCGAAGGCTGCCTTATTTCCCCGGGTGTCTTTCATTATTACGGCTTACAACGAGGGAGAGAGGATCGAGCAGAAACTCCAGAATACGCTGGCGCTCGTCTATCCCCGGGAGAAGTTGGAAATCATTGTGGCCTCGGATTGTTCCACGGATCGAACCGATGAAATAGTCCGGAGTTACGAGGGGAAAGGCGTCAAATTAGTTCGGGCTGCGGAGCGACGAGGCAAGGAAAATGCGCAGAAGCATGCCATCGAAGCGGCCTCGGGAGAGATCTTTGTTTTTTCAGATGTGGCGACCATCCTGGAGCCAGACGGGGTATCCAGCATTGTCCAGAACTTTGCCGATCCAACGGTCGGCTGTGTCAGTAGCGAGGATCGGTTCATTGATCCGGAGGGGAAGATCAGCGGGGAGGGGGCCTACGTTCGTTACGAGATGGTCCTGCGTCAACTGGAATCGCGGGTGAGTTCGGTGGTGGGATTGAGCGGTTCCTTCTTCGCGGCCCGCCGGGAGGTATGTTTCCCCTGGGCGGCCGATCTGCAGAGCGATTTCAGCGTGTTACTCAACGCCCGGAGAATGGGATTGCGGGGGATTTCCGACCCCAACAGCGTGGGCTATTACGCAAACCTTGCCCGTGGATCGAGGGAATTCGAGCGGAAAGTCCGGACCGTGCTCAGGGGGATTTCAGTTCTCATGAGGAACCTGTCGTTACTGAACCCTTTCAGATACCGCTTGTTTGCCTGGCAGTTGTTCAGCCACAAGATCTGCCGTTGGATGAACCCGTTATTCTTGCTGGTGCTCCTGATCAGCAGCCTGCTGCTGATCTTCACATCCCCCATTTACTTGATTTTCGCACTGGTTCAGATCCTGTTTTACGCATTAGCACTGGGAGGGACCCTCGCCGGGCGCGTTGTCTCCGGCTCTCTGTTAAGGATTCCCGCGTACTTCGTTGCCGTCAATTTATCCATTGTGGTGGCTTGGTACCGATATGTGAAGGGAGACCGGCTGGTCGCCTGGGACCCGTCCCGCCGATGAGTTGAAGTGGACCGCATTTCCGGGCTGGCACCTCATGAGATTCGATCGACGGGCCAAGAGCAACGCCGCTCCACGGATTCTCAGGGAATCGATGAGGTTGAAATCTATCAGAACAGGGACTCCTCATTCGATCCTTTTCACCTGACCACCGAAAGACTGAAAGCAGAAACTGGTGTCCCGAATGCGGAAGCGTACTCCCATTACCGTCCTTCATGTGTTTTCCGGGGATCTGTGGGCCGGAGCCGAGGTGATGGTTTACAACCTTTTGAAAAATCTCAAGGACGACCCCAACCTCGAGATCGTCGCCCTTTCCTTGAATGATGGAGTACTGAGCCGGAAGCTCACGCAGGCAGGTATACTCACAAGGGTCATCCCCGAGGCCGGGTATTCTTTCCCCGGGATTATTTGGAAGGCCTTTCGCCAACTAAGGGGAAAAAAGATCGGGATCATTCACTCGCATCGATACAAGGAGAATTTGCTGGCCTATATTTTGAGCCGCCTTCTGCGGATCCGAACCACCGTGGCGACCTTGCACGGCCTGGTCGAACCCACGCCCGGAATGGCCATGAAATGGCGCTTGCGTTTCAGAGTTTGGATGGATTATCTGCTTCTTCGACGCTTTTTCTCGCGAGTGGTGGCGGTTTCGCAGGATGTTAAACGGAGGTTAATCGGGGAGCACGGCTTTGAAGACACCCGCGTCGTGGTCATCCACAACGGCATAAAACTCGATCCCGTCGCGACCCCTCCCGGGAAAACCCGCTCAGCCCCCGGGCTCATTCATATCGGGACTGTGGGCCGCCTCGTGGAGGTCAAGGACTATGAACTTTTTTTGCAGGTCGCGGCGGCGGTCAAGGACCGATTCCCTGCGGTACACTTCAGTATCCTGGGGGACGGTCCCTTGAAGGAAAAACTCATGAAAAAAGCGCAAGAGCTGGATTTAGGGGACGGTTTCGAAATCCTTCCTCCCCAAACGGATCCGCGCCCCTATTATCAGTCCCTCGATATTTACTTGAATACGTCCATCCATGAGGGACTGCCGCTCAGCATCCTGGAAGCCATGGCCTGCGGCAAGCCGGTGGTAGCCTCCGAGGTCGGCGGGATCCCGGAAGTCATCTGTCACGGGGAGGACGGGTTTCTCGTTGCGGGAAGGAAGATGGAGGGATTTGTCGACGGGTGCTTGAGATTGATGGAGGACGAGGGTTTAAGAAAACGAGTGGGCAGAAAAGCCAGTGAAAAGATCACGTCATCCTTCTGTGTTTCAAGGATGGGAGAATCTTACCGGGAATTGTATTTCGGGCTTATGGAATGAACGGTCAGGAGCGCATCCCATGTGGAACCTCATCTCAGTCATCAAGGAATACCGGCACAGGAAATACATGGAAGGGTTGATCAAGAGGGGCTTCAAGATCGGCAAGAACTCGCATATCCTGGAGGGAGCATTTCTCGACCCGTCCCACTGCTTCCTAATCTCCATCGGCGACAATTGCACCTTCGCCCCGAATGTCAAGTTGATCGCCCATGACGCCAGCTTGTTCAAGACGACAGGAATCTCGCGGGTCGGGCGAATCAAGATCGGCTCAGACTGTTTCCTGGGAGATTCGGTGATCGTCCTTCCGGGGGTCAGTATTGGTCCGCGGGCGATCGTCGGGGCAGGATCCGTCGTCACCCGGGACATTCCCGAGAATAGCGTGGCTGCTGGAAATCCGGCGCGTGTCCTGTGCAGTCTGGATGAATTAATTGCGAAACATAGAAACAGGATGACGCAGGTTCGGATCTTCAAGGAAGATCAGTTCAGCATCACCCGGATTACGGAAGAGAGGAAGAAAGAGATGCTCGACTATCTCGACAAACAGGTTGGCTATATGAGTTATTAGAAGAATGATCGGCCCTTGGAGCGAATGCCCGGGTGGCGCATACATCGCGTTTTTTGCGATGTGTGCGATGAACACCTCCCCCGGAAACTCGCACACATGCCAACCACGCATGTATGCACCACCCATTTGATCTGTCGCCCCCCAAGGGGGGCTGAGGGCTCCTTTTACGGAATGAAACCCAGGGCGTCGTCCGCTGGAGCGGACTTGCCCTGGGCTATTGAAGTGTCCGCCGTTGGCGGAGGGGTGGTGCCGGCGAGAGCAGAGTGCATTCGAATATTAATGCACTGAGTTCAATGGGCAGGTAACTCCCAGAGGGGGCCTCGACCGGGTGGCGCATACATCGCGTTTTTTTACGATGTGTGCGATAAACACTCGAGCGTATTGCGTAGTCAGAAAGGAACAACCATCTTCGGAAATCCGCACACATGCCAACGACGCATGTGTGCGCCACCCATTCGTAGCGTTCAGGTTGAGGTTTTTGCGGGACGAATGGATCCAATCCCGGATCCAACGGGCTGGTGAGGTCAGAAGAGAAAAATATGGACTCAATCAAGATCCTCTGTGTGGCCGGGGCGCGGCCCAATTTCATGAAGATCGCCGCTCTGGTGGATGCCGTCGATGCGCACAACCAAAAGCGCAAACCGCCTCATATTTCAAGGATGATTGTTCACACGGGGCAGCATTACGACGAGAAGTTGTCGGATATTTTCTTCAGGATTCTCCGGATTCCGGAACCGGATATCAATCTCGAAGTCGGCTCGGGCTCTCATGCCTTGCAAACCGCCGAAATCATGAAGCGATTTGAGCCCGTATTGATGGAGCACCGGGTTGACCTTGTCCTGGTGGTGGGGGACGTCAACTCCACCATCGCGTGCGCGCTGGTAGCGGTAAAACTGGGAATCAAGGTTGCGCATGTGGAGGCAGGGTTGCGCAGTTTCGATCGATCCATGCCCGAGGAAATCAACCGCGTGCTCACCGATGCCATTTCTGATTTCCTGTTCACCACCGAGCGCAGTGCCGAAGGAAACCTTTTAAACGAAGGAGTGCCCAGGGAGAGGATCCACTTTGTCGGAAACACGATGATCGATACCCTGATGAAACACCGGGGAAGGGCGGAAGAGTCAAGGATCCTGGAGGATCTCATTTGCCAGCCCAAACACTATGCGGTGTTGACCCTTCATCGGCCCTCCAACGTGGATAATCCCGTGCTGCTCGGGGAGATCTCCGAGGCCCTCCTTGAAGTGTCCAAGAAGATGCGAATTGTCTTTCCCGTCCATCCCAGGACCCGTGAGCATATCCTTCGAGGCGGGCTGGACCTTGGAAAGAATGTCCTTCTGTGTGATCCCATGGGCTACCTGGATTTCCTCAAACTGCTGGCGAACGCGAGGTTCGTGTTGACCGATTCCGGCGGGATTCAGGAAGAAACGACGGTGCTGGGCATTCCCTGCCTCACCATCCGGGAGAACACGGAACGACCGGTCACCTTGACCGAGGGAACAAATATCCTGGTGGGGGTCAACAAGGCGCGAATCGTCGACGAGAGCCTCCGGATTATCGATGGGGTGGACAGGGAACACCGGATTCCGGAACTCTGGGACGGGAAAGCGGCCCAGCGAATTGTCGAAATTATCCTGAGCAGGATTGGAAGTGATGGTCCACAGTGAAGCCGAAAGACCGGAAGATACTCATTGTTTCATACCATTTTCCACCGGATGCTGAAGTGGGGGGCATCCGTGCGGCCAAGTTCGCCAAGTATCTCCCGGACTTCGGATGGAAGCCTTATGTCCTGACGGTCAAGGATGAATATTATAAGGCGAAAGATTATGGGCGGTTAAAAGAAGTCGAGGGCGCCACCATCGTCAGGACTTCGATGTGGCCCACCGTGCTGGGAGCGGCCTTGAAAGCGCGGCGCTTGATCTTGAGGCCGTTTCAGAGCAGGAGCGGCAAGGGTGAATCAGCCCCTTCGGTGCACGCCCCGCCCGGACAGGGCAGGCCAGCTGCAACGCAGCGCTCCAACCTGAAGAGAATCCTGGATTCGATTTTTGAACTGCCGGACAAGTGGGTGGGGTGGACGATTCCTGCTGTATGGGCCGGATTCTGGCTCATTCGAAAGGAACGTATCCCGGTCGTCTTTACGACCTCCCCCGTCCCAACCGCTGCCCTGGTGGGATTCATCCTCGCGAAGCTGACTGGAGCGAGATTGGTGACTGATCTTCGGGACATATGGTTTCTGCACGAGGGAAAAGCCCCCTGGATACGATCGAAATTTTCGGACGCCGTCGACCGGTGGTTGGAAAGAAAGATCGCCGTTCGTTCGAGCAAAGTCATTTGCGTCACGGAACATCACACCGCGTACATGAGACAGCGGTTTCGGGACCCTACTCAGAATCGTTTTGTGACCATATTCAACGGTTTTGACGGAGCGGATTTCAAGGTTGCAAATGGGATCCCCGAGGTGAGCGATCGCTTCGTCCTCTCTTATCTTGGAACTTTCTATAATCAACGAAGCCCCCGGGAGTTCCTCCAGGCCATGGGACAACTGGTGAGTGAACAGGTGATCCCGAAAGAGAAGGTCGAGATACGATTCATCGGGGATGTTCGAGAGGCGGATGGACGTCCCGTGGAGGAATTGGTCGCGGAGAATGGACTGGAGAAATGTGTCCGGGTCCAGGATAAGATCCCCCACCGGGAGTCTATTGGTGAAATGAGGAGAGCCGTCGTGCTTCTTCTCTTCGCACCTCAGCAGTTTTTTATGATTCCGGCAAAGGCCTTTGAATATCTCTGGGCGAAGCGGGAGATCTTGTGCTTCGCTGAAGACGGGGCCACCGCAGACCTCATCCGGAGGACCGGAGGCGGTGTCGTGGTCGATCCCTGCAACGTCGACGAGATCAAGCAGGCCGTCAAGAACTTCTATTTCTCCTGGGAGATGGGGAAGAACCCCGTCTACAAATGTGACATCAGCATCTTTGACCGGAGGGAACTGACGCGTCAATTATCGGAGCTGTTAGTCGAGGTGGTGGCCCATTGACGCCCGGCAGCCATCCCTGATCCGCCGATTAACACGGATAAGCACAGATTTAACAAGTTAAAATCTAATCCCCATGCCAAAGACTCATGTCCTGCTGGTGACACACGACCTCAAGATCGGGGGATTGCAGCGAGTGGTGGTCGACCTGGCATGCGGCCTCAACAAGGAGAAATTCGACGTTTCGGTTTGTGTGCTCCGGGAAGGCAGTGATTTTGAGGATGAATTATCTGAAAAGGGAATAAGAGTAATCAGACCCCAGGCGACTGCCGGTCGAGTCGATTATTTCGCCTTCTGGAAGCTTTACAAGATTTTTCGGGCGGTGAGGCCAACGATTGTTCACACCCACAATACGCAACCGTTTATTGAAGGAGGACTCGCGGCCGTGATGGCGCGCGTTCCTGTGATCATTCATACGGATCACGGCCGGAAGTTTCCCGACAAAAGACGTTATATGTTTGCGGAGTGGGCCATGTCACATTTCGTGAAGCGCCTGGTGGGTGTTTCCGAAGCCACCAAGGCAGGCCTGGTGAAGCATGAGAGAATCCCAGCTTTCCGGATTCAGGTGATCCTGAACGGAATCGATGGGGACAAGTATGAACTCAGTTTCGACCCTGCTGCCAAGAAGAAAGACCTGGGAATCGATCCTGAATCGGGGCCGCTGTTGGGTTGGTGCGGCCGGTTGTCTTCAGAAAAGGGGTTGACTTACTTGCTCCAGGCTCTGCGGCTTTTGAAGAGCGATTTTCCAAAAGTTCTCCTGCTCCTGGCGGGCGAGGGGGAGTTGTTGGAAGAACTCCGGCAGGAATCGGAAGCCATGGGTTTGGAACGGCATGTGCGTTTCCTGGGGGCAAGGCATGATGTCCATGAAATCCTGAGGATTCTCGACCTCTTTGTCCTCCCGTCGGTGCGGGAGGGACTTCCCCTGGTTTTGCTGGAGGCGATGGCGGCGGCGTTGCCAATCGTGGCCACCGGGGTGGGCGGGATCCGGGAAGCGGTTGAAGAGGGTGTGAATGGCCTCGTCGTAAAGCCGCAGGATCCATCCTCTCTCTATCACGCCATGAAGCAAATATTCGAAAACAAAGAAACGAGGGACAGTTTTTCGCGGCGCTCCCATGAACTGTTCCAGAGCCGGTTCAGTGTGAAAAGAATGGTGGAGGAATACGAGACGGTCTACGGGAACTGCTTTATGTCACCCGGAGGGGAGCGGGAGGAACTTTGTCATTAACGAGGCAGGCAGCGAAGGCGGGGATTTGGTTTGCGGGATTCCGATTTGTGGGGCAGGTGTTCTCGTGGATGATTACCCTCGCGGTCGCTCGAGTGCTGACCCCCGACGATTACGGGCTGATGTCGATTGCAAGTATTCTGACAGGTTACGTTGCCATGTTCAGCGAACTCGGCCTGGGGGCGGCCATTGTGCAGCGGGAAGAGATTACGCAGGAAGAGTACTCGAGCAATTTCTGGTTTTCGGTGCTTCTGGGAGTCCTGTTCTCGGTGGCCAGTTTTTTCCTGGCCTACCCCACCGCCTGGATCTTTAAGGAGCCGAGGGCCATTCCCATCACCCAATTGATCTCGGTCCTCTTCCTCATTGGCTCCACAATGATCGTTCCGTTTAACATCCTGACAAGGGAGCTCCGGTTCAAGACCATCGGGATGATTCAACTCGTTGTAGTCGTCGTTTCAAGCGCCTCCATGTTATGGATGGCCTATCACGGGTTTAAGGTATGGACCTTGATTCTGGGAACCATCATCCAGAGCTTGCTGGTGGTAATCCTGGTATTCATCTTTACAGAGTGGCGGCCCCGTTTTCATTTCAAGTTTCACGAAGTGCGTCCCTTTCTCAGGTTCGGGATGCAGTTTACGGGGGCGCGGTCGCTGTTTTATGTCTTTCAAAAATCGGACGTGTTTGTGGTGGGTAAAGTCCTCGGCACGGATGCCCTGGGCCTGTATTCATTTGCCATGGAACTGTCGAGACTCCCCGCCGATAAGGTCGTCTCCATCTTCACCCAGGTTACCTTTCCTCTCTTTTCCCGGTTTCAGAAGGATCTGGAGCGGATTCAGGATCTGTATCTTCGAACGACAAGATACATCGCCCTCTTTCTCTCTCCGGTGTTTCTGGGGGGCGCTTTTTTTGGCGATGAAATCATCCGGGCGGTGTTAGGAGACAAGTGGGTCCCCATCAGTTTTCTTTTTAGAGTCCTGTGTTTCTCTCAGTTTGTGGTTTCGTTGAGTTACACTAATGCCGTGGTGCACAATGCGATGGGGCGCGCCAAATGGCCGTTCTATTACCAACTGGTGAGTGTTTGCCTGATGCCCACGTCCATTTATTTTGCGGCACGGCACAGCTTCAACAGCATCGCCATTCCCTGGCTGGCGGTTTACCCTTGCATCTGCTTAGGGTGGACCTGGCTTACGCTGAGAAAGGTGGGCCTTTCCTTGGCGACCTACGCCAGGAGCCTGGCCCCTCCTGTTATCGGTTCGCTGGTGATGATCACACTGGTGAAGGCGATCATGACGTTCTTGAACAGGGCGCACCTTTCCGGAGCCAACTTGAGAGTGGTCGTGGTGGAGGAGATTCTGATTGGGGCCACAATTTATATCGGCTACCTGCTCTGGTTCGAGCGGGGAACTTTGAAGGAACTCTGGAGCATTCGGAATGCCTGACCCGGCGGCACAGGAGGGAAAAAAGCGAAGACTGTTGTTCCTGATGCTGGGCTCCTACATCAAGCCTGACGAGATCCAGTTGAAGGAAAAGTTTGAAATACTGTCGCGGAACTATCGGGGCGACATTGTCGCCATTGTTGGCAAGAAAGAATGGCGTCACGCCACGATGGGAGCGTTTGACGTGCGAGGTCTCTACCTGCCGGCATCGATCAGAAACAGGTATACCATTCTCCGGGATGCCTGCTACGCCCTGTATTGCCTCGTCGCCATCCCTTACCGCCATTATTTCAAGAAGCGATATGACGCCATTGTGGCGCAGGAGCCCATTGCGACCGGGCCCCTTTCACTGATTCTAAGCCGATTGACGGGGGCCAAGAGCATCGTCTTCTTCAACGGAAATTACGAGTCCTCTTTCAAGGTGGACGAAAGGACTATGAAGACCGCCGACGCCCTGAAGATGAGGTATTCCGGGTTCATGATTCCGTTTGTTTTGAGGCATGCGGATGGCGTCAAGCTGCTTTACCCCCGGCAGGTCTCTTCATTCTATGACACGGAAGGATCCCGGAAGGTGTTTTCCTTTGGTGAGTTTGTGCCCATCAAGCGGTTTGCATGCCCGGGAGGTTCCGCTCGCCTGGACGATGGGAGCATTTTGTTTATCGGTTTTCCCTGGTACTTGAAGGGGGTCGACATCCTGATCAAGGCATTCAACAAGATCTACAAGGAATTTCCGGGGCACACGCTAAAGATCGTGGGGCTCTGTTCCGACCGGACAGAATATGAAAAGCTCGCCGCGGGAAACAAGCAGATCGAGTTCTGCAAGCAGGTGTGGTATGAAGAGGTGGTCGAGTTGATGTCGAAGTGTTCGCTGTTTGTTCTGCCCTCTCGAACGGAGGCGATGGGGAGGGTGCTGGTGGAGGCCATGGCGTCGCGCAAGCCGGTGATTGGGTCGAATGTGGACGGGATTCCATACGTGGTGGAGGATGGAAAGACCGGGCTTTTGTTTCAGTCGGAGAACTTCGATGATTTGGCGGAAAAAATGAAAAGGGTATTGAGCGATCGAGAGTTCGCCATGCAGTTGGGTGAGAATGGTTATCAGTTCGTCAAGAGGGAATTGTCGGAAGAGCGATATTTGGAGCGGTTCAGCGAGATGGTGGAACAGGTCGTGAGCGGGCGCGTAGGCAGGAATTGAACTATCCCCCGGCTTCCACCGGGGGGATTAACGTTCGGGAAAAAAGAGTGAGCAGGCTGGGAAGTAAGAAACCCCCAGCGGCAGCTGGGGGAGCTTCCCGATCCAGCCTACAAGCGGAGGCCCACCCACCTTCCTAACCACTCCTCTTTATCCCGTGCGGCGGGATCGAGGCGTCGGGCGCGGGTAGGCAGCACTTGAACCATCCCCCGGCTTCCGCCGGGGGATTCATTCTCCAATGACACCTTCTTAACGTTCTGAACAGAAGGATTGACGCATGCAAGGGTCGCAAGAGTCGGCACCCCAGGTAAATCCATCCTCAAAAGGGCAAGTGGGCTTTGTCCTGGTGCTGGTCTATCTGCTCTTTGAGTACGGGCGGCCCATGGATGATTTGACGTTTCTGAGGGCGATCTACCCCGGGGCAGTCATCATCGTTCTGCTGATCCTGGCATGCTTGAGCACTGGAAAGCCTCCAGTGTTCAAAGGCAGCCAGACCAAAATGATGTGGTTGTTCATTTTCCTGCTGGCCGTTTTCGTTCCCATAGCAGTGAACAACCATTGGGCTTATGTTGCCATGATTACCGTCCTGAAATATATGCCTTTTTTCATTGCAGTGATCCTGTTTGTGAATACATTTGACCGGCTCAGGAAGCTGTTCGGCTTTTGGGTCCTCCTGATGCTCTACCTGGCGATACGCGGCATCATCAACAAGGGGATCGGAGGATCCAACTTCCTGGGAGACGAAAACGATTTCTCGTTGCTCATGAACATGATGATCCCGTTCGGGATCTCCTTCGCGCTGTATGAACGAAATCTGAGAAAGAGGATCTATTACCTTGCCGCCTCCGGGCTGGCCGTGGCGAGCGTGCTTGCCTCCTTTTCGAGGGGCGGATTTCTTGGGCTCGTGGCGGTAGTCATCTGCTTCTGGCTGTTCAGCCCGAGGAAGGTCCTGGCCCTGGCCTTTGTGGCGCTCTTCTGTGGGGTCGTGTATTTCACAGCCAGCGAGAAATACTGGACTCGAATCGAGACCTCGACGGCGACGAATGAAGGCACGGCCAAGGCGCGGCTGGATTCCTGGGAAGCGGGCTGGGCCATGTTCAAAGACCATCCCCTGGGCGTGGGGGGTGCAAATTTCGGGTTTTACTTTCCTCTTTATCAACCGGAGAGCATGAGAAAGAGTATGTGGGGCAGGGCTGCCCACTCGCTGTACCTTACCCTTCTTCCCGAGCTGGGGATTTTTGGTACGATCATCTATGGTTTACTGCTGTTTTACAATCTCCGGGACATTGTCTGGCTGAAGCAGTGGAACGCAGAAGGAGACGACGAGACCAGGTTCGCTCACTATCTCGGGCTCGCCTTTTTGGCCAGCCTGATGGGTTATTTTACTTCAGGGACCTTCTTGTCCGTGTTGTATTATCCGCATTATTTCTACATGACCGGGATGATCGTGACCTCCAGAAGATTCTACGAGACCAAGCAAGCTCGATCGTTGGTTCCTGCCCCCAGCGATGGTCCCTCCGGCGGTGCCAATGAATGGCTCGATGCCCAGTTGCAATTGAATACAAGGAAAACGGGGCTGCAATGAAAGGCCCGGAGGGCTCTCAGAGTGTGGCCCCACCTGTCGAAGATCCGCCGTGGCTGGAAGCTCCGCGTTTTTTGCGGAGCGAGGGTGGGGAAGCAATCCAAGAAGAGTCAAAGCCCCGCTTGCGGGGCGCCAGAATGGTTTCGTCTCCAGATCTACCATTTGCGATATTCCATGCGGCGTGTTGTAGGTATTTCACCCACTCCTTGAGGAGGAAAAAAACTCTAATGCGTGTTGAAGATTCTTTCGCCCCGCGAGCGGGGCTCGAATGATTTTGGGGAACCTGTAACCCCACCCTTGCCCCGTCCCGCAAAGGACGCGGGACACGGGGCTGCAGGTGGGGCTATATTCTTTGTGCCCTCCGGGCCCGTAATCAGGAGTGGAAATTCTAAGCCCGCCCTTGCGCTCCCGGAGAAGTCCACGGGACGGCGCAATACAGTGATTCCGGGCATCCTCGCTCTGCATCGACTTGGTCCTGTGAGCGATCATCTATGATCAAAGACTACTTTTATCAGGTTCGCCGGCGTTGTTGGAAGATGATCGACGCCCTCTATCCCGAGGACAGAGATAAGTATGACATCGTGAAGGGACTGGTGTCGGGGGCCTTGAAGAATGGCGCCGTGATCCTGGACGCCGGGTGCGGGCACAAAACCGAGCTTCCGGAGAACACGTTTGACCATTTAGTGGTGATCGGGTTGGATACCGTTTTTGAGGACGTTCGCCGGAATGAATCGGTCCATTGGAGGATTTGCTCGACGCTCGATGGCCTCCCGCTCAAGGATGAATCGGTGGATGTCGTGATGAGTAACATGGTGTTTGAGCATCTGAAGGACCCCCAACGAACGTTTGGTGAATTGAGCAGGGTCTTAAGAAAGGGAGGATGCTTGATCTTCATGACGCCCTGCATTTACAACATCGTTACCCTCATCAACCGGATCATTCCCAACCGCTTTCACCAGGGGCTGGGCTCTTTGCTGACGGGCATCGACGAGGCCGACATCTTCCCCACCTACTACCGGGCGAACTCCATCAGAAAACTCAGGAGGCTGCTGGGGGAGAACCGTCTTTGCGAAAAACGATTTATCATGTACCAGCCCCCACCCTATGCCTTCGTGTTTTCAACCCTGGTGTGCCGGCTGGTGATTTCCTACTTTCACCTGATCAACCGGTACGATCGATTGAAATCGCTCCGCGGGGTCATCGTGGGCCAGTTTGAAAAGGTGTGAGGACAGAAGAGGGGCTCGTCGCTTGAGGGTCAAACAGATTTTGAAGAACAGTCTGAGCTCCATTGCGGGCCGCCTCCGTGATCTGGATGGGATGATGGCACGCAAGTGTGAGCGGTACATCCTGGCCTACCATCGGATTCTGCCGCGGGAAAGAACCCGCGAGGAATTCATCCAGGATTCCATGTGGACGGATCCGGAGAGTTTTGAGCACCAGATCGAGTGGATGAAAAAGATGGGCGAGGTTGTCGGCCTCGAAGATATCCTGAATTTCACCCAAAAGAATGACCGGCCTCTTTTCGCCCTGACGTTTGATGACGGCTGGAAGGACAATTATGAATACGCGTTCCCGATCCTGAAGAAGTGCGGGGTGACCGCGACAATCTTCGTCGTGACCTCTGCCGTGAACACGGGCAGGCTTTTTTGGCCTGAGGAGATGCTCAATAAGACGCGACTCGCCTTAACCAATGGGCGGAGGCCAGCAATTGAAAGGTTCATTGCGGCGAGATTGCCAAAATCGAAGCTCCCCCGGCACGGGCAAAACGCGGATAAGTTTGCCGAATGCTTTTTGGAGCATCTGAAGGAATTGTCCGCGGCCGCAAGACAGAGTTCTCTGGATGAATACTACACAGAAATAGGAGCTGCCCCCGCGCCCATGCAGGGCTCCATTTTGAATTGGAACGAAATTCTCGAGATGGACAAGCACGGGATCGGCTTTGGCTCACACACCCACACCCACGCGATTCTCGAGTATGTGGACGCTCCGACTGCCCTCGAGGAGTTGGTGACCTCGAAGCGGACACTTGAGGAGAAACTGGGCAAGACGGCTGCCATGTTTTGTTATCCCAATGCACGATACAAGAAGACCGATGGTGAGCTTTTAGAGAAAGCCGGTTACCGGTTTGGGTTCAGACTACATAATCTGCCTGTCACGGAGAACGATCCTCCCTATTTCATTCCTAGAATCCTGGTGGACGAAAAAACATGGGCAAACCGGAGCTATTTCAAGTTCAGGCTCATGGGTTTTCAAAAGTACTGAGCTCATCCAGAAGAAGTCGGTTGATCTGAATCTGCATGGTAAAACAATCAACACACATGTCACTCCAGCTGACAATTTCATAGCCGTTTAAGGATGATGGGAAAGGTGTTCGCTGAAGACCCCCGGGGTTTCCCGTTGTTGATTGTGAAGTCTCTTGGCTGCATTTGTAACGCGGTCAATGCTCCTCGATTAGGACGCATGGCAGTGAGGCTTAGTTATGTCGAGCAATAAGCAGCGATATCTTCATCAAAAGACGCCTCGGAGAGCACACGAGATTTTAGTTTTTGTTCGAGCGGATCTAGGACAAGAGGGACAACTTTGAGCCAGGGAAATGGCCGAAACAGGTTTGCTGTAGTAGCTTCTTTAATCTATCACGGATTGAAGGAGAATCTGTTTGTCCTCGACCTGATTCTTTTAGTCCTGCTCCTGATCGGGTACTTGAATCGGATTCTCCATAGAAATCGAAGCGCTTTTAGTCTTTTCAGCCAAGTCCACAGATCGACTCGAAGAAAACGGCTTAGACTTCTGGTGGAACCTTTTATTGTGCGACACTTGCCGTATGCATCAGAGAAATTCGACCTTCCGCCGACAGTAAAATTAGAACAGTACTTTGGAAACCGACTGATGGTACTTAAGGCGCCCAGGCCAAGTTCGGAAAAGGGTGTTCTCTTGGTGATGTTCAGCGAGTTGTTCACGGCGTTGACTAGGCAATTCAGCATGGAGGCACTTCTTCGGGATTACAGATTAGTCCTGGAACCATCGTGGTCGGGGTACTGTAGCGATGAAATCCTGCAGTTTACGGTCTTCAAAGATGACGTGTATATCCTTAGCCCTGAAGCGGGTGACTACGAGTTTATAAAAAGGTTGAGGACGAATTTGAAACCCTTGCCGTATGGTCCGAGCGATTGGGTAAACCCATCGCTTTACGACCAGGGCAGGGGGTCGATCGTTGAGAAGAAGTATGATCTTGTGATGAATTCCCACTGGGGATGGTCCAAAAGACATCATGTCTTGTTCAGTTCGTTAAGAAAACTTTCCCGTGACATAAAAGTGGCATTGATTGGGGTTCCATGGGAAGGCCGAACAATGGACGATATCAAGGACCTTGCAAAGTATTTTGGGGTTGAGAAACAACTTACATTTTATCAGAGGATTCCATACCTGGAGGTCATGAAAGTAACCGCAGAATCCAAGATGGGGATCCTTTTGAGCCTGAAGGAAGGAAGCAATCGCGCACTCGCCGAGTGTTTATTCTGCGATGTACCTGTCATTCTGTTGAAGGAGCACGTCGGAGGGGTAAACAAAGTCATCAACTCCAAAACGGGGATGCATGCGACCTCCCATGAGTTGGCCGAGGCAATCATGCACCTCCGCAATAATCCAGGATTGTACCAACCAAGAAAGTGGGCGCTTGAAAACATATCGTGCTTGGTGACGACTGAAAAATTGAATGCATTCTTGAAAGAGAGCGCACTAGATGCTGGTGAGCCGTGGACACAGGATATCGTTGCGAGAGCGAGCTCCCCCGAATCAAGGTACTTTGATCCGGAAGATGAGGTGCGGTTTCGCAAGTTGAACAGAGATTTGAGTCAGTACTGCAAGCACTAAATGGAGTTGTGGAGCTTCGCTACAATGGAGTTCAGGACTCACATCCTATGGGCGGAAATAGAGTCTGGATAACCTGGGAGAATCAGCGTCGGAATCGGGAACTGAGTCGCGCGTTGGGGGCGACGTTGTTCGAGTTTGAATTCACAGGAAACAGACTCCTAAGGTATGGTGTCAGTCTCTTCAAGACCATCCTGACCTTTGTGAAGGAGCGGCCGACCCTGATTTTCGCCCAAAACCCGTCGCTGCTTCTGGCGTTATTCGCGGTCACTTACGGAAGAGCAACGGGAATTCCTGTAGTGATAGACGCCCACAATGCTGGGCTGTTTCCTTTGGGTGGACAGAGGGGTTGGGCGAACAGGGTGGCTGTGCATGTCCTCCGAAAGGCCACCTTGACGATTGTCACCAATGACAACCTTAAGCGGCACGTGGAAGAAGCCGGCGGTTCAGCCTTTGTTCTGACCGATCCCATCCCTTCATTTTTTCTTAAAAGGGAGGGGAAAAACCTGAAAGGCGAGTTCAATGTCCTATTCATCTGTAGTTTCGGTCAGGATGAACCGTACCAGGAGGTTTTCAAGGCGGCGCGCGAATTAGACAAAAGCATCGCGGTATTTGTAACCGGGAACCCGAGGGGGCTCGAGAAGCACCTCTTACAGAAACTTCCAGAAAATGTCGTCCTGACGGGTTATCTCCCCGAAGATCAGTACATTCAACTTCTGCACCTGGTTGATGTGGTTATCGACTTGACGACTCGTGAAGATTGCCTGGTCTGTGGGGGCTATGAGGCCATGGCCGCAGAGAAGCCATTAGTTGTGTCTGATAAAAAAGTGCTGAAGGAGTACTTTTCTAAGGGGGCGCTTTTTACCGACAATAGCGCTGCCAACCTGGCGGCACAAATCCAGGCCGCTCTTCGAGAGAGAGCGCAACTGCGCAAAGAGATGATCGAGTTGAAGCGAGAGAGAACCGCTGAATGGTTCGAGAGAAGAGCAAAGTGTGAAGAACTGCTATCTCAAATAGAAACGCCCTCCAGGAAAGAAGCTGGAAAACCTGCCTAGTCGACGACTCCTAGTGAACGGCCACGCCGGACGGAATTTTCGGGGCGCCCGAAGTTGCCTGGACCCCAACGAGACTCACATTCGCTCCCATGTCCGTGCCATCACTGGCGGCATTGTGGCCAGTGCTTCCAGAAGTTAGCGCAAACCCTGCATTGGTCGATGGGTTCGATCCACCCACGAAAGTGGGAGTTCCACTTATTGAGTTGCAGTCTCGATTCGTTCCTGGGCATCCCCCAAGAAATGTTCTCCAGGCGGTGAGACTATAATCAATCCGATTGTGAATAACCATGTTTCCTGTTGGAAATAAGTTGTAGTCTCCAGAATAGTGAAGAGCATCAGAAGTATATTGAGCCAGTTGAGATTCCTGGACGAAGACATTATTCGTTCCCGTCCAAAAGTAAGCTGTTCCATTCCCCTGATTCTGCCAATTCATGTCTCCGCCGATGAGCGTGTTGTGATTGAAAGTATTATACTCTCCACCAAGCCCCCCATCTCCCGATCCGCCATCGTCATCCATGTAGATATGGTGATTACTACTGTTCTTGAAGATGTTGTTCTCCATCTTGCAGTAGTTGCAGGTGGAACTTATGCCGAAATTGTTATCGTGAAAATAGTTGTATGACCAATCACAACCCGTATCCGAAAGCACGTTCGAGTGCTTCATGAAAATTCCAATGGACCACCCGCTGAATTCATTATTCCTAATTACTAAACGCTGAGTTCTAAAGGCTTGAATGGCGTTCTGATAGATGGTGACATTTTGACCGGGACCAATGAAGCGATTGTTGGTAATCGTGATCGTGCTTGCTGCTGGATAAATCTGAATGGCAGCAGAGTTATCGGTTGCACTCGACCCGATGGTGAAAGTATTTCCGTCCGCTGTGAATCCGACGACACTCCCTGAATCATAGGCCAATGCAAAAAATCTTGTCGGACAAGTAAAGGAGAGATTCTTTACAGTCACGTAATTCATGTCGAGCCAAATGGCAGCACTCGGATAGGTGACGGAAGATGACCATGTGGCCGTTTCTCCTGGATAGGACATGAAGGTAATGGGACTTCCGGAAGTTCCGTTATGATAGCTTGACGTGTGAATTTCCGTGACCGTATAGGCTCCCTGACGAAAATAAACCGTGTCCCCAGCGTTGGCAGTCTGGAATGCCTTGAGTACTGATGCCCAAGGCGCACCAATGGTTCCTGCCGCATTGTCGTTTCCGTTTGTAGCCACATAGTAGGTTGCTGCCGTCAAGGCCAAACCAGGGACCAGCAATAGAACCAACGTCATTCCTACAAGAAGTTTTATAAGACCGGTCGAGCTTTTCATTATCTTCACCCTCCACCTTATCCTTCACGCTCAATTATTAAGACGTAAGATCAAGTGCAATTCTCACAGAACCTGTAAACCTGTCGGAGCCAAAGGCGAGCCGTCTGCCAGGCAGCCGATGGGTTGCGTTGAGATGACCATGTTATCCAAGTAGTGCTCCTGGGCCCGGGGGGAGCCGTCGCCAATATAACTTTCAATCGAGAATACGTTCATCTTGTACGCCGTGTACGTTCCCACCCAGTTCAGGCTGGTCTGTCGCGCCTCCAGATGGCCGTTGACCCAGAATTCAAAGACTCCATCGGACTGCCCAGGCGTGTTCAATTTTACATGAGTCTCCACACAATACCATGTATTCGCGTTTGCCGGGGCAAAGATCCCCGTGGGTCCTCGTGACGCTCCCAACCAATTGAAATGGGCGACATCATTCCATCCGGAGGTCACGATAGTTCCACCCGAAACCCCGCTGGCGGGGTCAAGTTGAAGGTCCGCACTGTTGGGAGGATCGGCCGACCAGAGATGGGCAATCATGGATTGCGACCAATTCGAATCCACAAAACTCGTGATCCGCTCAAATTTCGCCTGTCCCGTCGTCTGCCAGCCTGTCTGAGTCCTGGAATACATCCGGGCGTATATTTCCCCAAAATCATTCGAACAATTGCTCTGACAGTTCGCGGGATTGCGTCCGAAAGTGCGCTTGAAGTACCCGGCACCAGTGGCCCCACTACCGAAGATAAACCGGACTCCCATGCTTCCCGCCAATCCGTTCCCAGATGAAAGGACAGGACTGCCGCCTTGTTGAGTAAAGTCATAATACTTGCTCGGGAGAGTGCTTCCATCCTCAAAATCATCACACCAGATCCATGAAGGGTGCGAGGTCTGCCAATTGGTGCATTCACCCGCCGCAGTCATGGTGCATGGTATGAGCACACCGAAAAGGAAGGTCAGAATCACCAGGGGGCGAAGCATAGGGTGTAGGAATGAGTTCATCTCAGGGTTCCGTAAATGATTTGAACGATCGAACATCATCCTCGATCCTTCCAGAGTGTTCCTGCTGTAATTATGGACTTCCGGATTCACCTGCGTCCACATGGATCGCCCTGACCGTCGACCCCGGCTCCACTGAAGAGAGCCGGCACGGTTTGCAAGCCTAAATCCACCCTTCCTTTCATGGGGTGACACGCATCACAGGTCGATGAAATTAGGGACTGACACCTCATTCTCATAAATCACGAAATTGCTTCACAGTCGGTGTCTGTCCCTTCCTTTCCGCATCCTGATGGACCGAGGGGTCGTTCATTTGTCAGACATTCAGCCGGAACAGGGATTTCCACACCTCAGGTGGGGCGACTCCCGGTGTTTGATTCAGAGCGTCATCTTTTCAATGCAGGTATTTTTTCCCGATTCCTGAAACTAAATCTTCGCTGATTTGACCCCGAAGGTTACCTGAAGAAGATTGAAAATATCTCGAGTAATGAAACCATTCCTCGCGATGAGCCAGTGAACAGGCTGCCGCTCAATCCGTTCTTTTATAAACACTTCAGCCTGGCACAGGGGAAGAGCGACGAGCCTGTGTCCAACTCAGCGGCCGTGCCATTCGGTGTAAATTTCGGGGCCCCCAAACCCGCTCTGGAGGCCACCCCAGTGTTCCTATCAAGCAATTAGGAATCCATACCAGCCACGCGGAGCATCAATCCCCCGACGGCAGTCAGGGGATGGTTTAGGTGCAGCCTACACGGCGCCGAATCTTCGAAGGACTATGGGGACTGTCCCAAATGGCACTAAGTTAAGACCGCTGGTGGAACAAGGGACTCCATCCCTGAAAGGGATGTCTATATCAGCCCAGGGCATCGCCCTGGGTATCTGTCCCATTTTGGATTGGCCAGGAACCCTGAAGGGGTTCTCTAAGAATCGAAGATTCCAGGTGACCCCGCAAGAGCCGTCCCAACGTCTGGCTCAGCGGATGGCCCGGGGTTAATGTAGCCCCCCGATTTGTGGTGACCCCACCCAGGCGTTATCAGACAACAGGGTATGTTTTGTGGAACCCCTTCAGGGTTCGGGGGATTCAACAAGCATTTCAAACCCAGGGCGATGCCCTGGGCTATTGAAGACGGCCCTTACGGGGCAAGGAGCCTTGATGCCTCGCCCATGCAGTTAAGATTTCGATCTATGCATCATCCCAGATTCCCACAATGGGGGTCTCGTCACGACAAGATTGCCCTTACAGGGCAAGGCCAATGATAAATAATGGCCACCGGTCCCAGGGCGATGCCCTGGGCTATTGAAGACGGCCCTTACGGGGCACCGGCGCCTGGATCCATTCCCAGCATGGCTACCGAC
>JBGQBO010000054.1:0-34517 GCA_041494885.1 Terriglobia bacterium
AATGGCGATCGCCCCTTAAGATAAATGCCAGTTAGAGATAATGGAAACGCAACCCCAGCGGGCCTGTTGAAAATGCCGGTTAGTCCTTAAAGCGGATACCAAAAGTGGATAGTGGAGATGCGACCCCAAGACTTTTGACGGAGGAATGGCTTCCGTTGCAGAACAGGTCTTGGCAAATTACAATTCTTTGGTACGCGATTTTGCCCACGACCAAACTCTAACATTCGGGCTCCATGTAAATTCAGGATTTCGCAACCCGGAGCACAATGAAATTTACAGCAACGTTATCAATAGCGACCATCAATTCGGCAGGGCACTTGATTTGAAACCAGACACTTTCCCAGAGAACTTCACTGAACTTGACACGTGGGGCTTAATCGTATTGGCTGCACAGGCTCGGCCGGGAACACGTGCGATCTGTGAGAATCTTACAGGCCCGATACTCTGTACGGGCGAGGGGGGGTTACCTAACCATGTCCACATTAGCTGGTGAATTATGCATCGTTAGAATGGAGGGCTCTTATGCCGGCTCATGAAAAATCAAAGTTCTGTGCAAACCTGTTTCTTGACATCCTAGCGCTGTCTCTTCTTACAACAACTACCCTCGCCCCGCAACTGTCACTTGCACAGAACCTGAGAGACGCGGACCGGCAAGAGGCATTAGAGCAGCAGGAGCGTCGAGCTGAACAACATGCGCGTGATCCAAAGGTCATAAAGGCTCATGCCGTACTCTATCCATCTCTCAGCGAAGAAGGCTTGGAGCTCTTCTTAAAAGGGACCTGGTTATGCAACAGGAATGGATATGAGGGGTCCGATAACGGGGCCCCGACGGAAGAACTCAGAGGACTCGCCTTTGACAAA
This sequence comes from Terriglobia bacterium, assembly GCA_041494885.1. Lineage (GTDB taxonomy): Bacteria > Acidobacteriota > Terriglobia > JAIQFV01 > JAIQFV01 > JAIQFV01. The sequence continues at coordinate 862 of JBGQBO010000054.1, forward strand.
GGAGTGGAATACATAAAACAAGCGGTTAAGCTGAACCCCAAATCTCCAGCAGTATATCTTGTCTTGGGTGGAGTCCTCTGGGAGAAATACATTCGCTTAAGCAATGCGCACCAAGCAGAGCAATCCCGTCTGGTGCGGAAGGAAGCGGGGGAGAGTTATCAGAAGGCTCGCGAGCTTGATCCAACAAACCCTGACGTCTATTTCGGAATCGCAAGAACCGCATCAACTTCCAATTTGGATGAAGTGATCCGCAACTTGCGCATCGTCCAAAAGCTTAACCCGGAATATCCAACTGTTCATAGCTTCTTGGCATCGACGTACGAAATGATGGAGGATTGGGAAAACGCAAGTGAGGAGTATTTAAAATCTTTCAGGGAGCCGGTTGGACCTGTCGAAGTGATTGATTGTCTCGAACGCGTAGCTCAGAAATCGAAACAATACTCATCGCTTCTGAATGGCTATCTAGTTTTCCTTGACGTTGAGCCTATGCGCGACAACTTCGACCGTGTACTTTTCGCAGCTTCCCCAAATAAACCGCGAGCGTTTCGCGAGACGTCTAACCTACACTTGGCTTCTTTGGTCGACCGCAAAGAGCTGGCAGAATTTCTGGTAAGGGTGGGAGAGAAAGCGATACAAAAGCAACAGGCGTGGCTGGGGTCCCCGCTTGAACAGGCGTACAGTCGCAGTACGAAGAAGGATGCATCATTGGCCACCTTGAAACCGCCCCAGGATCTGTCAGGAATGGCGCAGGAGTTTTTCAAGGAGGCCTTGGAACTGGATTCATCAAGGCTCGAGGAGGTTCGTAAGATTGTCGAATTCAGCCAATTGGATGAATTGAAGAAGTTTGGTCGAGAAATCTCTCGCTGACAAAGCACGCTCCCGCCCGGTTAGGAGACGATTTGACCTTTAGCTCCTCAAGACGGGCGCCTAGTAGGACTTCAAGTAACCACATTCCAACTCGACGGGAATTCGACCCTTCCATGAGGGCGTCACTGATTAAGCCTTCTCGTCCTCATTCGAAATTGGGACGATTGCCAAAGAGATGGAGAGGCTCCAAAACAAAAACTGGGGCAAACTGACGCATTCAACAAATCACTCGGTTTTCTGAGATGTGACTGCATCCCGAAAAGAGTAGGATGGAGCGCTTCTTTGGTTGAGCTGACGGCGCACGGCGCAGAGATTGCCTTGGCTAAGTTTGGTGACAGGTAAGAGGAACTTATCAAGAAGCCACGAAATTTGGAAAACAACTGAATTGTGAGGCAGAAAATGTGGAATGAGAAGAGCGTTGCAAAGGCGACCAGCGGTAGTGCTCGTTTCGCGGGCATGATCATTTTTCTCGCATCTGCCTGTATGACATGTTTGGCGCAAGGCAATTCCGCAGTCCATGTCGACCGCGCAGCGAGAGCACATGGCGACGGCTGGCAGAAGGGCGCGGTCAAGACGTGGGTGGCCAGTGGGACGGTGACCATTTATCGTTATGACGATGCTACCCGCCAGTCCCAGGAGACGTTTCCGGTGACCGTGGTTCACCAGACTGATCCTGCGGGAGGAGGCTCCAAGGGCGATAAGCTCCAGCGACTCATTTTCAAGGCGCCCGAGGCATCTACCGATGGGTCAACAGTACTGCAATCCTCTTTTGCCAATCCTCGCTCGCCCGAGAGGGTCCTCACGCGCGAGGGAACCGATGGCAACGACCAGTGGCACTCGGCCGGCCCCCTTAGCACCAAGGCCGCAGGCCATGTCCAGCGCTTCATTGAATCCCAAACCGAGCGCTCCCTGGAGGCTTTGTTCAATTTCCGGAAGCACGGGAAAAACCTCGCAGACCTCACCGACAAGTTTACTGCACAGGGGCAGGCCACGAATGGAACTGCGGATAACGGCAACGACAACGGGAATGCAAGCCCCGCTGCGCGGGGCCGTGACCTATCCCATCCCACTCCGGCCTTTGAGGCAGCCAGGAACAGAAAGGTAATTGAAGTCGCCGATTCACCCGGAAACGGTCATGGCCCTCAAGGCGCCTCGCAGGGGCATTCCACACGCTATTACATTGACGACACCACCTCACTGGTTACGCGCATGGAGTTTGATTACGATACGGCGACGGATCCGTTTTCAAATCAACCCGTCGCGCTCACCGAGGTCTACGAGTTTTCTGATTACCGGGACGTCCCCCTCACGAGTCCTGAGCCGCTTTCGGGAAAGCCTGCGGCCAAGGCTGGAAATCCCGGCGCGACTGTTAAATTCCCGTTCCGGATCGATCGCTACATCGCCGGCCAGTTGGCAGAATCGCTCGTCTTCACGCGCCTCGTGCTCAACCGCACCTTAGCCCCGGAAAATTTTCGAAAGTAGGGCATTGGACACGGACGAACGCGGACCGGCGCGGAGAGGGACCTTGGATAAAAGCCAAGGTGGAACATCCCGCGAGCAATTTGCGTTTGTGTCAGCTACCCAAAGTTCTCACTTTCATAGTGGATTGACAGGGCTCATCGTGTAACGCTCCCTGAAATACTCCACGATGGCTTTCTGGAGCTCGTGAATTTTTCTATCAAACAAATGGTTTGCTCCTTCGACAAGGACAAGCTTCTTTGGATCCGACAGGGTCTCATACCAAGTCTCGATGTTATCTTGGGATCCGAACTCGTCGCGTGACCCCTGAATAACCAGTTTTGGTTTCGGGCACGCGGCAAGAAATGAAAATGAGGAGATACTGAGAGGAATTCCCATGCCGATTAGTTGAACGATCCGCTCATCCTCGGCGCCCACTTGAAGCCCCACCCAGGCGCCAAAGGAAAAACCCAGCAGAGCAAGCTTCGTATCTGGAAAACGCGTATGCAGAAAGTCAATGGCAGTGCGAACGTCGTCCTTCTCTCCTCGCCCTTCGTCATACGCGCCCGCGCTTTGACCTACTCCACGAAAGTTGAATTGAAGCGTCACCATCCCCAAGGCCTGGAGAGCCCGCGCCGAACGGAAGATGGCTTTCGTGTGCATGGTTCCGCCAAACTGCGGGTGGGGGTGACACAATACACAGGCCCAATCTCGCTGGGGCATTTTCGGTTCGGTCAACAGGGCTTCGAGCTGGCCGGAGGATGTGGGAATGAATAGATGCATGGCGGTTGCGAACGAGAGATGTTGAATTACAGCCCCCCTAGGGGGGCTTGAGTGCGTACAGCCCGCCGGTTTACCCGCGGGAAAAGAGACGCTCCCTGGATTTTTCACCCCGATTCATCGGGGTTGACCTCATACCCGGGTCGGCCGTTAACGACCGACGTTTCCGCCACCAACCCCGATGAATCGGGGTAGGACTTCCTACTCGCCCGCTCCCGCCGCTGAAACGGCGGGCTGTTTTAGGGCAAGTCCCCTCAAAGGGGACTATCGTGTCCCGACCGTGCTTCTCAATTTCCTAACCCGGACGAGCCGGAACCCAACAGGGCTAAATTGCATAAGTTGGGTGCTTTGCAAAAAGGCCTGAAACCAACATAAATATAAGGACCGGGTGGCGCAGGCATCACCTCTTCAGCGATATCGTCGACGAAGGATTGAACAGGATGAGACGAAGAGGTGTGGACTGGTCGATTTCAGAATTCGCAGACATGCCCGCCGCAGCGGGCATGTCTGCGGCACCCGGGAAGACGAAGGTTCAGAGACCCTTCCGTTAAGCCTCACCCTCCTCACTTCATGGTTTCCTAATCTAAAGTTTCGAATTTATTGAATCGGTGTGATTGTACGTGCGTCCTCAGGATCGAGCAACAGGCTCGTTCGTCTTTCATTTGAAAATTTTGCTCGATTCGTGCAAAGATCAACGCCTCAGGCATTTTATCTTGAACAAGCCCCCAGACTTCCGAAGCCTTGAAGACTTCGGATGTCCGGGTCATCCAAGGAGGGAACCGTGGGTTTTCTTGACGGCAAGTCAGCAGTGGTCACGGGCGGGACCAAGGGCATCGGGCGGGCCATCACCGAAGCCCTGCTTCGTGAGGGCGCCTCGGTCACTATTTCAGCGCGCCATCGCGACGCCGTAACCCAAGTCATCGGGGAATTGAAGAAATCGGCCGGCACGCGTATTCGCGGGTTCGTCTGTGATGTGCGCCAGCACGACCTGGTGGCCGAAATGATTGCCGACGCGGCCGCCTCCCCCGGAGGGCTGCATATTCTGATTAACAACGCCGGTGTTGGAATCTTCGAGCCCGTCGAAAATCTTTCCCCCGATCAATGGCAGGAGGTCATCGAAACCAATCTGTCAGGGGTGTTCTACTGCTGTCATGAAGCGATCCCCCGGATGAAGGAGACCGGAGGCTGGATCATCAACATTGGCAGCCTGGCCGGGAAGAACGCATTCCCGAAAGCGGCCGCCTACAATGCCTCCAAGTTCGGACTGATCGGGTTCAGCGAGGCGCTCATGCAAGAGGTGCGGTACGACAACATTCGCGTAAGCTACATTATGCCCGGGAGCGTCAACACGGATTTCGGAGGAGACACCGCCGACGCCTCCAAGGCGTGGCAGCTCCAGCCCGAGGATGTCGCCGAGGTGGTCTTGGATTTACTGCGTCATCAGGCGCGCAGCCTGCCCAGCCGGGTCGAGATTCGCCCCTCCAAGCCGCCCAAAAAATGAGGAGGCTCTCTCGCAACGATTCAGCGAAGCAATAAAAAAGGTAGAGACTCTGCCCGCGGTCCTCACGGCACTGGGCCACAATCTTCATCCGTACGTCCTGAGTGGATGTCGTGCCCTGGTGGGTTCCCCTCCTGTAGAAAGCGCTTCCCCCCTGCCCTGACGCCTCCTCTTACACCCAACGAACACCTTTCCCTTGGAGCGAGTCTCTAAAACCCTTTTTTCAGGGTGTCCCGTGATGCCCATCACAACGAGATTCAGGCTCGCTGATATCCTCAGCTTGTCCAAATGAGGAGGTCATTGAAGTCCATTTGGACGGGCCTGGGAAAATCCGCTGCGGTCTGATACTGAATGTTGAGAAATCAGAATCGGGCTGCTTGATGAATTCACTGTTTGCAAGGGCAGCGGCTTCCCTTCATCCTTCCCCTCTTGTGGTTTTATTGGCGACAGAATGTGGGCGAGACAACACCACTTCTGTCAGGATTCTTTAAGGCATCACCAACCCGGAGGTTGCCATGAAGAGCTATTCGCTTCTCCTTGGGGTCTTCTCGATTTGGGAGGTGGTCGCAGCAATCTGGATCTCCCTGTCCATTTACCGCGGTGTTCTCGGGATGCATGAGGAAGGCAGGATATTCCTCTTCGATGGGGAAGACTATCTCGTCCGTGACCAGGAGGAACTCGCCGAACGGGTGGAGCATCTTACGCCTTACCTGGCCGGATCCCGGACCTTGAGCATCATTTTGACGTCCTTGCTGGGGATCCTCTGGTTTTACCGGGGCTGGAGCGGCTTGTGAGACGGACTCGCGCGGCCATTCCATCCGGGAGCAGCGCTTCGAGTGAGAATATTCGAGACTGACAAATCTTCTTTCGCTGAATTCCATCTCTTGGCGCTGAAATGGGCTCGAAGCTTGTTGTATAACGAGTCCGCCGTTACGTGTTCTCCGGCCAAGGGCTTCGCGGAGATCCATGTTGAGCACGGGTTCCCACCGCGCCGGACAGCGGGCCCGGGCCGCTATGTGTTTCTTTCCTGACCGCTCGTCCCTGCCGCACTTTCACCCGCTTTGTTCTTCACAACCAATCGCGCTAAGATATCACCACGATCGTAAATGGGACCATCCGGTCGTCGGGGGTGGTCGCCTTGCAGAATTACGAGGGGTTGACTCGCGGGACTCCTCCTTAATGCGTGTTGACACGCCCGGAACTTCGGAAGTCCGGGCGGCTGAGAGGGCGTCAAGAAGAGCAGGGAATCTGTTGCGCAGAAAGTCTGATCTGATCACTTCAAATACCTCCATTCCTCTGGCTCCATTTCGGAGACAACTCCTGCGCTGGTTCCGAAGGGAACATCGCGACTTGCCCTGGCGGCGCGCGCGCGATCCCTATTGCATCTGGGTCTCTGAAATCATGCTTCAGCAGACACAGGTCGTCACCGTGCTTCGTTACTACAGGAACTTCCTTCAGAAATTTCCGACGCTCCGGGAGCTCGCCGCGGCCTCACCGTCGAGCGTCCTGGCCTTGTGGGCAGGGATGGGCTATTACAGCCGCGCGCGGAATCTCCATCGCGCTGCCCGGATAATCGTGAACCGGTACGATGGAAGATTCCCTCAGCGTTATGAGGACCTCCGGTCACTCCCCGGCGTCGGACGATACACGGCCGGCGCCATTCTTTCGATCGCTTTCGGACAAAGATATCCGGTCGTAGATGGAAACGTGGAGCGGGTTCTGGCCCGGGTCATGGCCCTGCACGGCGATGTCAAATCCGCCAGTCATCAGAAGACTCTTTGGTTCCTGGCGGGGCAACTGGTTCCCCCCGGTTCTCCTTCGGATTTCAACCAGGGAATCATGGAACTTGGCGCTACGGTGTGCCTTCCGCGGCAGCCGCAATGTGGTTTGTGCCCCGTGAGGTCCCTGTGCCGGGCCTACCACTTGAATCTGGAGACCAGCATCCCCCGGTCCCACGGAGCCGGGAAAGTTCATTCCATCCACCGCCTGGCTGCGGTCGTTCGCGACAGCCGGAATCGTTTCCTCCTAATCCAGCGGCGGGACGAAAAACTCATGCGCGATTTCTGGGAGTTTCCACAATTTGACCTGCCCGAAGGGCAAAAGGGAACGCGGGGAGTGGAGGATTCCTCCAGCTTCCTCAGCCGTTCGCTGCAAACCCGGTTTGGGAGAGAATTCAACATCAGTCATCTTCTGTGCCGCCTGCAGCAGAGCATTACTTTTCGCAGGATCAAGTTGCAAGTGTTTGAAGCCCGATTGAACGGCCAGGCAACGGGTCTCCGCTGCGACCGCTGGCCCTGTCGCTGGGTCAAGGCAGGGGCTCTGAAGAAATACCTGTTCGATTCCGCGTCCTTGAAAATTTTTTCCGCACTCCAGAAGACTTAATTCAACCTGAACGCCGGGGAGGCGTCCTCGCCGAAGGCCCCGGCCGTTCCATGGTGGAACAGAAATATGCATCCTTCTTTCCATCACAACCGAATTGCGGAGAAAAACTTGTCTCCCATCAGGCGCCCTCAATTTCGAAATCGAGGTCAAGGAATGCCCCGGTTTTTAACTTCAGGTTACTGATCCAAACCACTCGCGCGCAAAAAAAAATGCGTCCGCGGAAATCCCCCTGAGAGGACTTCCCGCGACCGCATCAAGATTCTCCTCGAAAACCCCGTCGAGGCGGCTCGACGATCTCTTGCTAGTTTTGAACCAGCGTGTAGCTGGAACCGCCGAAGTACTGAAACGTCTTGGCCTTGTTCGCACCGGGCGGATTCGTTGACCGGTCAACCGAGACCGCCTGGGTGCGCGTGTCGTCTTGAATGCCGACCACGATGCCCGCACCCCCCGGGTTGTTCCCGACCACTTGGTATTGGAACTTGATGTCACTGGTTCCTTCGAAGAAAACCACTTCGAACCGGGCAGTCGTCCCAAGCGCCGAATTCACAAAACTAACGTCAGTCCACTCAATGGTGAAGTGGCGGTTTGGCAACGTCCCGTCGACACGTCCAAACACGCCCACATTGGTATTCGTCCTGTCGTAATGGAAGTCCGCGAAGAAGGGCGCCACCAGGGCGGGCGGGAGGGTCGCACTGGGCAAGGCCGTCGGCGTGGCTGCGAAACCAGTTCCCATACTCACCCAGCCGTCTTCAGAAATGAACATCTGGTCGAAAGGCGTATTGCCATAGGTTTTACCATACATGGTGATGGGGAACGGGAAGGCAATCGCCGTCGTTTGCCCGTTTACGTCGGTGGACCTGGGATCGGTCCCCAGGGAGATACGGGTCCCGCCCGCCGCTGGCGTCGCGTCAATCCAACTGAAGGTCGCGTCGGCGTGCTGTAACGGAACGCCCGTGCGTCCGGGAAGATTCGGCAACGTGGCAACGTTCCCGCTGGGAAAATCCAGACGCAGGCTCAAGACTTGCAAGGCGACGTCACTCGAGATGGCCACTGAGCCGTCAAAATTCGTCACACCCACAAAGAGGGATCCTTCATCGAAGAATTGTGCAATCTTGGTACCGGCGGGAATCGTTATGGTCTTGTCAGTCGAGGTCTGCGCACCATTGGTATCGAGCAATTTGAATGTGGCATGCGCGTCAACAGCGGACGGATTCAATACCGCCACTCCGGTTTTTGCACTGGTTTTGATCATGCCGATGACGGTGAACGTCGCCTGTGAAGGCTGCGGCAGAATTCCCGCCGCACTCGTCACGTTGCCGTTTCCGTCGACGACCAAAAACACCGCTGAGACACCGACAGATGAAGAAGAACTGATCTTTGCCCAACCCACCTTTACGCCGCCGGCGGCCCCGATTGTGGAAATTGTGATTTGTCCACCCGGCGCAACGGTCAGCGCAGCACTGGACTGCCCGCCGGTCTGTCCTGGAATACTCAGAATCGTCCCAGGACCGCCACCGAAAGCGGGATCAAACGTCGCTTGAATCGAAAACGGTGCGCCGGTCGAGGCGGAGAGGTTGGTTACAGTGAACAAAGTTCGAAAACCACCGCCATCCACAACCTGTGGAATGAAGAAATCCGAGGATTGTGCCTGACTGAGACCAGTCGATGTCAGAAGCAGAGCGACCATGCTAATAAGGAAAATAATAATGTTCCATCTCTTGAAACTCATGCGTTCTCCTTGTGCTGAAAAATAGTCCAACCTGAAATTCTTTCAGGTTTCAGGATCAAATCGAAGAGTCATCGCTTGGGATGTCGGGCGGCAGGGGAACTCATCACGAGGATACCAGTAGCGATTCCAAATGTTGCCTCCTTGAAGTCGTGCGGATCAACGCTACCCTTGAACCGCATGACCACCCTTCGCAGGTTTAACTGTTTTAGTCCTCTTCACGAGAATTCACAAGCAAAAACTCCAGGCGCGAATCCGCGGAGGCCGACTTCCCCTGGGAGGCTCCATCCTTTGAGCAACTTAGGATTGGGATCTCATAATGACATTGCTGCCTCCCGGATCTCCAAAACGCCTAGACTCAGCCATTTCATCAACAAGGAAGATGATTAATTGATCAGGCGCCGACCAGATAGATGGCGCCCGTGGGAGCGCTCACCCCTCGTTCCGGTTCCAGCGATACCGCGGCGTTGGTGGGTTCAACCCCTTCGGGAATGGAAACCTGTGCAAATCCGTTTCCCTGCGGGTCGGAAGAAAGCATTCCCGCTTGAACGGGAGTCTTTTTGGTGAGGAACCAAAGTTCGTACGCTTTGCCCGCCGGAGGCGCGGGCAATTGAAAGGCATAAACCAGCCAGATTTTCCTGGATTTATTCCAAAACACCTTTCCAAACGCCTGTGGACGAACCGCCTGACCGGCCAATGAGAGCACGGTCGTATCAGGGGATTGAATCAGTGCCAGTTGAGCTTGGGTGAGTTCGATTTGGGCCTTGAGTGTCTCAACTTCAGCGCGAGCTTCCTCTATCTGACGGGAGTACCTTTGGTGCTCTCGAAATCCAAGCCACAAGATCACTACCACTGTGAGAGCCAGGAGGGCGTAAGCAAAGGCGGGCCGGAAAAGAAAATTCAGTCCGTGGATCTCGACCGGCCGGTCCGATTTCTCTTCCTGGTCCAGTCGAGCCAGAAGGGCACGGCGTGCAGAGGCAGGAGGGGCGGGACCATCGAGGGCAAAAGGCATCAGGGCATAAGCCTGCTCATTGGCTGCCTGTTCGGCCCTGCACGTGGGGCAATGCTGGATGTGGTCTTCGAGTTCGCGCACCTCCTCGACCGCCAGCGAACCGATCACGTACAACCCCATGACCTCTTTGCTTTCTTTGCAGTCCATAGCTACTCTGACGCGGGAACTCCGTCCGCTGCTGTTCCCAAAACCCCTCTCAATTGAATCAACGCGCCGCGAATGCGCGTCTTGATTGTCCCCAGGGGCTCACCCAGTTTCGCAGCAATTTCATGATGCGACATCCCCCAGTAATAGGCAAACTCGATCGCTTTACGCTGGGGTTCCGATAGCTGCGCCAGCGCCTTTTGAACGGAGATTTTCTCGGCGAAGATTTCCGGGCGGGTGCCCGCCGGCCGATCGAGTTCGCCATCCAATGTACCTTCCTTAAAGGTTTCATATCGCCGCAAGCGTGACCGCAATCGATCAATGGAGCGATTCCGCGCCAGCGTGACCAGCCACGACGAAAGATTTCCCTTCGTCAGATCCACTTGCGCAACGCTTTTCCAGAACTGCCAGAAAACGTCCTGGACCACTTCGTCGGCCTCAGAGTCGTCGCGCAAAATCTTGCGCGCCAGGTTATAGACGAGTCGCGAATACCGATCATAGACCTTTAAGAACGATGCCTGATCGCGCTCTTCGAGCATGCGCCGGATCAACTCCTGCTCTTCGGCCGCTTCAAAGCAAAGCGGCGTCACTTTATGATCGGTTTTCGTCATTCCGAACCGTTCGAAGCGGTAAAGCCGACACCGTCCCTATAAGACAACGTCTCAAATGGAAGAACGGATGTTTTTCGGGCCGATCCGCCACTGCGAATCGTCCTCCTGTTGACCCCTCTGCGGAGCATTCATCTCCCGGCCACGGCCCCACCCACTTGCCGGTAAAAAGCAATGAGATCCGTTGCCGCCGGCTTGGCGCCGACCTGTCGCATCATGGTCACGATCTGCCCGCGGTGATACGTGGAGTGATTCACCAGATGCTGGAACATCTGCTGGTACGTCTGCGCGTACTGGTCTCCCTTGCTGGTGGTGATGGTCAGGGTTTCCAGCAGCTTTTTGTCATTCATCTTCGCGACAAATGCTGCGGTCTCGCGACCCACCTTCTCCCAGGTCGATTTCAGATCCGCAAGCGAAGCGATTTCTTCGGCCTTGAGCATGGTTTTGTCGGGGCTACCCTCCCAGCGGGACAACCAAATCTTCTCAGCCCCGACCAGGTGGGTCAGGGTTCCATGGATGCCTCCGTGACTGCTCTTCAAGTCCTTGAAATAATCCTCTGCGGAGAGGGGAGCGAGGGCTTCAAAGATCCGGTCACTCGCCCAGGAGTTGAAAGCGAAAAGGAGTTTGATTTCCTGTAGTGTCATTGGGATTCCTTTCGAAGAAAAGTTTGTCCTCATTTACGGAAGCGTGTGTGTCATTCGCCACGCTATTTCCGATAATCCCGGTGTGCCGTTTGATGAGCCTTGCTTCACCGGGTGTTAGGGTCCAGCGTCTGTATTTATTGTTTATAACCCGGTCCCAGCAGGGGCCGTCCCGCCCGGGTGGAATTCTGTTCTCCATGTTCCAGTTCGAGCTGCCCGTTCACAAAAACGTATTCAATCCCCACAGAAAACTGGTGGGGATTCTCGAACGTGGCCTTGTCCATTATGCGGACGGGGTCAAAAAGGGTAAGGTCAGCGAAGTTTCCCTCCCGGATCAGCCCGCGGTCTCTCAGCCCCACGCGTCGCGCGGCGACAGAAGTCATTTTTTGAATGGCGGCTTCGAGCGGCAGGGTCTTTTCTTCCCGTACGTATTTTCCGAGGATCCGGGGGAACGTTCCGTAGGCGCGCGGATGGGGTTTTTCGTCAGCGAGAATACCGGTGGGATTAGAGGCGCCGTAATCGCAGTCCACCGCGACCCAGGGCTTTTTCAATGCGGCCTTGACATCCTCTTCACTCATCGAAAAGTAAATGGCGCCGGTGTGCGCGTTGTCTTCGATGATGAGATTCATGAGCGTGTCCATCGGATCCGATTCGCCCCGCATCCTGGCGATCTCATCGAGCCGCTTGCCTTCGTAGACTTTCATCTTGGGATTAAAAACCGAAGAGATGAGGATTCCCGGGGCGCCCCGCACATCAAACCACTCGCTTTCCCACTTGTCGCTCCGAACGGGAAGCTCCTTTTTGATACGTTTCCGCAACTTCCTCTCTTTCAACCGCTCGATCATCTTTTCGTTTCCGCCTTCGTGTGCCCAGGGCGGCATGCAGGCCGCCAGGTTGGTCGCCGCGGCAATGTAGGGATATTGATCGGCTCCCACATCAATCCCGCTGGCACGAGCGCTCTCAATCTTCTGCAAGACCTCCGGCATTCTCCCCCACATATCCTGACCTGCCACCTTCAGATGCCATATTTCAACCCCAATTTTTGCTTCCCGGCCGATCAGGAATGCCTCGTCAAGAGCCTCAAAAATGTGGTCACCTTCATTGCGGATATGCGATGCGTAGATCCCGCCATACTGGGCTGCCACCTTGGCAAGGGCGACCAACTCGTCGGTTTGGGCATAGATCGCCGGGGAATAGATGAGCGAGGTGGACACCCCCAGCGCGCCCTGCCGCATTCCTTCGGCGACCTGCGTTTTCATTTTCTCCAGTTCTTCTTTCGTGGGCGGCCGGTTTTCGGAATCCAGCACGTAGGCGCGCACCTGGGTGGCGCCAATGAACGTGCCGAGGTTGATCGCCATGCCCTGTTTTTTGAAGCGCGTGAAATACTCGCCCAGCGTTCGCCAATCGACCGTGAGCGCATAATGGTTGAGCACCGGCTGCATGATCCTGATCAGCGCCTCGTTCAAAGGGGCGATCGATTCGCCTTCCCCCGTGATCTCCGTGGTGATGCCCTGGTGGATCTTTGAGGGCACGCGCGGATCCACCAAGCCGATCAATTCCGATTGCCCCAGCATGTCGATGAATCCTGGCGCCACCACAAGGCCGGTGGCGTCGATGGTCTTGTGGGCACGCGCACTCTTCAGATCGCCCACCTTGACGATGCGGTCCCCCCGGATCGCCACATCCGCGCGAATACCCGGCGATCCACTGCCGTCAACCACCAGGCCATTCACGATCAACACGTCGTATTCCGGCTGGCGTGAGCAGGCGGCACTTGTAAAGAACGCGAGGGCGATGACACCGATGAATAGTTTTCTTCTCATCAATTTTGACCTTTGGGGCATCTTAAACCCCCTCTGTTGGGGCGTCTCGCGACGATTAAACTCCTATTTCATCAGGTGTTGTTTCATCCAATCCAACTGCTGTTCGTACCAGAACTTCGAATTCTGGGGCTTGAGGATCCAGTGTCCCTCATCAGGAATACGGATGAATTTGGATTCAACGCCCATTTTCTGGAGGGCGGTAAACATCTCCTCTCCCTGTCCGATCAAGACGCGGTAATCCAACTCCCCATGGGTGATCAGGAGGGGGGTCTTGAAATTGGGCGCGTACTTCACCGGGGACATGTCCACGTAGGAGTTCCAGTTCGTCCACGGCGTGCCTTTGAGATCCCAGGTCGGAAACCACAGTTCTTCGGTGGTCCCGAAGAAGGAAACCTGGTCCGATGGGCCGGCATGAGAGATCAGGGCCTTGAAACGATCGGTGTGACCTTCAATCCAATCCACCATGAATCCACCGAAGCTGCCGCCCGTCGCACCGATCCGGGTCTTGTCCACGTATGGGAGCGTCTCCAGGTAATCGGTCACTTTCATGAGATCGTCATAGACCTTTCCACCATAGTCGCCGGAGATCTCTTCCACAAACTTCTGTCCATACCCCGGCGAGCCCCGTGGGTTGGAAAACGCGGCGATAAAGCCGGCCTGGGCGTACACCTGGTACTCTGCGCGAAAGGCATTGCCAAACATCTGTTGCGGGCCGCCATGGATGATCAGGACCGTGGGATATTTCTTCGCCGCATCAAACTGGAAGGGCTTCACGACGAACAGCTGGATTTTCGCGCCCTCCTTGGAGGTCACCCAGTGCTCTTCGGTGTTGTTGAGTCCCCATTCCGCAAGCAGGACGTCGTTGACATGTGTCAGTGGATGAAAGCTTTTTCCATCAGCATCGGCGCGATAGATTTCCGCAGGGTGGGCCGTGTCTCGCCACGACATCACCACGAATTTCCCATCGGCCGAGACATCGACCCCCTCGTGCCAGCCGGGTTCGCTCAGAACCGTCTTCACCGGTCCGCCGTTCACTGAAACGCTTATCAGCGGCACATTGCCGCGATACTCGGTCGTGAAGAAGATGGACTTGGAGTCGGGCGCCCAGAGGATTTGGTCGATCCAGTCATCCCACTGATCTGAGATTATCTTGGTCGCCTTCGTCTGGCGGTCGTAGAGCGCAAGGCGGATCAGATCGCTTTCATAACCGTTGCGCGCCTGGGTCTTCCAAGCCATGTAGCGTCCATCGGGCGAGTACACCGGGTTGGTATCGGCCCCCGGGCTGGTGGAGATCTTCACAGCATCTTTGGTGGGGTCTCCGCCAATGGGGACGACGAAGATATCGGAGTTGGTCGAAGACTCCTCGTTCTTTTCGTGGTTGGAGACGTACGCCAGTTCCCTGGAGTCCTGAGAAAAAGCAAAATCCCCACCTCCGCCGAGAGAGAAGGTCGGGGTTTCGTAGTCTCCGGGCGTCATATCGATGGGGTTCCCGCCGGCGGCCGGCACGATGAAGACATGGGAGCGCTTGTCGTCGACGTAGGCGTTCCAGTGGCGGTACAGCAGGCGCGTAATCACGCGTGCCTTGACCGGATTCTTCTCGCGCTCTTCATCCTTCTTCTTGTTGCAGTCATTGAATGTTTTATAATCAGTCGAGTAACACTCGGGATAAACCGAAGCCGTAAACGCCAACCATTTTCCATCAGGAGACCAAACCTCGTTGTCGGCGCCCCCCTGAATGGAAGTCAGGGGACGCGCCTCGCCACCGGCGATATCGATGAGGTAGATCTGGGGATCGCCGCCCCGGCTCGAGATGAAAGCCAATTGCCTCCCGTCCGGCGACCATCGCGGCGTGTCATCCCGTTTGTCGGCTGTGGTGAGCTGGCGCGATTCACCCCCGGCGCTGGGAACCAGCCAGACATCGGTATTGCCGCGGTTCTTCTCCAGGCTGGGGACACTGACCACGTAGGCCACCCACTTTCCATCGGGGGAAATCTGCGGGTCGCGCACCGACTTGATCTTGTAAATATCGTCAATCGTGAACGGGCGTGGCGCCGCGAGTGTTGGGAGAGCCACAAAGATGCTGAAGAGACACAGGAAAAGCAACGTTCGTTTCATAAGGAGCCTCCAGGGGGGATGGGCAAGATGATAGCGGGGAGAAGAAAAAGTCGTCTCCATGGGTTCCGTTCGTCCAGACATGACAGGTGGATTCAAAATTTTGAGAAAACGAGCCCCGAATTATAGCCGGATTTGTATTCTTGATGAATGAAAAATCTTCTGCTGACCTGTGGCTCCTTGCACGAATCCTTTTCACTCACTTGACAGAAGTAGATTCCTCCGTCTCCCGCCAATAGAATCCGCTTCTTTTCTTCGGATCAGAATCTCAGCCAGGACGGTGAGGAGCAATAACACCGCCACCGCCCATCGTGATTGCTCCGCTCCCTCCGTCAAACCCAGCGCCGCGGGATTGAAGTTCGATGCGGTCACCAGTGTCGCCGCGCGACCGTGCAGGGGAAAAACCAGGGCTTGCCCCAGGTTCCATCCGAAATGAAAGCCGATCGGGAGCCACAAACTCCCCGCCAGCAGAAACATCTGTGTAAAGACAATGCCCCCTAATCCTGTGGAGATCATGGCCACAGGCGACGGATAAAAATTGGGATGGGCCGCGACAAACAGAATTGATAAAAGGATCGAAGCCCCCCATCTCCCCAACGAAGTGCGGAGCGCCAAAAACGGATAGCCGCGGAATCCCATTTCTTCCACCGCAGCGGCAAAGAAAAAAATGACCATCCATAGCAAAAACTCGCGATGGAGAGCGGCATCGGGCTGAATGGTCAGCGCACTTGTTCCCCGCACCCGAAGCCACACACCGAAGAAAACGATTGTGATAGCGAGGAGACCGCCTACGATCCCTTCCAGAACAAATAAGCCCGCTTTCCTGTCCCGAAATCCAAGGGGGGCCGAGGAGTGATGATCGAGCTCATGGAACGCCATGACGCTCAAGCCATAGAGTCCGATCGCTTCGAGGGGGTAAACGGCAACCTGATAGACGGTTCCGTCGCCCAACCCCGCCAGCTTCACCACCGTCTGCGTAACGACCAGCACCAGAAACGCAAAGATGTAAAACACAATCGTCCGGAATTCCGGTCGAATTTCATTGGCAGAATTAAACAAGAGGCTCATGAGAAGGGATCTGGCGTTTTGAGGAGCATGGACGACGGCGCACGGATTCAAGTACCGGGAAGCTGGAAATCCGGTTCGGGACACTTAAGTCATAAAGCGATTTTCCAACTCAGGGGACGGAATCATGCATGCGTCTCGCTTCCCAAACAGCTTGTACCTGTGCCTTGCCAGAACGTTGTATATCAGATCACGAACCGCCCGGGGAACGAGAATCAATCCATACATGGCAGGCCAAAGCCCTTTGAGTTGCCTCGTTATCCTCAGCGCCGCCGTCGTGCGATGGTAGGCCTTTCCATCTTCGATCAGAATGAGCGTATCGAAATCATCAGTGTTCAGGTTGTGCTTCTGCAGCAAGGATTGGCCGGCAGAGGATTGCAATGGGGCAAATCTGAAATGCTTTTGTGGATCCCGATCGATGATAAATTGGATTGAAGCGACACAAAAATTGCAGATCCCGTCAAACAGTACGATGGACGGCGGGTCTCCTGGGTTTCTTTCCATATCCACTCAATCCGCTGGGTACTCTCTTATCGTGCTTCTCAACCGGATTTCAGCTCGAATCCCGCGCCCCCCGTGAGACGCTCACGCCAGCACCGTCTCTACCTGCCCCGAGCCGCCTGGAATGACGAGCTTCATCGGAATGCTCCGCACCCCGTTCAAAGTGATCTCCCTGTTTGTCCCGAGCTTTACTCTCGATTCGTCAACCTGAATCCCAAGTCGTAGTGAACCAGAAAAAGGTACTGAAATGCCGGCCCGGTTGAGTTTCATGATACACTCCACGCCCAAAAGTTGGAGGACCATTTCACGGTTCCAGAATTATCATGAGACGCTACCTTCCCAGCTACGATACCTGCGTGGTGTGCGGCGACCACAAGCACAACCGGGCTGCCCTGGGGGTCCGATGGTCTTGTGAATCCGGGGTGGTGCGGACAAATCTGATAGCCGACATTGAGCAGAGGGGATATCCGGGGAGGGTGCATGGTGGAATTTTATGCAGTCTGCTGGATGAGGCCCTGGGCTGGGCCGCCTGCATCGAACGCCGGTGCTACTTCGTGTCGGCGGAACTGACCGTGCGGTTTGTGAATCCCGCGCCGATCCAAGAGTCTCTCACTGTCACGGCCCGCCTTCGAGAGAAAAAGTCGCGTTACTTGATTGCAGAAGGTGAAGTCCACAACGACGCCGGGGAAGTTTATGCGAGAGCTTCGGGGAAGTTTTTTCCAATGACCCGTGAAGCGTCCCTCGAGTTCGACAAGCAGATGGCCTACCAGCCCGGGGACTGGAGATTTCTTGTCGAAGATTGAACCCTCCACGCTTGAAGTCCCCTACTGCAACTGCTCAATGACTTGATACAGAAACGTCACTCCGTCGTGAAACCCTTTGATCGAGATGGATTCGTCGTTTCCGTGCGCGTTGGAGGGACGATCCTCGATGAAAGGATCGATTCCATAGCTGACCATCCCGCGGGCCCGCAGGAAAGAAGAGTCCGTCGCGCCAGTGCTCATGATTGGAATTAATGGAACGGTGTCCCCATAGGTATCTTTCACCACGCGCTCGTAGGCCTTGAACGCTGTTGTGGCAAAGGGCGTAGGAGGCGTGAGGGGACGGGAATCCGGAGGGTATTGAATCTCGATCTGCTCCTCGTGGATGACTTGCTTGAGCGTGCCCGCGAACGTCACGACGTCGGTATCCGGCAGGAGACGGCAATTGAGATTCACTTCGGCCTCGGCGGGAATGACATTTGTTCGGTAGCCGCCAGCCAGCAGGGTGGGCGAGATGGTGTCGTGAAGCATGGAGTATAACCCCAGGTTCTGACTGGTGCGGTCATGGCCGGCGTTGGGCCATTCCCCCGGCTTCACCTTGTGGGAGTTTTCATACCAGTTTTCAGGCAGACGCTCGAGTTTGCCGATCTCATCCACGTATTTTCGGGTGGTCTCATTGAGCTTGAGGGGCGGCTCATACTGGGAAAGGCGGACCAGGGCTCGAGCCAGCGTGTAGATCGGACTATCGGGGGTTTCCAGGGAGGCATGGGCGCTGGTGCCGCGTGCCCTCAAACGGAGGTTGTAGGGTCTTTTTTCTGTGGTTTGGATTCCAACCCATTCCACTTTTCCCGTGCGGGCTAAGGGCTCAATCCGGCCGCCCTCGTTAAATGAAAACTCGGCTTCGATCTCCGGCCAGTGCTTCCGGATCAGAAATTGAATGCCGTCTTCACTGCTGGACTCCTCATCCGCCACCCCGGCAAAAATGAGATCGCGGTGCAACGGCAGACCGGATCGCTTCGCCAGCAGCAGGGTCATCACTTCCGCCGCAACAAGCCCCTTCATGTCCGCCGCGCCGCGGCCGTAGAGGCGCCCCCCCTTGATCTCACCTCCAAAGGGGTCCATCGTCCAGTGATCTCGTTCCACGCCGACCACATCCAGGTGGCCCAACAAGAGCACCGGTCTCTTGCTCCCATCACCTTTCAGCCGCGCGACGATATTGCCGCGACCGGGCGTCGACTCATAGACGGACGATTCAACCCCCGCCTCATCAAAGATTTTCTTCAGTTGGTTGGCGGCGATGATTTCATGTCCCGGAGGATTCGACGTGTCCAGCCGGACCAGGTTCTGTAATATCACCACCGCCTCCTCTTGCACCTTGGGCCAATCGATCGGGCGGGGCTGCGCGAAGAGTGGAGGCCCTAAGAGGCCGAGGGTCAGCAACCCCGCGACCCACAGCAGCATGCGAGCCCCTGCCGTCTTCGACACATGAGGTAATAAAGTGGTCATTGCGCTTTTGGGCAGAACGAAGTCCCTTTCACTTCGCGGATCGATGGAACGTCCGCAGCCATTGCCGCTCGGAAGAGGCGGAAAAAACGTAAAGCGGAAACAGCTCTTTGAAGATCGTCTGAATCTCGCCCAGGACTGAAGAAGAACAGGCGGCACGGGGCCCGATTTTCTGACGCACGATCCAGGCCAGCAACTGGTCCCAGTCTTTGGAATCCTTGGGAAGACCGCGATGCTGAGTCCATTCCTTACCCGCCATCGAGTACCAATACCCCGGGTAGCGCTGGCCGATGGAATGCCGGTTCAGGTAATCCCGGAGCAGTGAAGCGTCCCGCTGAATGCGCTTTTTCAAGACCGTCTCTAGCACATCCCCGGTCCGGCGTTTCCATTCGCCGTAAATTGAAAAACCCACGGTCAGCCCTTCGCCACTCGCCCCCACGTAAAGGCGTCCGTCACTGTCACGGGCCCGGCGCTGGTCGAAAAAGTACAGATAGTAATTCAGCTTATAAGGGGATTTATCCTTGCTGAAACGAATGTCGCGGTTGATGCGTGAAAAGTTTCCGTTGGTCTTTCCACTGCAATCGAATTGGGGATTGAGCTGTCGCATCAAGGGTTTCAAGGCCTCCAGGAGCGCCTTGAACCTTCCGACCACGTTCTCCTCGTACCGCCGCCGATTGGCGTCGAACCAAAGCCTGTTGTTTTTCTCGGGTTCCGCGAGGTCTCGGAAAAGATGAAAGGTATCCTTGTTGAACCCTTCGAACGAAGCCGCCTGGGCCATGGGATCTTGTCTCCTTCACCAAAAACGGGCCGCTCGCCCGTCAGTCCTCGTTCAGCGTGCGATTGATCTCTACCAGTCGCTCGATGAACTTCTCGCGAATTTCCCGCGCAAACGGATTCTCCCGCTGAATATCTCTAAACAGCTGGTCCGTGTCGTTTTGGAGGATTTTCAAATCTTCGAACAGCCTCGCCGGACCCGGGGTAATGATCTCCCGGGGAGCCTCGCTGCCGCCTTCAAGTTCCTCGACAGCACGCGCCACGAGATGGAACAGCGCCTGCGATTCCGCCACCGCCCGGTCGTGCGCCTCCGGCGTGGTCTCGATCACCTTCAAGCCGACCTTTTCCAGGAAACCGCGAATCATCGAGGTATGCTCCGGGCTGATCCGGACCGGACACAACACCACTTTCAAACCCCGAACGCCGCGGTTCACGTGCGCGCTATCCGGCCCAAAAAGGGGATGTGCCCCCAGGATCTCGACCTTGGGAGGCAAGAGCAGTTTCATGATCTCCACCGGTTTCATTTTGACCGAGCAGGTGTCGATGACGATGGCCCCCTCACTCATGTACGGCGCGGCCGCCAGGACGGCCGTTTTCAATTCTGAAATTGGAACCGCAAAGACCACGATGGCCGCCCGCGCGGCCTCGGCAGCGGAGACAAAGTCGATCTCGGACCTGGTCTTTACGGAGGGTCTTCGAGCCGACCAGGTCTCGGCAAACTTCGGAGCAGCCTGGGCGTCGCGCGTCGCGACAGGGTCATAGACCCGAATTCCAATGCTTCCGGAAGCGGCGCGGCGAAGCTCCTCGCAAAGAAACTTGCCAAATCGCCCATACCCGAACACACCCACAAAATTGGTTTCGTCCATAACCCTCTCCGCTTCCTCTCGTGGTTCAATTCAGGATTCTGTGCTCGTCTTGATGCCCTGCGATATAACATAAGTCCTCAAACTACTCAACAGGGGCATCCCCGGCAGTCCCACGTGGCGCGACTGCCGGGGAGTCGAAAAATATAGTTCCATTAAACACCCCCTTTCACTACAATGCACGAAATACATGACAAGGAAGAGAGTAGTTATGGAAAATCCCGTCCCCATGGTGTTTGATAAAGTAGCCCCCTTCCTGGAAAGGGATCGCTGCGCGCTGGTCGTCGTCGATCTTCAGGAAAAGTTGCTTCCCGCAATCTTCGAAAAAGAGCGTGTCTTGCGGAACACGAAGCTGCTCATCGAATGCGCAAAAATTCTAAAGATCCCGGTTTTGTTCACGCAACAATATCCGCGCGGCCTGGGTGAAACCGTCCCGGCCATCCGGGAGGCCCTTCCCCCGGACCTTCTTCCCATCGACAAGACTGAATTCGGGTGCTTCAACAACCCGGGCTTCCAAAACGTAATCAAGCAACTCAAACCCCGTCGAAATACATTGCTCGTGGCCGGGATTGAAAGCCACATTTGTGTGGCCCAAACCGCGCTGGGCGGGGTGCGGGAAGGATTCAAGGTGCATGTGGCTTCCGATGCGATTTCTTCGCGGAGCGACTTCAACTGGAAGATTGGCCTCGACCGCATGAAGGACGCCGGGGGGCTGCTCAGCTCCACAGAGATGATCATCTATGAATTGCTAGGGCGCAGCGACACGCCCGAATTCAAGGCGATGTTGGCCCACCTGAAGTAGGATGAGAGCTCCGGGGCCGACCTCCTGCCGAGAACGCGCCGGCAACGCTGACTTTCCGCCGCCTCAGCAGCCCTCTCCATGTAAAACTTTGTAACGCGGAATGATCCGCTGTTGCGCACCACCTCGGATTCGCCTATACTTCGCCTTCACCAAAAGGAGAAGGTCGAGTCAATCATGAGAGTTCTTCGCTGGGGGGTGAGGTCTCTGACAGGAAAGCAGCGTGTCACGGCATGTTCCCGGATCGCCCTCGTTGTTCAATTCGGAGTTGTGGTGCTGCTCCTCGCCAGCTCTCTCGGCGTGGCGCAGCCGCCCGCCCAAAGCCAGGTACCGCTCAACCCTCAGGCGCGTTCCTTTGTTCCCAGTGACCGCCTCATCGAGCACAAATCGCTGACCTCCAGTGCCCTCGGCCGCGAGGAGAACTACGCCGTGGAGTTGCCGGCCTCCTATCAGGCCAATTCCACCCGCCGCTATCCCGTGCTCTATTTTTTACATGGACAGTTTGGAAACGAGAATGACTGGGAACGCAACGGCGTTAGCGCCATTTTCGAAAAAATGGAAACGGATCACGAGATCGGAGAAATGATCGTGGTCATGCCCAACGGCGGCTCCAGCTTCTTCATCAATTCCCTCGATGGGAAATCGCGCTACGAGGATTTCATCGTCAACGAACTTGTCCCCAAAATCGACGCCGACTACCGAACCCTCGCCCGCCGTGATGGCCGAGGCATTCTGGGCGTTTCCATGGGCGGATTCGGCTCGCTGACACTGGGGATGAAACATCCTGACATCTTCTCGGTGGCTGCCGCCCACAGCGCTGCGGTTCTGGAGGAGATCCCCCAGGAATCAAGTGCCGATCGACGCATGCAGTATCGGCTGCAACTGGCCGAACGCGTCTTTGGTAACCCGATCAACAAGGAATTCTGGGGGCGTAACAACCCCATCCTGCTGGCAGAAAGCTACAAGAAGCCTCCTCCCCTCAGGATTTATTTCGATTGCGGCGATCAGGACCGTTTTGGGTTCAATGTGGGAGCGGAGACACTGGACCGCGCCTTGACGGCGAGCCATGTTCCGCATGAATTCCATATCTTTCCGGGAAACCATGGCTGGGATTACGCCCGGTCGGTGATCCCGCGATCCCTTAAATTTGTTTCTGACACTTTTCAAGGAATTTCCAAGTCAATCGCCGCCGAGTCCGGGGCGAAAAAATCTAATTGATCAAACCGATGGAGCTTTCGCATATGAAAAGATTTGCAGCATTGTTCTTCCTACTGGCAATCCTGGCAAAGGTGGGTCCAGCGCAGACGCGGGAACAGACCACCGTTCAAACTGCCAGCTTAGACCTGGCTTCGACTAAAGAGGCTGTGGCGGTGACTTATTTGAACTTCCCCTGGGGAGAAGTCACGTTTTCGTATATTGAACACGGCACCAAAGGCACCTACTACGGCGAACGCACCTGGCCTTTCGCACAACTGGACACGAAGACCCCGCTGACGCTGGAAGGGTCAAAATTAGGTCCCGGCCAGTATGCGCTGATCATTGTTCCCGGTGAGGACGCGAAACCGATGACCCTCTCGGTGGTGCAATTTGATGGACCGCCCTTTGTCAAGCCGGGAAACGTTTTCTCCCCGGCGCCCAAGGGAAACGTCGTCTATAAGAAGGATGTCACCTTTTCCACTGTCGACGCGCTTTTCGATCATATGAAGATCGATCTCGCATCGACCGGACAGGGGTTTGATCTGAACGTCAACTATGGGAACCGCCGATTGACGAAATCGTTCATAGCGAAATAAGCCGGCGATCTACCCCCGGGGCGCACATGCCTCATTTCGATTACCATGTTTTCGTTTGTGTGAATCGCCGGCCCAGTGGCCATCCCAAGGGTTGTTGCGCTGACAAGGGGAGCGAAGAACTGCGCGAGTTTTTCAAGTCAGAGATCGCGCGGCGGGGACTCAAGGGGAAGGTCCGCATCAATGCCGCGGGCTGCCTTGACCAGTGCCATCAGGGGCCGACCGTGGTCGTTTATTCCGAGGGGGTCTGGTATCAAGTGAAAAACAAGGAAGACGCCACAGAAATCATCGAACGACACCTCCTCCAGGGGGAAGTGGTGGAACGCCTGAAGATGACCGACTAGCGACCTTCGAAAAATCTTCGGGCTTACCCTCAGCCTTCCGTGATGTTTGCTCCTCGCGATTCCGCGTTTCTTATGACTCAAGCGTCGACTCGGGTATCGCCCCGGTTCGACTGGAGGATCTCGTGCCAGCATCCCGCGACCTGATTGATGGAGATGGGTCCGGGCTTCACCTGGAACATGCTAAAGGCTATTACCTTTGATTTCTGGATGACGCTCTATCGCGACTCGAAGACAGCGCTGGAGATAAGAAAGCGTGCCCGTCGAAAGCTCTTCACCGAGTTCCTGGCGGCGAGAAGCAGGAGAGCTTCCATGTCCGAGCGCCACACGGCGTGGGAGCATGCGAACAACCTTTTCGAGGAGTCGTGGCGAAAGTCGCACCGGTCCCTGACCACGGAGCAACGCCTTCAGGTGGTCTTGAACCACTTGGAAGTCCACTGCCAGGCCCGTGAGTTGCGCAGCCTTTCGCGAGCGTACGAGGATTTCACCCGGATGGCGCCTCCCCGGCTCATTCGGGGGGTTCGTGAGACGGTGCCCCGGCTTGCCGAGCAGTACCGGCTGGCCATTATTTGTGATACCGGCATCACCCCGGGCCGGGTCCTCCGCCGCATCCTTGCTCAGGACGGCCTTCTTCCTTACTTCAAGCACTGCGTCTTTTCCGATGAGGTGGGGCGCACGAAACCCCATGTCGACAATTTTCACCTGGCTCTTCGAAAGCTCCGGGCTCACCCGGAGGAATCGGTCCACATCGGTGATCTCATTCGTACCGATATCCGGGGCGCTCAGGGCGCCGGGATGCACGCCCTGTTGTTCACCGGAATCACGAAGTATTCAGGAAGGGAACTGCGGCGTGAGGCCAGAGGCGTCCCCGTGGTGAGCGATTTTCGAAAGATTCCCAAGACGGTGCAGAACTTGTAAGGCGATCCCCCGTGACGGATCTCCCAACCGTTGAAACGGCAGTTATTTTCCGCCCTTCGCCACGCGGTCAACCGTGATCTTGTTGATCACCACCTTGGTCAAGGGTTTGCTGCTGCCGTCCACCGCAACCTTGGAGATCTTTTCAACCACGTCATAGCCCTCGACCGTGCGGCCAAAGATCGTATGCACACCGTTCAGATGCGTCGCTGGACCCACGGTGATGAAGAACTGCGCTCCGTTCGAGTTGGGCCCTGAATTCGCCATGGCCAGCACGCCCGACCGGTCAAATTTCATGGTGTCCATAAACTCGTCCAAGAATTTGGGAACAGGGCTGAATGTCCCTGTCCCAGTAATGTCTCCCCCCTGAATCATAAAATTCTTGATCACTCGATGAAAGGTCGTGCCGTTGTAATAGGGGACACCATGCTTCAACTCTCCCCGGGGGTTTTTCCAATCCTTGGTCCCCTCCACCAAGCCGACAAAATTGGCGACCGTCTCCGGAGCCACTTTGTCATAAAGCTCGCACACAAACGTTCCCATCGTGGTATCAAATACCGCGTAGACACCGGGCTTGCGCGGCTTGGGCGGTTTTGTTTCCTGGGCGGCCAAAATGAACGTCATCACGGCCACCCCGAAGATTACTGCAGACAGGCATGCCAACATTTTTTTCATGGGAAGTCCTTTTAAGAAAGTTTGATTGTTACGACTCTCCGGAAGAGAGCCCTGTCCTTCTAAGATGCGTGGATTATAACACTCTGTTTTTCATGGGTCCCTGAAAAATGCTTCTCCATCAGGAGGAACCGTCGCTGGGAAGACATCGCGGGTTGATTCAACTCCGGGAATCTTCTAAAGTGGTTTCTGAAAGAGACTCATCGAAGGAAGGTTCGCATGGAAAACGTCATGAATCAGAAGAACTGGGATGTGATCATCGTCGGCGCCGGGATTATCGGCATGTCCATTGCCTGGAAGCTGGCTCAGAAGAAATTGCACGTGCTGGTTCTTGAGCGGAACGAACCCGGCCGCGAGGCCTCCTACGCGTCCGCGGGAATGCTGGCGCCATACACCGAGGCCGAGGAGGACACCCCGCTGCTTCGCCTGGCCATCGCCAGCCGCGGGATCTATCCCGAGTTTCTTGGGGAAATTGAATCGGAAACCGGGATGAGCGCGCACTACCGCAACGAGGGGGCGTTGTTCCTGGCCCTGGATGAGCACGAGGTGAAGACCCTCGAGTCCCGTTTCGAGTGGCAAAAAAAAATGGGATTTGTCGTAGAGCGATTACAGGGGAGGGAACTCCAAAGCGCCGAGCCGGCCCTTTCATCTTCCATCAAACTCGCACTATTCTATCCTGGAGACCATCAACTCGATAACCGTGCCTGGCTGGCAGCACTCCAAGCCGCCCTCAAAAAAAGGGGGGTGGAAATCCGGACGGGGATTCAGGTCCATCGTCTGAGTCATGAAGGAGGGCATGTCACCGGTGTTGAGGCCGATCGCGAAAGGATTTCAGCGAAAGTGACGGTGCTTGCCGCCGGGGCCTGGTCGCCTGCGGTGGAGACGGGAACCCGCGAGTCGCTCCCGGTGTATCCCACACGCGGCCAGATTGTGGCCGTGAAAAGCCCGCAGCCCCTGTTTCGGCATACGCTTCGATACGAAGGGGGATATGTGGCGGTCTTTCCCGAGGGGCGCCTTCTGCTCGGTGGGACCATGGAGGATGTTGGTTACTCCAAGGCCAACACCGTGTCCGCACTCCAGAATATTCTCGCCCGTGCGGGGGATTACGCGCCCGCCATCGGCTCTTGCGAATGGGTGGAAGCATGGTCCGGATTGCGGCCGAACACCCGGGATCATTTTCCCATTCTGGGACGCTCGTCTTGCGAGGGGCTGGTGTACGCCACCGGACATTTCCGTAACGGGATTCTGCTGACCCCCATCACCGCAACGGCCATCTCCGACTTGATTGTGAATGGTCAGACTTCGGTGGACCTGGCGCCGTTCAGTATTGAGAGATTTCAGGGGGAAAATGAACGCGGACGCTGACCCACACGGATGAACGCGGACGAGACTTCGGGCATTCCCATCTGAACCGCTATCGAATGCTCCGTGGTGCGGGCAGCTCATGGGCGATAGTTGTAACGGCAGGCCTACTCAGCAATTCCTGGCCATCTTTCTAATTCTTCTTTCTTCCGTCGTCAACCCAAGATATCTGGCTTCCGACCTCTGGCTTCGCTGACTTGACTGCACGCGATCCTGACAGCATGAAGGTTTTCGCACGCGCTCGAATCATCCGTTCTCTTAAAATGCCCAGCGGACCAGCACCGCCCCCACGGTATAGCCGGCCCCGACACTTACCAGCAAAATGAGGTCGCCTTTGTTGAGGCGTCCCTCAGCGATAGCATCGGCCATGCCCAAAGGGATCGTCGCCGCAGTGGTGTTACCGTATTTGCTGATGTTCAACATAACGCGCTCCGGCGGCAGGCCCAACCGATCAGCTGTCGCCTGGATGATGCGCATGTTGGCTTGATGAGGGATCAGGAGTTTGATGTCGTTTGCCGTAAGCTGATTCCTCTTCAAAACAGTTTCCGCAATCTCATACATTTTGCGGACGGCATATTTGAACACCTGCTTGCCGTCCTGATGCACCACGTGCATATTCTTGTCCACGGTCTCATGCGAAGACGGATTGAGACTGCCGCCGGCGGGCATGTAGAGATACGGCCCGCCCGAGCCATCCACCTCGTGGGCAAAATCGACAATCCCATACTCCTCGTCGTCGCCTGCCCGTTCCAGCATCACCGCCCCGGCCCCGTCCCCAAACAGGATGCACGTGTTGCGATCCTTGTAATCAATGATGGAGGACATCACGTCGGCGCCCACCACGACCACGCGTTTGTGGGCCCCCGAGCGGACGAACTGGGCGCCCGCGGTCAGGGCATACAGGAACCCGCAGCACGCCCCGGACAGATCGAAACCCCAGGTCTTCGTCGCGCCCACTTTGTTTTGAATCAGGCAGGCCGTCGAAGGAAAAAACATGTCGGGTGTAACCGTTCCGACCACGATGAGCTCAATGTCATCCGGATTGAGCTGCATGTGCCGCAGCAGGCATTCCACGGCGCGGGCCCCCAGATCGGAGGTGGCCGTCCCCTTTTCGACGATGTGGCGCTCCCGGATCCCCGTTCGCTCCAAAATCCATTCGTTGTTCGTCTCGACCATTTTTTCAAGGTCGGCATTCGTGAGCAGGCGGTCCGGGACATAGGTTCCCAGACCGGATATTTTTGTACGATATGAAGGCATTGACATGACTAATCTGACCTCACCACTGAATTCGCCCGGTGTGACGATCCCGCCCTCAAATCCTGGCGAGATCTCAGGATCGCTCTCCCCGCCGTGCTCTCGGGGCGCCTCGCACTCCCACCCTCGCGTGCGAGGAGGAGCTCAAGGGTGAGGATTCACCCTCACCACAGGCCAAAAACGAGACTTGTACCAGTTTTACTGACCGGGGCGCAAGAAATTTCTCAAAAGCCGGCCTCGCGCGATGCCCTTTGTAGTCCCGTCCTTCGGGCCTTTGCTTCATATGCCCCCTTTCCCTCGTGAGCCTCATGGGGCTTTACTTCACCTTCCGATAGGAGTATATTAGTAGTATGAAAGTCAAGACATCTATCACCCTTTCAGAAGACGTTCTGAAATCGATCGACAGGTTCTCGAAGCAGTACAAGAATCGGTCAGCCTTCATCGAGACCGCTTCGAGGGCATTCATCGCCCAAATGCTCCGTGACGCCAAGAACGCGAAGGACCTGGATATTATTAATCGGCGCTCCCGCCAACTCAATGAAGAAGCCGAGGATGTTCTCGCTTATCAGGCGACGCTTTGAAGCGGGCTGATCTCTATCGCGTGGCTCATCCGTCAGCCAAAGATCCTCGGCGGTTCAGGGTCTTTGTGGTCGTCAGCCGGCAGGTGGTGATCGATTCGCGTTTTTCAACCGTGATTTGCGCGCCCGTTTATTCCGCCTACGACGGATTGTCCACCCAGGTCCCGGTCGGGGTTGACGAGGGCTTGAAGCACCAGAGCAGTATCCACTGTGATGAACTGGTCAGTCTGTCCAAGACGGTGTTGACAAACTTTATCGGCACTTTACCACCGACAAAAATTCAACTCTTGAACCAGGCCCTTGCCATGAGTTTGGATATTTCAGACTAAAGCACATGCATCGGCGGATGCCTGTGCTACGGAATCCCGGCATTGATTCTGAATATCCTGGATCAAGGAATTAAGGTTGGCTCCAAGGTGGTTCCTCGAAGAATTAATAGGGATTGCAGGGAGTTCCAGTTTTTCGGCCAATGAATAAATTCAACCGCATCATTTTTACCTCTTAGATCTGAGTGCCCCACGACATGCGAATCAACACCACTCGATGGAACCGGATTCGATACTCTTTTTACGCGCCCTTCTTTGACGTCATTGTCCGGCCGTTTGAGAAAGTCCGGAAACGAGCGATCGAGCTTCTTGCCCCGGGGCCGGGTGCACAGGTTCTGATCGTGGGGGCGGGGACGGGGTACGATCTCGAATACCTGCCCCGGGGATTAGTCGTCCATGCCATTGATATCTCGCCCGCCATGATTGATCGAGTCCGAGAACGCGCGCTACGACTTGGCCTTCAGGTTCGTGCGGAGGTTATGGATGGAGAAAAGCTTCGCTTTGAGGATGAAGCGTTCGATCATGTCCTCCTGCATTTGGTCCTCGCCATCGTCCCGGATCCCATCGCGTGTGCAAGAGAAGCGGCGCGGGTTCTGAAACCAGGGGGAACGCTGTCCATTCTCGACAAGTTCCTTCCGGATGGCGCTCGCCCGTCCTGGCATAGGCGCCTACTCAACGTGCCTGCGAACTTCTTTTTTACGGATATCACCCGGCAATTGGGTCCAATTCTGGAAGCCGCGAAACTTGAAAATCGTTATGAAGAAGCCGCGCTCCTGAATGGCGTCTTCAAGATTGTCATTGCAGGAAGACCAGGAGAAATTCCAAAATCCAAAATCCAGAGTCCACACAAAGACTAAATTCCAAGTTCACCATCCAAGTCGAATGCTTGGATATTGGGTTTTGGCGGTTGGATTTTGTCTGGAATTTGTCCGCCAGGGCGGATTGGAATTTGGAGTTTCTGAGATAATGGGTAGCTATCAGGGCAGAAGGTGAATAATGGAGCATAAAGAGGTGACCCCTGAAAGTCTCAGCCCCAGCGCTCAAAGAGTCCAGGATGCCCTGAAGGCTTTTGGCCTCCAGTGCCAGGTCATCGAACTGCCTGCAAGCACACTCACCGCGCGGGAAGCGGCTCAAGCCGTGGGCTGTCACGTCGGACAGATCGTCAAGTCAATCGTCTTCAAAACCGGGATCACCCGGAAGCCGATTTTGATCGTTGTGAGTGGGTCGAACCGTGTCAACGAACAGCGGATTGCCGGGATGATTTCGGAGCCGGTGGAAAAAGCGGATGCCGATTTTGTCCGGGTCAGGACGGGATTTGCTATTGGCGGGATTCCCCCCATCGGCCACCTTGAGCCCATGACGACTTTCATCGATGAGGATCTGTTGCAATATCCCGAGGTCTGGGCCGCTGCCGGGACACCTCACGCAGTCTTCAGGATCACTCCCGAGGATTTAAGAAGGATAACTGGAGGCCAGGTCGTTAGCATCAAGTGAGGACCTGGCGTTATCGGAATTATCCCGCTTGATTCCCCCGCCGCTTTATGCAAGGATTTTTTTGAGGTTTTGAGATTCAGGATTCGTTTCGTCTGATCAAGACCGGAGATGATCCCGGATTCAATATTCGTTTAGTCACCAGCCATCATCCCATTAAGCACCGGAGGCCCCTCATGAGTTGTCCCTGTCGCACAAGAGCTCTTTATATTGACTGTGCATCCTTATTTCTAGTCCTATGTTTGATCCCCGTTTCATTGATCGCACAGGCCCGGCCGGCAAAGCCCCGCGCGGCCACCCCATCGATTGCGGAAGCGGAGAAGTTCATTGCGGAAGCCGAGAAGAAACTCTCCGATCTGACAATCAAGGCCAGTCGCGCCGACTGGGTCAACCGCAACTTCATCACGGACGACACCGAACTCCTCTCCGCCGACGCCAACGAGAAATTCATTGCTGCTGTCACTCAAATGGCGGAATCCTCGCGAAGATTCGACGGCTTGAAGCTCCCCAACGACACGGCGCGCAAGTTCAAGTTACTGCGCCTCGCCCTGACGTTGCCGGCGCCCGGTAACCCCTCCGAACGCGAGGAATTGACACGGATCGCCGTCTCCATGACGAGCGATTATGGAAAAGGAAAATACTGTCCCGAGGGCGAAAAAGGGAAATGTCTGACTTTGAATGACATGGAACGCATTCTGGCCACCAGCCGCAATCCGGAAGAACTCAGGCAGATCTGGCTGGGATGGCACAAGGTTTCGCCGCCGTACCGCCCCCGCTACATGCGTTTCGTTGAACTGGCGAACAAGGGGGCGCGGGAGATGGGGTTCAAGGATGTCGGGGTCATGTGGCGCTCCAATTACGATATGAGTCCAGAAGCCTTTGCGGCCGAGATGGAGCGCCTCTGGCAACAGGTCAAGCCGCTCTATGATTCTCTTTATACCTATACCCGCTGGAAGCTCGCGAAGCAGTACGGGACCCAGGTGGTGCCGACCCAGGGACCTATTCCCGCACACCTGCTGGGAAACATGTGGAGTCAAACCTGGGGAAATATCTATCCGATCCTGAAGCCTGCCAACAGCGACCCCGGCTACAATTTGACCGAAATTCTGAAGCAGCGCAACACCGATGCCCGGCAGATGGTCCGATATGGCGAGGGTTTCTTCACTTCACTTGGACTCCCTTCTCTCCCTGACACCTTCTGGGAACGATCCCTGTTTACCAAGCCGAGGGACCGCGAAGTGGTCTGCCATGCCAGCGCTTGGGACATTGACAACCAAAAAGATGTCCGGTTAAAAATGTGCATCGAGATTACCGACGAAGACTTTGCCACGGTTCATCACGAGCTGGGTCACAACTACTATCAGATGGCCTATGCACCTCAGCCCCCGTTGTATCAAAATGGCGCCAACGATGGATTCCACGAAGCCATTGGAGACGCCATTGCGCTCTCGGTCACCCCCGAATACCTGAAGAAGATCGGATTGATTGACCGGGTGCCGGATGCGAGCGCCGACATCGGGCTGCTGCTTCAGCAGGCACTCGACAAAGTGGCCTTCCTGCCCTTTGGATATCTCGTGGATCAGTGGCGTTGGAGGGTCTTCTCCGGCGAGATTGGACCCGGGGACTACAACCGAGGGTGGTGGGAGCTGCGCCGGAAGTATCAAGGCATTGCTCCTCCTTCCCCTCGCAGCGAAAAGGACTTCGACGCCGGTGCCAAGTATCATGTTGCCGACAATACGCCCTACGCGCGCTACTTCCTGGCCACCATCCTCCAGTTTCAATTTCATCGCGCCTTGTGCCACGAGGCGGGTTACACCGGTCCCCTGAATCGATGCTCCATATACGGGAACAAGGAAGCCGGCGCCAGGCTGATCCAGATGTTGAAGATGGGGCAGAGCCGTCCCTGGCCCGATGCGCTCAAGGCACTCACGGGTGAAGACAAAATGGATGCGTCGGCGCTCCTCGACTATTTTGCCCCCTTGAAGCAGTGGTTGGATGAGCAGAACAGAGCCGCCGGGCAATGAGGGGGCAGGGAGGACAACCCGGTTGGCGGTTTTACGCGTCAAGTACCCGGATTGGTAATAAATTTAATCTCATTTCAGTTTATCTTAAAGAGATGTCTCGCAACGGAGGTGATGCATGACGACCCCGGTGGTTTCCCTAAAAGCAGTCATAGACGAAATGGACGTGATCGACGATTCCCATACCGCGTACATCAACAAGAGGACGGGCGAACTCGTTTCTTTGGCCGACGATGAGATTTACGATCCCCACGACGAGCCGGGTCATGACGATGCTCCTCCATGGCAAAAGGCGTTGAATGAAAAAAGGCAGGAGGTCTTGAACTCTGAAGATTACCTGGAGCTCCCCTCCAAATTCGAGATCCATGAGTGGGCCATCATGGAAAAGTTCTGCCTCTCGCTCGGCGATCCCGAGCTTCGGAATGAGCTCCTCTCCAAGATCCACGGCAGCGGGGCGTTTCGTCTTTTCAAGGACACCATCCATCAACGCGGCATGGCTGAGGCATGGTATGTGTTTCGGGAGAAAGCATTTGAGAAGATCGCTATCGGCTGGCTGGAAGTGAATCAAATCGCATTTCGCCGGGACACGCAGGAACCATCAAGTCAGCCGGCCAAGAGGGACGGTTGAAGGGAACGCTTTCGTGAAGTGCCCCGTTTTTTTTCTTGAATGGCTGGGACACCCGAAATCAATGAACTCCGGCACGAAACAGGTTGTATCTATGTTCATCGGTCATCTCGGGGTCGGACTGGCGCTAAAGAGAGCGAGCCCGCAAATCAACGTCGGCGTTCTGCTTTTTGCGGCCTTGTTTCTTGACTTCGTCCTGGGAGCGCTCGTTCTCGTGGACGTCGAGCACGTCTACGTTCCGGCAAATTACCGGCAGCTTCGCTATATGACCTTTTCATTCCCCTATTCACACGGCCTGCTCGCCGCTTTTTTCTGGTCGGCGCTTGCCGGGCTCGCAACGAGAATCGCGTGGCCCAATTTCAAGGGAGGCCGCGCAATAGTCTCCTGGATTGTAGCGGCGGCGGTTTTCTCGCACTTCCTGACAGACCTGGTCGAGCATGTGGCGGAGATGCCGCTGGCAGGAGCCGGCTCGTACAAGCTGGGGTTGGGTCTGTGGAACCACCTTTACGCTGCGCTGGCGCTTGAAGCGATGCTGGTCGCCGCCGGTCTCGTCCTTTACCTGAAATCCGCTGTGGGCGCCGGCCGAATCGCAAAATACGGAATGGTCTTCTTCATGATTCTTCTTTCCGCTCTGGCTATAGCGGGGCAGGCCTTTTCTACCGTGCCGCCTGCCCCCCGGGCCCTCGCCCTCACGTGGCTCCTCCAAGCAATTGCTGTCGCTGGGATAGCGCTCTGGCTTGACCGCGATCGCTTTGCGGTCCCCGCTTGATCCATTTTTGCAAATCCCCCCTACGGCAGTTGGGGGAACCTTCAGACTCAACCTACCAACGGGCAAGTTCCGACATTCAAATAGGGGTAGGAAGAGCCGATTGGCTTCGGCCCCTCCCCCCTCCGAACCGGACAGGCGGGTCTCCCGCATCCGGCTCTCCAGTTGGTGGGTCACCCGCCACGGCGGGATTGACAG
>JBGQBO010000055.1:0-34139 GCA_041494885.1 Terriglobia bacterium
AGCTCCCCCCGAAGAAAGGTCATCGCATGTTGTCACCATAACCCTCTCCACCAGCGTCTATCGCGATCCCAAAACGCCGGCATGGTCCCGAAACTGAGGTTCGCCTCCGGTGATTTTTTCACGGCTTCTTACCGGCGGGACAAGAGACGCCCCACAGGGTTTTCACCCCGATTTATCGGGGTTGAGGCCTGCAGGCGGCCCGTTAACGGGGTGCCCGACGTTTCCGGATGCCGAAGGCATCTGCTCTCTGCATGCCTGCGCTTCGCATCCATATCCCCCAGGACATTCCCCTCGTGGCATGGTTCGCAGGCATGCAAAAAACACATGCCTGCGGCACCCCGTCCATGAGATTCGGTTATTGGACTTTGAACTCTGTGCTCTCTGCGCCTCGGCGGTAATCCCCAGTCGTTCCCTGGAACCCAGGCACAGCCCTGGATTCATCCTCGAAAAGGCCAATCTCCTCTAAAACGATATCGGCTTTCCTACCTTGAGGGATGCTTTCACTAATTTTTCCAACTTGGACAAAAACTCATTCAATCCCTCAATGTCCTTGACCTTTGTCTTTTCCAGGTCCTGTGCCCGAAGAAACTTGATTTCCCTTTCAAGCCTTCGGACATCTTTCAGCGGAAGATAATCACCCGTGTGTGTGCCGCAGTAGATGACCTGATCACGTAGAATAGGGAATTTCTTCCGCCACTTTCGTGAGACCCTATTGATTTCGGTCCAGAGCTCACTGATCCAGGCACCGTTCCCCAGCCAATCACCTGCCAGCATGCATTGCTCATGCCGGCACGCCCGTTTCTCCATCCAGCGATCATGTCGCTCCTGTTTTTTGGGATCCGTTGTTTCGACGTCCGGAGAACCATCCGGCCGAATGACGAGCAGTTCGGAAAACGGGTGCCGAGTTTTCAAACGCTTCTTTTCTACACAATCACAAATGCATCAAGTCCCATATTTCACCATCCTTTCCACGACGGCTATCCATAAGCCAACGGTGACTCTCAATTCCCCGATCCGGACGAGCCGTAGCTTCCCCGGGTGCCGCAGGTATGCCCGCCGCGGCGGGCATGCCTGCGGCACCCCACGCAGATCTCAACTCACGTGCACAATCATAGCCCCCTTTGGGGGGGCTCGCGTGCGTACAGCCCGCTGCTTTGTCCTTAGGGAAATTCTTGCGAGGTAAGACTGTCCAAAAATCCAAAGACTTCCGAAGTCACAACGGCTTCGGAAGTCAAATAGTAAGGCGCCAGCTGTGGCCGCTCACTCAGGCTTTCTCATTGTTCGCCAACCGGCTTCCAGCTTGGATCAGGGTCGTATTCAGTGATTGCGCTTGCGGTCTTCGCCGTGTCACGACCGAGATTCTTCTGATAGACGCGCCCTTGTTGATTCACCATGAAAGTCATCACGCCGGAATTTCCCCACTTGGCGGGATAGGCGAGCAAGGCGTAGCCGGCGATCATGTTTCCATTGATGATGTAACTGTATTTCCCGCCCGGTGCATGCGAACCCTGTCGGGTGAGGATCTTGAAGAAGTATCCATGATAGGCGGAATGTGCGGGCTTCTGGTCCCCTTCTTTCGCTTGAGCCGGGGTCTGGCCCTTTAGTCCGTACCCTTCGGCGCGAGCGGCCGCAACCAGTTCTCCCAGCGGGCTCGGCTTTTCACCCTCAGCGGTTTCCCAGAACAATCCATCGTGCTGCCCTGGCGTACTTCTGAATTTTTGTGCGTAG
The DNA here is from genome assembly GCA_041494885.1 of Terriglobia bacterium. Classification (GTDB taxonomy): domain Bacteria; phylum Acidobacteriota; class Terriglobia; order JAIQFV01; family JAIQFV01; genus JAIQFV01. The sequence continues at coordinate 1,729 of JBGQBO010000055.1, forward strand.
GCGGCCACCCCATCTTGCCCCATGTGACCTTCGGTGAAGTACTCCCACTGTGCCACGACATAGGCGCGACAGGTGGCGACAGTCGAGAGCTCGTTCTCCCCGATCCTACGATTCAAAATCTCTTCAATCCCTGCCTTGGTACCGAAGATCCAGTGGTCCCCCTGCTTCACAATGGGGATGGGAAGAGGATAGTTGTTCTGACCGACCACCATGATGTACTTGCTATCGCCCTCTTTCTTGAGTTCGGCAGACACGGAGACAGCGGCGGCAAAGTTCTCAAGGTCCTTATTGTCTTCGACGCGATCTCCCGAGAGCAACTGATCGTTGTCGGGCCCGAAAATCCCCTTGAGTGCAGCGTGATCTTTTGCCTTCGCTGCATCGACAAGGGCATGCATCGCCTCTTCGGGCGTCGAAAAAGTGGTTTGCTGTGCCGCTTGCGGCTTTGTCTTCGCCGGTCCTTGCGTCTGCCCGTAAAGGAGGGGCTTGCTGTCGAACACGCTCGCCAACAGCACGAACAGAAGTGTCAGGACGAAAGGCATCCTGCGTTGGATATCGAGTAAGATCGCTGGCTTCTTCACCATATATTTCAGCCCTTTCGTGTTGGAGTTCCCTTCATTATTCAGTCCACGGGCATCGGGGGCGCTGGTCCGAACAGTGGCGCTCGGCTTGAGTGAAACCGGTCTCCTTCTCACTTCTTTTTCTCCGAAGATTTATCCAAACGACCTTTCTCAGATTTGGACTCAGGGGTCCGGGTTGGAGTCGCGGGCCGAGTCGTGTCCGTACGACCCCTCTGAGGCTGAGCCTGAGGGGTCGGGTTTGGAGTCACGGGCCGGGCGGCTTCAACGCGGCTGGCTTGTCCGCGCTGACTGGCAGCATGAGGATCGAATTTCGTTTCATTCGTTCCGAAAGCATGCGGCTCGGACCGGGGAGGAGTCGGCGCCGTGGGCCGCACATTGGACTGCGGCGGCGTGGGCCGCGCACTGGACTGCGGTGGAGTCGGTGTCGCGGGTCGCCCATATGACTGCGGTGGGGGCGGTGTTGTGGCCCGTCCAGTGGACTGCGGTGGGGGCGTCGGCGTTGGGGGGGCTGAGGTGCCCGGCAACGCTCTTCCCTGGACCTCCCGGCCGCGATAGCTGTCCAAGCGCCGGTCGTTGGTGTTGATATTGCGATTAATAATCTCATTGTTGGGTCGATTGTTGGTGTTGGGGACCCGGTTATCAATTTGGTTGTTACGACGGGACAGGTTGTTGTAGTTCACGTCGCGATGCACGCTGTTATAGCGGTTGATGTTGTTGTAATTCACGGTCCGATTGACAACGGTCCGGTTGACATAGACGTTCGTGTAGCGGTTGTTGACGTACACATTCGTCACATGAACAAAGGGCCGGCTGCGGGCAATCCAGCCCCCGCCTGACCACCCGGTATAGAAAATTCGATGGCTGCGCCAGTCGAAGTCATGGTTCAGCCACGACCCGATAAGGAACCCCGCCGTGAAGGAGAAGACCCCGACGGCCCAGGCCCCTCCAAAATAGGCGCGCCGATAGAAGATGACACTCGGTTCATAAACCGGCACATAAATGTATTGAGGTGATGCGGGAACGATCTGGATGTACCCGCCCTCATAAATGACCTCTTGCTGTGGGGTCGTGAACAAGTTGCCCTGCGAACGAGCCATCTCGCGCAAGCGCTGGACGGCCATCATTACGTCGGTCGACTGGTTGACGTAGGCCTGTCCGACTGTCGTAGTCCAATCCAACTTGCCATCCATCATGTACAGGACCGATGGGTAATGGGCTACCGCCAAGACACTGACGTCCCAGGGTTGATCGTCAATTCCATAGGAGCCACTCGCGCGTACCCACCGCGCCGCCTCATCAATCTGGTCTACGAAGGTCGCCGCCAGCAGGACCTGCGAAAGCAGCGGGTCCGGATAAAGCGCAATGGGAGCCAACAGATTGTCCAGTTGGTCCGGTGAGAAGGGTTCAAAAGCCTGAGAATCCTGGGGCGGATAATCCTGCGGCGGAGGATCCTGGGATGCAGCCTCGGCTGCAACGTAACTCGCTGAGGTCGCTGCACACTCGATGAGCGGAGTGTAAGCGAGGCACAGCACAAGGAGGAAAGACACGGCTTTTCTCATAACCACATTCTCCTTTGGGATCGTTCGTCTTGGTTCCAGTCGAAAATCATGGGAATGAACTGGGTTTACCGCGTCAATGCAGCCAATTCACAACGGAAACACCCTGTTAGGAAGGCCACAGTATACCAGTTTTCTCCTTTCCCAGGTAGTGCATCGAACTTTTGGAGTGCGGTCCGTCACGGCGAACCACTTTGCCTTTGTAGTGCGGCCCGCCACGCCGGGCCGCTTCATTTTTTGAATTGCGTTAATTCGTGTGCCACCCTGTCCCTTTGGAGTGCGGCCCGCGGCGGCGGGTTGCCTTGTCTTTGAGCGCCAACACTCGAGTGAGCCCCGCTAGCGGGGCTGCGTGTGGCGCAGGTGCGTCCGCCGTGGCGGACATGCCTGCGCTTCGGCGGCCAGCCCAGGGTTGGCGCTTCCGTCGATGCCCAATTTGCAGGGGTGCCGCAGGCATGCGTTCTTTGCATGCCTGCGATTCGCATCCAGACTCCCCAGGCCATTCCCCCCACAACATCGCGTTCAGGCGCATTTGTCTGCGCCGAAGGTGCTACGGCGTCCAGACCAGCGTTCGCCGCCTTGCGGCGCACGCTGGGTCAGCATCCCTCTCAGCCCCCTTTTTGGGGGCGTAGGATCTTTAGCCCACGGCGAAGCCGTGGGGGAAGATGGTTCGATTTAGATTTGAGCCCCGGCAGGGGCGAAGGATCTGCAGGAATCATGGGATTGATGGAAAGGGTGGGGGCTGGATTTGGGAAGGTCCGGGTTTTCTGTCGCCCCTGACGGGCTGGTTGCTCTTGTTGATATGCGTTCCCACGGCTTCGCCGTGGGCTAAAGATCCTACGCCCCGCTGGCGGGGCTGCGGCCCAGAAGTCAGAGGCCAGAAGAAGCATTGGAGGTTCAACTTCGGACTTTGAACCTTGAACTTGGAACTTTGAACTTTTGGTTTTGAACTTTCGCCTTTCGACTTTGGACTTTGGACTTTGGACCTTGGACTTTGGACCGCTTTCCCCCTATTCCCTATAACCAAATCGTTGTTAACGATCTCCGTGGCGGCAGCGTCTTTTCGGTCGAGGCACGCACATGAATCTTCGCGCATTCGTTTGGCTTTTCCTGTTGGCATCGCTCCTCCCGGCCAGGGCGATTTCGTCCGATCAAGCACGGTGGGTTCTTCTCCTTGCCCGGCGTTCAGGCGTGATTGAGACCGTCGACCCGGCCACGCTGACGACGATGGGCACGATCCATACCGGGTCCATGAACAACTGGGTCGCTGCGCTGCCCGATGGCCGGACGCTCCTGGTGGCGCTTCCCAAGCCCCCTGAATCGCAGACCTGCTGTGCGATCTACATGCTTGACCTGGAATCTGGCAGGATGGTCCCGCTAATTTTTCCGGCCTTGCACGGCGTTCTCTCGATGAATGGACAGCAACTCTATGCGCAGCGAGGCAACGTCGGCATCGACATCGTCGATTTGCTGACGCTCCAGCGTGGACCGTCTATGGGACAACTCGGAAAGACCTATCTTCTGCAGCCATCGTCCTACCGCCGCTGGCTTTTCGGTGTGGGTTACACGTCTCCGCCTTCCCTGGATATGTTCGATCTCAAGACCAACACCCTCGCCCGGACCCTTCCAATCCCCGGCGGCCAGAGGCTCACTGGCGTTTGGGCCGGCGAGAAGTACTACCTTCTTGGCTACGGCAAGGGGAAAGGCACGATCTGGAGTGCCACGCCGGAAACTCAGAATTTAGGGGACGGCAAACCGGTCGATCTCCACGACCTGGGCGGAGATTGCCGCCTGCCGGGGAGCAAGGCGACCGAGCCCCTTATGATTCAGCCTCCGGTTTTTGCGGGCGGCCGTCTCGTGGTGTACGAAGGCTTCGGGGGCAAATTCGACCGGCGGGGGTGTGCCTCACCACTCAGCGGAGGCGTCTACCTGATCGATCCAGCATCCGGTGCGGTCGTGGCGCACCTTGCGCCATCGCTCTATTTCTTGCGTCTTGAGGCCAGCCGCGACGGCACCGAACTCTTCGGCATCGAGGTGGGCCCCTCGATCGCGAAATACACGTCGCGCCTGATACGCCTTGACCCTGGCTCAGGCAAGATACTCGCCTCGCGGGAGCTCAACGACGGAATGGCGGTCCACCTGTCGCTTGCGCTCCTACTTGACTCGATGATTCCACACGGGGAGGTCCAAGCTGTTTTGGTCACGACGCCCTCCTGGATGGCGGCGTGCCCGGTGACGAAGCCTGTACTGGACGAGCCGCCGAACGATCCGAAGGCCAGCCCGTTCGGCTTGGGCGAATGGTATGTCAGCGACGACCGCGCCATCTGGTTTCCCCGGCAGGCGTGGCGTGCGGGAACCGATAACAAGGTGATCCTGATTCGTCCGGCGGGCGTGCGGCTCGCGATTTCCGGCCGGCCCCTGGATGGTCCGGCTCCACCCCTGAAATTGAGTGACGGCGTCAGCGAATATCCGGGCAGCACGTTTGAGGTCATTGGGATGACGTTTCCGGCGGAGGGCTGCTGGGAAGTGACGGCGAAGGCGGGAGACGATGTGTTGCGATTTGTCACCACCGTGGCCCCAGCGAGGAAGTCCCGGTAGCCTAAGAGGATTTTTTGCCCGACGGGGGCTTGTTGTCCGGGTGCCGCAGGCATGTGTTCTTTGCATGCCTGCGAATGATGACGACTCCCCTCTCCACGTCCGAGATTTTCCCCCACAATGCATACTCGAAGAATGGTTTTGAGACTCCCAATGTGACGCGCAGGCATGCAAAGAACACATGCCTGCGGCACCCCATGAGAATCTCAAGATCCGCCGGAATCCAGGGCCGGGACTATTCTAGCCCCGTCTGTCGAAGATCCACCTTGGCGGAAACCCAGGCGGGACTCGGGGTCCGGATGGCTCGCTACTCCTTTCTCCGTCGCGGCGGGCTCTTGCATCTGCGACTTCCTACCGATTTATCCCGGCGCTCGGATTCCCCCGAATTTTCGTCTGTTGATTTACAACCAAATTTAACTAATCCTGTTTAAATGATCGGACGATAAGTGAAAGCGTGACCTGAGGGCGCCAGGGTGCTGCCTCTCGCAACCACCTGAATCGCTGAGAACTCACAGGATAGTATTGCTTGAGATGTCCCCCGAATCTGGATATTCGTTATACGAGGAGTGAGGGAATGCAATATGTTCTCCTGAGCTGGCTGCTTTTGTTCTCTCCTTTTTCCAGTGAGGAGGGTAAACAAGGAACGCAAAATTCCTATTATCAAGAGGTCGGAACACGTGCCCTGGAGCAGGTGAAATGGGACTGGAAAACCATTCTTTCGGGCTGGGACTTGCAATTCCATCCTGGACGGCCCGGGTACTTGGGTTTGACAAGCCCTGAACTTCGCCAGGTGGATGTGTGGATCCGTCCTCAACAATCACCTCGCCTCGTCGCAGCCACTATCACGCACGAACTGGCCCACGTTTTCGATGTGTCGTACCTTACTGAATCCCAGCGGAAGACCTGGTACGCCGTCCGCGGAATTCCTCAGCGCACCCCTTGGTTTTCCTGCAGCTTGTGCAGTGATTATGCCTATGGACAAGGGGATTTCGCCGAATGCGTCAGCTGGACTTTGCAGGGAGGTTCCGACAAATTCCGCAGCCGGCTTGGCCCCAAGCCAACGTTAGAGCAGCAGAGGCTCATCCGCAAATGGCTTTCCTCAGCAACTCCCAACGGCCGCCCCATTGATTTGGGGGAAGCGACCACATTCGGCAATCCGGCAAAAAAGTAAAAATATGAAATGAATTTTGGGGGTGCGGTCCACTTTGGAGTGCGGCCCGCCTTGGCGGGCCGCCTTGCCCTTTTGGCGTGCGGAACTTTCCTTGCCTACCGCTGCACCGAATTCTTGATGCCTACCGGTGCGCTCTTGCCCCCCTGATCTGTCTTGTCTCACCTGGAAATGGACAAGAGGGGTCTTTGACTTTGAACTTGCTCTTCCAGACTTTGGACTTTGGACTTTGGACTTCCGGTTTTCGACTTTGAACTTTGAACTTGAAACTTTGAACTGCTTTTCCCTATCCCCTATGACCTATTACCTATCACCTTCCCCCCTGACACCCGACACCCGACACCTTTCGAAATTCGGAACTCTCCCAAATCTAACTCTACTCGGGCAGGCCGACGCGGCGGATCAGTTCTTGGAAGCGCGGGTCTGTGCGCAACGGGTCGAGCTGGGGTTCCAGTTTGAGGTATCCCAGCCAAAGAGATCGATGTTCAAAGGCCTTCTCCAACCACGCGAAGGCCTGATCGTTTTCCTTTAAGCCCACGTGAATAATCGCCATGTCGTAGGGTGAAACATATTTTTTCTTCGAGAGCGCACTCAACTGGTTGAGCACTGCCCGCGCTTCATCGCTTTTACCTGCCATCGCGTAGCCGTGTCCCAGCTTGGCCAGCGCATAGGTACTGTCACCCGAGAGGCGGGTTCCCATTTGCAACTCTGAGAGGGCCTCCTCAAACAAGCCTTTCTGCTGGTACACATGCGCAAGCCAGAGGTGGGTGGGACTGAAATTCGGGTCCATGTCGAGCGCCGCTCGATACTGTTCGAGCGAACGGTCGTAGTCACGGGTGTAATAGAACATGCGCGCCAGGTCCGCTTTTATGATCAGGGAAAGGGGATCAATTGCCAACGCCCTCGCCTTTTCCCGGAGTGCTTCCTCGCGCCGCCCCAGCATGCCAAAAAGGGTACCGCGCCAGTTATAAGCATCCGCATAGCCGGGGTTGAGTTCGACGGCCCGCTGAAATTCCTCTTCCGCCCCTGCCCAGTCCCACTCGAAATCGCGCTTGATCACACCCAGGGTAGCGTGCGGTTCAGCCAGCGAATCGTCCAGCGCCAGCGCCTTCAAGGCAGCCGCTTTTCCCTTTGGGTAAGCCTCCTCCGGCGAGATCGTATTGTAATAGCCGAGTATGGTGTAGGAGTCCGCCAAACCGGCATACCCCTGAGCGTAGGTCGGGTCGCATTCGATGGCCTGCTGAAAGTAAGAGAGTGCTTTCTTAACACCCTCCTCGCTCCTCTTGTTCCAATGGTACCGGCCCTTAAGATACAACTCGTGAGCTTCCGGGTTGACCTGTCGGGCGCTTCCCAGTCGTGCCCGCTCCTGTGGCGACAGAGTCACCTTGACTTCGTTGGCGATCTGCCGCGCTATTTCGCTCTGCAGCGACAGAATGTCCCGAAAATCACGCTCGTAGCTTTCGGCCCACAAATGTTGATCGCTCGCCGCGTCGATGAGTTGGGCCGTAATGCGGACTCGATCGCCGGAGCGAAGGACCGAACCTTCTATCACGGCATCCACGTTGAGCTCGCGCGCAATCTGCGGCACGGGTTTGCGCACCCCCTTGTACTGCATCGCCGAGGTACGCGAAATGACCCGCAACGCCTTGATTTTCGCCAGGTCAGTAATCAAAGCCTCGGTCATCCCGTCAGCGAAGTAATCGTGAGCGGGGTCCCCGGAAAGGTCCTCAATCGGCAGCACGGCGAGGGATTGAATCCGGCGCCGGCTGACCCTGCGGGTGCGGCGAGGCGCCGCAGTTGAAGCCGGCGGGGGTGTTGGAGCCTCCGCCCCGGACTCGATCACCTGTTTCAGTCGCTTCAAGTCGGCACGCAGTTCCGCGGCGGACTGGAAGCGGGTGTCGCGGTCCTTCTTCAGCGCCTTTTCGATCACACGCTCGAGCTCCAAAGGCACAGCTGGATTCAAACGCGCCGCAGGAGTGGGCTCCCGATTCAGCAGCGCGTCAAAAATCACAGCCGAAGTGGTCCCGCAAAACGGCGGAAAACCTGCGGCCATTTCATACAGCACTGCTCCGAAACTGAATAGATCGCTGCGGGCGTCAAGCACTTCTCCCCGGGCTTGCTCTGGCGACATGTAGGCCAGAGTCCCCAGCACCGCGCCCGTCAGTCCGACGCTGGCCGTCAAGACAGCCGATGCTCCCACCGCGTCACCCCGGCGTTCGGGAACCAGCTTCGCCACGCCGAAGTCGAGGATCTTCGCCTGACCGCGAGTCGTCACAAAGAGATTTGCGGGCTTGATGTCCCTGTGGATAATTCCCTTCGAGTGCGCTGCGTCCAGAGCGTCGGCGATCTGAATTCCCAGCTCCACGACCTGCCTGATCTGGAGCGGCTTTCCTCCAAGGGAATGCTTCAAGTTGTTCCCCTCCAGCAACTCCATGGCTATGAAATATTTTTCATCGTGCTGGTCAATCTCGTAGATGGTGCATATGTTCGGATGATTGAGGGCAGAAGCAGCACGAGCCTCCCTTTGGAACCGCTCCCGGGCAGGATGATCTCTGGAGAGTTCTTCGGATAGGAATTTCAAAGCAACACGCCGGCCGAGCTTCAGGTCCTCGGCTTCATACACCACTCCCATGCCGCCTGAACCCAGCTTGCCTAAGATTCGGTAATGCGAGATGGTTGCGTCAATCATGGCTTTAGTCGTCGTGGTTGCAGATGTTAGGGCGGGCACAATCCCAAGTCAAGGAAGTCCAAACCGGAGCTTCCGATGATTCGCCCTGGGTCAGATGATGTGTCCTCCATGAAAGTGGCCGCGTTCGGCATTTCGATTTGAGCCACAATGCAATAACCCCGAATAGTCGCCAACTCGGAACAAGCTTGACGCGGTTCCATACTCGGGACCTCAGGTTGCAAAGCACTGTGGGATCGCAGGTGCCCGTGCCTGGCTTCCGCGCCAAGCTGGCGATTGAAATGGATTATGGAGATGCGGACCCTTCACCTACGAGAGGCGTAGCACTTCGCTCGAAAAGAACTGTTTCACCTCTTCCCAGGAGAGGGGTATCAGCATATCGGGCATCGGGTCTTTATCTGCCTCTTCGAAATAGGTCAGGGATTTCAAAATGTGGACAGTGCTGTAATTCACTCGCGCGAATTTCTGCTTGAACCATTCGAGCATTTGGTCGAATCCGTACTGCCTTGAGACGGTGTAGAGATCAACGAAATCGCGTTTGGTGCCACGGCCCGCAATCGCGCTGATTTTCATGCCGGCGATGTCCCGTGGATCAGCGACGTTCACCTGCAGAAACAGGTCAAACGGAAACAAGACCGGATAGTCGTACCCCAGGAAACTCACCTTGATCCCCTGGATCACGGTATGCAAAGTCTCGGCTCCCTGGCTCATCACCGAGAACCCGTCGATCGTTTGTATCTTCTGAATGATTGCGTCCGGATCCACTGGATCGTGGCTGAAGAAGTCGAAGTCCCGGGATCGGCGATGCCCCAGATGGAGCGCCAAGCCTGTTCCCCCAGCGAGGTAGAACTGAGACAGTATTCCTGTGCGGCTGAGGTCTTCAAGGGTACGCTCGTCCTGTGGAGTAATGACATTGCGGTGCCACCCGGGCTCCTTTCCTCCCATCGCGAAAACCTCCTTTGTTGAATCAATGACAGACCGGAAAGATTACTGGGCAGGCCTGAGCGCGGCCACCTCGTTGGATGCTATCTCATACACCAAAGCCCAGAAGTTGGCCGACCTTCTTGAAAGCCGCCGTTCCTTGCGGATGACCCGCTTGATTTCGGCTTCAGAGAATGTGTCCTTCATCCACACGATGGCCCTCTCGTCACCAAATTCCAGCACACGGGTTATCGCGTAGTCGGGATAGGCGTTGGGGTTAAAGCTATCAAGGGGAACATCCCAGAACAATGAATGTAAGTGTTGTGGGATCATAGTTTTAGGATACTCTCACGGCTCAAAAAAGTCAATGAAGAATGATGTAGTCCCTTTCCTGAAAACCTCGAAATTCGGGAACGTCTCGAATTTCGCTCTATATCACGAATTCTTCTGCGTCATCCGCGAAATCTGCGGATGAAACAAATGTCGAGTTTCAGTGGCCGACCCGATGCTTCAGACTCTGAGCTTTGAACCATGCCATCACTGCGCCTCCGCGCTGACCCTCAGTCCTTCCATATTTTTGGCATACGGCGCACAGCTATTAGCTTCTCATGCAGGCATTCACGGCAGTGTTATAATAAGCACCCACAATTCCAGGAGGAAGAACCACCGATGCAAGGTGTTCATTTCATTGTTAATGAGAAGGGTGAACGGACCGGGGTCGTCCTCGACCTCAAGAAGCACGGCGATCTTTGGGAGGACGTCTTCGACCGGTTAGTCGCCCGTCAACGAAAACATGAACCCCGAGAAACCCTGCACAGCGTAAAAGAGCGTCTGCAGCGCCAGGGCAAACTGCGCGCCCATGAATAACTACGCTGTCACCTTTGCGAGATCTGCGCGCTGAGAATTAGAGGGTTTGGATGCCTCGATCGTTCGTCGGCTTTTTCCTGCCATCGAGGCCTGGCATCCAATCCGCGTCCTCACGGTTGCCGGAAACTGCGGGGAGAAGAAAATCTGTGGCGAATTCGCGTGGGTCCCTAGCGGGTCGTTTTCACCATTGATGATCACCGGCGACTCGTCGACATCATCGCCGTCCGTCACCGCAGGGAAGCCTATCGTTGAGTCAAGAATCCGCCGGCTTTGGAGTGCAACACCAGTCTTCACTACCACTGCCTCGATTTCTTGATCCCACCTGGCTTGCTCTTGCCACCGCCCGATCGCCTTACTGTCAACCTTGGACTTCTATCGGCCAACGCCCTTCCCGACTTGTCTCAAAGTCCTATGTCGATTCTGCTACAAAACCCTCTGGGGTCGATTTGTGGAAAAATAAATCGCGTTTAGAAGAGCTACAATGCATTTCTATCGTATCGGGATACATTTGTGATTTCCCGACAAAATGAACTTTTCACAAAATAGGCGGTTTTGCAGCAGAATCCTATGTCCAGGTCTGACCCGTTTCCGCTTCCCTAATCTTTCCAATCAGAGGCCCGGAGGGCAGGCAGAATCCTAGCCCCGTCTGTCGAAGATCCGCCGTGGCGGGAGCCCCGCGCTTTTTCTTTTTGCGGGGCGAGGGCGGGGTAAGGGTGGGAAAAGGATGTAAGCCCCGGAGGGGCGAAAGAATCTCTTCAAACAAATTCGGGACTGTCCCGAATATTGTGACCCCCTTCGTTGCTGTTTTTTCCTCTCAACCCTTGGTGATCTCAACTTGCTGTGTGGTGCCGTCGGCACGGACAAGGTCCAAATTGGGCGCCTCCTGGTTAGGAATGACGAAAAGAAGCTGCCAATCTCCACCCGCGGGCAATCTCACGCCGCTGCGCTTCACACCCCCCTTCTTCTCGATGGTCCAATGGTAACCATCGGAAAGCAGCAGGTAAGTAATCCCCGAAGAAGCGACGAAGAGAGAGTTCTTCCCCTCCGCACTTACGGAGAGATCATTCCCCGCGACCAGCCCATCCACAATGGTGATGTCCAGGAAGAAGTCCATCAAAGAGATATCCGTCGACCCCACCGCCGGCTTGACCGGTTTTGCGGGTTTCAGGCTTTCGACGGGAATGGGCTCGTTGTTTTTCCATTCACCGTAATGACCGGTTATTGCGGCCGCTACCTTTTTAGGCAGGACCAGCCCGACGCAGGAAGAGATCTTATTGCCATCTTTGCTGAGATAGATTTTCCCGAGATCCAAGGTCCGTTCGTCTTTCGCGGGAACCGTTACCACCAAGAGAATCTTCCCTTCGCTGGCCCAGCCCCGCAACTCCAGCGAGGAGTTCGCCTTTAATCGGGGCCCCAAAGTCGGAGCGGGAGTTGCAGAACTAGCCGCCTTCGAACCGGCGGTCGACCCCGATGCCTTGGAAGCCGTCTCCTTGTCTTGCGTATTCGATCGACAGGCGTAAGAGAAAGCGATGATGAGGCATAAGCACAAGGACAAAACCGACTTCATGATTCACACTCCTTTTTTGAGAACCTTGAGATTCGGGAGATTCGGGACAGTCCCGAATTTCGTTTTTTCCATGCGAAGTCTCGGACAAAACTCACGAACTTAGGGGCTGTCTGGAACTTCAGTGTGCCCCGTCAGTGCTGCCACGGCTTGGGACAGGAACTCTGCGTCAACGAACGGGACCTGGCCAAATATAATTTCCGCCTCGCCTTCCAGTTTCGCAGCTAAGTGACCCTTCCCTAGTAACCGCTCTGCACCTTTTTCCCCAAGAGCGATCTCCGATGTTCCTTCTCCATCTACACGAAGCACTAGTCGGTTTCCCAAGTTCGCCCGGAGCTGCATGGGCATAACATTGGCATCAGGTCGCTGAGCGGCAAACACCAAGGAGATTCCTGCGGCGCGAGCTTTCACACCTAGTCGGCTAACGATATCGGAAACATGTTTGGCGTAATCCGGCGTCATCATCCACTCAGCAAACTCGTCGTGGATAACCCAGAGAAATGGTAACCGCTCGGTTGGATTTGCCTTGCTGTTCAAGTCGAAAACGTTGGAAACCTTATTCTCCTTAAGTACCGCGTAACGCCTATTCATTTCGTCCACGAGCTCGTTCAGCCACGCAGTGGCATTATCTTGGTCATCGATAACACCGCCCTGCAAGTGCGGCAGCCCTTCGAATGCAAAGTAGTCCACCCCAAGCTTCGGGTCGATGAGAACAATCCTCGCTTGCTCAGGGGTATTCGTACACGCAATTCCCAAAACAATGTTTTGCATCAAAACTGACTTGCCACTCCCTGTCGAACCCGCGATCAAAGTGTGAGGTGCATTCGACTTGGGTGAAAGAAACAACAGGCCGCTATTTTCTTCTTTCACGGCAATCAATAATTTATCATTCCCCTGAGTACAGCAGGGATTCCATCTCTTCCACACTTCTGGCAGCTGCAATACTCGCCGGTTGGGACGCGCAATGGAGATAACCACGACGCCTGGTTCAGCGCGAACTGAGATCACATTCAATTTGTGAGTGGTCAGAAACTCAGATCGTCGCCTCACGACCTGCTCGACGGTGAGCGTCGCGCTCCCCTGGAATTTTAGTAAGGCTGCGTTTGGAGTCAAAGCACCGCTCAGGAGCTTAGATTGAAGTTGGAACTGTTGCAATGCCCCTTTGCACGAGTTCTCAGTCTGTTTGAGCCATTCTGCATCGGCCACACTATCTTGCGTGCTTCCATGATAGTTGGATAGAAGTTCGCCGACACTCGGATATGCCCATAATGCACGGGTCGAGTCACGCGAATCTGAAGAATCGGTCGTGGGTATGGGCGACGTTGGCGCTGGTGGTATGGGTAGTGGTGTAACTGCTGCTTTCGAGGCTTTTGCAAGGTCGCCCTCCGGATATGCTGTCACCACATCGGATGAATAATCTCTCCCCATATGCCTATGGAAAATCTGAATCCTCTCTGAGGGCTTATGGTAGGTCCGCTCATTCCAGATGTCTTTATCTGCCACTGCCTTGCGGATCGGCATGGGGTCTAAGCCCCTCCAATAGCAGAGAACAAGTTCGCGCAATCTTGCCCGAGAGAATACTTCCTGGTAAGAGTTCTCCGATTCTGCAACAGCCACGAAATCAGAGCACTCTGGCGAATCAGAAGGACCAGATACAAAAATGTGGGAATATCCACGCAGGAAAATTCCACATTCTCCTGCCCGCACAACCCTCCGCCAAGTTGCCAAGTCAATTGGTGAGTTTGCGGGGTATTGAATGCCGTTCAGCATCAGATCGGAGAACCGTGAAAGCCAAAGGTCACGATCTAGCCGTTTCGGGTCCCCGAAGATAGCATCTTGAATCCGACGCAACGTGTCTCGAAGCTGCTTCTGCGATTCCTTGCGCTTTATAGCAAGGCTCGCGGCATCTATGTACTTGGATTCTGCAATCGTCACAGCGAGAAGGAACTTCCCGTCAGCAGTCTGCTCAGGTGTCAATGCAAGAATGTCCGCAATCTGTTGCTCGTTTTGACCTAGCCACTCAGCGTAATCATCGAGGAAGTACCAACCAAATCGCTTATTCGTTCCCATTTCCTGATGGACCATGTAACGGCTCAAAACAACACCCATCAGCTCACTAGCGTTGCGACCTCGCTTAGCCGCACGCAAAACTATGTCTCCGGAGATTTCGTTGGCGTCGTTTATGAATTTTTCTGTCAGTTCTCGATATTCCGCGTCCTCCAAATCAAGGTTTAGGTCCTTTACGCGCCCGGATACCATGGAGCGCAGCAAACTAAGAGGCGCAGTAGATGAGATTACGACATTTCGCCCCTGTGTAGCACCCTGCTTATATCGGATGACCTTAACGTTCTGATTCAACAGCTGGCGGCGATCAAGAAGTTCGTCGTAGTTCACAATCCAGTTCCCAAGATTGTGGATCTCCTTAAAAATAGCCGCTGTCAGCGGGTCGTTGAAATCAAGTTTTCGAGCAGGGAGTAGCCGCTTGTCTTCAATTTCATCCCAATCGCCTCTGATAAACGTGGTCAACGCGGTTGTAAACGCCCACCCTTCTTTTGTTTGCACTGGACAGCAGAGATAGACCACCGATTTCATGTCGTCCATGGCAGATGGACGTCGTCGTGCCCAGCGCGGTGGAATAAACGAGGTTGACTCTACAGGGAAGCATGGCTCGGTGTACCATTCCACGCTCGCATGCCGCGCAATCACATCTTGCAGGAACACGATGTCTGTGGGGGGGCCTTCTTTGGGATCGTGCACGGGCGCTTGATCAGCCATGATTCCGATGCGCAATCGGGCCATGAAATCCTTGGATGCTTCGCTGGAAACAAACGAATCAGCGTCGGCATCGGAGGATTCAATAATCTTTTCATAGAGCTGCCCGAGCTTCACTCCATCCCGGTGCCGGAGGATGATTTGACAGCGCATGTCTTCCTCATCCTCATGTAACTCATTCATCTTGTCCACTACCGCATAGGGAAGTCGCGCGGAATCACAATTGTACAAAACGACCGACAGATTCGCACTCTCATGTGGGTAGAGCGACAGATAACGCTTCGTAAGATCAACGATGAGCGAAGAAGTTTCAGTAGGGCTCTCATTTGTCTCGTCAACACTTTCGTTGCTGATGACGGGACTCTCGTGCAGGCTGTAATCAAGATAGTGATCCGTGAGTGAAAGAAGTTCCGGTTTGGTCGCATGCCACCCCAGTACAATTTCGGGGTAATACGGATGTGATAATTCTTGCTCCAATTCCTTGAAAAATAGTGCTGTGTCTCCGAAGAAGACTTGCTCCGCTGTCAAGAGATGACGCACCAAGGAGGCGACCTGATTCGCTTTGGTACCCATTGCACTCAATCGTAAAGGATGCCATGGGCCTACAATAGCTGTACCGCGTCCACCTTCCACCGCCACCGTTCCGATATCCAGCAGTGGTCGCAGCAGATTCGACCGGTTCCGATCTCCCTTCGCATCTCTACAAAGAGTTTGCAACAGATTACCGTAATCCTCCGCCTGCTTGAACAATAAATCGCAGGCTAGACCATCTTCCTTGAAGCCCTCAATAGCGCTCGCATAACTGTTCTGAAAGGTGTGGAACAAGCTGAGAAGATTCGCTCCCGTATACCCTGAAATCGAACCCTGTTCTTGGGCTTTGGTTAGATTCGAAGGCCAAAGAACAGAAATGTCGTATTCCTTCTTGTAAGCAGGAACGAAGGAGCCTCGATCTTGTCCATAGGCAGGATAGAGTGTGCGTACATCCTTCAGATCTAATGATTGAAATCTTCCTTTGACACTCACGGGTTCGCGGTTCACACGACAGGCCAAGAGCGGATGGCCAGCTAATCGAGACCAGTCACCAGGAAGCTCACTCGCAAGGGCGTTTGGGTTATAAGTCCAGAGTAGTTGCTTGAAAGACGTCTCTGTTGTGCCGCTGGAAAGCTCGATTTCCAATTGCAAGATAAACTTTAGCTGAAGCGCGGCTTTGGCCACCGAACGATTCACGTACGGTTTCGTTGATGCTCGCCACATCTCACTGAGCTCCTCGAACTTCAACAATTCACCAATGTCCCAGGAGACACGACTGCCAAACAGTTCTTTCAAACCCCGGTAACGACACGCAAAGAACAGCCCCGCATCGACGTTCAATTCTCTAAGATCCTTCTTTGTCCGTCGGTCGCAGGTAATTGTCAGGCGTCGTTTTGAGGTCGGTATGTCTTGATCGAAAAGCCACTCCAAACAGAGCGCCACGCCCACCAAGAAATCCTCAGTCTCACAGGGTGTCCCAAAAATGAAACGATCCCATCTAGTCTTAAGAGGTACCTGCTCTTTGAGTTCCTGTCGATGACCTCTATAAAACTCTTCGTCCTCGCTTTGAGCCTCACTCCTCCTTCTGTCACTCAACCTGTTTAGGTAATCGCGCTCGTCAGCGGTGAGCAGATCAGCCTCGCGCTCATCATAAAACTCAATGGTAGCCCTACCCAAATTAAACTGCTCTTTCTTGAGACCGTCGAATAATGGCTTCACCCAGTCCCATTCACACGTGGCCAGAGCTGCTGCTTCTCGATTCCATCCACTGTCGGCGTGGATGAAATCATTCACAATCGAGTGCGTTTCAACAGGAATGGTGTCTTTGACTTTATCGAAAGCGACAGACAGATCGTCTTCCAACAAGAGAGCCTGCGCGGGTGTTTGTTTCAGAAGATAACACACACGCTTCTTGATCACTTGCGTATAGAGAGTTTTCCACCTGGAAAGATGCCCGGCAGTTTTGTCGCTCAGACTATGGAAGAACGCCGTGTCCTTTGGGGCATGTAGGGCAGGAAATGCAACACCCAGTGCGTACAAAATAGGCTGGCCATCTTCAGCTGCTTTCCTAGTCTCTAAGATATAGTCGGCAAGCCGGTCAAGCGCAAGAGAGCGAACTTCGATCAGTGCTTGGATTGCCTTTATCCACCAGCCTTTGTGCTGGGTCGTGATCGGTAAGCCCTCCGCCGCTAAGTTCACCCACACTTCGGGATGTGCTTGGAGTTCCGGTGCGCCGATCGGCACCAGTTCTTTCAGAGACTGTTCTTCATCATCCCCGGTATTGGCGACCAGCAACGCCGATTTTGGGGTGGATGCATTTCGAAAATAGGTTGTCCGCTCTTTCGTCAAAACCTCAGGGGGCAAACCAAGATTCGCCACAAAATGGATGGGGAGTTTAATATCGATCAGGTTGTACAAAGTCTTGTCCGCGAGAATTGTCCTCGCTACTGCCGCTGTCTGTTCAGCAGTCAGACAATCAAGTAGATATCGAGCGACACTCGAAGAATCGTCTTCCGAGAGACGGTCTCGCAGATAGGAGGTTACTACCCTCCCAATTAATTCTTCGCTCGTCATGAAGCTCTCATGTGATAGGGGTTAACAACATACGCACAGCCATCGGAAAGACGATGCAGTAGTCCGAGGCTGCTCAATCGCTGCTCAAGTCGCCGAGAATTCGCTTGAAACGGTTTTCTGTCAAATTCTCCTTTGAGCAGTATCTGTTCCGCTTCTCTATCTCCGAATACGATTCCATAACGTGCGTGGAGCTTTTCGAGGAATCGGTTAAGTTCAATGCGCCGTTCCACATTGGCGAAAAGGAGAGCCTTAAGTAGAGCATCTGTCGGAGCATATCGCAACTTCAGTGTCCCCCGCTTTGAGACTAGGCCAATATCCCGGCCATAATCTCGATGGATGTTGGCAGCGTGCTGACGATGCCGTTTCATCGCAGCTTGACGCAGAGCGTCCATTAGATGCTGAGGATCAGGAACACCTTTATAGTCATCACCATCTCCCCAGCGCACCTTCTCTGATAACAGGTTCCTACACTTCTCGAACGCGTCATTTTGAGTTAGTGCCTCTTGCCAGCCAGGGGACCCTTCAATTCGTGAGATGAATTCTTCAACAGCATTGGAAGATAGCAGATTGTTTTCCTGGTACATGTCACAGGAAATCTCTCGTACCAGCGTCTTTTTCGGTGCGACGACCTCGCAAATCAAGCTCAGCGGCCTTGTAAGCCCGAGGACCTGACGAGATACAGTTAATTGATATTTCATAACGTGCAGGCCGGCCAAAGTTACGAGATGCGGAAACACATCAAACCCAGAAATATTTAGTCGGAGAATTGCTAGCCAGTCCTCGACTAGCTCGTCGTAACAAGGATGCTCAGTGTAGGGTAAGAACGCATTGGCCCGCACAGGCCCCACAGGCTCTTCAAAGCCCTCTTCGTCAGGTTGGAGACACTTTACGATGGAGTCCCATCTGTCATCAATTCTGGTAAGACGTTGTGTGAGCTCAGCTAGCAGTTGGTGTTTCCGCTGGGTTCGGCACACCATCAGGTAAAGAAGTTCGCCTGTCCTGCCAAAAAAGCGACGGTCGTTTGTCGAAGCGTTGTTGTCCAAATCTTCATACAGACAGTTCTTGCCGTACGGAAAAACAAATTTTGAGGTCCAACGCTTGTTGCTATTCACTTCAAGGCTCGTGGACCGGATCAGCGATACCACCTCGCAAAACTCATCAAAGGATTGAAAGTGATGTTTCAAATAATCGAATTGAGGATGATTAAGGCCCGTCGCTGCCTTCATCCGTTTGGTCCATTCATCCCAGCGATTTAGATCGTGTGGAAAAGTAAGCAGGATTTCAGGAAAATGCGGGTTGTTAAAGAGGATATTGCGCAGGTACAGTCGATGCGCAGCTCGATATTTAAGAGTATTTAATCCGAGCGGCTCCTCGAACGCACGACCCTTATCCATCTCACACTGATAAACATTGAGAAACTCAAGAAAGACCAGCCATGGAAGTTGCTCGTCATAGAGTCGATGTCCCCAAATTGCTTCGTCTACCCACATTGAAGACGATTGGTCATAACTCTCTGGTGGAGGCAGCGTCTGTAATGGTGAGGTCATAGGGCAATTTCAACGTGTTTAGGGTCAGGCATGCCTTGATCAGTAAGCGATAGAACCCTCAATCCAATCGTTGAAGCGACACGTTGTCCTTCGTTCGCTTGGCGAGCTATTTGAGCGGCAATAAGCCGACTCTTGAACGATAACAAGTCCTCATAGCATTCTTTTGAAAAGCTTGCGGGCAACGCACCATCTACCGCAATACGCGAAAGGAATTCATACCGAATCAACGTTAGGTGGAAATCCACTTTCAACGCGTGTGCGAAAAATACGGAAAGGAGTATTTGGCCGTTTGATTCATCGTAGGTCAATATGATCTTCTCGCCCTTGCTCGGGTCCACGGATATGCGGTCCACTAGAATGCGACTCACCTTGCTCTGTGAATAGTTCCCACTTGTCGCAAGGAGAAGTTCTTGTTCGCTGTTAATAAGCATTCCAGTGAAAACGCGATTCAATCCTTTGACAAGTCGCGACAATATTGCACGTTTCACGACAGCACCTGCCTTTAAGACCTTGACGACTGAATCGAGATATTCGCCAGCAAACTTGAAAACAGTAAGTTCCCATAGATCAAGCTCTGACTCTGCCTCCCTTGGAATCTTGAAGAACAAGCCCCGACGCTGCGCGATCAGGAGTTGTAAGAACTCCTGTGATTTCTCCTCACTTTCACTCACACCTTCTATGTATTCCTGTTTCGCCGCGTAGAATCGGGCGTCAGCGCCGTAGAATCTATCTTTGGCCAAGTACTCGTCAAAGTGCCTTCCTAGAATCTCATCTCCCTCCCCAAAGATTAGAATGTTGTCTACGCGATTAGAAGTTTCGTAACCGATCTGGAATCGCTCCAAGTAGTCGAAAATCGTAATTGTCTGTCGGCGAATGTCGGATAGGTTTCCGCCGAAAATGTTGTTGTAAAGACTAGCCTTAGAGACTGTGCCCGCCGCAATGATGCGAGCAACATCACCGGGAACCATGACATGGTCCTTTCCGTCGGGGTGGCCCAGAACGGAATTGGTCAGCAAGAGCAAAATCTGACGAATCGGGACGTGCAGTCCGTTGTAATCGCAGAGTTCAAGGAGCGACCGCAATCTTGAGCGCACCAAGGGTGTCTGCAGAAGCTCGTAGTTATGCCTTATTGGGCAGTTAGGACCGAAAACGTCGCTTTCATTCTTTACGCCCTCTTTCAGCTCTGCCCAACCGGAATGGCCAACGAACGCTTCAATTGCCCGGTCGAACAATTCGGCAGAGCTGGTGCGGCTGAGATTAAAAAATTTAAGTCGAATGCCTGAGCTCTCCTGTCGATCCTCAACTAGCAGATCTTCAAAGATCTCGCCAGCCCTTTGGACATCCTCAGATTGCTGCAGTCGTCGCCAAGATTCGATCAGCTGGCCGTCATTGGCAGCTATTAGGAAAACGTCCTCGGCATCAGGATCGAATAACGAGTGGCAGAACTTCTGAAGCAATCTCTCTCTCTCTGGGTCCCACTCTGAACCTTGTTGCGGTGCCCAGCCACTCAGATCGCGAATGAAGTGAACTCGTACTGGTCGGTACAGGCTTCGCTCTTGCGAGTCTGGCCAAGCTGTACGGTCTTTTGGGTACAGGAAATCCTTAGTCAGGTAGGGGCTATCGGATGCCCATTCTTCATCATTGCCGTTGAGGATCTTCCAGACCTGTCGGCACAGGTGGGTTTTACCATCCCCCGCAGTGCCCGTAAGAATGACTGAGACGGGATCTGCGGTCGGTTTGCCGAAACATTGCACCACCCGACCTTGCATGGGGTGCTCAAATTGGACGGGAACAATTCCCGCACGACGAGCCGAACGCTGAATGGTCTCGTCGTACATGTTGTCATTTCGAGGTATAGGCCCGTAGTGCCGAAGAAAGGCCAGCCAGTTCATTTGCCCTCCCTGGGAGGTATGACCTTGACGATGTCGCCATAACTTGGTGCTACACTCGGATCTGTGCGAAGCAGTGCCTCTAGCTGTGGCCTAGCCCAGCACTCTATCCAAAACTGCCCTCTCGCCCGTACCGATTCCATGTAATCCATTAACGTAGAGGTTATACCAGGCACGACAACTAACAAAAACCCTACCCCGCCGTGACGGTCGACTGTGTCATGGACATCCCGTACGGACGACTTTCCAACGTTGTTCTTCGACACTTTGCACTGTACAATGATCCGGAATGTCTGGTCAGGGTTTCCCTCCGTCTTACTATCCATCTTTTTAACGAAGCTGGGCAGAACTTCGGCAATAAGATCCGCGCCCGCATCTGGCTCATTACAATGCCCACGCTTCGTTACCCTGCGCACATCCGGATGCCTACTTAACAGCTCACGGACAAACATCTCAAACCGTGACGGAGGGCAGCTCTCCAACCACTCAAATTGGAGGTCCTGATTTAGGAAAGCCGCGTTTCCAAAATGCTGCCTTCTGAGCTCTTCAAATTCCCGCGCATAACTATCAGCTCCGCAATTTACCCTCTTAGAGTACAAACCCGTTGGCGTTATCGCGAAGAGGTGCGAATCGCAGGGGACAAAGCGTATCGGCCCATTCCTGTTTGAGGTAATAATTCGGTGGAGTCTGGTCACAGTCCGCATTTCCCTTTTGGGAAAGGCGTTTCGGATCTTTCCCGATCGGACAAGGTGTGCCCCCACAGATTCTCCAGCTGCGCCTTCCATAGGTGAGGCAAAGAGCTCCCAAATCTTCGGCCATGCGGGACACTTGCTAAAATCCGTGAATGAAATGTCATTTCGGCATCGTCTCCAATAGCCGATGCTTCCAGATCTCGTGCCATAGATATCTCTGGGATTAGCTACCTTCCTAGAAAAAGCCCCTACCATCGCTGGGGAGAGAAGCTTAGTATCGTAGTCGAACTCGTCATTTTCCGTCACCTCCGAAGAACGCCAGATTTTAGTGATGGCTTCAGCAGCAAACGCAGTTCCCCCGAACAATCGAAGAATCTCGCCTTTGTCGCTTTTAAGCGAGAATGCCCCTCTTCCCGGCTGCTCAAACACAAGGAATCGACCAGAGATCTCGTCGTCGTTCAAAAACCCAAGCTCATCAATCACCCAAGCGGAAGCGACGCCAAAGAATCGAAGGCAAGCTGCCCAAATACCTCCAACCCAATCGTGAAGGTCCGTCCTGCAACCGGCTAGGTTGTAAATTCGCACCCTGCCATAAAGAGACAGTTGGTCGTTTTCGTGAAACCTCGCAACAATCCAGAATGGAAAGGGGCCGCCTGGGTAACTGTATTGAATGCCTGCTTCCGATTCTCCGGTACGGCAAAAGCGAAACATTCGGGCAAGCGCATCGAGTTGGCTACTCACAGTATCCATTCAGCGATAACAACACTTTCAAGAATGTATCTGAACCTCGCCAAGGTAATTCGCCACAAACAAAGAGATCACTTACTCACCGCCCTAGTAATCGCGTCTCCAAAGGCAACATACATGGATTCATCAGTTGTGAAGGTTGACCCCTGAGTTAAGTACAAACACCAAAATCCTCGATAGCCGGCCTTCCTGGCGGCTTCCCGTAGACGATGGAAATCTGCCTCTTCGCAGCACTCCGCGAAAAGGAAAATGTCCTTCACACCATATTTCCTTAGATCCTTCGGGTATGCTTTGTCGATGGCTTTTAAACTTGATTTGCAACTAACAACCGCGCGAGCATTTCGGGCTTCAATAAAAGTGAAGTCCATGATTGGCCTGTCACTGCCGTTCCATCTCCGCACGTGGCCTCTGACATGAACCACCACGTCGCACTCACGAGAGCAAGAATCGTCATTGGGATCCAGCAGATGACCCCAGTTGACCTCTAAACCTGTACCCGAGAGACGTTCTCTGAGAAAGTAAATAACGCGAGCCGAAAGTCGCAGACCCCTAACAAATCCGAGAATGTCACCCTCGTACTTTCCGTCGCTGCGTTTTACAAGCGGTCGGTGATCCCTGAGGCTTTGCAGTTCTGCAGTCAGCCCAGTCAAGTGTTCAACCCTCAAGGACTTACCAAACTTCATCTGAGGCCGTGACCTACCTTTCGT
Source organism: Terriglobia bacterium (assembly GCA_041494885.1). Taxonomy (GTDB): domain Bacteria; phylum Acidobacteriota; class Terriglobia; order JAIQFV01; family JAIQFV01; genus JAIQFV01. The sequence goes on from JBGQBO010000055.1 coordinate 24,619, forward strand.
TGCAGCTCTCATAGACGACATGGACCTTGAAGAATAGCTGGAATTAAGCGCTTGAGGGGAACTCCAAGGACGCTCGCAGTTTTGGCGAGAGCTGTCTTGCCGTTCTGAGTCAGTACCAGCCGTCCCAAGGACCCGCTGACTTCCACTCGGATGATGTCGCTTGCGGGCAGGAACTTCCTGAAGGCTTTCGCAATCCTTCGATGGTCGCAGAAGCCCCGGACGACAAACTCAGCTACATACTCTTTCTTAGCTTTACTTTCTTTCACACGTTTCAGCAGGCTGTTAATCGGTATCGATCGCCCGGTGGACTGTCGCAACTGAGTTACCGCTCGGATATCACTTGTATCGATTTCACCCGAAACGAGGGCCTTTGCAATAACCTGCTGATCCTGTTCTGGCAGCATTGCAAGGTGTGCTGCAGCATCGACACTATCAAGCTTTCGCACTTCAAACAGCTTCTGCACGGGACGCGAAAGCCGCCGAACATAAGCAAATTGTCTGAGCATCTTCGACGACAATCCAATTCGCTCAGCAACCGCTGAATAGCTGCCGAGCTTCCCGACAGCAATGGTTAACCATTGGGAAACCTCGGTTAAAGGTAGCGGTCTTCGCTTGCTGTGGGTGCATGAAATCAAAACCGCGAGAGCTTCCTTCAATTCATCTTCTTCCCATTCGCCCTTCGACGGTTTTACTTTTTTCATGCGATGAACCCCTGGTCCCGCAACCAGTCGCTAAGCACCTTCGTCGCTAGCTCCTCGGGCTCGATAGACAGAGATTCCGTCGCTTTCACGAGTGCGTCTCGAATATCATCAGGCAGGCTAATAATTATATTTTGTTCTACGTGTGGCTTCATCGCCTCTTCGAGGATGTGTTTAGCTGTAGCTCCCTTCTTTTGCTCGCCGTACATAACTATCCTTCGCTTCTGGTGCACGGTAGGTTGATACTTCACAATCAACTCCAGTAGCTCCTCGGCCTTCGCCAAGTTGTCTTGTGCAGCACGAATCGCTCTCTTGACATCCGCTGGACTTACCTTCTTTTTCTCTAAGAGGGATTTCATCCGTGGGGTTGCCCGTGCTTCGATGAGAATGAAATCTCGAATCTTGCGCAAGGAAAGACCGGTTTCTTGATGAACTGCGTTTACATCTTTTCCCAGCTTCCTGTACAGGTATGTCACGGCTTGCGCAGTATCGTGGTATTCAAGTTCCAGGCGCTGAAGATTCTCGACCAGAGAATGCACAACAGCCTGCGTCTTCGACAAATTGCCTGCAAAAACCGCCCGTATCGTAGGCAATTTCAATGTTTCATGCGCTAGGAACCGTCGCTGACCTGAAACAAGTTCATAAGGTGGGTCTCCATGGTGACCCTTTAGTACGACGGGTTGGAGAAGTCCGTGTCGCTTGATGCTTGCCATTAATTCATCTAACTCTCTCGTAGCGCCAGAGAGTCTGACGTTGTCATCGCCTATCTGAATATCTCCGAGGGGAATCGCGTAAATCTTGTCGAGGGGAGTCTCTTGTGTTTTCGCTCGTTTCATCATGGGCACCTATAACTGGCAGATTAAGCAGGCCTTAGGTCCGTTGTCATCATCTTCCATGTCGGCGAGAATCTCGACGAGCTTTCGATTACCGCGGTTCTTTCTCATCCGCTCCTCGTACTCCGCAAATCGTTGCTTGATTGCTGCAACATGCTCTGGTTTCCGCAGTTCACTGAGCGGCATTTCCTGATTCCAAGTAAAGCCTTTTCCCGGTTCGTTGCTTACCTTTTCGTACTTCATTGCTTGTTCGAACTGGTCTGGATGGGTTTCTAGCAGGCGTACCCATTCAATCGACCGCTGAAAGAAACAGAAATAGCAGCCAGAGTGAGTCCGGCCCCATGCCAGATACGGCGGCAGACCGATACCACTGTCTTCCAGGATCTTCATCACGCCAGCGTAGTCGATCCCATCTTCTTTGAAGGGGAACACGGCCCTAATATTCGATTTCGTGCTGATATAACCCTCTCTGTCTTCGTCAGCCCTTAACCCGACGTAACTAATCACTGGCTCACTCCCAACGTACTCCTCGAACGGCTTCAGTTTAAGCATCTTGGTGCACCAACGTATGTTTGGAGAGGGGAGGTACCCACCATAAACTTCAAGCCAATAGTCGAAACCCGCTTTTGCATTCAATCGAACAATCTTCTTCCCCAAAAATGCCTCGACGCGATTCAAGTATTCGTAGGTTTCTTTCAGTTCCTTATCGGTGTCGCAGAATACGTACTCCATCCCAGGCACGCGGTCACGCATGTAAAGAGCTAACGCTGTGCTATCTTTTCCCCCTGACATACAAAGGATGTGTCGCGTTAATTTACTCATGGTTCTCCACGTCTCCTTTATCTAAAGCCGTCCAGATGGCGCGCGATACGGCTGCAAGACCGAGACGTCTGTCCTTAGCCAATATAGCTCTGAACTGAGCCTCTAGCTCGACAAGCTGCACCTCTTCATCCATGCCAAAATGAACAACCTGCTCGTGTTCAATGCCGTTCGCTTGTGTGATCGCCAGTCGTACACCGGGCCCATTCTTCGACGAGCCGTTTTCTGTAAACAAAATACTCTCGACGCGCCGGAAGCGTGTTGTGATTTGAGCAAGCTCGATATTGAACGTGTCTTCCTCAGCGTCGTGCCACTTCGAAGGTGGCTTAAGCGCAAGATTGCTACCCAGAGATTCGAGCCACTCTGACTCGAGCAGATTGTGATCCATGAAACGAAGACACAATGCCCGCAACTTGATTTCTGTGACGGTTAACAGGATTTCTTGAGCGCGATTCGAAAGCTCCAATCTAGACCGCTGAAACGAACCTGATAAATCGAACGCCCGAGAAATCTGTTCTTTCAACCTGTTTTGCAAGCTAGGATAAGCAGCCCGAAGCTCATCAAGTGCACCTTTCAACGTGCTCACGAACAGATGAGCAGGCTTACTTGCAGTCGCTCCAGGGCCAATCGGATCGAACCCGCATGCCTGTGGGAGATCCGTGAATATGAGCTTCGCCGGCTCTCGGGCATCAAGGATTACGTCCCGCACTGCAAGGGCGACTTGTGAGAGCTTCTTCGTATTTAGCACATAAGCAGGGAGTTGAGCAACGAACACACATAATTTCTTCACAACGTCGAGCAGCTTCGTCTCGCGGTTCCTAGATGGCATGACCTCTAATACAGCCAACAGTTTGTGGAATAGCTGTGCACGGACACCTTCGATTTTGCAGTACTGAATATCAAACCTCTCGGGGGCTTTTGTAAGTAGCAACACTGCCTCGCCTCTCAGCTCTCGCAGAAAGCTACCGTCTTTATAAAACGCAATGTCTTTGTCATGGGCAATCGCGAATACGGTCAGTAGTAGCGGAATTATTCCGTCTCGAACTCCATATGGAGGTTTTCGGAGCTCTTCACACAGGCCAGCCACATTGATCCGACTGTCCGGTTGCGCCTGAACGATCTCCCGAATTCGTCGCAGAGCGGGAAGGACCTTGCATCGGTCGCTACGTTGATGCGGCTCCCCGATCCACCATGAATCACCATGCTCATGATGAAGCCCTGGTGATTTAAGCACAGAGAGATACATTGACATTTCAGGTGGCTTCTTCTGAGGGTCCATCCCAAGGAAAATTTCCGTTCCGTTCGTAAACATCCGCTCGATAAGCCTCATTCGAGCTGCCGCTGCCGCAGAACTCAGGTTTCGCCGATTAACGAGTTCATTGTGAATATGAGGAGCCAACGCGTAAACGTCATCAAATATGCGAGATAATTTCGCGAGCAGGTGCCGACCATCTTTCAAATCAAGTAGGCGTCCTTGATGAAACCATTCAAGTATCATCTGGCCACTTAGCTGCTTCCAGCCAATGAAGCTCTGAATCCGTTTTTGCAATTGCAAATGAGCCGCCGCCTTCTGCCTGGAGACTTCTTCTCGAGCGTACTTGTCTGCATTTAATTCAAGCGTATTTGTCGAAACCCATTCCCAGCGCTGCACCTCCTGAACAAGGCTCGCAAGATTGTTCAACGGCTGTGGAACAGCGATGAGCAAATTGGAGCGATCCTTCACGTCAGGACGATTTATAGCCTCGATAGCAATTTTGCGTTCATCAAGTGATTCACACAATGGCACAAGAATTATGCCATCTGATTCGGTCGTAGTTTGGCCAATAAGCTCGGGCAACTGCATCGCCGGACAGTAGCGGACATCCCAATGGCGCAGGTTCCCAGTCTCGATATAGTGTCGCCGTGCGACGATAGGGCGTGTCTCAAGGAAATCCTTGATGAGACCGGCGACCCGACGAGGAGTCTCAACGGCACGGCAGGCATCTTCATAAGCCTTTTCCAGGTCTACCGATGTATGTGGCCACAAGCACAGACCGCGCGCTCGACCTCGATCGTAAAGGATTCGTTTGTCTCTGTGGAGTCGATCAAGCGCGCCATGAACCTGCGCTTGCTCTGTGGCATTACTGCCAGACATCGCGCAGATGATGGCTTCTTGCGTCGGAACCAGATCGGCATCGTTCAAGAGGTTCAAGATGCCGACTGTCTTCAATACTTTGACCTGAAGTTCATCCTCTGTAGCAAAGCTCTCAATCACAGAATCGATGAGATTCCAGTGACTCCGATAACTATGAGCAGCGATGCGATGGCCGAAGTTGGCTCGGACGTAATCGTAAAAATTGTGCAGGCTGTAGGGATGCCCCCTCGATACGGTTCGTTCCGCGAAAGCTCTTAATCCAAATGGTTCATTCGACAGAAGGAAACTGAATAGAGAGCGTTCGTTTTGACCGAATCGCCGGAATACCCGAATGAGGATGGGAAGCACCGTCGCGTGCAACGGATACAACCGAGGCGCACAGTCTAGAAGACTATTTTTCGCCGAGGACCCGAACCATCCTATTTCTATAGTTCGGGCCATCGCTTCATTTAACCCTTGAATTTGTGTTCCTGGAATCTCTCGCGTGCGGACATTCAGCGCAGACGCAATCAGGTTGGCTACCTGCTCTACAGGCTGGTTAAATACGATTTCCTCGAAGCGTCCTGCAATCTTTTCCCATTCACGTTGCGCTGGTAGATTCAAAAGATCGGCATAGGCGTTGAAACCTTGATGGAGAAGGCAAATTACAAACAACGGATCGGTGCCGCTGCGAGACGCTGTTTCAGCGAGGCGCTGTAGAAGATATACGTCCTGTCGCTCAGGATGAAGGGCTGCAAATTCCAAAAACTTTCCAAGCTCATCAAGGATGATAAGCAGCCCCTTACCCTTCGAATCGGAAACAACCCGCCTATTGACTTCCAGAATTAGCTCATGAACCTGGTCCTCTGTCGGCTCTTCCTTGGCATCGATCAGGCGCTGAACGTGTGTTACCAATCTCGACTTTGCGCCATATCCGTAAGCCTGAACCAATGCAGGGTGAAGAGACTGGAGGATCGATGTGCTCAATGCTTGTCTAGAACAAGTGACCAAAACAGGCAGGAAATGTGGGCGTGACACTCCAAGCTTGTGGTAATCAATCGCCCCGCGAATCTCTGCGGGCAACATCGCAGTGTGCCCGGCAAACATGTGGGCTAGGAGTAGGGCAAAACTCGATTTCCCAGAGCCGTAATCGCCCGTCACTCGCCACGCGCGCTCCCCAGATCTCGCCTTCAAGCCATACGCCACACGGCCAAGACACGATCTAGCAAAGTCCGTTAGGACGTAGCCAGAGAATGCACTTGGGTCCTGGAAGTCCCGCTCCAGATGAGCAGATCGCAGAAAACGATTTGTGAAGCGAAAAAGGTCGGACACCTTATTCTCAGGCATTGACTAACTCCGCCGAATAAATCTTCTTCAAAAGCTCACTGCTCCTTCGCTCGCCCTGCTTGCGGATCTGTTGTAGATTGGCCGATTCACTGTATGCAAACAACCCACCAGACTGCTTTGCGAGGAGGTCAAGGCGAACGGCAATATCTTCCTCAGGCAATTTGAAAATCTGGCCCGGACTGCCATGTCCGTGTGCCACCTCGCGAAACGCAAGTGTTGATTCCGTCCTGTGCCGAGTCGCCCAAAAATCATGCAAGCAGTATATGAATAGCTCCGGCGTGATTTCAGGTTTCTCATCCCGACGGAATGCGTAAATGGGTTCACGCCGGCCGCCCATCCGATCTAGCTCCCTGTCGCCTACTTTGACAACGAACTCAAGTTCCACAAGTGGACAATCAAGATTGTCCTCCTGCACGTCGCCTTTTCTACCCCTTGTGGGAACATAGGTGTGCAGAAAGGCATCAAAGTGTTGTTGCAACGTCACAGACGAAACCGCCTCGCTTCCCTTCACTGCTTCTTTCTGCAAGGCCTTTAGCACCACGCCAGGAACAAGCTCGGGATCTTGCCACCGATTGAGCAAGTAATCCCAAGCTAGAAGTGGATTTTCAACATTGGTCGCAAGTTTCCAGTGAAGGAGCCACAGGGTCCGGATATCCTCCAAAAATGGATCGCGACCACCTTCGCCGAGGAGACATGTGCCAAATTCTGTGAGGAGGTATCCGCGGTCTTGTGTGGTGGCCACTACACCAGCTGCCTGCGCCCAAAACCGAATTGAGCGCATCATGTTCTTACCAACGCCCAAATCCACCATAGCTCCTGTGTCGTCAACAAAGAGCTTAGGATTTCTCTGCAAACCGCGAACTGCTTTTGGCAGCCACGTGTAGCGAAATGGAAACGATTCATGTCCGGAAATCCGATATTTCATTTCTGCCGAGGTCGGCAATCCTCCACGTTCGAAAGTCTTTGCTTTGGGAGATTGGAATTGTCCAACTTTCACATTCTTCCGGCTCATCGTTGGTCGAATTTTACTCTTCTCCCACAAGATGCGACAAGCAAATCTTCCACTGCGTCACGCCGTTATGGCCATTCTTCGGTAATTTATCTTCTAAAGAATGCTGACAGGATCTGATCTCCATCTTCCATTCTTACGCTCACCGAGTACGGGAGATGAAAGCAGTGGGCCGTCCCCTCAAAAATGGCATCAGACCAATGCTCCCGCTGGGTGAGCAGGATAGGGGGTGGTATGTGATAGTGAAATCTGGCTCGACGAAGGCGTCCGCTTTACCCTCTGGGGAAAATGGCCCTCTATGCTACCCCGCCTTTCGGAACAATTCGTATCGCTCTTCGAGAAATTCCTTTTTCGGCTTGAGGCGGTTTGCAATGGGCACGACAGCCAAGCGTGCATTGTGGCATTCCTGCAAGCCGTGCATCAGCATAGGGCCATCGGATTCGTCCAAGACGTCTTTTCTGATCTCGATCACCAAGTCAGGTCGAACACCGAGGATGTAGCTGTCGAAAGCACCGTGATGAAGCTTGCAGAGCGACAGGCCGTTTGAGACCCAGGGCTCGCCTTTGGGATGGCCGTCGGGGAGGATATGTGCCGCTTCCAGCAGCTCGGTGTGGTGCAGTCGGCAGACAGCACAGCTTTGCCGATAGGCTTCAATGACCCGATCGCGAAAGCTTTGCTGGTGCAGGCGCTGCTGTACTGTGATAGTCCGATAGGCACGCGAGATGCTTGTCTCCCCACGATCTCTTCCAGTCACTGAAGCAAGGATGTTGCCTCTCTCCCCCACCTGTACCGTGAAGGTGAGAGAGCGGGGGTCAGCTCCCACAATGTAAACGGGCCAGACAGGCATGTATCGGCCAGGCCTGATCCCATAGAAATAAATCAGGGGAATGCCGCGCTCCATTGCCAGCCGGAGGCCGACGTTGTCGGGGTGATTGGGATTCGTTCCTCGATATCGATACCGGATGACACCTTCGTCGCTGAGCTCATCTTCGTAGGGTCGGGGCTTTCCTTCAACGATAGGGACCGTTGTAATGCTAATGGGCATCTCGGGCAGCACGGCGGGTTTGAAGATGCCTTCTGGGCCCACCAAGTGTATTCGGTGACCCCCCACCTCAAAGCCATTGGCCAAGATCGTGCGGGGAAGCACGTCGCCGTGGCGTTTGCATTGTTCGTCCAGGAATTGAAAGGCCTTCAGGCGGATTCCGGTGTCGAGAGTGTCCATTTTTGCGGTCTAGTGAAACGGTGATTCAAGAATGGGGACAGCCCCTGGGACGCGGGACAGTCCCCATTGTTGAGTTTTCAGGGCCGAGTCAGGGAGAAGCAACCAGTATTATGGGGCGAATTGGGGTGGGAGGGAATCAAAAATTTTATAGCTTCAGGCGCAAGGCCGAGTGGCCCCACGATCTGGATGACACAAAGCAAAACCGGGAGTTTCGCGCGCCGAAGGCTTTGGAGTGCGGCGCTGCGAGCGCCGCTTTGGGGGGAAAGCAGACGGCAAGGGTGTTGCAGCCCAAGCGGTTTGGAGGACAGCAAGCGGAACTATGAGTTCCGCAGTTCGACAACAGAAAGCGGGACTCAGAGTCCCGCACTCCAAGGCACAAAGTGGAACTATGAGTTCCGCACTCCAAAAGAGTGCGGGCCGCTTCGTGATCGCGGCGAGGGTGGATAAGAGGTATAATTTAAGCCGCGAAACGCGGAACTGAGGTTTCGCCCCCCCAAAGTACAAGGCGGGACTCAAAGTCCCGCACTCCGAGAGTCCCCCCACAACAGACCCCCCGCAAATCGAGGAATCCTATGGATACCAAGATGAAAAACTGGCCTCATGCGCCCGTGCATCTCTTTGTCCCGCAATCGGTGTATATCGTCACGGGCGCCACCCTCTACAAAGTGCACTGGTACAAGGACTCGAAACGTCTAGAGCTGCTCGAGAACGTCCTATTTGATATCTTGCGTCGGAGAAGATGGGAACTACGGGCTTGGTCGGTGTTTTCCAACCATTATCACTTCATTGCCAAATCACCCGAAGTGGATTCTCCCATCGACCGGTTGATCCAGCACTTTCATTCCGAAGCGTCCCGACAATTGAACCTGCTGGATGGGGCGGCCGGTCGGACGGTTTGGTATCAATACTGGGATACCTGCCTGACGTTCGAAAAGAGTTATTTGGCGCGGCTGAATTATGTCATGAATAACCCGGTGCATCATGGGCTCGTGAAAGTGGCCAGCCAGTATCCCTTTTGCTCTGCGGGTTGGTTTGAGCGCACGCAACGACCGGCATTTAGAAAAACAGTGACCTCGTTTAAATGCGACCGCTTGAAAATACAGGATGAGTTTGAGCCGGTGTGGGAAGAGTAGATGCTTGGACCGCGGGTCGATGTGGCGGGCCGCTTTGAGGCGTAGGAAAAGAGAGCGTAGCGGTATGTGTCTTGATTCAGCGTGAAATGGTCAAACGTTCTCGCGCCTCGAAAACGGAAAGCGGGACTCAGAGTCCCGCACTCCAAAGCGATAGCGAATGACACCTTCGTCACTGAGTTCATCCTCGTAGGGTCGTGGCTCTCCTTCGACGATGGGGACGGTTGTAATAGGGGGAAAAAGTTCAAAGTCCAAAGTTCAAGGTTCAAAGTCGAAAAGCCAATTTCCAAGGTCAAAACCGGGCGTCAGAGCGGGGTCACCAGAGCGGCCTTTGGCCAAGACCTTGCGGG
>JBGQBO010000056.1:0-31734 GCA_041494885.1 Terriglobia bacterium
GCTGCATAACAGGGAAGGCCGACGGGGCGGGGGGAAGACGAGCGAAAATTCCCTCGACCTCCTGCCGGGGTAGTGGCGACGGCATGCAGGCACAAGGAGATCGATCGCAACACGGGAAACCCCAGCGGAGATCGCCGTAAGGATCAACTGGCAACTCGCGAGAGGCAGGCCGGGCCGTCTGGGGTGGCGGAGAGGCCCGTAGTACCCGGGAAGCCGCGTAATGGCGGTGGAGGGAAGGGGCCTTAGTTCGAGGAGAATGTCGAAGGAAGCGAAGGCGCGGAGATTGGTGTAAACCTAAGAACTCCGGAAACGGTCCAGAAGCTTCAGACGGCATTGCATGCCAAACCCATGATTCCTCGTCCGAGAGCTGGATGCGGGAAATTCGCACGTCCAGTTCGATGAGCGGGATGTGGACACGGAGCATGGCCGAGCTAGTGAGGCACCGGCCGACGAAAGGGCCGGACATAGATAGGCTCTGCCTAAACCACCGCGCCACATCTCGACTCTACCCCGAACGGCGCAAACCCAAAAACGTGCCGGGCAGGTGACGCGCCAGACGTTAGACTGTGGCTGCAGCGTTGTTGTCCCATTAATTCACGGGGGTTCGGCACAGCATGAACGTTATTGTGTTTGGAGCCACAGGAATGGTTGGCGGCGGGGTTCTGACTGAGTGTCTGGAGGATGCGCGGGTCCGATCTGTCCTGGTGGTGGGCCGAAAGCCATGCGGTGTTGCCCATCCGAAGCTCCGCGAGCTTATCCGCTCAGATTTCTTTGACTACAGCGACGCCAAAGCCGACCTGAAGGGCCATGATGCCTGCTTCTTCTGTCTGGGGGTATCGGCGGCTGGGATGACCGAAACTGCGTATCATCGAGTGACCTACGAGCTGACCCTGTCGGCTGCGGGGGCTCTGGTTGACACCAATCCCCGACTTACCTTCTGCTATGTCTCAGGCGAGGGGACCGACAGCACGGAGCGCGGACGCTTCATGTGGGCACGGGTGAAAGGGAAGACGGAGAATCACCTCCTGCGAATGCCTTTGAATGCCTACATGTTTCGTCCCGGCTTCATCCAGCCACTCAAAGGAGTCCGGTCGAAGACGAAGCTGTACCAGGCGTTCTACAACGTACTTGGGCCTCTCTACCCATTGCTGAAACGGCTGTTGCCGAACCATGTGACCACAACGGAAAACGTTGGCCGGGCCATGATCAGGGTAGCGGTGAGCGGGTACTCGAAGCGGGTGCTTGAGAATCCTGATATCAATGCTCTGGCAGTCAGAGGTTAACACCAGCTTGAAGCTGACGTTCCCCGCGCCGCACATCGGAGCTCATTCGCCGCGGCGTTCCACGCGCGCGGCCCGCAGCTAAAGTCCTGTCCGTCAGGCGCAATACCGGGGAGAGAGATGACACAGTCCGACACTGAGGACCGCCAGGCATTCCGCGAAGCCGCCGATGGACTTCTGCGGGGTGACTTCTCGCGGCTCTCGCCGCTGTTTGAGGATCAGAAGTCTCGTGAAAGTCCTTGCCCCATTCTCACCTGGTTTGAGAAGGGGTGGTTTGATACCGAGCCAGCAGCACTTCACGAGGCGCTCACCTGTGCGTGCTTCCTTGGTCAAACCGGTATCGTCGCCTTCCTCCTGGAAAAGGGCGTGGATCCCCTTCGAGGGTCGAAGACAGGATCCAACGGGTTCCATTGGGCTGCAGGTAGAGGACAACTGGACACCGTCAAGCTGCTGATTGAACACAGGGTCCCACTCGAAGTGAAGAATATGTACGGCGGCACGGTCCTCGGGACAGCCGTCTGGTCGGCCATCCATGAGCCGAGGATCGATCACTTCAACATCATCGAAGCACTCCTTCGTGCCGGTGCGCGGATCGAGGCTACCGACTATCCGTCCGGGGACCCTCGGGTCGATGACCTCCTCCGACGGTATGGAGAGACATTCTGAGAGGGATCTGGCGTGTGAGGCCTGGAACCGGAGAACGACGTCTGACCCCGGGGTGCGGCGGGCCGCGGCGCCGGCGTAGCCACCGATGAACACCAATCGTTAGGTATACTTTGGGGGCCCTGTGAAATCGGATAAGTCAAGATCCTGGTTTCTCGCACTCGGATTGGCATTGTGCATCGCCCTTCTCCCTCTCGCGGTACTTCCAAGCCGCTTTGCTGTATCCGCATTGGGTCGTGCCGCTTTTTATCTTGTCACCCCGGCCTTGTTCGTATGGTCTCACCTGCTTGTCCTGGGTCTTCGGCATCGCGGGATAGACGGAACGTACGGTTCTGCTTTAAGTTTAGGTATAAGTTCTTGGAAAGTGTATGTTCTTATCTTGCTCAATTGGCTGATTTACTCGGTGGTAATTTTCCTTGTGATTCAAGGGATCCGAAAGCTGAGAGGATTCAACAAATCAAAGCTCGCCATGAGTAAAGATACCTAACCCCCGCCTGCACTCACCCCGGCGCAAATAGCAGAAGCGCGCCGTCGGGTGACACGCTGAGTCATTAGGCAGCTCACCGACTAATGTCATGAACCACCAACGCGCGTCTACGCTTAGCGGTAGGCCACTGCTCGATGCCATGGCCTCCAACGCGGATTTGTCGACACTGCACCACGTGAATCTGGATAGCTGCGGCTTGACCACGTTCCCACTCGACCTCCTGAGGCTATCCAGCCCTTCTGTTCTCAGCCTGTTCGACAACCAGCTGACTGACATCCCGGCCGACATCTCTCAGCTACGTCTCCTGCGGACCCTAAACATCTCCCAGAATCGGCTCTCGATGGTCCCTGACAGCATTGGCTCTCTTGAACATCTCGAAATGCTCGATCTTGGCCACAATCGCCTATCTGAGCTGCCAGGCTCCTTGGGCGCGCTGAGAAACCTGGTCTTCTTATATGTCAGCAACAACCAATTGAGCAGCCTGCCTCCTTCCCTTGCCGCGCTCTCCAAACTCCGTTATCTCAATATTACCGACAACCTCTTTCACGAGCTGCATGGCTGGATTGGCGAACTCAGCAGCCTCATTGAGCTCCGGGTTTACAACAACTCACTCACCACTCTTCCTTCAGAGACCGGCGCTTTATCAAATCTTGTTGAGTTGCATGCGTATAAGAATCAGATCACCACGTTGCCCGACTCAATCGGACAATTGTCTTCACTCGCCAAACTGAATCTTCAGGCCAATCATCTGTCCGGGCTTCCGGAATCGATCGGCAACTTGGCTCATCTGACCGAATTGGACTTGAGGTTCAACGACATTTCTACACTTCCTTCCAGTATTACGCGTCTATGCTCTCTCGAATACCTGGACCTCCGTGCCAATGCGCTAACGGCTTTACCGGAGGACTTGCATCAGCTGTCACACCTACGTAAACTCGATCTGCGCTGGAATCGATTCCTGGCATACCCGCATTGCTTGACGGTGCTTGCCAATCGAAGGTGTATTGTTTACACGTAACCATCTCGGTCGCCGAGTGACACCGACGGTGCAGGCCGACGGGCGGGATCGGGGCGTTTATGGCAACTGGAAGCAAGCGAACGCCTTCCCGCTTGGGCACTGTCGTCTTCCCCGCCCGCGGCTGAACACTGTGCTCCATAGCACGATGTCCCCGGGGTATATGAAGTTGGCTTAATCATGAAAAATCCTCTCAAATTTATTGGAGTCCTCGCCGTTTTGTTTTTCTGCATCCTGCCTGTTTCGTCAAAGAAGTTCATGGCCGAAGATGAAAACGGGATAGGGAGATCATCTGTTCCTGAAAGGGCTTCTGATCCCTATTTCCAAAACTGGCTGGAGCAGGATGTGGCTTATATCATCACCGATGGGGAGCGGGACGCCTTTAAGCGATTGACCGCTGATGAGGAACGAGAGAATTTCATGGAGGTGTTTTGGTCCCGGCGTGATCCAACACCTGATACCAAGGAAAACGAGTTCAGGGACGAACATTACCAAAGAATGGCATACGCCAACGAGAAATTCACAACAGATGTCCCTGGTTGGAAAACTGATCGGGGCAGGATTTACATTCTCCTGGGACCACCCGACCAGATTGAGTCAAGACCCAGCGTAGGCTCTGTTCCTGAGGTTTGGCGCTATCATCGCGTGCCAGGCTCGTCCCCAGGCAAGGAAGTCACCGTGGAGTTTCTGGACCAATCCCGGAACGGCAATTACCGGTTAATCACCGATGCAGCGACAGAGTCTCTGCTCAATGGGGTGAAAGAGAGTTACATCACCAAGGTGCCCGGTTGTAAACCATCTGGCCACTTTGATCTGTGTCTTGATCTTGGTATCTTTAACCCGCCGAGGACAAGACATAAAGAATTGCAAGCAGCTTTAATCACCAACCTCCGTTATGATCTTCTACCCTTTAGATACCACCTCATTTTCACAAAGGTTTCGGATGCCACGGTGCTGACCTTTATCAGCATTCAAATCAAGAATAAAGATATGAGTTACCGTGAGCAATTTGGGAAAATGGTGGGTATTGTTAACCTCTATGGACAAATCAGGGACCCCCAGGAGTCCTTCGGGCGTATCTGGGAGGTGTTCGAAGCTGAAATAAAATCCGAAATCCCCAAGCCTTTTTTCAAAGAGGTGTCGGAAGGGGCATCCTATTACCAAACGGTGTTGCCCCTCAAAGCGGGTCGCTACAAATTGGAACTGGCACTGAGAGACGTGGAGAGTGGAAATCTGGTAACAAGTCAAACATCGATCATCGTCCCCGCTCGGTGAAGAAGACTCTGCTCTCTTGTTGATATGGTTGGAGACGCGCTAACGCAGGCATGCACCCGATTAGCCACCAAGATTTTGCGATTGCGTGAAGCGCGAAATGACAGGTTGTGCGTTATCATGGGCGTGTATCCAAAAGGCACACATTGTGCTACAATTGGGTATGAAGTATTTTGCGTGGGATGCCGCAAACAACGAAAAACTAAAGAGGGAGCGCGGAATAAGTTTTGAGGAAATCGTCTTCCATATCGAACGCGGGGATGTTCTGGACATCTTGCAGCACCCCAACCGCGAACGGTACGGCACGCAGCGGATCTTTGTGGTTGATGTCGAGGGGTATGCCTATCTCATCCCCTTTGTTGAAGGGTTTGAGGAAGTGACTTTGAAAACGATCATCCCGAGCCGGAAGGCCACAAGAATGTATCTTCGTAAGGAGTCGAAACAGAGGAAGCTTGAATCCAAGGAAGAAGAAATCCTCGATTCAGTGGAGCGAGGGGGATGGCAGTCCGTCCCCCGGGTGAAAAGTGAACAAAGGCGCTATCGCCGCTATGCGGAAGCAACGGTTCGAAAAGATCGAAGGGTCAATATCCGGATCTCCAGCAAGGACCTCCTGGCTATTCAGAAACGCGCTGTTGAGGAAGGGCTGCCCTATCAGACCTTGATCTCGAGTCTTCTCCACAAATACGTGTCCGGGCGCTTGCGGGAAGCCTAACCCGCGGATTCAGCCGATTCACCACAAAGATTTGGCGAGTGTTCCATCCGCCAAATAGGGGGTGGACGGGTGACGCGCAAAAACCTTGGGAATACTACTATCAGTCTCCAACGAGTCGAATATCGCAAGGCCAACCCGCTGCATTCCGAGTTGAGGCCGCAGGTTTGGCCTTGCGGCCACTGCTAGTTCCTCCGCTCGTCAAAGGGCGATGCGGCACGAATGATAATCTGTCTCTCAGCCGTGTTGAGAGGTCGGGCCGGCTATCGGGTCCAAGTTCAGGCGTCAGCATCGTGCTGATTGGCAAGGGTGTGGTGAATGAGTAGGCGCCCATGGAGGTGGTCAAGTGAGTGAGTTGCGTGTGTTGTCGTTATTGCCGTTCATTCCAAGTGGAAAGGACTACGACTCCAGCCGTCGCCTCTTTGCCGAACTCGGCTTTGACGAAGCATGGGAGAACGAGGGCTATGCGGGGTTCCGGAACGGCAATGCTCAGTTCATCCTCCAGAAGTTCGATGACGAGACCTTTGCCGGCAACCTCATGGTCCGGATCGTCGTGCCCGACCTTGATGTATGGTGGCAGGCCGTCTCACGCAAAGAGCTTGAGAAGAGGTACCCAAGGTTCCGGATCAAACCGCCAACCGACTTCCCTTGGGGTCGGGAGGTAAACTTCATCGACCTCGCAGGGGTATGCTGGCACGTCGGACAAGACTGATTGTGAACGTGGGCAGGTACCTGACGGGTACGCCCCGCCCCCTGAATGGCGGCGGTCCCCAAGGCCCGGTGTACCTTGTATAAGGAGATCAAATGGGAAATACATTTGGCACAGATATCCTGATTCAAGCTGAGGATCCCCGCAAAGCGGCTGCGTTTTATGTTATGGCGCTCGGGTTCGAGATCACTGAAGAGACTTCCCAAATGATCAGCCTTCATGGCCGGCATATAAATCTATTCATCGAGCGAGGCCTGGCGCTCGGGCCGGTCTTGGAAGCGACGGTGGAGAGTGTCGAAAAGGCCAAAGCCCGGCTGCTAAAGAAGGGTTGCAAGATAGTCAAAGACGAGCCGGATTTTCCAAGATGCTATGTCCAGAATCCCTTCGGGCTGGTTTATAATCTGACCCGCTGAAGCAACATGATCATCGGCGCCCTGCCGTCCAAAAACTCTCGATGACCGACCACAGGCAAATCTTTATCGTGTAAGATGGCAGTGCACTCTTTTTTTTCTGAGTTGAAGGAACAGATGGGATGAGCCTGTCGGTGACCAACGCTACTGAGGTGGACGCCCCGGCGATCGCTTTGCTCCGCACCTCAGTGGCCGAGCACCTGACCCGCCAATACGGGCGGGGCCACTGGTCACACGCGGTCACCGAAAGGGGTGTGTTGTTTGGCCTTAAGGGCTTTAAGACGTCGCGTGTGCTGGTGGCCCGTAATGACACCGGCATTGTCGCTACGCTCCGGCTGGCCACGAAGAAACCGTGGGCCATTGATGTGCGATACTTCGCGAGCGTCGGACGGCCTCTGTATCTGACCGACATGGCGGTCGAGCCGGGCTTTCTGGGACAGGGGATTGGACGATATCTCCTTGAGGAAGCCAAGGCAGTTGCCCGGGCGTGGCCCAGCGATGCCATTCGTCTCGACGCGTATGAGGGGGCCGTGGGCGCAGGGTCTTTTTATGCCAGGTGCGGGTTCCGGGAGGTCGGTCGGGCGTCCTATCGCGGTGTACCGCTGGTTTACTATGAGTTCTTGTTGTGAAGCCGGTACGATCCTGGTCGCGCGTCGGCAGCCTGACGGCTTCTGGCTCATGGTGATCGATCAACCGTTGGCTGCCGGATAGGTTTGTGCGCCGTGGGTTTAGGCAAGTAATTGCATGGGGTCAGTTGTCGCATTAAGCGAAAAAAAACAAGGAGGGATGCATGGTCCAGCTTATATCACTTTGGTTGCCGATCGTCGTGTCCGCAGTGATCGTGTTCGTGGCAAGCTCCATCATCCATATGGTGCTGCCTTTTCACCGCGGTGATCTTCGCAGGGTTCCCCGGGAAGATGAGGTCATGGAGGCGCTTCGCCAGTTCAGTATCCCGCCGGGAGATTACGGGATGCCGCTCGCCGAGTCGATGCAAGGGATGAAGAAGCCGGAATTCATCGAAAAGATGAAGGCGGGCCCCGTGCTGTTCATGACCGTTGTGCCAAGCGGTCCACCCTCCATCGGCACGAGTCTGGTTCTCTGGTTCGTGTACTCCATTATCGTGAGTGTGTTTGCAGGTTACATTGCCGGGCGTGCACTGCCCGCGGGAGCCAACTACCTGGCGGTCTTCCGGTTTGCCGGCTGCACGGCATTCATCGGCTATTCGCTGGCCCTGATTCAGCACTCCATCTGGTACAAGCGCAACTGGGGCACAACCGCGAAATCGATGATCGATGGCCTGGTGTACGGTCTCCTGACAGCCGGGACGTTTGGCTGGCTGTGGCCTAGATAACATATTGAGGGTCGCCGCTCTTCACGGCGACAAGAGCAAATCACCGCTGAGCCGCGGAGATGGCGATGACGAGCAGGCAGTTTCGTTGGGCGATGACTTGTTCGCTTCGAGGGAGGCCTGCATACTCGTATGGCAAAAAACCTTTACATGGTGGTTGAGAGTTTTCGGGGCGGGGACCCGGTTCCCGCGTACCGTCGTTTTCGCGACCGGGGCCGTCTCACCCCCGACGGTCTGCGATACATCAATAGCTGGGTGTCGGCGGACTTTAGCCGCTGTTACCAGTTGATGGAGTGCGAGGACCGGCAGCTGATCGATCGCTGGATCGCGCATTGGGATGACCTCGTTGAGTTTGAGGTCGTACCCGTCGTGACCTCTCCTGAAGCGGTCGAGGCGCTGGCCCCAAAACTGTGACGAGCTGATACGACCGAATCCGCGCGCTGGCATGTTCTATGCGTGGACTTAAGACTTCCTCGATGGGCGGCTAACGCGTAGGTCAAGAGGTGAAGGAGAGCGTTCTATGTCTGTTGAGTTTGAATCGATCTTCATAAGATTGCGAGCAATTCTGCAGAAGCATTCAACGGCGCTCTCGGTGACGGAAGATGTGCCGGGTCGGTATTGTCTCGGAGCCCCGGCAAGTTCCAAAGTGAAGAGGCCAATTCCCGTAGCCTGGGCTCAAATCGGTAAGAATTATGTGAGCTATCACCTCATGCCGGTGTACGGATGTCCCGAGTTACGCGACGGTATGTCGAAAAAGCTGAGAGGGCGCATGCAAGGCAAGTCCTGCTTTAACTTCAAAGTCGCCGATGAGATGCTCTTCAAAGAGCTTGAGGATCTGACCGTGCGCGGATTTGCACTCTTCAGAGAGGCGGGATACATTCCTGAGAAGAAATCTACCTGACCCATTGCTGCAGCTAGAAGCGGTTGGCGCTCTGGTTATCGAGGGCCTGACGCGAGCATCCACCCGACCAGCGCTCAAGAGGACAGTGCTCGCCACGCACCCGAACAAATTATGAGACCAGCAATCATTTGTGCATTGATCGCAATCCTCCTGCCTCAGCCAAACATCGCGGGGAATCTCCGGTCATCACCCGCGTACGTCTTCCAAGTGCCAGCATTTCCAGGCACTGTTTTATTTGAAACCGATTCTAGCTCTCTGCACCACCTTATGCCCCCGTTTGCCACGATCCTCAAAGTTTATCGAACCTCCGACGGCAAGCCGCTTGACAAGGAGGCTGTCATTGGCTTTTATCGCAATCACTTCCAAGGGAAGGGGTGGGAAGAGGGAATCTTCAAGAGACGGGGTGACGAACCATATTTGTCGATGGAGACCCATGTCTTTGAGGACCTGCCCGATAAAACGCGTATCCAGGTCTCTGGCGAGTTTTATTTGTGGGTTGCTCCGAAAGAAGGCATGCTTACAACATACATGGTCCAATCGCGAATCTCTTCAACCGACCAATCGACGCTTGATTCGGTCCAGGCGATGATTGCGCGATTGCAGGCGGCCGCCTCCGGAGCCGGCTATGAAACGATAAAAGCAAACTCGGACAGTGGTTGGGTGAAAGACTATGAGAATGAGTACTTGATTGACCGCAGTCTGTTTACCCTCACATTGAGGGGCGCAAAGGGGCACCCGCATCTGGATCCATCTCAGTATCTAATTGTGTCCATAAGAGTGTACAGGGACGTGGAGATCGCGGAGTCAGAGCGGAAATTACAGCAGAATCTCAACGACCACAACATGATTCAATATGATACGGTGGGGAGAAACGGAAAGGTGGTAGTTACGATCGTCGATTATTATTTCGGACGCCGCAAAGAAGTCGTCAATTCCATCATGAGTGCGCTGGTTCCCGGGCTCTGATTGATTCGAGACTAAACCGTGCTCGGCCGCTCTGATGGGGCAAAGTGCGGGCCCCCGTGGGGGCTAGGTTCGTGCGAACTGCCCGCAAACGCCCGCGATCCCAAAGAACGGGATCACGGCTACCAAACCTTGTGTGACTCAAATTCTCCGCAGGGCGGAAGGGGCGAAGCAGTTGATAGAAATGACTCCAAGTTCGCTACACTTTCCTATCACCCTATTCCCTCATCCAAAGTAGAAAGGACAATGGTGTGGACAAACAGTACGACATTAATCTGGATGTGAAATTTGGTTTCTTAAATCTCATCGATGTGCCGGCCCTCATCGCCACGTGCCAGGAGCCATGGTTTAATCAAACCCTGTGCCAGGTCAACGACTGTGTCGTGCGACTTGGAGTCATGCAGGGGGAATTCCACTGGCATAAGCACGACCAGGAGGATGAATTCTTCTTCGTGCTGCAAGGAAAGTTTCTGATTGATTTAGAGGGCAAGACGATAACCCTTGAGCCTCACCAGGGGTACACGATCCCGCGTGGGGTAATGCATCGAACCCGGGCGCCGGAACGGACGGCCATTTTGATGGTGGAACGGGGCTCAGTAAAACCAACAGGAGATTGAAAGGAAGATGGTCCGAAGTGAGGAATGATCCCGCATACCCGCTTTCCCTTCGAGGCTGCCATTGAGCATAAGATTCAATTGGAAGTTCTACGTCGCGGCGGTTCTCGTTCAGATGTTTTCCTTTCTGGTGCCAGTCTCTTCGGCCGCACAGCAGAGCCGGATCACCCTATCAACCCCCGAACAGATCGAAGCGGAGTTCGGATCTGTTCCGTGCAAGAACGAGGAACGTTTGGATGCGGTAAAGTCCTTATTCTTGAAAATGGGGGCGCTCCCCTCGGAGGTATCCGCCGGCGAGTTTGAAAATGTCGAGAATCTGATCATTCGCAAGGAAGGAACTTCCAAAGAGCTCATTGTTCTTGGAGCCCATTATGACAAAGTGCCGGACGGTTGTGGGGCCCTGGACAATTGGACGGGGATTGTTACTCTGGCGCATGTGTATAAGAGCTTGAAAAACGTCCCCCTCGAGAAGACCCTCTTATTCGTCGCGTTCGGGAAAGAGGAAAAGGGTCTGATCGGATCACGTGCCATGGCCGCGGCGATCCCTAAAGATCAGGTCGCGCTCTACTGTGCAATGATCAATGTCGACAGCCTGGGTCTGGCAGTGCCGCAGGTGGACGATAGCGTCTCCAGCGCGAGTCTGGAGGCTTTGGCTGCCGATCTAGCACGGGAGATGAAGATCCCATTCGGCCACGCTCGAATCCCAAACGCAATGGCCGACTCCATTCCTTTCCTGGCGAAAAAGATTCCCGCCGTCACCCTTCATGGAATGACCAATGAGTGGCCGAAAATACTCCATAGCCGCTGGGACCAGCCGGCGAAGGTAAAACCGGAAAGCGTGTATCTCGGCTATCGACTTGCCTTGGCCATGGTGAACCGCATGGATAGGTCGTCGTGCAGTGCCTTCAGGTAAATAGGAGGTCATCAATGAGGTTTGCGTTTTTACTAGCAAAGAATCTTTCACGAGGCGCCTTTTGCCTCTTGTGTATGTTGGCCCCATGCCTCTTTTGCAAAACATCCAGCTTATGCAGATTAGCCCTGTCTGGTTCCACCTTGTCTGGGTTCAGACATTGAGAGTCACTGCCGGGACACGAGAGTCCCCTTTGAGGGGACTTGAACTAGTACAGCCCGCCGCTTTAGCGGCGGGAGCGGGCGAGTTGGAGGTCGTACCCCGATTCATCGGGGTTGGGGTGATGGGTCGGTCGTTAACGGCCAACCCGGGTATGAGATCAACCCCGATGAATCGGGGTGAAAACCCTGGGGGCATCTTTTTTCCCGCCGGTGAACCAGCGGGCTGTACGCAGCCAAGTCCCCCGAGGGGGACTGTGATCGTGCGCGTGGGTTGAGATCTGTCGCATTAGCCCTGCTGAGTGGGTCAAGGTAGGGATTGGGCGCTTATCAATCGAGTTTGCGTTTTTGCTTTCACTAACCTTTTGCGAGGTGCTCTCGGCCCTTTGTTTATGCTGGCCTCAGGCTTCTTTGAAAAACGGCCCAATTCTGTGAATTAGTCCTGTTTGGATTCGGCTCTTCCGGGTAAAGAGCGGATACTGGATACTCTGGCCCGATGCACTTGCAACATCTGAAATTTCAAATTTGAAATTTGAGATCTGATATCGCCTGGCGGCGGGGCTGAAAAACAGGACCACTGAGGGAACCTCTGAGGCTCCTAGGCCTTGAATGTCGGTGGGAGATCGCACCTGCGGAGAATAAGGTCAAGAAGAGGCGAGCCGAAGGCTTGGCAAAGCATATTTGATCCCCGCCCACATCCATCCTCTCCCTGCCGGGTAATCCACTTTACAATCCATGCAGAACGCGCTAATTTCCACCTCGCGCACCCGAGATTAGTTCAAATAGGATTTTATCCACCATGCCTCCCGAGCCCTTTTTCGTCTTCATTCTCTTCTCAGGGATTGTGGATGGGACCCTAATCCCAATGTGAAAGATGGAGGAACCATGAAGCCCTCACTGAAGCCCGGAATTGAACATACATTTACCTTCCGTGTTTCCAAGTCGAAAACAGTGCCTGCACTCTATCCGGAAGCCCTTGAGTTTCAGGAAATGCCCGAGGTTTTTGGGACCGGGTTTATGGTGGGCTTCCTTGAGTGGGCCTGCATTAAGGCGATTCATTCGCACCTCGACTGGCCTGAGGAGCAAACGGTTGGAACTCACATCGATGTGAGCCACGTGGCGGCCACACCCCCCGGTTTTGACGTGACGGCCCACGTCAAGCTCATCGAGGTTGACGGACGTCGCCTGAAGTTCGAGGTGGAGGCGAGCGATGGTATCGATCTGATCAGCAAAGGCACCGTCGAACGGTTCATCATTAACAGGGCGAAATTTGTAGAAAAGGTCAATCAAAAGGCCCAGAAACGGACGATGTAACAACCGTGCGGATCACACGCGCTAAAAGCGTGTTTTTGTCCGGCTCCCCGTTAAGGTCGTGGGGCGGCCCTTCCCGAATCCGCAGAGCCTTGTTGAGCGAGTATAATGGACGTCAAAAAACCAATGGAGTGACGATCATCAGGTAGAAGGAGGAGAAGGCAATGAGTTTGAAGGTGACGATAGTCCCCGAAAAACCTTTCGTACTCAGCACGCGGGAGGCGGGGATCTTAACCCTTGTCCTCAATCGTGGTGAGCGTTTCAACCCGCTCTCCTCCGAAATGATGGCTGTGATACAGAAGGAACTCGACTCGATCGCCGAAGATTCCTCGGTGCGAGTAGTGATCCTGGCGGGAGAAGGCAAAGGCTTCTGCGCGGGACACGACCTCAAGGAGATGCGCGCCCATGCCGGGGACAAAGCCTGGCAGCAGAAACTCTTTGATGACTGTAACCGGATGATGCTGACGCTCACCCGGTTGCCGCAGCCTGTGATCGCAAGGGTGCACGGCATTGCCACGGCAGCAGGCTGCCAACTGGTGTCGATGTGCGACCTTGCCGTGGCCGTGGAGACGGCGGCCTTTGCCCTGCCCGGTGTCAACGTCGGGGTTTTTTGCTCGACACCCGCCGTCGGCGTGGTGAGAAATGTGGGCCGGAAGCACGCGATGGAAATGTTATTGACCGGCCAGATGATCGATGCCCGGACAGCCCATGCGTGGGGGCTGGTCAACAGTGTTGTCCCTGCTGACGCGCTCGACGTGGAGGTCCGCCGGTTCGCCGATCTCATCATGGCCCGAAGCGCGGCCGTGATCCGCCTTGGCAAGCAAACGTTCTACCGACAGGTCGACCAATCCCTCGAATCCGCGTACGACATCGCCGGCGAAAGCATGGCTTGCGGCCTCCTATTTGAAGACGCAGCTGAGGGCCTCGACGCTTTTCTCGGCAAGCGACCGGCCGTTTGGCGCGGACGCTAGAACGCCCGCCTGATCTACCTCCGCCTGGCTGGATACCCGGTCTCGCAAAGGAACGATGTGAAGAAGTAGGGGGACTACAGATCCTTCGTTACATACACCATCGTATTTTCAATCTTGATTTCAAAGTCACGTTTTCTAAATACCGCAACCATGCGCGGGTTGTCGGTGGTGGTTTGAGCGACGACCCGCTTTAAATTCCATCTCCTGGCGATGTCCAGGCAGAAATCCGTGAGGGTGGTGCCTAATTCCTTGTTCTGCCAGGCATCGGCGATGAGGATGGCATACTCCACGCTTTCATGATCGGGATCGGCAATGAGACGGCCGACCCCGATGATCTTTCTTTTTCCCTCCTCCACCACTTCGGCCACGATCGCGACTTCGCGATCATAGTCGATGTAGCAATAGCGGCTCGCCACCTCGTGGGTTTCCCAATGGAAGAAATAACGGAAACGGTAGAATAGGGATTCCTGGGAACAGCTGCGAAGCAGATCGAACCAGAGGGGCTCGTCCTCAGGTTTGATGGGACGCAAGGTGACGGAGGTTCCATCGGGCAACTCCGTGAGTCTGACATATTCCTCTGGATACGGATGAAGCGCCAGGTGCGCATATGGGGTTTCCGAATGATAAGGACTCTCCCTATCGATGACCACCCGGGCGTCGAGGGCCAGCACGTCTTCTGGTGTGACGATCAAGGGATTGATGTCCAATTCCTTGACCTCCGGATAATCAGCGGCGAGGTAGGACAGGCGAATCAGGACTCCGATTAGCTTTTCGACGTTTTTAGGACGACTGCCCCGGTAACCCGTCAACAGGGGATATATCTTCAGGGATTCCAGCATAAGCCTGGCGAGGCGTTCGTTGAGGGGCGGAAATCCCAGGGCCCGGTCGGCGAAGAGTTCTGCCCCGGTACCGCCCATTCCCGCAAGGATGACGGTGCCAAAGACCGGGTCTCTCTTGATACCCAGGATCATCTCAACGGCTTCTTTTGTCCCGGCCATGCGCTGGACAGTGACTCCCTCAATCATTGCCTTAGGAGCCTTGTCCCGGCCATTTCGAATGATCCGGTCAAATGCCGACCTGACCGATTCCTCGTCGCCCAGGTCAAGCATCACACCGCCCACATCGGTTTTATGGGTAATATCGGGGGACAAGATCTTCAAAACCACCGGGAAGCCAATCCTCCTGCCGATTTCAACGGCCGCGTCCGCATCTCGTGCCGGATAGGGCCGGGTGGTCGAAATCCCGTAGGACTCCAACAGGGATTTTGAAGCCTCTTCAGAAAAGACCGTGCTGATTTCTGGTAACTTCTGAGTAAACTCCTTCCGCAGTTTTTCCCTGTCAATTGAGAATTCAACCGGAATATCCTTGGGAGTTTCGTACAGGATCTCCAGGTTTCGGGAATAGTGAACCAGGGT
This sequence comes from Terriglobia bacterium, assembly GCA_041494885.1. GTDB lineage: Bacteria > Acidobacteriota > Terriglobia > JAIQFV01 > JAIQFV01 > JAIQFV01. The sequence goes on from JBGQBO010000056.1 coordinate 15,137, forward strand.
CATGAAGGACCGGATGGCCTGATCGGGGGTTTGATAGGCCGCCACGCCGGCATCGTTGAGCATCTTAATGCCCTCACGCATGCTGACTCCGCCGAGCCATGCCGCCAGGATCGGTTTCGTCGTCGCCGTCACGAGCTGGCTGATTTCTTTTGCCGTGGCGATGACGTTGGTCATGGCCTGCGGCGTAATGATCACGAGAACCGCATCCACCCCGGGATCCTCGAGCACGATCTGCGTGGCCTTGGCTATCCGCTTGGACCGGGCATCGCCGAGCACGTCAACGGGATTGCTGTGCGACCAGAAGGGAGGGAGGCTCTCATTCAGGGCCGTCAAGGTTTTTTCCGACAGTTTCGCCAGGACCCCGTTGAGGGAGATGAGCGTGTCGGTGGCCATCACGCCCGGCCCGCCGGCGTTGGTGACGATTCCCAAGCGGGGCCCCCGGGGGAAGCGATTGCGCCCAATCAGTTCGGCCACATCGAAAATGTCGCCAATATCATACACGCGGGCCAGGCCCACCCGCTGGAAAGCCGCGTCATAAATGGCATCCTCTGAGGCCAGCGCGCCGGTGTGGGAGGCGGCCGCTTCCGCCGATTCAGGGAACCGTCCCGACTTATAAACGATGATCGGCTTGGTCCGGGCAAAGGCTCGGGCGGCGGTCATGAATTTCCGGGCCTGCTGAATCGACTCGATATACAGCAGGATGGACTGGGTGTTTTCGTCTTCCCCGAGAAGGTCGATGAGGTCTCCGAACTCCACATCGAGACCATTGCCCATGGAAATGAAATAAGAGAAGCCAATGTTGATTTCCATGGCCCAGTCGAGGACCGCGGTGCACAGAGCGCCCGACTGGGAAATGAAGGCGACATTGCCGGCCTTGGGCATGGCGGCAGCAAAGCTGGCGTTGAGTTTTCGGGAGGGAACAATGACGCCAAGACAATTGGGCCCGATGATCCGCATCTCCTCGAATTTGTTTTTTTCTGCCAGGATTTGTTTTTCGAGTCTTGTGCCTTCTTCTCCGATCTCCCTGAAGCCCGCCGACTGAATGATGACGCCCTTGATCCCGGCTTCGCCGCATTCCCTGACCATCTGGGGGACCTGTTCTGCCGGGGAGCAGATAATGCCCAGCTCTGGGACTCGAGGCAGGCTCTTCACATCCGGAAAACAGGGAATACCGAGAACAGCCTCCTGGCCGGGGTTGACAGGATAAATGACTCCCTTGAACCCTCCTCCGATGAGGTTGATTAGAGTTTTGCCGCTGACGCTGTTCGGATTGGTTGTGACGCCGATGAGCGCGATGCGTTGCGGGTTGAAGATTTTGTCGAGGTTACGAATGGACATCGGTGGTCAAAATAAGAAAACACCACCAAGGCGCAACGGCCCTGGGCGTTGGCGTCTCAGTGGTGTTGATCTGACTTCTCCCCAAGCGACGCGAAACCTTACATACCGTACATCTCGATGATCTCCTGTTTGCTCTTGCCCAGGATGTTGAATTGTCTGCCAACCTTGATGAAACCCTCGAGGGCCTTGTCGAGGTGGTGGAGCTCATGTCCGGCGGAAATTTGAGTCCGGATGCGGGCCTGGCTCTGCGGCACCACCGGGAAGAAAAAGCCGATGGCGTAAATCCCCTCGTCGAAGAGCGCCTTCGAGAAGGCCTGAGCGAGTTTGGCGTTAAACAGCATCACCGGCACAATGGGCGTATCGCCTTCCTTCAGAACAAAGCCGGCCTCCGCCAGACCCTTTCTCCAGTAAGCCGCATTTTTTTCGAGCTTGTCGCGCCGCTCGGTGCTGGCGGCAAGAATCTCCAGAACCTTGAGCACGCCGGAAACGACGACGGGAGCGATGGTGTTGGAGAAAAGATAGGGACGAGCTTTCTGGCGGCACATTTCGACGAGCTCTTTCCGCCCGGAAACACAGCCCCCGGAGGCCCCTCCGAGTGCCTTGCCGAAGGTGGTGGTGATGATGTCGATCTTGCCCACCACGCCGCATTTTTCATGTGTCCCGCGGCCGGTCTTACCAATGAAACCCGAAGAATGGGATTCATCGACCAGAAGCATGGCATCATACTTATCGCAAAGCGAGACCATCAGGTCCAGCTTGGCCGTGTCGCCGTCCATCGAAAAAACGCCATCCGTGATGACCACTTTCAACCGTTTGTCGGCGTGGAGCTGGAGCTTCTCCTCAAGGTGATCCATATCGGAGTGTTTGAAGGTGTCATGCATAGCGCTGCACAGCCGAATGCCGTCAATGAGTGACGCGTGCACCAGCCGGTCGGAGATCATCACGTCCTCTTTGGTCAGGATGGCTTCAAACACGCCGGCGTTGGCATCCATGCACGACGGAAAAAGCAGGGTGTCTTCTGTTCCCAGAAATGCCGTGACCCTTTTTTCGAGCTCCCGGTGAATATCCTGGGTGCCACAGATGAAGCGCACCGAGGACATGCCATAACCGCGGGTGTCAAGCCCCTCGTGAGCGGCTTTCAAGACGTCCGGATGGCTCGATAGCCCCAGGTAATTGTTGGAGCACATATTGATCACTTTTTTCAAAGGCGCCCCGGCAGGATACTCCACCTCAATATCGGCCGCCTGCGGGGAGTGGATGAAACGTTCCTGCTTGAAAATCCCGGCCTCTTGAATCGCCTTAAGTTGATCCTTATAAAGATTGCAGGTCTTCTCGGTATATGCCATCTCGTCTCCTCCTTAATGCATTACGGACAGTCCCCAACTTTGAAACCAGCCGGGGAAGCTTCAGATCTGAGGCCCGTCGCCGGGACCCGATCCCGCGATCACCCTTTCTTCTGTACGAAATCCTGAACGAGAGAAGTGATCTTGTTCACGGAATCGAAAGCCTCAGGAGTGGCCTGGTCATCCGGAATCTGGATGTTGTACTTGTTTTCCAGAAAGCGCTTCAATGAGACCATGGAAAAGGAGTCAACAATGCCCCCCGAAATGAGGGGTGTGTCGAAATTGATGGGTTCGCTGTCATCCTCCAGGTATTCCTTAATCACATAAGCCAGAATAATGCCTTTCATGTCTTCCATGGTGATGTGCTCCTCTTGTAGTGTTCAAAAATTTTTGGATAGCCGGGATGCCGCGCTATTTGCGGCATCCCGGACACTTCCCAGCTGTCAACCCGCTCCATGCCAACGTCCCGGGATGAACAAAAAACGTCCATCCCGGCTACCCGGACCGTCTTGTTGGCGATGCCGTTCTCATTCGTCTTCAAGGCTCGAGGTATCGCCGATCTCTTCGCCCCACTCTTTAGCATGAAGGATCCGGCGGACCAGCTTTCCACTTCGGGTCTTGGGCAGAGTCTTGAAAAACGTCATTTCCTGGGGCATGGCCAGGGGGGAAAGCTTTTTGCGAATGAAGTTCATGATTTCCAGTTCCAAATCCTTGCTCGGCTCAAAACCCGGCTTCAGGGACACAAAGGCCTTGACCACTTCCAGATTGATGGGATCGGGCTTGCTGACGACTGCCGATTCGGCCACGGCGGGGTGGCCCAGGAGCGCCGATTCGACTTCAAACGGGCTCACCAGGTGACCGCCGGTGTTGATCACGTCGTCGTCCCTTCCCACAAACCAGAAATAGCCATCCTCATCCAGTCGCGCCCTGTCGCCTGTCAGGTACCAGCCGTTTTTTTGTTTTGCCTGGAACGCCGATTCGTTGTTCCAGTAGGTCCTCATCATCGAGGGCCAGCCGGGCCTGAGGGCGACGAGGCCGATTTTCCTGAACGTAGTATAGGGCTCGTAGGTGGTGGGGTTGAGTATCGCGGCCGTGATGCCGGGAAAGGGTTTGCCCATCGAGCCGGGCCTGACCTCCATGCCGGGATAATTGCTGATCACAATGCAGCCCGTTTCGGTTTGCCAGTAGGTATCCAGGAACGGCTTGCCAAAGACTCGCTGAGACCATACCACGGCCTCCGAGTTGAGCGGTTCGCCGACGCTGGCCAAATGGCGTAGGGAGGAAAGGTCGAATCTTTTGACTATCTCATCCCCCGCTTTCATCAGTGATCGGATCGCTGTGGGGGCCGAGTACCACATCGTGATTTTGTATTTTTCAATAAAACGGTACCAGGTTTCTGCCGAAAACCCGGCGTCCAAAACACATTGCGTGACCCCCAGGCTGAAGGGGGCGATGATTCCATACGAGGTGCCGGTCACCCAGCCGGGATCGGCCGTGCACCAATAAATATCGTTCTCCTGAAGGTCGAGCACCCACTTGGCAGTGAGATACTGTGAAATCAATGAATAGTGAACGTGCTTGACCCCCTTGGGCTGCCCGGTTGTGCCGGACGTGTAGTGAAAGACAGAAGGCGATTCGGCTCGGGTCGGAAAAATCTCCAGGTTCTCCACCGGCTTGGCCTCTTCCAGGGAGAAGGCAATCTCGCGCTCCCGCAAGGGCGTCTTGCCATCATGGTCGACGACGATGATGTGTTTGAGGTGAGGCAATCGTTCCAGGATCTTTTTTAATTTGGGAGCGTGTTTTTTCTGGGTGATGACGGCCGTCGTGCCGGCATCACTCAAACGCACGAAAAGCGATTCGTCGCCGAAGGCAGAAAAGAGGGGCTGGGCGATGGCCCCGATCTTCAAGATGGCCAGAAAACCGATATAGAGCTCCGGGATCTTGTCCATGAACAGGCAAACTCGATCCTCATTCTTGATACCCAGGCTTCGCAGAAATGCGCCGATGGTGTTTGAGGCCAGGCGAATGTCATTGTAGGTGTATCGCCTCTCCACGCCGCTGAACCCCTCATGGATGAGGGCGAGCTTCGAGGCCTTGCCCATTTGGCAGACCCGGTCCGTGCAATACCACCCGATGTTGATCACATCGCCGGCCTTGTAGCCAAGCTCTTTTTCGGAAATGGACCAGGAAAAATTACCCAGCCGTTCGTCGTAGGAACCTATATTGGACATGGACCTCCTGGGCAGGCTTAGATTTTTCGAGGAGGACGACGGCTTTGGCTAAACCTTGGGTATGGGAAAGCGAAATATGAATGCGGGTGATACGATTCTTACGACAGAAAGTTTTTACTTTCCCATGAACTACGGCTCTTGGTTTTCCAAGCTTGTCGTTGATGATCTCGATCTCATCAAAGCGATAACCGCCGCGATAACCCGTTCCCATGGCTTTGAAGAAGGCTTCCTTCGCGGCAAACCTTGAAGCAAAATGTTGCGAGCTGCTTCCTCTCGATTGACAGTAGGCAATCTCCCGCGTGGTAAATAACTCTTCCTTCAAGCCTCCGATGCGCACGAGGTTTTGCGCGATGCGGCGAACTCGGATTATATCGATGCCGATGCCGAAAAGCAATTCATCACCACCCGGGGGAAGCAAAGTCCAAAATCCAATATCCAAAAGCCAAATAAAATCCAAATACCAAATTCCAATTTCCAAACACAGCAAGACATGAATAAACGATCCCGTTTGGAATGGTGGACTTTGGATTTTGGTTATTATTTGGACTTTGGATATTGGAATTTGGAATTTCTCTTCATGTGATCTTCTCAAGACGTTCTTCTGTCGGATGTTACTTCTCGTGCGGCCAAATCAGTGATTCGAGCACCGGAACGGCGCCCTCCTTTTCCACATCGGTCAGCACCGTGGTTCCATTTACGCGTGCGAGAAAGGCGGCGAATCGCGGCGTCCGGAGTTGGAAGGCCGCGCGTGGGAATCGGCCCGTCCAGCTATGGCTGGAGTGGTACAAGCCGATAACATCGTTGAGCAGCGCGGAGGCGACCGGCAACCGGCCGGTCCCCTTGCCGAGGTAAACCATTTCGCCGGTCTCTTCGCCGGCGAGCACAACAACGTTGTTTTCGGTAAGCACACTGCCGAGGTGGCCCTCGGCGGGGACAGCCAGGGGCAGGACACCGGCGATGGGGGATTCCGGACTGACCATGAACAGTCCCACCAGCTTGATCCGCAAGCCGAGGGAAGGAGCATCACCGACCAGCGCGGGATCGAGATCGTAGATCCCCCGGATGCTGAGTTCCTCCACCCCGAAGCGGAGTCCTTGAGCCCGTGAGCAGAGGATCAACAGTTTCTGCGCCGTGTCCCATCCCGACAGGTCAAGTTCCGGATCCGGTTCGTTGATTCCGAGGGTGCGGGCGTGATCCAGAGCCGCCGCAAACGAACTTCCTTGTTCCATCTGCTCGAGAATCACGTTGCAGGTCGATGAGAGCACGGCCTGGATGGTCTGGATTTGAAGGTGGGCCAGCGGACGCTCGACCGCATACATCAAGGGCCAGCCGGCGGCGATGGCGTTATGATAGGCGAGGCGAACCCCGTGCGCCAGCGCGAACTGCTCCAGGTGCGGCCCGTGTTGCTTGATCAGAGATTTGTTGGTCGTCGCCACGGAGCGCTTTCGCTGGAGAGCGATCTCCAGCAGTCCGTGCGTATCGCTTCCCCGCGTGGCCTCAATGACGACGTCGATGTCATCCCGCCGCACCAGCTTCTCCGGATCGAAGCCCAACTCGATCGGCCCCAGGTTGGGATCGAGGGTGCGTGAAGAATCGATATCGGCCACGGCGGCCACTTCGAGGCGCAGGTGGTAATCCTCAATGAGTTGGGACTGGCGCTCGGAAAGGAGCCGCAAAAAGAGCCCCGTGACCCGGCCGGCGCCCAGAATGCCCAGGCGGACGGTGCGAATCTCTCGCTGGGCAGGCGAGGGAACAATGCGCGGCTCCCGCACGTGCACGTCGCGCAGGATCGCCGCGATCTGCCCGGTCTCGAGCAAGAAGGCATCGTGCCCGTGAGGAGACCGCAGTTCGGCGTACTCCACCGGCTTGCCAAGATGATTGAGGATATCGGCCCCCAGGTGGACGTCTGCCGCCGGATACAGTTGGTCGGAACTGATGCCAACCACCAACGTGCGGCAACGGACCCGCTCCAGGGCGTTGACGATGCTGCCGCGATTCTCACTCACGTCAAACAGATCCATGGCCCGCGTGAAGAGGATATAGGTGTACGGGTCGAAGCGCTTGACACTCTTCCGGCCCTGGTGGCGCAGCCAGGATTCGACGTTGAACATCCCGCGCTCGCTGAGCGTTGAGCCCGGCGGTGTGAACCACTCACGCCCGAACTTTTCCTCCAGGCTGGTTGGCGAGCGGTAGCTCAGCATGCCGACTCCTCGCGCGACCATCTGCCCCCAGGCCGAGCTGGCCTCGTTGCCGTTAATATCCAGTTCGACGCCGCGGCGCTGGAGCCAATTCCACCCGATCTGCAGCGGCGTGGTCCGAAGCGGCGCGGCCACGACGACCGCGAGATCCACTTCTTCGCCGGCCTCAATGGCCCACTCCCAGACCAGCATCCCCCCCATGCTCGCCCCGATCACCATCCGGAGCCGCTCAATTCCCAACTGACGCAGGAACAAACGCTGGATCCTCATCATGTCCAAAGGAGTGAGGAGCGGGAACCGCTCGAGGTATGGATTCCCATCCGGAGCCGGGAATCGCGGCCCGGTGGTGCCGTAGCAGCCGCCGAGGAGATTGGGACAGACCACGAAGTGTCGCGCCGTGTCAATGGCTCGCCCCGGCCCCACCAGCGGTTCCCACCAGCCAAGAGCCTGGCCGGCAAAATCACCGCTCACATGACAGTCGAAGGCCAGGGGATGGATGATGAGAACGGCGTTGTCTCGCGACGGGTTGAGCGCACCCCACGACTCGTAGCTAACCTGGATCTCTGGCAGATGCCCGCCGCGCACACAGGTCCATCCGCCGGGCTGCTCCAGGCGGACGACCTTTCCCAGCTCGACCGTCGGCGAGTCCCACCAGAGCTCGCGATGCTCGTCCATGATCGAGATTCCCATCGTCAGAGGTTCATTGGCATTAGGACGCGAAAAAGGGACAGTCCACAATAAGGTTCATTAAGCAGAGTTTCGTCGTAAGAAGTACCCCATCGAGCGAGGAGTTTCGGCCCGGGTTTCCTTAACCGAACGGTATTGGGACCGTATCGAACTTCTCGAATTTCTTGATCAAATGCCCGGTTCATTTCCAGTCAGAGGCCCGGAGGGCAGGCACAATTGTAGCCCCGTCTGAGCCCCGCGCTTTTCTTTTTGCGGGGCGAGGGCGGGGTAAGGGTCCGAGAATGATTGGAGCCCCGGAGGGGTGAAAGAATCTCTCCATTTCCCAATACATCGAGGGCTCACTTAAGGAAAGTTTCGTCTTAAGAAGTACCCCATCGAATGAGGAGGTTCGGCCCAGGTTCCCTTAACTGAACAGTAATGGGGACCGTCCCTGTCTTTTCGGATCCGAATCCAAGGATTACCCGGCGATCTCCGCGCCTTTGCGGTGTACTACCTTTTCGCTCCATCAGGAACCAGAATCACCTTGCCGCTGTTGCCGGAGATCATCAAATCCATGGCTTTGACGTAATCCTTGAGTGGAAATGTATGAGTAATGATAGGAGTGGGATCGATCTTTCCGGACTCCAGGAAGCGCGCGGCTTTGTACCACGTCCCGAACATCGTTCTTCCCGTGATCCCCAGAACGCGGATCCCGCGCATGATCACCTCGGTATTAAGATCGAGCGTTTGCGGTTCGCTGTACAGTCCCAGCAAAGAGGCGCGTCCGCCGGGCGTCACCATGGCGAATCCCTGGTGCAATGCCTTGGCATTCCCGCTCATCTCGCACATCACATCCACGCCGTCGCCATGAGTCAGCTCCAGGACCTCTTTCACCACGTCGGTGTTTTTCGGATTAAACGCGTGCGTGGCGCCCATTTGTTTTGCCAGGCCCAGGCGATATTCGTTGACGTCGGTGGCGATCAAGGTGGTGGCCCCACATGCGTTTGCGACGGCCACGGCCAGCAGTCCGACCGGCCCACAACCAATCACCGCGCAGGTTTTTCCGGCCACCTCTTCCGACAGGACTGTGTCGATGGCGTTGCCCAAGGGTTCCTGAATGGTCGCGACCTCCGGCGGGATCGAGCGAGAGTTTTTCCACGCGTCGACCTCCGGAAGACGCATGTAGTCCGCGAACGAGCCGTTGGTATCGACACCGAGAATTTTCAGGTTGCGGCAAATCTCCGGCTTGCCGGTCTTACACTGAAAGCACCGGCCGCAAGGAATGTGCGTTTCTGCGGAGACATAATCGCCGACTTTGATGGAGGTCACTTCTTTGCCTATGTCCACGACTTCGCCCGCCAGTTCGTGGCCCATGATCTGGGGCGTCTTGATCCGGTTTGCGGCCCAGTCATTCCATTCATAAATGTGCACATCGGTTCCACAGATGGAGCAGGCAATTATTTTGACCAGAATATCATGTGGGCCAATGGAAGGGATGGGTGCCTCACCCCACTCCGCGCCATATTGCGGTTTGGTTTTAATGACAGCTTGCATCGTACCGGCAGAACTCATTGGAACTCCTTTAATGAAGTGGGATGATTGCCTTTCAAGTTCATCGGTGGTTAAATGAATGCGCTTGGGACCTCTTTGGAGCCTTACATTTGCTTGCCTATCTTAACACACCTTCGATTGGGTTGGTGGTGAGAGGCGGGCCTCGGTTGCCCAGTGTGATTTAACCTCGAATCCGATTAGGCCCGTAGGATCGACCTGCCCATGCCTGTAGCCAAACGTGGCGAATCTCTGCTGCGGCTGAATTTCTCCTAGGCCCGGAGGGCTGCTGCGCCGTGGCGCATAGCCCCACCTGCCGAAGATCCGCCGTGGCGGGAGCTCCGCGTTTTGTGCGGGACGAGGGTGGGGTGCGCGCGTCCCCCAACAATCATCGGAGAGGCCCGGAGGGCTCAAAGAATGTAGCCCCACCTGTCGAAGATCCGCCGTGGCGGGAAGCGACGCGTTCTTTGCGGAGCGAGGGTGGGGTGTGCAGGTCCGCCAACAATCATCGGAGAGGCCCGGAGGGCTCAAAGAATGTAGCCCCACCTGAAGCGACGCGTTCTTTGCGGAGCGAGGGTGGGGTCAAGATTGGCAGGGTATCCGACCAGGCCCGGAGGGCTGACAGAAAAACTGCATCTTTCTGAATAAATCGGGAAGAGGCCAAGCATCGCCTCATATCCGAATCACGACTCGTCTCACTCTCCTGATGCCGCAACCGTTAAATTGGAGAATTGAACAACGCCATCCTTCGTGCGTGAGTGATTCTTTCGCCCCGCAAGCGGGGCTCTCACATTTTCTCTCTTCGCTACCCCACCCTCGCTCCGTCCCACAAAGAGCGCGGGACGGAGCTTCAGGTGGGGCTACATTCTGGCGTCCCTCCGGGACTAATCGAACCCCATGCTCATCCTGACACCACCCACACTCTCCCGGAAAAGATGCGGGACGGAGCCTCCCTCCACTCAGGGTGCCGCAGGCATGTGCTGTTGGCATGCCTGCGAGTGATCGCGTGAGATTCCAGCGTGTTTTCTTCCGAACTCACGTTCCCCCCGGCGGGTGCCGCAGGCATGTGCTGTTGACATGCCTGCGAGTGATCATGGGAGAATCAAACATGTTTTCTTCCGAACTCACGCTCCCCCTGGTGGGTGCCGCAGGCATGTGTTGTTGGCATGCCTGCGAGTGATCATGGGAGATTGGAGCATGTTTTCTTTCGAACTCACGTTCCCCCCGGCGGGTGCCGCAGGCATGTGCTGTTGGCATGCCTGCGAGTGTCGCGTGAGATTCCAGCGTGTCCACTTCCGAACTCACGCATACCCTGACGGGTGCCGCAGGCATGTGCTGTTGACATGCCTGCGAGTGATCGCGTGAGATTCCAGCGTGTCCACTTCCGAACTCACGCATACCCTGACGGGTGCCGCAGGCATGTGTTGTTGGCATGCCTGCGAGTGTCGCGTGAGATTCCAGCGTGTCCACTTCCGAACTCACGCATACCCTGACGGGTGCCGCAGGCATGTGTTGTTTACATGCCTGCGACGGGTCGTGTGAGATTTAGGCATCTCTTTTTACGAACTCTCATTCAATCCTCCGGCGCATTCATCGTCCGCCAGAGCCGACGGTTTATGCTCCAGGCGCAACGGGACACCTTCGTTGACTTGACTGCGGATACCCCCTAAAATGCCCGAAGCACCAGAGGTACATTCATAAGGATGGCTAGGGCTTTCGGCCACTGGCGAACCGTCGCAACGCTTGGCACACGAGGGATCTCAGGGGGCCGGGGTCACGTCGAAATGAGAGTCGGGAGGACGCCTTGTCCGTTCACGAGAATTCCATCTTCGCGAGTGCACCGGCCATCGAGAAAGAGTCTTATCCGAAGCGGGGCTACGCCTGGTACGTCGTCGGCGTACTGACGATCGCATACATCCTGGCGTTCATTGACCGGCAGATTCTGAACCTGCTGGTCGGGCCGATCCGGCGCGATCTCCATATCACTGACACCCAGATGAGCCTGCTGATGGGTTTCAGTTTTGCAGTCTTCTACACGTTTTTTGGCATCCCTCTGGGCCGATTGGCCGATTCAAAGAGCCGCCGTTCCATCATCGCCGCCGGCATGGTCCTTTGGAGCCTGTTAACGGCCGGGTGCGGACTGGCAAAGACTTTCTGGCATTTCCTGCTGCTGCGCATGGGCGTGGGGGTCGGCGAGGCAGCCCTCTCACCCGCCGCTTATTCCCTCATCTCCGATTATTTTCCCAAAGAGAATCGAGCCACTGCGATCAGCGTGTACTCCATGGCCTATTACATCGGCTCCGGCCTGGCCTTCCTTCTGGGCGGGCTGGTCGTCGGATTCGCTTCCGTCAAGGGAAGCTGGAGCCTCCCGATCGTCGGCGCCGTTCGACAGTGGCAACTGATTTTTTTTGTGGTGGGCATTCCCGGGGTTGTGCTGGCTCTTCTCATGTACACGGTAAAAGAGCCCCTCCGGAAGGGCGCCCGGATGATGAAAGCTGCGGACGGAAGGACAAAGGTTGCCAAAGTGTCCATGCGCGACGTGTTTGCTTACATCAAAGAGAATCGCGCCGCAGTCCTCTGCCACAATCTGGGTTTTGGATTGCTTGCTTTTTCGGGTTATGGAACGTCCGCATGGATTCCCACTTTTCTCATCCGCAAATATGGCTGGACGGGCTCCCAGGCCGGTATCCGGTACGGCGCCATTGTCTGTATCGCGGGGACCATCGGAATTGTGACCGGCGGAAAGCTGGCGGACTGGTTGGCTCATCGGGGTTTTCGCGACGCCAATATGCGGGTGGGGGTGATCGGCGCCCTGATCTGGATCCCCGCGGGAATTCTCTATCCCCTGATGCCCAGTGGAAACCTGGCAACGGCCATGCTGGTTCCCACGATTTTCCTGACAAGCCTGCCGGTGGGTCTGGCCGCCGCCGCCATCCAGGAGATGATGCCCAACGTCATGCGCGGTCAGGCCTCGGCGCTTTACCTGTTTGTGATCAATCTGATTGGCCTAGGCCTCGGGCCCACGGCCGTTGCGGTGATGACCGACTACGTCTTCCATAACGACAACGCGGTTCATTATTCACTGCTTGCGGTGGGGACACTGGCGCACCTCGGCGCGGCTACCCTGCTGTGGGCTGGCTTGAAGCCGTACCGTCGCAGCCTCGATCGACTGAAGGACTGGACCCGAATCAATGCATAGAGATATGGAAACCATCGCACCTCGAACCACTCTCATTGATCTGGAGTACCTCGGCTACCCCAAGGTCATCGCATCGTGCCTTCTCGAAGGCGAGGGAAGATTCGCGCTTGTTGACCCCGGCCCGGCCTCGACGGTAGCCACACTGCGGAAGAAGCTCGATCAAATCGGCCTTGGGGTCAAGGGGCTCGACACGATTTTCCTGACGCATATTCATCTGGACCACGCCGGCGTCACGGGCACGCTGGTCAGGGAAAACCCACGCATCCGTGTCTACGTGCACGAACGAGGTGCGGCGCACCTGATTAATCCCGCCAAACTGCTCGGCAGCGCGCAGCGTCTTTACGGAGACCAGATGGATCGGCTGTGGGGAGAGTTTCTCGCAGTGCCCGCGGACAACGTTTTTGCTTTGGTGGGAGGCGAGCGCCTGGACCTGGGCGGCCGCCAGCTCGACGTGGTGTATACCCCCGGGCATGCCTCGCACCACGTAAGCTACATCGACCAGGCGACCGGCATGGCCTTCACGGGTGACACCGCCGGCATCCGGATCGCGAATGGACAAACCATCCTGCCTCTCACCCCGCCGCCCGACATCGACCTGGAGACCCTGGCAAAAAGCTGGGAGATGATTCAAGAACGGCGGCCGGAGCGACTTTTCCTTACTCATTTTGGTCACGCCGACGGCGTCAAAGGGCACTTCGCTGAGCTTCGGGATCGGCTGGAGGAGTGGAGCGTCACTGTTGAAGATTCACTTAAGAATGGTCAGGGCGATGACGTCCAACGTGCCGCCCGGTTCGAGGAGCAAGTCACCGCAAAGCTCAAGCGCTCCCTCACCGATCGCGAGGTCAAATGCTACGTCAAGGGCGGGGCGGTGGAGCTGTCCTGGTACGGCCTGGCCCGCTACTTTCGCAAGCGCGGCTCAAGTTGAAACCCGCGGCTCTTCGCTCTCCCCCTTTGGGTTTGTTTTTTATTTGGAATTTGGATTTTGGAATTTATTTGGATTTTGGTCTTTGGGATTTGGAATTTCCGCTTCGGCCAATCCTCCCGTCCGCGTAACATCTCGTCCGTTGCCTCTGAATTCTCCTTGTATTCACTCCCTGCGGGTTCTAAACTTCTTGTTGGCCGGCTACCCCCATGTCGGGCCCCTCTTTTTATCACGGTGATTGGCTGGCCGTTGGTGCTCACCTGTTTTTCCTTTGTTGCCACTCTAGGACGGAATGGCACTTACCCTATGGAGGCTTCATGACTATTATCCGGGTCTTCCTGTCTTTCCTTTTCATCTGTAGCCGGGGTGCCGCATACATGCGTTTTTTGCATGTGTGCGCGCTCCTGTAAGAGAGGGCACGCCAGGTCAGAGAACAGGCCGGCTTTTCACCGCACACCTCGTGCGTCGCGTCGGATTCGGGAAAAATTAAATGGTTGCCACAACTGAAATCAACTGCTGTTGCTTTGGAGGGATGTATGCGATTTCTTAAGATTAGCACTCTTCTCTTGTTGTTGGTCGGTACGGCAAAGGTTTATTCCCAGGGCGAACAAACGACCAAGCCGGATCCCCAGTCCACCAGCCAGGCTCAATCGACCCTGCCTACAGATCAGCGAGCGAAATCACCGCTTGCTTTTGGTTTGGAGGATGGGACTCCCGTCAAGCTGCGTCTCAGTCGAACCATCTCGTCGGCAGATGCGCATGTTGATGAAAGGGTTGATTTTGAGGTTTTAGAAGACATCAAGGTTGGTGAGGTCCTGGTGATACCTAAAGGTGGGATCGCGTGGGGAACCGTGACCGAGGCCCAACCGAAACGCAGGATGGCGCGGGGAGGAAAGTTGAACATTAATATAGATGCTGTGCGACTCCTCTCGAGCGAAAAGGCCGCTTTGCGTGCCGTCAAGGAAGTCAAGGGCGGGGGTCATACCGGAGCGATGACGGGCGGTATCGTCGCCACAAGCATCGTGTTCTTCCCGGCGGCCCCGTTCTTCCTATTCATGCATGGGAAGGACATTACAATTCCGAAAGGCACAGAGATTACCGCCTATATCAATGGCGACATGAGCTTGGATCCAAGAAAGTTTGAAGCCAAGCCAGCGGGTGAAGCGTCGTCAACACCTGCCATTCCAACCCCCGCGATCAAACCGATGGAGAACAAGCTGAACGCTGAAACATCAGCCGTCTCAATAAAGTCTGTACCTGACGGCGCTGAGATAACGGTTGATGGGAAGTACGTGGGGAGCACTCCGTCCACTTTGCAGCTCACCTCAGGGGATCACATGATTTCCATTGAGAAATCAGGTTTCAAGGTGTGGCAGAGGACTATTTCAGTGACTGCTGGAAGCTCAGTAACTGTGGGGGCAATGTTGGAAAAGGTTCCCGAAACAAAGCCATTGGTGCCGTGACTAAATCATTGAGATTGCATGTCGGCAAAGAATCTTCGGACTCGGCAATTTCTCGAGGTCGACTACTGTCCGCATGTTCATAAGGACGCACACGATTCCTTAGTGTTCGCTAACTTCTCGATTTTGCCGACTGTCCTTAGGTTAACAACGAGGTGACAACATGGACCCCCTATCCGCATTCAGGACTGAAGTTCTCAGACCAATAGTAACAATCGTTGTCCCAGGGGCCATAGCGACGGGACCTTTTGTCCTCCTAGCAGGATATTACTTTCCCCAAACGCATAATCTGTGGGAACAGCACCCTTCGGCTTTCGTGACTATTCTCACCGTTTGTGTATTGGCAATTGGACTGATTCTCGAAGACTTGGGTGGACACATCGAGAAGGACCTTTGGGACTGCAAAATCAAAAAGAAATATCAGCGACAAGATGAAGACTGGGACAAATACCTGCAGTTAAGATTACAGGATGAAATTGTCGGACAGAGGTATATTCAGGACATCAAGACCCGCATGAAGTTTGAACTCTCGATGGTTCCAGCACTGCTGACGTTTTTGGTTGGACTCATATGGACAAATGCACAATACAATCTTTGGTCGCTGTTCGGAGGTATTGTGAGCTCAATGATCATTTTATTGATAGCAGCCTATCTCGCTTATGAATCTTTTTTGAGTGCAGAGATTCTATCAAGAACAAGAAAGCTAATCTTGGACGCGGCTACTGGGATAACTAAGACAGATGAATGACCTAAACAATTGTAATTCGTGGGGTCAGATCTTTTCACTTTTCAAATCCGAAAGGATGTTAAACCCAGACTGGTCGAAGGGCCTCTTCCAAACCAAAATGAAAATTGAAAAGAGCCGAATCGGGGGTCAGGCACCGACATTCTTCTTTGAGGCAGGTTGTTTCACGAAATAGGTAGCTGTCCCTAGTTTTCCGTTCATCCTCGTCAGGTTTTGTTGATTCTCGCAGACTGACCACTTTTGCTTAACCCCGAATCCGATGATTTCGCTCAGATGGATAGAATCGCAGATGACGTTCCTTACCGGACGGATGGGTATATACCGTTTGAATGCTGGCGACGATTTCTTCTTTGATCCGACTCCCGGTTTCTATGGCTTCGTCTCCCAAGGCACAACGCGTTGTCTGAACGAGGCAATGCGACTCCTCGCTGACCACATAGAATCCAGTAGCTGCCCCATCATAGAAGAATGGAACGGTCCCGAGAATCCCCTTGTCACCAACGAGTATGAGTGGACAAAGGACAAGACTCCTCCGGGAATGATACGATATTCAGGTCCAAACCATAGCAGAGTTGAGATCGACATCGCCAACAAGCACTCCCCGTTCGTGATGGGCGCGATTCTCGCTCATGAACTTACTCACCATTTTCTGGATACAAAAGGCATACGCCATTCAGACATTGAAGAAAATGAAAGATTGACTGATCTGGCAACAGTTTACGTGGGGCTGGGGAAACTTATAGTGTACCCCGAAATTCGGACCAGGGGTTAAGGTAGTAAAATAGCTGCTGCGGACTCAGGAGGAAGCGATGCCGAAGCAGCGGAGGAAGCACAGTGCCGAGATGAAGGTGAAAGTGGCCCTGGAAGCCCTCAAGGGACAGCGACCCGTGAATGAGATTGCGAGTCACTATGGAATTCATCCCGCTCAGGTGGCGGCCTGGAAAAAGC
>JBGQBO010000057.1:0-30912 GCA_041494885.1 Terriglobia bacterium
CGAGGCCGTTTTGATCCTTTTTTCGGTTCTGAGACCTGTTTTTGACTTCGCCTGTGGATTTCTGAACCCGAACGCTTCCTCGAACCCCAAAAAAGTGCTTTTGAGCAACGGCCCGTTTCCATTCTCCATTTCAGCGACGCGAATTTCTCTGTGTAGAGTTTTCCTCGTGCAATTACCAGCGATCGTTCCCCCGTTCGGGAGGCTGAGACTCAAACCATTGGGCGCTCTCGCGGGCGGGTGGAGCGATGTCACCGTGTCCTGTGCCATCCGTCGGCTCGAAGATGAAATGGAGAATGACAAGCTTTAGCCGACATCTTCCAGAACTCCAAATCTCAAATGGAGATTGGAAACGGGCTGTTGCTCAAACCAGAGAGCGCCCAGTGAGGGTACCGGGCCTACAACATAAATGCATGATTCTGGGTTGTAGGCCGGCCCGATCTATCGGGGCTGAGCCGGCGAATTGACTTGAGCAACAGCCCGGAAAGATCTGACTCCAATCATTTGTAAGCACAGGCGGGGAAATAACTTGACAGAAAAACATTATTCAATTAAATATTTGAATATGGATCCGACACACAAGAACAAGAGAAGGTTCAAGGATGACGTCTACGGCCAACTGGCTCGTGTTGGGAAAGCACTCGCAAGCCCCAAGCGGCTTGAACTTCTTGATTTGCTTTGCCAGGCCGAGCGATCCGTCGAAGAACTGGCGAGGGATACAGCTATGAGCGTGGCCAATACCTCGCAGCACCTTCGTGCTCTTGAAGGTGCGCGGTTGGTAGAAGCCAGGAAAGACGGTCGCTTCGTTATCTACGGCCTGTCCGACGCTTTAGTCTCTGACTTCTATCGGTCGTTGCGGGTCTTGGCGGAGGACCGCCTGGCCGAAATCGAGCGCATCCAGCGGCGCTTCTTCGGGGACGGGCAGCAACTGACCGGACTTGATCGCGATAAGCTCCTCGAGCGGGTACGGCAAAGGGAAGTGGTTGTCATTGATGTGCGCCCAGCCAACGAGTATCGCACGGCTCATATTCCGCTGGCAGTTTCGATTCCATTAGAGGAGCTGGGGGAACGTCTGGCGGAGCTGCCTCGGGATAAGACCGTTGTCGCTTACTGCCGCGGCCCCTACTGCGTACTCGCCTCGGAGGCTGTTGAACTGCTCGTTGCCCGAGGTTATCACGCCTTCCGGCTTGAGGACAGCGTGCACGATTGGCAAGCGCGTGGATTGCCCGTCGATACTAGCAAACTGACTTCCGCCAGCCCGAGAGGTGAATCCGCATGATTCTGCGCCAACTGCTCCATTACCAACCCGCTGTAGCTGCCTCTTATGTTTTTGGGTGAGGTAGCAAAGGACTGGGCGCCGTGTGCGACCCCATTGACGAACCGCAACTTTATCAGAGTGTGGCCGAAGCCAACGGCGTGAAAATCCGATATGTCATCGACACTCACGTTCACGCCGACCACATCTCCGGCGGGCGGAAACTGGCCGAACTGGCTGGGGCCAACTACGTGCTACACGCGAGCGCGGGGGCCCGCTACCTGTTCCATCCAGTGAATCAGGGCGATATTCTCGATCTTGGCAACGTCCAGATCCAGGTCTTGCACACTCCCGGCCACACCCCGGAACACATTTGTCTTCTAGTCGTGGATAAGACACGTGGACCGGAGCCCTGGTTCCTGCTCAGCGGACACTCACTCATGATCGGAGATTTGGGCCGAACCGAACTGGCCTCGAATGCCGAGGATGGCGCACGAGCCATGTTCCGGAGCACGCAACGGCTTAAGGCCCTTGAGGATTACATAGAATTATTACCTGGAGCTTTCTCCGGCTCCGTTTGCGGCCGCTCGCTGAGTGGAAAGCCCATGTCCACGATCGGATTCGAACGCAGGTTCAACAAGGCTTTTCTGATCAAAGACGAAGACGAGTTCGTGCGCAATATGATGGAAAACATCCCAGCGCCACCTCCCAATGCCGCCACGATCCGTGCCGTAAACCTGGGGTTACAGGAAAGCTAATGGACTGGGTTCTCGCTCAGGATGCGGATCAACCGCGAGGTCAGGCTAATCGCTTCTCATGAGTGAAGGAAACCAAGCCATCCGGTTAGGTCTCAGAGAGAACGTGTCCCAGTTCTCCCTGTTGGTCGTGGTGAACGTCTTTGTCGGAATGATGGTTGGGCTGGAGAGAACAGTTGTTCCGCTGATCGGAGAAAGGGACTTTGGGCTGGTGTCCAAAACGGCCATCGTTTCCTTTATCGTCAGCTTCGGCATCACCAAGGCCATCTGCAACCTGTTTGCCGCCCGGATCTCAGAGACTGTCGGCCGCAAGAAAGTGCTGGTGCTCGGATGGCTCATCGGGCTTCCTGTTCCCTTCATCATCATCCTGGCCAACCATTGGTTCTGGTTCGATATCGCCAACGTGCTGCTCGGAGTGAACCAAGCTCTCTGTTGGTCGATGACCGTAATCATGAAGGTAGACCTGGTCGGGCCGAAGAGGAGGGGCTTGGCGCTTGGTCTGAACGAGTTTGCGGGCTACCTCGCGGTTGGTTTCACGGCCTGGATCACGGGCTACATCGCTTCCGTGTATGCGCTGCGTCCGCAGCCGTTCTACTTGGGCATCGGTGTAGCCATCGCCGGCCTGTTGCTGTCGACCGTCTTTGCCAAGGAAACCATTCAGTATTCCAGGCTGGAAGCCAAGCTGCATCATGTGGCTCCTGACCTAACCGCTCCTGACAGCAACGCAAGTCCCAATCCGCGCCGCCCCTCCTTGCGGGAGATATTTGCTTGGGCCTCCTGGAAAGACCGTGACCTGTTCTCGTGCAGCCAGGCAGGGCTGGTGAACAACCTTAACGACGGCATGTCCTGGGGAATCTATCCGCTGTTTTTTGCCAGCTTTGGTCTCGGCGTCGCGGCCATCGGCACGATCAAAGCCGTCTATCCCGCCGTCTGGGGAATTCTCCAGGTGTTCACCGGCCCGCTGAGCGACCGTTGGGGGCGAAAGCGACTCATCGCCGCGGGAATGATGGTGCAGGCGGGAGGGATCTGGCTTACGGTTCAGTTTCCCGTCTATTCTGCGTGGATGCTGGGGGCACTGCTACAAGGAATTGGCACGGCGATGGTATACCCCACGCTGCTGGCGGCGATCAGCGATGTTGCTCATCCCGAGTGGCGGGCGACCACGATGGGTGTGTATCGCTTCTGGCGCGACTTGGGGTATGCGATCGGCGCGCTGCTTTCCGGCATCATTGCCGATCTGCTGGGAATGCGGGCCGCCATTCAAGTGGTGGCCTTGTTGACATTAATTTCCGGCTTGCAAGTAGCCGTCAGGATGCGGGAGACGCTTGGGGGGCGAAGGACGAAGGAGCCTGGCAGTGTGATAAGTCCAGCAGCTCGCACGTGAGTTGTCGCTGACGCACCTGCGGACAGAAAGAAAGGAACAAGAAGGCGTGAGTTCCAAAGCCGTTGTAATCCTCGGGGGAGGCGTTGGGGGCATTGTTGTGGCCAATGAACTCCGGCGAGAGTTGCCTCCGCACCATCGGGTGATAGTTGTGGAGAGAAATGCCCGGCACGCCTTCGCGCCCTCGTTCTTGTGGCTGAACGTAGATGCCGCAATTAACTTGAAACTAAGCTATTGCATGGCGGAGGTGAACCGATGCGATCCGTTGTGGTGATCATCAACGACGCCCCGTATGGCAATGAACGCGCCTATAACGCTCTCCGATATGCTCACGCGCTAATTGCGGCCTCGGTGCAAGTGAAGGTCCATCTATTGGCTGATGCCGTCATCTGCGCCAAGCGAGGGCAAACTCCCCCAAAGGGTTACTACAACGTTGAGAACATAATCAGCGGCATAACCCGCCGTGGAGGTACGGTCCACGCTTGAACAAGCTGCTCAGAAGCGCGCGGTCTGCGCGCAGAAGAACTGATAGAGGGAACGGCGTTCGGAAGGATGGATGAACTGGCCCAGTGGACAGCCGAGAGTGAAGGTCTGGCAGTGTTCTGAGGGTTGTGCTCGGCTCACAGGCAGAAACAACACGCGCCGCAGAAACTGGCTGATCTTCTTGATGCCAAGTCGGGATGACCACGCTTGAGTTCGACGACTTTCTCCTTCACCGCCGTGGCCACTTTCGGCCGCCGTCGGCCCGGACCTGTCTCCTGCGACTTCAAGCTGGCTTCGCCGTGGTCACGGTACAGCCTCACCCACTTGGACAAGGTGCTTCTGCCGACGCCCATTTCGCGGGCGACCAGTCCCGGCGGAAAACCCTCCTCAAGGTATAACTGAACCGCTTTGCTTCGGATCTCCAACGATGGGAGTGAACGTGTGAATGAATCGACCGCCGCGCCGCTCCCCTCGGGGGGCGGGTCTTCTTCCTCTTCCCGTGAACCGCACTTACACCTTCCATAGGTAACACTCCTTTCGGTTCCTCCAGGAAACCCATGCTTTGGAGTGTTACCCCTCTTCCTTAAGAACCCAGGCTCATAATCTGGTCGTTAGCCTGCAGGTCTCACCGAGCCCCCCTTTGAGTAGGCCCTCCAATCTAGTTCAGTTCCTGGCCCTGGATGTAGTTTCCATGCCAGGTGTGGTACCAGACCTGACCGGTGGTGCCATTCACGCTTAACATTCCATACTTCTTTCCGGTGGCCACATCGTTTACGTCAAAGCAATAGAAACCATGGAACGCGTCGGGCGGGTTTGCCACCGCCAGGCGGCGTGCGGGGGCGAACCGTTGATTAAGAAACTGATTGGCGGCAGTCGTGGCCGCGTCGGGGGTCACCGTCATGCCCGGGCCGGGCCGGGAGAATCCAACCATGGTCTCCCCCCGCATCATCCCACCGCCGAAATATTTCGCATTCCACATCATGTTCGGACCGGGCTCCGGCATGACCCCGCCTGTCCACTTGTCGACCACCAACTGAAAGGCTTTGTTTGACGAATCGGTCTCTTTCACGACGACGTAGAAGCTGTATTCCCATTCCTCGATTTCATCGAGCGCCAGATTGGTCTCTTTTCGAGCCGCGACATACTTGCGTGCCAGGTCTGTCGCTTCAGTGAGGGTGACCAGCGTGCCATCTGAATGAAGTGACGGTCCACCGCTGAGTAGCATCATTCCCCCCATGCCATTGGTCATCAGGTTCGAGAGAGAACCGGTTCCCATTCCCGGCATCGTGCCCGAACTGCCGCCTCTCCCCATTCCATCTCCCATTTGGGCATGAATTGAAGAAACGCAAACACCGAAAACGAACAGTAGAGATACGCCAATGACTGCAAACATCCTTTTAGAATGAAATGAAAACATCTTTTGATTCCTCCATTAAACTGGCCAGTCTTGGCCACGGTATTGAACTTCAGGCCATGATTCGCCGCAGAAAATTCTGTATTGGGCGACCTTAGATTGAGCCTGTGATCGTATTCTCTCAACCTCTTTTGCAGCGATTCATCTGCCGCACTAACCTTGCATGTCATGAGGCCATAGTCTGTACGAGCAATCACCTCTCCAACTCTGTAAGAACTCTCAGGTTAAATTTCCATTTAGGATCAACTGTTTACGAGAGCATTCGCGAGGAAGACATTTCAACGGCAGCATCATGAAATGGTTGTGTTGCATAGGGCGTTGCAGAGGGATCAGAGACTTGGTAGCCAGAGTAGATGTTTAAGGGGAGGCGGCTCAACTGCCGACGCTCCAGCAAGACCAGGGTAAGATCATCCGAAGGAGATTAATCTTGATACCCCTCTAGTCCTTCAAGTATCCTCGCAGGAGTTTCACGATTTCTTTGATCGGCTTGAGGGCCAGATCCCAAGTGGACTCGTCCAATTGAACTCGCGCACTTAAGGAGAATGCGAATGGGAGATCTTCCCAGACGACTGTGTCGTTTCATGTTTGTGTGGACCGCGCTTTTGTCCGCCTCAAATCTCTCTGCTGCAGACTCAATCCAATATCGATTGGCAATGCCCCATCCCTCATCCCACTTTTTTGTGGTCACCATTGGGGTTGATCAGGTAACCACGCCGGTCCTTGATTTTCAGATTCCGGCCTGGTCACCCGGCCGCTATGTGATTTATGATTTTGCACATAACGTCCAGGAGTTTCGCGCCCAGGGAGATCAGAATAACCCGCTCGCGTTCGAGAAGATCGACAAACAGACGTGGCGAGTTCAGACGGCCGGCAGCCGGAAGGTGGCGATTGAATACAAGGTCTTTGCCAACACCCTTTCGGGAACCTTCTCACAACTCAACGACCAGCACGCCAATTACAATGGGGCCTCATTGTACATGTACGTTGTGGGAAGTAAGGATCATCCGATTGATCTGGACATCGAAACGCCGGAAGGGTGGACTGTTCTGAATGGCCTGCCGGGGCGAAAAGCTGACGGAAACCACTGGCTCATGCGAGCGTCAAACTATGACATTCTCATAGACTGTCCCACGGAAATCGCCCCCGTCCCCAATCTTCCGGCGGGCGTGCGGGTAAAGGTCTTTTCGTATGCTGGGAAGAATTTTCGCGTTGTGATCCATAACAATGGCAGCGACAAAAATGTGGATCGATTTGTGGGCGACCTGGAAAAGATTGTCAAAGCGGAATACGAAATCATGGGACCTCCCGATTATGAGCAATATACCTTTCTCTTTCACTTCAACCCTTACGCCTCGCATGGCGATGGCATGGAGCACCTCAATTCCACCCAAATTGTGATCACGGGCAACTTGGGAGACGACAACGCCTATGATGGATATCTTTGGGTCTCAGCACACGAATTCTTTCATTCATGGAACGTCAAGCGGCTTCGGCCGGTGTCGCTCGGCCCGTGGGATTATACGAGAGAGGATTACACCCCCTCGCTCTGGATTTCCGAAGGCCTGACGAGCTATTATGCCTCGCTGACGTTACGCCGCGCCGGATTAACGGATGATCAAAAGTTCTTTAAACACTTGGCGAATACCGTCGAGACGATCCAGGACTCCTTTGGACGATTTGAGCGGAGCGTGGAACAGGCAAGTTTTGATACCTGGTTCTGGCATGACACCCCGGACGCCGCCAATTGGCAGAATGTCTTCATTTCGTATTACACCAAGGGCGAAATCCTGGGGGTTTTGCTTGACCTTGAAATCCGCCAGCGAACCGCCAATTCCAAATCTCTCGATGATGTGTTCCGGGCGCTCTACAAGAAGTTCTATGAATCCCCCGCGGCGACTTACTACCTTGCGGGGCGGGGCTTCCGGGAAGAAGACTTTCTCGAGACGCTCAATGCAGTTTCTTTGACGGATTTTTCGGATTTCTGGAAACGGAATATCGCATCCACAGCAGAGTTGGACTACAACCGGCATCTGAGGGCGGCCGGACTCTTTCTGGACGCCCATCATGCTCAGCCTTCCCCTTATGCGGGGATTTCCTCAATGGAGAATTCCGATCATCTCGTGGCCATCCAAGACGTCCTTCCGGAAACCCCGGGCGCACGCGATGGATTAAGTGCAGGAGATGTGATTCTTGCGGTGGATGGGGAACGGGTGAATCTGAAGTCCCTGGAAGCGATCTTGAAAGAGAAGAAGGTCGGGCAAAAGGTGAAATTTACGATCTATCGTGAGAATCGCTTGCTTAGTATAGACGTCATGCTGGGTTCCCGTGAAGAGGTGACCTATTCCATCCAGGAATTGAACAATCCGACTGAATTGCAAAAGAAGATTCGAGTCGGTTGGCTGGGCAAGCCTCCGGATTCAAAGGAGCCGAAACGAGAATCGCATGCGGGGAAGGGTGAGCTTGGTTCAGCGTCCGGATCGTCAAGGCTTCGGAAATCCTACCCCACCGCTGCGGCAGCCTTAAGTTTTGCACTGAACCCGATGGCGTAAGGGCAGAAAATATTGGCTCGTTTGACGCGGTTTTGATGTGGGCCGGTAAGGTAATAGGCATTAATCTTGAAATGGTAGTCATCCGCAGTGCCCGCCAGAGAACCATCAGCGGTATAACCCCAGGCTTGCGACCGTTTCTTGTCGTTGACCTCGAGGATCGCATAGATGGTGTTGGACTGCATGTCGCTGATGTCGGTGAGGCTGGGTTGGGAGACGCCCTTCAGCTCGCCCCAGCCGGTGTGAGAATGGAAATCACCGATGACGGAGAGGTGCGGCATGTTCTTCAAGAAGCTCTCCATCCGTTTCTGCGCACGCGTGTTTTTTCGGACGCTCAAATGGGTGCGACTGGCGGTTTGATGAGGGAGCGCATGCTCTATAATGAACATGCCGTTTTGATCTCGATACCCGATGAGGAGTCCATAGGTTTCTTTCTTGTAGACTTCGATGGCCGAGATGAGCAGACCCCAGAAGGCATTCGCCGAGATGTAGGCCTCGATTCTTTCGGGAGGTCGAATCGGCGCGACAACGGATTTCGTCTTTTTGACCTCAGTGCTCACGGGTAACGGCCCTCAATGATGAAAAGCTTTTTCAAGTAGCCAGAATTTGGGATGCCCTTATAGCATAAAAAGGAAGGCCTGCGAAGTGAAAATTTTTGAAGTGGGGGAGAGCTCGTTTTGTGTTGAATTTGGGCCCGAGATTGACCCTCGCGTAAACCAGGAGGCCCTCGATCTAGCCTCCCATTTGGAGCGATTGAAGTGGCCCGAGTGCCTTGAAATTGTCCCCGCCTACTCTTCCGTGACTATCTATGTTAATCCATTAAGAATCAATAGGATGGATTTTATAGGTCGGCTCAAAAGAATCGTTGATTTGGGATCGAAGGAGTCCCCAACCACCCCGCGATCCCATAAAGTGCCTGTCGTATATGGAGGGGCGTTTGGCCCAGACCTTGAAACAGTGGCTGAGCTGAACGGGATTTCCGTGGAGGAAGTAGTCAGGACTCACACGGGTACCGGATTCCGGGTGTACATGTTGGGATTCATGCCAGGGTTTCCCTACTGCGGGATCGTTCCTGCGAGCATCCGCGCCCCGAGGCTGCCTTCCCCGCGCACGCGTATCCCGGCGGGCTCAGTAGGGATTGCAGGAGCTCAGACGGGGATCTACCCAATGGAGAGTCCGGGGGGCTGGCGTCTCATCGGACGCACTCCCGTCATACTTTTTGATCCCAGGGCAAGCGAAGAAGCCATGTTCCGTTTCGCGCCCGGTGATTCCATCGAATTCTATTCCATTTCAGAAGAGGACTATCATGGCTGGACGAATTGACTTGAATTGCGACATGGGTGAAAGCTTTGGCGCATGGAAGATGGGCACGGACGAGGCGATCATGCCGTTCATTACCTCTGTCAACATTGCTTGTGGATTTCATGGCGGAGATCCCGATACCATGCGCCGTACCGTCGAGAGCGCTTTGCGGCACGGCGTGGCGGTGGGGGTGCACCCCGGATTTCCGGACCTCATCGGTTTCGGGCGGAGAGACATGAACGTCACGCCGGAGGAGGCGAGGAATTTCGTTTTATACCAGGTGGGAGCGCTTTCGGCTTTCGTCCGGGCGCAGGGCGGGAGGCTTTCGCATGTGAAACCACATGGCGCTCTCTACCACCGCGCGGCGCGCGACGCTCAGCTTGCCAGTGCCATCGCGCTGGCGGTCAAAGAGTTTGACCCCTCGCTTATCTTCATCGGTCTGGCCAACTCTGAACTGGTCCATTCCGGAGAGCGGATCGGGCTGCGGGTGGCGAGTGAGGTTTTTGCGGACCGCACGTATCAGTCCGATGGTTCGCTGACTTCTCGAAGGCTCCCCCAGGCGATGGTGAAGGATCCGCGCGAAGCGGCTGCCCGGGTCGTCCGCATGGTGCGCGAGGGGAAAGTGAAAACCCTCGACGGTCAGGATTACTCCGTTCGTGCGGACACGGTTTGCATTCATGGGGACACACCGGGCGCCTTGGAGTTTGCTCATACGGTCCGCCAGGAGCTTGAAGAGGCGGGAATTGAGATTGGTTCATTGTGAGTCGGGGCCTCTCCGCAGGGTTGAGATCGTTTTCCACCACGAGGGCAATGCGGCTCGTGCTCGATCATTGAATCGGGAATATTCTTGCCAAAAGATAAGAGGTTTCCGACAGACCTTCCCGGAATGGAACAACCCGGGGTGCTCAGGCCTCCGAGCGACGTTCCGTGCCTCCCGTGCCGTTCTGTGGCCAGCCCTTTTGCCTCTCCTTAATTTATGCCTGCAGTGATAGAAGTTCTCAAACCGGGGATGTTGACGACCATCCAGGACCTGGGCCGAACAGGTTTTCAGAAATTTGGAGTTTCGGTTTCCGGCGCGATGGATTTTTTTTCGCACCGGGTTGCCAATCGCCTGGTGGAAAACGAGGAACACGCGGCCACCTTGGAATGCACGCTCGTCGGACCCTCCCTCCGGTTTTTGACTGACGCCACCGTGGCTGTTACTGGGGCTGACCTCTCTTCCCGACTGGATGGAAGGGAGGTCACGATGTGGCAGGCTTTTGGAGTGAAACGGGGGAATATTCTAAGCTTTGGGGAGTGCCACCGCGGCTGCCGCGCTTATGTCGCAGTAGCGGGGGGCATCGATGTCCCATTGGTTCTCGGCAGCCGGTCCACCCACACACGGACCCATCTGGGGGGGGTGGAAGGGCGGCCTCTCAGAAAGGGGGTTATCATCTCATCCTTTGAGAAGGGAGGATCTCGACCCCCACGCCGCTTCCATTCCCCGTTTCCAGAAAGGATCCTCACCTCTCGAACGCTTCGATTTCTTTTCGGGCCGGACGTGGACCGTTTCCAGCCCGCCTCAATCGAAGATTTCCAAGAACAAATGTACCGCGTCTCTGGCAACTCCGACCGCATGGGAATTCGATTCGAAGGCAAAGCACTGGCCCATCGCGGAAGCGCTGAAATCATATCCGACGCAGTCCCTTTCGGATTGATTCAGATTCCTGCCAACGGCCAGCCCATTGTTCTTGCCGCCGACCGCCAGACCACGGGCGGGTATTCGAAGATCGGAGTCGTGATAACCGCCGACTTCCCGGTCCTTGCCCAGTTAAAACCCGGTGACGCGGTCCACTTTCGGTCCGTCGCGCTCGGAGAATCGCTGCAACTTCTAAGCTCGATCGAAGCGGCCATTTCGGCCGGGTGTTCGATCGAAGGAGGAACAGGCGCGAGCGATTCCACCTGAATGGGTGTTGGCGCAATTCGGGCTTCTGATTAAATAAGCGGTATTGCCCTAATTTGGGTTTTCATTATAGGGGATTTTGATTCACTTTTCGTGCTAGAGATCCATTGGTCTTATTGCAACCTGTCGAAGTTCTTTAATCAGCGCATCCACCTTCCCCTTGAGGTTTGCATCGTCCGGGTTAGCTTCCCACGCGCTCTTTGCTTCTTTGTATTTTTCAAAAAGAACGTTAACTTCCTCCGGGCATTCTTCAATTGGGACCTGACTAGCTCCCTTTGCCTTACTGCTACTTACTAACATATTATCACTCCCATCTCTGACAAATGGTCAGAAGAGCCTGTCTTCAGAGCCATATACTGCATGTGCTGTGGATATCCTGTGCACCGGATGTGGAAGACTGATGCGCCAGTCTCCCTTTCTGTCAAGCCGAATGTGTTTCGTCAGAAAAATATTTCCTGTGAAATTACTTGAAGAGTTTGCTATGTCGTTTTAGATTTCCGAAGGCTAGATGTTGTGTTACCAGGTATCAATTAGTCAACAGATTGTGGGTAATGGGGGTAGTTTAATGAGATTTGGAAAGAGAATGAATGAAACGGGGCGGCTAAAAATGATAAAGGCCGCTAGAGAGGTTGATATGTCGGAGGAAGAAATCATGCGTGCCGTCTTGCAGGGAGAACCAGCGGGAAGCCAAAGAAGAACAATGGTAGTCGAATGGGGAAGGCTCTTGGGTCTAGACCCTATCGACGCTTTGCGCTTAGCGCACAAGGCTGGCCTAATCCCGACCCCGCATCCCCCGAGGGGACTGAAGATCCAAACGCCTCCGAATAAAGATCTGGAAAGGCCTCTTTAACAAAGCTCGCGTCTGATTCAGATTCAAGTGCCATCTTCCTTATTTTGGACACCCTGGTCGATCTATCCATTTTCTTGAATCGGCGCGAGATTTCGTTCAGCAAGTGCCTTTCACTCACGGCGTCCTCCTAGAAATTCCTTACTATCCCCAATTCCCGGGCTTTCCGCGATCTTCCACCTTTTCCGCAAATACTATAACTCAGCCCTGTCGGTATTATCAACCGTACACTCGAGTTTTTTTGCTCTCGCGTTGCTTTGTTAATGTTTTGTGTCACTTACGATGGCGGGGGGATTACAGAGAGGGTTTGGAGTTTGAATGAACTGGTCGGCGCGTGAACGGGTTCGAATTCCGATTCCATAACTTATTGTGGGGATAGCCCCCGCGCTTTTAATATTGCCACGACGCTCGCATGATTCTGAAAATTGTTGTCCACGATCCCTACTCCATAAAGAAATCTGTCCAAAAAGAAGGTATCAAAATTCTCTTCTTTAGAATCCTTTGGTCGCCACGTCTTATAGGAATAAAATAATGCCCTGTCGACAAAATCCTTTCCGTGCTTTTTTCGAATCTCCCAGAGAGTGTTTTGCCATGTGTAGCTGTCGGGCTTCAAAGATGCGCGAATATTCTTTTCGCCAAAGCTCGAAAGGTAGTATTCAGAAAAGATCAAAGAAGCATTCCCATAAAATAATCGTTCTCTATCCCCCCTTGATGGGTCTCCGACATTGAAGAGCGTGTCGAACACGTAATACGCAAATACCTTTCTGATGCTCTCAGGGTTGTCCAGGTTCTTTTCTCCGATGACAAGCTTCCCATTGAAAATCGTTCCAGGACCTGTTTGTATCGTACCGAGAGCACTGCCTCGTACTGTTTCAAGAGGGGGAATCTCTTTTGGACAATCAAAACCAATGTGGACGAGATAGCGGTAGAGCGCTCCGACTTCATCAGTGATCCTCCTTTTTCGTTCCACCGTAAAGAGGGAAGACGCCTTGAAAATGAGTTTGGGTTCTTCTTTTGGCTTTATGCTTAACGAGGGAGTCGGGGGCTTTTGAGCCGGGGAATTCTTTTCCATCACTTGCGCATTCGGCGTAGGTTTCATTGTGTTTGCTAAGCTGGAAACGACATCTGAGGCGATCTTGGCCGCCAAGTCCGGTATCGAGATATGCGCTTCTTTTAGCCTGCGCGTAACAAGCACTTTGGCCCCGTAAAGACAAGCAAATGTAATTCCAAGTAAGAGTAAGTATGCTGGCAATTGGACCTTGAATGTAGGCTTACCAGATACAATCTTGGCCCTATGAAATGCCAGCAAAATGCAAGCGCCAAACATGGCAAACACGGGAGTATAAAAAAACGTTCCCATGATGCCTCCTATAATCCCAACCGAGAGGAGAAAAAGAGGCTGCTCTAAAAAATCCAGCATCCTCTGGCCCAACGATCTAACAGGTTGCAAATCGGGAGATTTAGGGCTAGGCATGATTGGAGCGTTGTTGGAACTCATGAGCAAAGATTACTCGCGGCGATGCTTCGCGGCAAGGCGATAATTCTGATGCATTGTTGTCCTTTTCAAGAACAACACGCCAGTGGAGCATTACCCGTTTCTACTTCATCTATTTTGTTCAGACAGGAGTCCATCCCGATCCGATCGGATTCTACCCAGACGCAGATGCCCCAACCGCATACACCGAGTGCATGTAGCAGTAGAACCCCAATTAGGACACAACCAAAAAAGCGCTTTCCTTGAGCGGGCAGTTTTGTTAGATTGGAGTTGTAGTTCCCCCTGATCTTTTTCCCCCGTATTTTCTTTCCCCCCTCAAACCCTTATGTGTTCCTGCATTGGGATTCACATCCTGCGGACGACTGTGGTTTGTGGATTTCCGGTGCATCCATCAAGGAGGATCCCGTGTCCTGCGTCCAATCATTGCGCGTGAAGTGGTTGATTCTCCCCCTGCTTATCCTTGGAATATTACTGCCGAACGGCAGGCCTGCTATGGCCGACGATCTCGATTCAGCAACGATCAGAGGGGTCGTGAGCGACAGTTCCGGTGCGGTCATTCGAGGCGCAACAGTCAGAATTCGTGACACTGCAAGAAACCGGGTGACGCACTTAACTACCCGCATGGCCGGCGAGTTTCTGGCCACGCAACTCCCGCCGGGAAATTATGAGATCGAGGTGGAAGCGAAAGATTTCCGGCGCTTCGAGCAGAAGAACATCCAGCTTGATTCCGGACAGACGATGGGACTTGAGATTTCAATGCTTGTAGGGAAGTTGGAGCAAGTGATGGTCGTGACGGAGGCGGCCCCGGCCATCGATTTATCCAAAACCGTGGTGGGAGGGACGTTGACAGCGCTCGAGATCGAGATGATTCCGATCAACGGACGCGATCCACTCGATCTGGTCTTCTTGTTTCCGGGGACCACCGAGGAGACCTTCGACACGCGGGATTCCGCCAAACCTGCCAACGGCCGGTTTCTCAGCGACACGCCGGTCGAGGCGGGAATTTTTTCTCTTTCGGGCGGGCGAGCATTTTCGAACAACCTGACCATCGATGGCTTAGACAACAATGACGATCGCGAAGCGAGGGAACGCATCAGCTATTCCCGCGAGGTGGTGGAAGAGGTCCAGGTCATCACCAATCAATTCTCGGCCGAATATGGCCGCGCGTCCGGCGGCCGCGTGAACCTGCGGACGCGCTCCGGTTCCAATCAATTCCATGGGCGGGGTTATTTCTTCTTCCAGGATGAAAGCCTGAACGCCAACAGTTTCTTCCGCAACGCTGCGGGCGAGAAACGCGCCCCCTATCAACGGCGTCAGGACGGGCTCTTTATCAATGGCCCGATCCGTGTCGATCGCTGGTTTTTCATGATCGGGTATGAACGCGATGTCATTCCTGACACGACGGAGATAAACCTGCCCCTTCCCTTCGAAACGAACCCGAGGTATCCACTTCCCCAGCCGAATTCGCAGCTGGGAAGCATCATCTATCGACCTTCCGGGGGCACGCCCGTTATTGGCGGGCGGTTGATCGAGGAGGTGTCAACGCCGTCGCGCCGAAATTTTGTGTCGGGACGGATCGATGGGATGCTGAGCCAAAAGCACAATCTCTTCGCCCGCTACGAGTTCTCTCGGGGATCCTCGTTGACCGGATTCACGGGCGGAAGCCGGTTCCCGACCACCGCCGTCGCGCGTACCCGTGATTCGCAGGCGTGGGCGATGACTGAGAATTTCGTTATTAATCCGAATTGGATCAACCAGGCGCGATACCAGTATTCCCGCCTCCTGCCCTCGAATCTGGAGGGGACGGACCTGCCACCTGTGGCCGTCGTGGTGAATGGCTCATCCGGTTTCAGTGCCGGGGGTTCGGCCTCCACCTTTACCTCGAACCGGCGCGGAAAACGGGCGGAGGTTCGACAACAGTTCGTAGACAACATCTCCTTTGTCAAAGGGCGTTCTACCATCAAGACGGGAGTTGACCTTCAACGGATTGATTCCCGCGATCTCGATTTATTCGAATTCAACGGGATTTACTCGTTCTCGAATATAGCCGATTTTCTGAGTAACCAACCCAGCCGGCTTCAGCAGGCCGTAGGCGATCCGGAAGGCCAAGTGACCAACACGGTGTGGGGGGCTTATTTTCAGCAGGAGCTGCGCTGGCGTCCCCATGTGTCGTTGAATTTCGGTTTTCGCTATGACATGGAATCAGCGCTATCAAGCGACAGGAATAACTTCAGTCCGCGATTCTCGCTGGCCTGGGATCCCTTCAAGTCCGGCAAGACTCTGGTGCGCGCGGGCTTTGGAATCTTTTACAACCGGGTCCTGTTGCGAACCTTTGGCGAATTTGCAGGGAAGAGCGGTCTCCGTTATCTGGACCTCCGCACGGCGGACGATGTCAGGAGGGTTTTTCCTGACCTTTCCGCCAGCGAGGCGGGCAGTTTCCTCTCCAATCTTTTTCCCGGGATCCTCCCCAATTCGGCCGAGATATTTTCAATCGCATCACCCGCCGATGACACACGGCGTATTTCACCGAACCTGCGGATCCCCTATGCGGAGCAAGCGTCCTTTGGCGTGGAACGGGAGATCCGTCGCGGCCTTGTCTTAGAGACCTCCTACCAGTTCAATCGCGGGGTGAAACTCTGGCGCGACCACAACATCAACGCCCCCATCCCACCCGCGGGCGGATTGCTGAATTACTTGTTGAGCAGAAGCTTCGCCCTGTCCATGGACAACACGGTTTACTCCAACGTGCGATTTGATCTGGGTACCAACACGACGGTCCCGGCACCCCACGGAGGTGTCATCCAAACCCCTCTCCTGCTCGGGTTGAATGCGTCCTCACTCATCTCCGGATCTTCCACCACTCGCTTTGTGCGCTTGTTGTTCCAAGCCGTGCGGCCATTGCGGCCCGACCCCTCCCTCTATGGCATCGATCAACTCGAATCCTCCGGTTCTTCGACTTACAACGCCTTTACTGTGGCACTGACGCGGCGGAGCAGTCAGGGGGTGTCCTTTCGGACGTCTTACACTCTTTCCAAACTTTTTGAAGACACGTTTATTAACACCGCCACTCCCCAGGACGAATTCAACCTCCAGGCGGAAAGGTCCCTGGGTAACACGGATCAGAGGCATCGTTTTGTGTTTCAAGGGGTATTCGAGATCCCAAAGATAAGAATCGTTGCAGTCCCTGTCTTAACGTTCGGCTCGGGGCGCCCCTTCACCATCGGCAACGGCGGCAGCGACCGCAATCTAAGCGACCGCGCTACAGATCGCCCCAATCTGATCCAGCCGCTGGGTTATCGCCCCACCTTGTCGCCGAAGCCGGGTGAGGTGGCCCCATTGGACCCGGGTCTTTTCTTCGCGCTTGCCACCATTGGAACGAGCGGAACCTTGGGTCGAAACGTCGGGGTGGGCCCGGCGCAGCATCGCATCGATTTGGCGTTGTCACGTAATTTTCGAATCGGAGAGCATGTGAAAGTTCGTCCGCAAGTAGAGATTTTTAACGTGTTCAACAATGTCGTTTTTTTCGTGAACGGGTTTGTGGACATCACAGACAGCGATTTCCTGCAACCTCGGGCTGCCAAACGGCCAAGAGTGATTCAACTGTCGCTCCGGGTGGATTTTTGAGAAGCGAGAAACGAAGCAAACCGCAAAGAGCGCCAAGAAGGCGCCAAGGGCGCAAAACAAAAGGACGGGGTATGAATGAAAACGAACTGTCTAAGAGGATTATTGGAGCTGCGCTGGAAGTTCATAAGGCGCTTGGACCCGGATTATTGGAATCAGCCTACGAAGCCTCCCTTTGTAGGGAATTAACGCTGAGAGGGTTACCGGTCAGAGTTCAAGTGGCGCTTCCCTTAGTGTACAAGGATGTTGTTTGCGAAATTGGTTACCGGATTGACTTGTGGGTCGACGAAAAGGTGATCGTCGAGATCAAGTCCGTCGAGTGTCTGAATGATGTGCATTTGGCACAGGTGTTAACCTACCTAAAGCTGCTTGATTGCAGACTTGGCTTGTTGATCAATTTCAACGAAAGACGGTTGAAAGATGGTATCAAAAGGGTCGTCAATCATTTCATGGAATGATCTTTGGCGATCTTTGCGCCTTCTTGGCGCACTTTGCGGTTAAATTCTTACTGTGCCGGTGCAGGCGTGAAATTAAACTCGGCCGGAGGAGTGCGCCATTCGGGGGTGCTGGTGACGATGGCGATGACGCGGTACTTTCCCGCGGGGACAGGCCGGTGATCGGCATCCAATCCATTCCATTCGCCCGAATACTCCAGGGATTCTCCGGGGCGCAGGCCAATACTGCGTTTGACCTTGGCGAATGAATGGTGCGCTGACCAGCGCCACAGGGGCTGGTCAGCGGTGTCCAATGTGATAATGAAGTCGAAGGACTGATCGTTGTCAAAGTTCAGCGGAATCAATTTGTCCTTATCATTCCGGATGTGCAAAGTAAACTTTACCCCTCCACGTTCCGAACTCACCTCCAGGGCCAACACTGGGCCCGTGGAGGCGTAAGGGGATGGAGGCCCTTTGGGTAAAGGAGCGGTCTCCTCGGGGGCCGGCTCTTTGGTCGGGGGTGGTGGTGCCGGGGGGAGCGCGTTCTTCTCTGTTTTCAAGAGGATGTATTCCTCAACGCCCAATTGGGTGGTCTTTCGGGCCGAAATGATTCCTTCACCGTATTTGAAAACGACTTCATCGGAGGGTGTGGACTTGTCTTGAGGAGAAGGGGATGGAGAAGACGATCGAAATTCCGCTTTCAGAATACGGAGGTCCACTTGTCCGGTGGCCGATTCACCCGACTTGACCTCGACCCGATTCTCACCCTCGCTGGGATAAAGTTCTACGTCCTGTTCATTGATCAACTGGAAAAAAGTCTGTGATTTCCGGTCAAAGCGGATATTGGGAATTTCAGTCTCAGGCCCGGGGGCAAAGGGGAATCGACTGAAGAGGTAATAGGAGCGGAAATTCTTGATGACCATCCGCGTAATCTCAACGACCACCGGCTTGGGACGTTTCTTCCCGTTGATGGACTGATCGTAGGTCCAACGGGTTCCCACTTGAAGAGGAAAATAGGATTCCACGAGATGCAATCCCGGTTTGGATGGCGACGATGGAGAGGCTTGTGTGGCGGTTGGTGTGTCCCTTGGAACCGAAGGCGCTTGCTCGGGAATGTCAGTCAGGCACGGCGAGGTCTTGTTTTGAATTGGGGCTTCAGGAACAACCCTCAACGGCAGGCAGCAGAGAAGGGTCAACGAGAGGGCGGATCCCCTCAGGATTTTCGGCATGAAGCAATGTCTCAGGATCCGGCCCTTCCGGGCTGAAGACCTATTCCGTATCAAAGGGTACCTGTTCAACGATGGTGATGCCATAGCCTTCGAGGGCAATAAGCTTGCGCGGGTGTTTGGTCAGGATCCGTATTCGATGCAGGTTTAAGCTCGAGAGGATTTGAGAGCCGATACCGATTTCGCGCTGGTTCATGTGCACGCCCTCCCCATCACTGCGGTTCTTTTCGCTGTGGCCATGGAAGGCAATCTCATACTTATCTTCAATCCTCTGCAGCCCGAAGCCCCGCCCCGTTTGGTGGAGATAGACGAACACCCCCCGGCCGACACGGGCAATCATGCCCAGTGCAGCATCGATATTCTTCTGGCAATCGCAGGTTGTCGAGCCCAAGACATCCCCTGTGAGGCAATGGGAATGTACGCGCACCAAGACCGGCTCTCCGTCACCCACCTCTCCCTTAATTAAGGCGATATGGGTTTCGCTATCGATCATGCTCTCATACGCGATCATACGGAAATCACCGTGCTTCGTGGAAAGGGTGGTTTCAGCGACGGGATGGACGTATCGCTCCGTGCGCATGCGATACTTGATCAGGTCAGCAACCGTGATCATCTTGAGATGATGCTTGCGGCAGAACTCCGCCAGCTGAGGGACCCGGGCCATCGATCCGTCCTCGTTCATAATCTCGCAGATGACGCCCGCCGGCCGGAGCCCGGCGATCTTGGCCAGGTCCACGGAGGCTTCCGTCTGTCCGGCCCTCACCAGCACTCCTCCACGCCGCGCCCGGAGGGGAAAGATGTGTCCCGGACGAGCCAGATCGCTGGGGCGGGTGGCGGGATCAATCGCAGCCAGGACCGTTTGGGCGCGGTCGGCGGCAGAGATGCCAGTGGTCACCTTGTGTTTGGCTTCAATTGAAACGCAAAAGGCGGTGCCGTAAGTGGACGTATTCTCCGTGACCATCATCGGGATTTGCAGCTCGTCCAGTCGCTCCGGAGTCAACGCGAGGCAGATCAGGCCGCGACCGTACCTCGCCATGAAGTTGATCACCTCAGGCGTAATCTTCTCAGCCGCCAGTGTGAGATCCCCTTCGTTTTCGCGATCCTCGTCGTCAACCACGACCACCAACTTGCCCTCACGAATATCTTGGATGGTCTCTTCGATGGTCGCGAAGTTAATCCCAGGTCCCCCCTCGGTCAGCGGCGCGACATTCTGTCGGGTAGTCATGTTCAGTGCTCTTTTGGGCTCGTCCAAATTGACCCCGCCTTCGTCAATCAACGCGGTCGCGTCGAACGACCCGCCCTGATGGAAGAAAGCCAGGTGAGATTCTAAGACAGATACCGCCGTTCAGCAAGGAGCTGGGTGTCTTCCACATCTTGGTCCCAAGGTGTTCTCAGAGAAGGAACGGCTCCTTCCATCCCGAGAAGAGGGCCTGCCACGGGCGAGGCCGCAGGCTGAAATTCAAAACCCGAGGCGCCTTAAATTCCTTAAGGACATCTGGGGTGATTTCGAATTTGCATAAACCATCGTGGGCAGGGCGATCTTTTGGAGCATTTGCTGCACATACTTTGCCACCACATCAAACTCGAGATTCACACGGTTCCCGCGCTTGAGGGTCTTGAAGTTGGTGACATCAAAGGTATGCGGAATGATCGCAATCACGATGCGAAAGACGCCCCGTTTTCTGGGCGGCCTTCCAGGGTTCAACTCTGCGATGGTGAGACTGATTCCATCAATCGCGATCGACCCCTTGAAGACTGCGAGGGGCAGGAATTCCCCGGGGATCTCAAATTCGAACATCCAGGAATCCTTCAATGACGTGTAGCCGAGGAACTTCCCGACGGCATCCACGTGTCCCTGGACGATATGTCCTCCAAACCGATCGCTCGCTCCCATCGGTCGCTCCAGGTTCACGGGAGTGCCAACCTTCATCTGAGAAAAGGTCGTTCGTCGAACCGTTTCGGTGGAAAGCTCGGTGACGAACGATTGCCGCCCAAATCTAACCGCGGTCAGGCAGACTCCATTCACGGAAATGGAGGAACCGATCTTCAGATCCTCGAGGACCTTCCGGGCCCGGACCTCAACGATCCTTCCACGTGTCCCCAGGGGTTTGAGGCTGGCGATGCGTCCACATTCTTCAATGATGCCGGTAAACATTGGATCCTTCCATCGAACAAGAACACGGAAAATGATGAAGCCTATTCACAACCCCCCGTCGGATGCGGGATATCCCGTGACCAGGAGGTCTTCCGCCACCCGTTCCACAGTGATCTGAGACAACCGGAGCGCCTCATTAAAAGAGTTGAATCCCGGACCGCCAAAAACAGGAATATGGTGATGGCCACCCAGGATCTTGGGGGCAATGAAAAAATAGAATTTATCCACAACCTGTGCCCTGGCAGCGCTCCAATTGGTTTCCGCCCCTCCCTCGATGAGCACGCTCTGGATCTCTCGATCCCCGAGCTGCCGCAAGAGTATGTTCCAATCCATGGACTGACCCTGATCCTGAGGAGGACCGCTCGCCCGGTCTCTTAAGGAAACCACCTGGATACCTTGCTTTTCAAGTGTCTTGAGCTTTCTTTGGGAGGCTCTGGACGAACAGAAGATCAAGACATCCTTACGGGCCGTACGGACCAGGTTTGAATGGGGAGGGATTCGCAAATTCGCATCCAGCACAACGCGCATGAGCTTGCGCCGTCGAGGGTACCCGGAGCGGTCGGTCAATTTGGGGTCATCGCATAAAATTGTGTTGATGCCGACGAGAATGGCATCATGCGCGTGTCGGATTTCATGAACCCGTTTGCGCGAGGCCTTCGAGGTGATCCAGGTGGCGGAGCCCCGCGGCTGGTTGGCTTGGGCGATCTTTCCATCGATCGTCATGGCGGTCTTAAGAGCCACGAACGGTCTCTTCGAGGTTATGTATCGAACAAAGGTTTCGTTGATATGTGCAGCCTCTTCTACTCCAGGCCCTGCCTTTACTGCAACGCCCGCGGCGCGAAGTTTTCGAAGGCCTCCGCCGGAGACCAGCGGATTCGGATCGCGCAGGGCGCTGACGACGGTCCGGATGCCGCTCTGGATGATGAGATCAGCGCAGGGAGGGGTTCGACCCCAGTGAGAACAGGGTTCAAGGTTGACATAGAGCGTGGCCCCACGCGCCTTGGCGCCGGCTTCCTCAATCGCGATGACCTCGGCGTGTTTTTTCCAATCGTAGCGGTAAAAACCTTCTCCCACGATCCTGCCGCGCTTCACAACCACGGCCCCCACCAAGGCCCCCGGCGAAACAAGCCCAACCCCGCGCCGCGCCAGATGGAGCGCCCTGGCCATGAATTCCGCATCTTTGGAGGAAAAGCTCATTCCACTGAATTCGAGGATGGAAAAAGAGACCTGGAAAATCTCTTTCTTCTCTGAGGCGCAGCCTCTGAAAGGCACTCATTCAAACAAGGAATCGACAAATTCTTCCGCGTTGAAGGGGACCAAATCGTCAATCTTTTCCCCCACGCCAATATACTGAATGGGAATATTGAGTTCTTTGGCAATGGCCACGACGACGCCGCCCTTGGCTGTGCCATCCAACTTGGTCAGGACGATTCCCGTGACCGCGGCCACTTTGGTAAACTCACGGGCCTGTTGCACACCGTTCTGTCCGGTCACCGCGTCGATAATCAGAAGAACCTCGTGCGGGGCCCCGGGCACCTCGCGGGAAGCGACCCGCTTCATCTTTTCAAGCTCGCTCATGAGGTTGTGCTTGGTATGGAGGCGCCCTGCCGTGTCGACGATGAGCACGTCGAACCGCCCGGCGCGGGCCGACTGGAGCGCATCAAAAACCACCGCCGAAGGGTCCGTGCCGTGTTTCTGCCGGATGATGTCGACCCCGGCGCGCTGCCCCCAGATTTCCAGTTGTTCGATCGCCGCGGCCCGAAAGGTGTCGGCCGCGCAGACCATGACCGAGAGGCCGTCATTTTTAAATTTGTTTGCCAGCTTGCCGATAGTGGTGGTTTTGCCGACGCCGTTGACGCCGACGATAAGAATGACATGGGGCTTCTGTTGCATTTCCATGGGGCGTGCACTTTCGCCCTGAACAATCGTGAGGAGTTCGCTGCGTATGAGTGCTTTGACCTGACCGGCGTCCTTCAGCTGTTGGCGGCTGGCTTGGTCACGGATCTTCTCGATGATGCGAGAGGTCGTCGCAGGCCCGATGTCAGCACCGATCAAAGCCATTTCGAGCTCTTCCAGGGTGGACTTATCGATTTCCTTCTTGAGCGTGAAGATGGAATCAATCGGTGTATTGAGAACATCGCGCGTCTTTGTGACGGCAGCTCTTAACTTCGAGAAGAAACCTGACCTCTTCTCTTCGGCGGGCTTGTCCTTTGCAAAGGGTAAAATCATTTTATTGATCGCAAATACGGGCTGATTACCGGGGTGCTTCATCCGGTGCGGCGGGGGTCCCGGCCAGCAACTAGGTCGTTGTCCT
Organism: Terriglobia bacterium; assembly: GCA_041494885.1. Taxonomy (GTDB): domain Bacteria; phylum Acidobacteriota; class Terriglobia; order JAIQFV01; family JAIQFV01; genus JAIQFV01. The sequence continues at coordinate 23,168 of JBGQBO010000057.1, forward strand.
GACCGAGCGGTCCCGCTTTGCCAGCAGATGGGCTTTGATGAACTTGTCGAGATCCCCCTCGAGGACCCGGTCGGCATCGCCCACTTCCATCTTGGTCCGATGGTCCTTGACCAGTCGATAAGGGTGCAGGACGTAGCTCCGGATTTGCGAGCCAAAACCGATATCGAGCTTGGCGTCCTCCATTTTCTGATTCTCTTCCCGGCGTTTCTCCAGCTCCATTTCATATAACTTTGACCGCAGAACCTTGAACGCTACATCGCGGTTCTTGTGCTGGGAACGTTCATTCTGACAGGTCACCACTATGCCAGTCGGGAGGTGCGTGATCCGGACCGCGGAGTCCGTCGTGTTGACGTGCTGTCCGCCGGCACCGGTCGATCGAAAGGTGTCGATACGCAAATCCTTCTCTTCGATCTTAATTTCGATGGTCTCGTCGATTTCAGGAGAGACGAAGACCGAGGCGAAGGAGGTATGCCTCCGCTTGTTGGCGTCGAACGGCGAGATCCGCACGAGGCGGTGGACGCCGATCTCTGAGGCAAGCAATCCATAAGCGTTCTCGCCCGTGACCGTAAAGGTCGCGCTCTTAATACCGGCCTCTTCGCCGTCCTGAAGGTCGAGCATCTCGGTTCGGAGGCCGTGGCGCTCGGCCCATCGCAGGTACATCCGCAACAACATCTGGGCCCAATCTTGCGACTCCGTCCCCCCCGCCCCCGGATGGATGGTGACGATCGCATTCAATCGGTCGTTTTCGCCGCCCAGCAGCATCTCGGTCTCCACCAACGAGAGCTTGTTCTCCAGTTGGGATAATTCGGCCGTAATCTCTGCCTCGACCGGTTCGCCTTCGCGAGCCAGCTCAAAATAAGCAGCGAGGTCATCGTGGGCCTGCTTCAAGCGGGAGTCCACGGCTACCTGATCCTCAAGCCACTTGCGCCGCTGCAGGATTTTTTGGGAATTCTTCTGGTCGTTCCAGAAATCGGGCTGGGTAACGAGCTTTTCAAGAGACTCAATCTCTCTTAATTTGGCGGGAGCGTCAAAGAAAACTCCGGATATCCTGGATTCTCAATTGCAGTTTTTCGAACTCATGGAAAAGCTCTTCAATCATGGTCTAAACACCTTCTCCTGTTGCGATGGGATTCGCCACCAGGCCATTTTAAGGGATGCACAAAGATTGTGTCAAACCAAGCTCGGGAAGCGCGACTCCTCGCGGATGCAATAGGAGGCCCATCGATCCCCGCGGGGTGGACGGATTAAACGGACTCTTGAGACAAGTGATTGCGACAACACCATCTCCTGGAGGCCCCCGCCTTGGGTTTCGAGCTACAGAAATCTTCAGGAACCCCCTACTTGGGATGCTCCATGGGCTTCTTCATTTCTCCCGGATGTGTGTGTTCCATCAAGTAAGGGACCTTCATGGACTGCACACCACGGAATTGGCCACAACGGGCCTCAAAGGAGTAAAGCTCCGGCTTGTTCATGGCATCCGCGGGTGAGATGTCCACCGACAAGTAGGGATGGTCCGGGTTGTCGAACGTGGTTTCGAGCGGAACCGTAATCGTGTGACCGGCGTTGGTCAGGGAAAGCGTGAACTTTCGGTTTGGCTCCAGCAGGATGCCGAAGGTGTAATCCCCTTTGGGAACTTCCTGATCCCCAACAATCACATCGAAGTCCAGGTGCGCCTTTCCCAGAGCGCTCCAAACGTTCTTGTTGATACTGGTCCGAAAGTCCTCGGTCGTCATGGCGCGCTCGTAACTGGGGCCGTTCCAGTGCATGCCCTTGTAAGTGATTTCGAGTCTGCCCGCGCCCCCCACAATCATGCCTGCGGAGAAATCCTTTGAGGTGGTGCGTGGATCGTGGGAAAAAGTAAGGGTAGACGCGACCATCGTCAAGGCGGCGGCGACCGACAACGGAATGCAAGTGATTTCATGACTTCATCTCCTTGTCAGGTTCTCAGATCTCGTTCTACGTTTCCGCGAGGCCTGGGGTTACGCAAGCTGAAACTTATGTATGACGGCAACGGTCACAGAATCCCGGCCTCGATACGTTAAACTGCGTCCATCCCACTCAGAATACCCGGGACGATGGCCTCTTCCCCGGACATTCGATCGGGCGGATCTACTGCTTTTGCTGAGGCGCTTTAGGTGCCGTTTTTGTCATGGAACTCGAAGGTTTACCCGCGCCGGCCCCGGGGGGTTTGATGTAGACCTTCTCCATCACCACATCCACCTCTGGCCGGTCGCCAGAATCGCGTTTGACCTCAGAAATCTTCTTCGCAACTTCAAGTGAACTTGCATCGTTCAACTCCCCAAAGATCGTATACTGACCGTCAAGCCAACGGGGGGTTCCCACGCATACATAGAATTGGGTCGAAGCGCTGTTAGGATCATTCGTTCGAGCCGCCGCGATGATGCCGGGAGCATGATGAAGTTCGGCATGAAATTCTGCGGGGACGGTAACCTCGTTGGGTCGGCCCATGCCCCATTGGGATTTGTCAGGAAATTTGCTATTGAAATCCCCACCCTGGATCATGAAATTGGGAATGACACGATGGAACTTCAAGCCATTGTAAAATCCCTCTTCGACCAACTTCTTGAATTGGGCCACCATTTTCGGCGCGGCCTTCGGATAGAGGCGCATGGTCATTGTGCCCATGTTAGTCTGGACAATAACCAGGTCCTTGTCAGCGGCCTTGAGCCCATCCGCTTGAGGGCTGTCGACCCCGTTTGCGCTGGAGACAAGCAAGAATTGCATGAATACCAAGCCAAAGAGAGACAAACCGGAAAATAACGTCAGGAAGAACCGGTGCTTCGACATGCAAAACAACTCCTTTCTAAGGAATGGGATTGGAACTCTCTCGACCCAGTGGCGGTCTCGCGCTGGGTCGTTGAGTTTCCGTGAAGGGCGACTATTCGTCTTATACCTCGACTCTCACACCTCTCAAGGTCGCGGGACGCAGCGTGCTTGCATCTGGCGCTGTCCGGCAGGGAGAGCGAACCTAGAGTATCGCGAGATGCGTATTCTGCCTGTGAGCGTCAGAATAATCAAGAAAAGAAAGAGGATTGGTCGCTGTAGGCATCCCACGGCAAATCCGAGGGAGTTTCCGATTTTGGAGAGGGGAACTCGGTTCCTCTCTAACAGCCTGCCTCGTATGCTATAGTTAGTTCCTCAAACCAGGAATGAGCGGGAGGAGACTGAGAATTGTTTGACTCGATCAAGAAAGTTCTCTCGGGAGATATTTCGAAAAACTCTTCTGACAAGGGAGCCCATCTTGATGCACTTCAGATCGCCGTCTGTGTAGTGCTCCTCGAAGTGGCTCACGCTGACGATACATTTTCTAAGGCGGATCGCGCACAAATCATGCAGTTTTTTGAGGAAGGCGCCCGCCTGTCTCCAGAGACCACTGAAGAACTGCTTCTCCTGGCCGAACAAGCCCGGAAACAGGCCGTTGAACTATGGCAATTCAAACACCTTATCGCAAATAACTTCTCTGTGGAGCAGAAGCTCAACCTGGTGGAAGCGATGTGGACCCTTATCTACATCGACGGAAAACTCGATATGAGGGAAGACAACTTGATCCATAAGCTCTCGACCCTGCTGGGTTTGCGACATAGTGAACTCATCGAGACCAAGTTACGAGTAATTCGACAGAAGGGAAGCAACGAGTCTGATCTACCTCCAATTTCCCTTTGAATTCAGGATCCACCTGACCCCTTGCCCCCGTGTGGAGGATGCATAGTTGTCGATTTAAATCTCTGAGTATGGTATAAGCAAAGGAACTCAATTTACACATGGATTTAAACCATATTAAAAGGAAGTGAGACACTCTCCCTATGGATACCAAGAGACTACTTACTGTAGCAAAACGAATTGAAGTTTTAGAAGGCCAGCTGGCGAGCCTGAAGAACGAAGCCCGCCAGATTGTGGCCGGTCAGACGGCATCCCCGCTTCGAAAGGGAAAGAAGATGTCGCCGGCGGCTCGAAGGAAGATTTCCGAAGCGATGAAGAGACGCTGGGCGGTGATTAAGAAGAGAGCTTAGACCGGTTTTCCGGTGTTATTGACGGCATTCCTGCTAGAAGATGATTTGACCAGTGGAGGGGGACTAGGTATTCAGGATTGAACCAGGCGATGGTCATTTTGCCAGGCCTAAGTGCAGTCCGGGAGCCTTGAAATCTCCTCCACCTCTTTCAGCTTACCTTCCTACGGTTCAGAAGCCCCACCCACTCCTCCCAAGCTCGCGATCCTTCCTTCCTCTTCGACATAACAATAGAGAATTATAGCGATGGCCGGATTACGGATGGACTCGCAGCGAAGAAAAGACTCGTTTTGAACGGCCATCTTTGTATTTCGGAGGCAGGACTCTGGCAGGGTTATGGTGGAGGCGGCGGGAGTCGAACCCGCGTCCGAAAATGATCCACTTCAAGAGACTACATGCTTAGCCCATTCATTTCTTCCGCGACGGCCTGCGCCGCCGTGAAAAGATGTCACCGACCTTCTCATGAACGGGCAAGAGCAAAGGTCAGCCAGCCCTGAGTTTTCGATTCCGGAGGCGGGCGCTGCCGGAACTTATCCCGCTAAGTCGACGTCCCGTTCCCGTGCGCGGGCTCACGGGGCGGAACGCGCTACTTAATTAATTAAGCAGCGAGGGCCAATTCAGTGTTGGCAGTTGTTTGTTTGTCACGTGTTTTACGAGGAACGCGACCACCTCGGCATGCCTCTCGAGTTTCACGATTCCCGTCGAAACCGTTTCGCCCCCTCCTCGGTCGAAGGCCCCCGGCCGGTGTTAACCCCCCCTCCATTAAAGCAAGGACTTATCCTCAAAGCAGGGGCTGCCGGTCTCACGGGGACATTGACATCCTAAGATTAGCATTGGAAGGGAGGGGAGTCAAGGCAGGGGGGAACTCCAATTGACAGTCATCTTCTTGCTGAGCTATAGTGCCTTTCGCTTATCTGCGTGCAGGAGTGGCGGAACTGGCAGACGCACCAGACTCAAAATCTGGCGGATCTTTGATCCTTGAGGGTTCAATTCCCTCCTCCTGCACCAAGGAATTATAGAAGATTTCCGGCACATACTCCTCCAAAGCCCCCCTGAAAATCGTGCGATGACGGTTTTGGCGCCGGATTGACCGTCGGCATTTGACAGAAGTGCCCTGAGATTGCATTATTGCATGCGCAACTGATCTTCTTGTCTGTCGCTCTTCAGAGGGGTATAATTCCCTTGAATTTCGGCTTTGTGTTTGAACCTTCCCTTCCCCCCGGTTCGGCTGGCTTTATGAACGAGAGTGATTTCCCATGCGCCAACTTCCCTCACCCCAAAAATCTCTTGCAGTCTCACGGATCAGTGTCGCGTCAGGTGGGTTCCCGGTAGCGGAAGCTAATGGGAAGGGTGTGGGAATGAAGGAGGCAGGACGTTTTTCCAGCATGGACATTTTGACCCGCCCTGGATTAGGCTGCGGCGGGGGCGGGGTTTGTAATTCCTTTGTTTCGTTCCGTTTTTTCTGTAACACCTTGAACTCAAATACGTTGTGTTGCTGGGCGACGACAATCTGCAACCGGATTAGGCCGCCGTGGCCGCGGGGTTTGCTTTTGGCCCACTTGAGGTCTAATACGGGTTATTCATTAGTTAGGCGTATTGAACGATGCGACGAAGCAGACCGTAACTAACATGTCACGCTATTTGGAATGGCTGTTGAGAAGTCTTGTTGTGTTGGTCGCAGCTGTCTTGCTGGGCTATATTTCCGACGCGGTTTCCGCGCCAATCGCGGAGAGACAGGTGGCGCGATGGATTGCCTTTGATGTTTTCGCAGGCTATGAATTCTATGTGTTGGAGGAGAAGTCGAAGCAATCTTTGCCAATCTTCCAGAAAGTTGGGGCCAAAGTCCGGCTCTACCGCCGAAGTTCCGAAGTCTTCGAAGGATTTCCTTGGGGTGAAGTTCAGCGGGCAACCTATCGTTACCCGTTTGTGATAGCTGTCCGCTGGGGGTATGTGATCGCTCCTACAGCCGGCGAAGGCGCAACCCGGAGGTTCTTCTGTCTTTTCGGTTATCTGATAAAAACTGGCGACTTTGGAAATTGGTCCACATGACGTCGCGTATGATTGTAGTTTTTCTGCAAACGCCTAACCCGCGCGTGCACCCGGCCGGCGCAAGGAGCAAGAGCGCGCCGGGCGGGTGACGCGCTGGTCGTTAGGCGGATAGATAATGAGCTCCACAATGCTCTTCAAGATTTCTCAGATACTGCTTGTTATATTCGCTGTCTACTCGGGACAGAACGATCACGCTGGGCTGGTAGTCGATCCGAGGATCACGGTAGCGGATAGGAACGCAATCATTAAACTCGCCAAGCAGTTCGGTATCGAGTATCCCCAGACAGTATCCTTGGGTTCATGTGTGCCCGGTAGCTGTCGCTTCGTCAGCGTAGAATCCCAGATTACGCAAGTTGGATACCGCCGAACTTGGAGCCAACTATTACTGTGTAATCGGAAATGGCGCAAACAATGCCCCGGGGTTTCCCGCCGGGCAATTGTCAAACGGCAAGGACAGTGGGAGACCAGTAGCGATAACCTCTCGGTGCGAGAGGAGTGGAGAATCGAAGATCACGGATGGCACGTCGATCTCAGGCCTGGTACCGGTTGTTCGTATGAAGATGTCAGACTAATCGTCCTCGCCATTCGGCGTGGGGAATTGATTAATCGGCTTCCTCTCAATGACACCATGCCGCAGGTAGATCCTAACGACATTGCCAGTATCGAAAAACCAAACGATGAGCCGCGTATATACAAAGTGATTATTGGCAGACTCAGCGGAATGACCCTTACTGTAAGAATTGTGGACGGGAAGGTGGAAGTGCGCTCGCACGGTATATGGATTGTGTAATTCGAGATACCGCCTAACCCGCGCGTGCACCCGACCGGCGCAAGAAGCCAAAGCGCGCCGGGCGGGTGACGCGCCAGCCGTTAGGCAGATCAAAATGAACATCCGACGAAAACAATTAGTTTTTCAATGTGGCTACCTTCTTCCAGCAGTAGCGACGACGGAGTTCATGCTGCTGCGGCACAGCAAAAGTGATCCCGTACTGTTTGTCTGCGGTTGGATAGCCCTGTTCAGTCTTTTTGGATTGTTCTACCTGCGCTGCCCTTACTGCACTGGGCCCATACGGTATCTATTTGTTCCTTTACTCATGTCTTACCGGTGTGCCCGCTGCGGCACAGCACTCACTGGAGGGATTGATGAAACCAGTTCGCAAGATCTTTGGGATTCAATCCCCCAGAATTTTCGCCCCGCGAAAATTCAAATTATAGGGCTTCCCATCTCACTGGTTCTATTTAACGTTTTCCTCATAGCCTCACTTGACGGATTAATATCAACTGTGTCTTCCAAACGGACTGCCGGAATCCTAGGCCTTGCCCTAATCCTGGGGGCGAATGCTGCCTTCGTTTATGGCGCACGAAAAAGGCAAAAGACGCAACCGCTCGGAAAGTGAAGCGACATTCTCAGGGACTCGATCATTATTAAGAGAAACTGTTTTGGAGCATATTGACGTGACTGCCTAACCCGCGCGTGCACCCGGCCGGCGCGAAGAACAAGAGCGCGCCGGGCGGGTGACGCGCTGGTCGTTAGGCGGAAATAGGGTATGAAAACTCATCCAATTTTTGTCGTCGTCACGGCGTCTGCTGCATTGCTGACAACCGGTCTATATCCAATCGCACAATTCCTTGCCACCGTCGAGTGGGGCACCGGCTATGTACTATCGA
>JBGQBO010000058.1:0-27833 GCA_041494885.1 Terriglobia bacterium
AGGCATGGCAAAGAGCCCCATACCTGCGGCACCCCGAGCGGAACATCTGCACGCTGTGTTTCAAAGGACGCAAACGTGAATGGCACGCAGGCATGGCAAAGAGCCCCATACCCGCGGCACCCCACGCGGAACATCTGCACGCTGTGTTTCAAAGGACGCAAACGTGAATCACACGCAGGCATGCAAAGAGCGCATGCCTGCGGCACCCCATTCTTAGCCCACTGCAGAGATTTTCCTATGGCCGGATACTCCGCAACCCCGCTGGCAAAGAAGCTCGGAATTAAAGAGAATTTCAAGGTCACGCTGATTAATGCTCCTGACCAATTCGAAGGTGCACTGGGAGAACTACCTCATGGCGTTACCATCACCACTCCAGCGAAGAAATCGATTGATCTCATTTTGTTCTTCACGAAATCACAAGCGGATCTCAAGAAACATTTCGCAAGGCTTGCTGACGGCCTGGTCCCCAACGGAATGCTCTGGGTGGGATGGCCCAAGAAGGCCTCGGGAGTGCCTACGGATCTTTCCGAAGGGATCGTGCAAAGTATCGGTCTGGCCGCCGGTCTCGTCGACACCAAGGTCTGCGCCATTGACGAAGTGTGGTCGGGACTTCGCTTTGTGATCCGCGTAAAAGATCGCCCCCGTCTCTCGAAGTGATGGGCGTTCCAATAATGTTCGTCCAGTTAAAACCAAATATGAACCCGTTCCTTGTACTTCTTTCTTATAACGTTTATGGAGGTCCCCAATGTCATCCCTCAAAGAGAGAGTCGACGACTTCCTGGCCCAGAAGAGGATCGCCGTCGCAGGGGTCTCTCGCCAATCCAAGAATGAAGCGGCCAATTTTATTTATCGAAAGCTACGGGATTCCGGATACCAGGTCTTTCCCGTGAACCCCAACGCCACCACCGTGGAGGACACGACCTGTTATCCCGACCTCAAGTCACTCCCGATGGCCGTTGATGGGGTTGTGATTGTCACGCCACCCCGGGTCACGGACCAGATCGTTCGGGAGTGTGCTGACCTCGGGATCCCTCGGGTATGGATCCATCGTTCCATGGGCAAGGGAAGTGTTTCTAAATCAGCCAGCGCGTTCTGTCACGAACACCACATTGCGGTCATCTCGGGGGGTTGCCCGATGATGTTCTGTGCCCCCGTGGATTTCGGACACAAGTGTATGGGGTGGTTCACGCGGCTGACCGGTGGAATGCGCGGCTAGCCTCCGAATGGGCGATCGATCGGGACGACCGCCGGTGTCCCGGCTTCCACAACCGCGTAACGAATCGCCTTCTTTCTGCGTCTTTGAAAGCTACACCTTTGGGTTCGCCTGCAGTCAGTTTTCTCAGCCAAACATCAAGGAGGAACACACGTGAGGACAAAGTCACGCTTCCTTTCATTCCTGATCTGGGGGATCGTACTGGGCCTTTCCGCCGGCTCGTCGTCGGTATTTGCACAGGAGAAGACGGCCACTAGTGCCACGAAGCTGGACGCATCGTTCTACAAGAACCTCAAACCTCGCTCCATTGGACCGGCCATTATGGGTGGCCGCATCGATGACTTTGCCGTCGTCGAGAACAATCCGTCCATCGTGTACGTGGCCACGGCGTCGGGCGGCATCCTTAAGACGGTCAACAATGGTACGACCTGGGAGCCGATCTTTGACAATGAAGCAGTCTCCACCATTGGCGACATCGCCATTGCCCCTTCAGATCCCAGCATCCTTTACGTCGGGACGGGCGAGGCGAACAACCGGCAGAGTTCCTCATGGGGAAACGGGGTCTACAAGAGCATGGATGCCGGGAAGACCTGGACCCACGTGGGGCTGAAAGAGACAAAAGCCATCGGACGTGTCGTAATCAACCCGCAGGATCCCAATACGGTTTACGTGGCCGCAACAGGTAACCTTTGGGGACCCAACAAAGAACGCGGGGTGTTCAAGACCACGGACGGAGGAAAGACCTGGCTGCAGTCCCTGTTCGTGAATGAAGACACCGGGGCCATCGACATCGCGATGGACCCGCAGAGCCCGAACACGCTCTATGCCGCGATGTATCAACGTCGCCGAACCGTGTTTGGCTTCAATGGCGGCGGCCCAGGAAGCGGGCTCTACAAGACCATTGATGGGGGCGCCAACTGGACAAAACTGACAAAGGGTTTGCCCGCGGAAGGTGATATCGGTCGAATTGGAATCGGGATCTATCGCTCTGACTCGAATATTGTGTACGCCCTCTTCGAGCATCACAAGGCCGGCGGGATCTATCGTAGCAACGACAAGGGTGAGACGTGGATCAAGGCGGGGGAGACCAATCCCCGGCCCATGTATTACAGTCAGGTCGTCATCGATCCCAATAACGACCAGCGCGTCTGGGTGCTTGGGGCGCCGATGTATTTCACCGAAGATGGCGGCAAGACATTTCGAAGCAATCTCGTCCAGCGCATTCACGGCGATTATCACGCCATGTGGATCGATCCGGTCAATTCCAATCATATGTGGGTGGGCAGCGACGGAGGCATCCACCAGACCTATGATCGCGGGGTGACCTGGGATTTTATTAATACTTACCCGCTGGGCCAGTTCTATGAGGTGTCCTTTGACATGGAGAAGCCTTACCGCGTGTGCGGGGGCCTGCAGGACAACGGAAGCTGGTGCGGGCCGAGCGCCACGCTCTTTTCGGCTGGCATCACCAACGATGACTGGTTCCGTGTCGGCGGCGGTGATGGGTTCTACACCGCCAATGATCCGGTGGATCCGAACACAGTTTATGCCGAATCCCAGGACGGGAACCTGACTCGCCTCGACCTCCGAACGACCGAAAGCAAATCCATCCGCCCCCAAATGAAGGAGGGCGAGCCGCCCTACCGGTTCAATTGGAATTCCCCGGTGCTGATTTCTGCGTTCGACCACAACACCCTTTACTATGGCGGAAACTCCCTCTTCAAATCCACCGATCGCGGCGAAACATGGACCCCGTTAGGCGGAGATCTCACCACCGGGGTGGACCGCAGCAAACTGGGCATCTTCGGGGTCGTCCCGAGCAAAGAACGCGATACCATTTCAAGAAATGACGGCGTCCAATGGTTTCCGACAGCGACGACCATTGCCGAGTCCCCGCTCAACGCTAATGTGCTTCTTTACGGCAGTGACGATGGCAATCTGCAAGTCACTCGCGACGGAGGAAAGACGTGGAAAAACGTCGCCGATAAAGTTACGGGCCTCCCCAAAGGAACATACGTCAGCCGAATTGCGGCCTCGAAGTCGGCCGAGGGAACGGTGTACGCCACCTTCGACGGACATCGCATGGGCGATTTCAATACGTACGTTTACACCTCCACAGATTATGGCGAGCATTGGAAATCGCTTGTCGCCAATCTTCCCAATACGGGCGGCGCGCATGTGATCCGGGAGCATCCGCGCAACGCGAATCTCTTGTTCCTGGGAACCGAGTTCGGGGCCTTCGTCTCCGTGAATCGAGGCGGAAGCTGGGAGCCGCTGAAGCTTTCCGGATTCCCCACCGTGCCGGTGGACGACATTCAGATTCACCCGCGCGATAACGATCTCATCCTGGGGACGCACGGACGCTCAATCTACATTTTGGATGACGTCACCCCCATCGAGAAGGCTTCTGACAGCGTGGTCAATTCCGATCTTTACGTCTTTGAACCCCGGACCGCCGTCGAATACCGGATGTACGGGAACAAAGGCAGCACTGGGCATGAGTGGTTTATGGCCCCCAATCCACCCTACGGCGCCATTCTCACGTATTACCTCAAGAATAAACCGGGCGAGAAGGACCAGGTCCGCATCACCATCAGTGACAAGAGTGGCAAGACGATTCGAGAGATTTTCCGCAACCCGAAGGAGCAGGGGCTCAATCGGGCGAACTGGGATCTGCGCACCAGCCCGCCGGTCCCACCCACTCCTGAAGAACTGGAACGTGCCCAGGAAGCGGCAGCGGCTGGCTTCTTCGGCTTTGGCCGCGGGGCCGGAGCGCGCGTCTTGCCGGGTGAATACGACGTAAAGGTATCGCTGGGGGACAAGTCTGCGGCGACCACGGTGAAAGTGGAGGAGGATCCCCGGATCCAGATCGCGGCGGTTGACCGCAAGGCACAGTTCGACATGCAGATGGAAGTCTCAAAACTCCTGGCAACGGCGGATGCCGGGCAGAAGTACCTGGTGCGCCTGCGTACGGCGTTGAAGACGAACCTGGAGGAGTTCAAAAAGATGAAAGATCCCAAGGCGCCCGAAAACGTTGTGAAAGCGGCCGAGGCTCTAAGCAACGATGCCGATGCGGTCTTCGATAAGTTTGCCGTGGATCGAACCGATCCCCTGGGGAACGCGGGTCCGCCGCTGACTTATGAACCCCCGCGCATCCCACAGCGCCTGCAGCGACTGTTCTCCTCACTGGAAAGCGTGACGGAGGCCCCTTCAGCACGAGACCGGGAAGACCTTGAAACGGCATCGAGACTGTTGAACGAGGCGAACGATACGATCAAGAAGGTGAAAGACAGCCTCGCGTCCTTGAACAAAATGATCAGCGACGCCGGGTTGCCCTACGTCAACCCGGACGTGGTCACCCCACCCGCCACACCTCGTGGCCGCGGGGGCGAAGAATAGCCGATTTCATAGGAGCGCGGGCGTCTCGCCCGCAATGGGTGAATCAGAGGGTCGCGCTCCATGTTGCCAACTATTCTGGACAGCACCAGCCATTATTTTCAAGCGAAAGGAATTTTCCATGATACAGGGTCATCGATTGAAACGACCTCGAATTCTTAATGCTTTGCTCTCCCTGCTGATGCTCTCGCTCTTGACGAGCTTGATCTGTGCGGTCGACGTCTATCAGAAGCCGCCCAAGGAAGTGCTCGACATTCTGAACGCGCCGCCCACGCCGACGATTCTGGTCAGCCCGACAAAGGATCGCCTGCTTTTGATCACGACGCTTCGCTATCCGCCGATTTCGGACCTTTCACAGCCCATGCTCCGCATTGCCGGGCTGCGCTTGAATCCGAAAACCAATGGTCCGCATCATCCCACTCGACATGTCGCCTACACTTTGAAGTGGATTGATAGCGGCAAGGAAATCAAGATTGCCGTTCCTCCCAATGCTTACCTCAGCATGCCTGAATGGTCGGGCGACGGAAAACACTTTGCATTTTCAAACACAGTGCCTAACGGCATCGAATTGTGGGTCGGCGACGCTGCGACCGGAGCTGTGCACAAAGTGGCCGGCGTGGCGCTCAACGCAGCCTACGGCGATGCCATCCAATGGATGCCGGACAGCAAGACGCTTCTGGTCCAGACCCTCCCTGCCGGCCGTGGCAAGCCGCCCGAGGAACCCGCGGTCCCGAAAGGACCCATTGTTCAGGAAAGTTCCGGCAAGGCCGCCCCCATTCGCACCTATGAAGACCTGCTCCAAGGCCCGCACGATGAGGACCTCTTCGATTATTACTGTACGGCGCAGCTTGCCTTTGTCGACCTTGCGTCGGGAAAGATCACTCCGTTCGGCAATCCGGGCTTGTTCGCCAACGTTTCGATTTCACCGGACGGGAAGATGTTCACCGTGACCCGCACTCACAAACCCTATTCCTATCTCTTCCCGGCCGGTGACTTCCCCAAAGAAATTGCGGTGTGGAACCGGACAGGGCAGGTGGTGTTCAAACTGGTGGATCGTCCCCTCCAGGATCAAGTTCCGGTCGATGGAGTTCCCGTCGGACCGCGCAATGATACTTGGAGGCCGAATGAGCCGGCCACCCTTGTCTGGGTGGAGGCGCTGGACGGAGGCAATCCGAAAAACAAGGCGGAGTTTCGCGATCGTGTCCTGATGCTTAAGGCTCCATTCAAGGACCAACCCATGGAGCTGATCAAGTTGACGCAGCGCTTTGCGGGAGGGATGGGACAAAGATCAAGGGGACTGATCTGGGGCGACAAAGGGGGATTGCTATTTTTGAGCGATTTCGATCGGAACCGCCGATGGATCCGCACGTTTATGCTCGATGCCGACCGTCCTGGGCAGACTCCCCAGTTGGTCTGGGATCGGTCCATTCAAGACCGCTACAACGATCCCGGTGAACCGGTCTTGCGTATACTCCCCGGCGGGCACCCCGTATTGCTCCAAAACGGTGATTCCATTTTCTTGAACGGCCCGGGAGCGTCTCCGAGCGGGGACCGCCCGTTTCTCGATCGGTTTGACCTGAAAACTCTGAAGGCAGAACGCCTCTTCCGGTGCGATGAGAAGAGCTACGAGTCGGTCGTTTCCGTCCTGACTCCGGACGCCGGCAAGTTTCTGACCCGCTACGAATCTCCCTCGGAGACGCCGAATTACTTTGTGCGTGCGGCCCAAGGCATCGAAAGGAAAGCTCTCACCCGATTCCCTGATCCCACTCCCCAGTTGCAGGGCATCAAGAAGCAACTCGTCAAATACAAGCGCAACGATGGAGTGGACCTTTCCTTCACCCTTTACCTTCCCGCAGGCTACAAGGCGGGCACGCCGCTTCCCACGGTGGTGTGGGCCTATCCGCTCGAGTACAATGATCCCTCGACCGCCGGTCAAGTGTCCGGATCAACCAATCGCTTCTCGACCTTTGTGGGCTACACCCACCTTTTCTTCCTGACTCAGGGCTATGCCGTCCTCGATGGAGCCACCATGCCGGTTATCGGCGATCCCGAAACCATGAACAATACCTACATTGAGCAAGTCGTGGCGAGCGCGCAGGCGGCCATCGACAAGGCCGTGGAGATGGGGGTCACGGACCGCAATCGCGTGGGGGTGGGAGGGCACAGTTACGGGGCCTTCATGACAGCAAACCTCCTGGCGCACTCACGGCTCTTCAAGGCGGGGATTGCCCGCAGTGGCGCCTACAACCGGACGCTGACTCCATTCGGCTTCCAAAGTGAACGGCGAAGCTTTTGGGAAGCCTCCGAGATGTACATGAAGGTTTCACCGTTTGTTTATGCCCACAATATTAAGGATCCCATTCTTCTGGTTCACGGCATGGCCGACAATAACTCGGGGACCTTCCCGATCCAGTCCGAGCGCTTGTACGCCGCCATCAAGGGTAATGGCGGTACCGTTCGTTACGTGCAGCTTCCGTTTGAAGCTCACGGTTATCAAGCTCGTGAGTCCATCGAGGATGTGCTGTATGAAATGATATCTTTTTTTAACAAGTACGTGAGGGATGCCAAGTAGCGGTGTAGGGCGGGCAGGCTGCCCGCCCTACATAAAAAAATCGGCCAACACAGATTGTGTTGGCCGATTTGTTTTCTTTTCTTTGCCCGGCTAATCCACCGGACATTCCCTTTATTGCTTCTCGCTGGTCTTCATCCGTTGAGCAACCACCCGCTTGGCGTTGGCGGCGAGTTCTCTGGCCTGCGGCATCAACTGGATGGCCTTCTGGATTTCGACGTCATCATCCAGCGTAAATCGCGTCGCCTCGATCTGTCCATACTCGGAGGTGAGGATATAGAATTTCAACTGTTGCCTGATGAACTCCAGGCTCGCGGTGAGATCGGTTTCGCTGTATGGAAATTTCTGTTCGTTCAGATACTGGCGGAAGTCATTGACTGCCATGTCATCCACCATCAGGGTTTTTGAGGGGTTTGGATGCAGCGCCAAGTAGTGCGGGGTGTAGTTAAAGAAAATCGCACTTTGGAGGAGCGCGCCCTCGAGAGCATTCAACTTCTTGTCCTGGACCTTCACGTCGGGTCGAATGCCGCCTCCGCCATACACCTGGCGTCCGCTGTCGGTCAACTTAATCTCCGTGGGCTTGATATCGTCCCGATCCTTCCCGTTGTAATAGTCAAACAGCGAAAGGTGGGTATAATCGCGTTGGATCAGTCGTCCGCTCGGCGTAAACCAATGCGCCACGGTCAGCGCCAGGCCCGTTTGTTGATCCAGGGGATAAACGGTCTGCACCAGGCCCTTGCCAAAACTTGTCTCGCCGATGATCAGTCCCCGGTCGTGATCCTGCAATGCCCCGGCGACAATCTCCGCGGCGCTTGCCGTATCCTGATTAATGAGGACGACCAGCGGGTATTTTTGAGTCCCGCTGCCATTCGGGGCCGTGAACCGGCGTTCCGGAGAATTGCGGCCTTTCGTATAAACGACCAGCTGGCCTTTCTCTAGGAAGGTATCGGCCACCCGAATCCCCTCGTTGAGGATTCCCCCGCCATTGTCGCGCAGATCCAGGATCAACCCTTGAAGCGTGGGCTCATCAATCTCCTTCAATTTCGTGGCGAGTTCGCGGTCCGTCGTTTCGCTGAAACTCTTGATCCGGATATACCCGACGTTGTCCTTGAGCCGGTAGGCAAACTCGATCGACGGGCGGGGAATCTCATCCCGGGTCACCTCAAACTTCAGAGGATCGGTCGATCCCTCTCGCTCCACCTCAATCCTCGCCAGGGTTCCCTTGGCTCCCCGCAGCAGCTTGGAAACCTCTGAGGTCGATAACCTCTCCGAGGGGACGTTGTTCACTTTCATCAGGACATCGCCCGGTCGCAGACCCGCGCGGAAGGCGGGTGCGCCGACGACCAGGCTCAGCACCTTCGTCCTGCCCTCGAGCGTTCCAATGGTCATCCCGACGCCGTAATACTTTCCTTGTTGCTCTTCCCGTAACTCAGCATACCGTTTGGGATCAAAGAAAACAGAGTGCGGATCCAGCGTGCGTAACATCCCATTGATGGCGCTGTACACCGTGCGCTCAGGATCGACCGGTTCGGCATAGTTCTGTTCGATGAGGCTCATCACCTCGGAGAACTGTTTCACCACCCGATCGGTCGAATCGGGGGAGTCTTTTGCCGTCGCGTTCAGGCGGGGTCCAAGGACTCCGCCGATCAACGCAGAGAATAAAATCAGCCCGCTGAATACGCTTGTGATCGAACCTTTTCGCATACCGAATCGTTCTCCTGAGGGCGGGAAGTATAACACAACAGAAGTTATTTCAATCCAAGCTTTCGCACGTGACTTCTTTCACATTAAGAACGGATCGTGGCACTTTCAGAAGTGGTGGTGGGCCCCCGTCGAGGGATCCCTCGCGAAATGCGGAAGGCAGCCGCCCCCTATGTTCGTTATAGAGTTTCTGGAAGAATTCCAATGGGTCCCCACGATCTTTGCGGTTAATTTTTTCCCGAACTTGAATTACACTCGAACCCTTGAATGAAAAAATCCAGGTCTTTCTTTAAGGTTCTTCGCCTGAAATTCTCCTCCAGGGGAACTCAGCGTAGTCATTGGAGGCTCTTCCGGGCTGCAAAGGTTGCCCTCCATCCATCCTCTCGAAGGGTGTTTTTTTGTGCTTTTGTTCCGGCTGCCTCGGTTTTTTTATTGAGCGCATTGGCCTTAAAAGGCCTTGGGGCTGTTCCCCCCAGACCGGCTGTAAACCAGGATCACGAGGAGCTAGTTACCGGCAATCGCCGCGCCGAAGAGATCGCCAGCCGGTCACCCGTGGTCATGGCATCCTTTCGATACTTGCACGCCAATGCCCTCAGGATTTCAAGTCCCCCGCTTCGCAAGCAGATCCTCGAACTGCTCGACAATCCCGCCCCGACCTTTTACCGGGAATGGCCGACCCGGGAAAACAAGCAGGACCTTTACTACAGGCTTCTCGCCCGCGGGTTCATCAGCCCGGGGGATAATCGCTTTCCTGAGGGAATGTCGCTTGCAGGGCTCTTCCCTCCGGTCTCAAATCCCCGCCACTCCCCCCAGCGCTTCTGGGGGGCTCCGGGAGGCAGCTTCAACGGGCATCACTCTTATCCGGGCGGTTTAGTCATCCACGAAGCATTCAATCTGCGCAGTGCCCTCGCGCTTGCGGCCAACTACCGCGCCCAATATCCGGGAATGGCCATCAATGAGGACTTTGTGATCGCTGCTCCGATCTGGCACGATGCCATGAAAGCGGTCGTGTTCCAATGGAAGAGCGACGACAGCGAACTGCCGGAGCTTGTGATCGCGGGGACCGGGGCCCACCACATCCTCGGAATCGCCGAGGCCCTCCATCGAAGGCTTCCTCCAAGGCTGGTAATCGCCATTGCGGCTGCCCATGGGACCCCGGGTTTCGAACCATCGGGGAAACTCGTCGATTGGCTTGAAGCGGCCGCGCTGCTGGCGCATGTGGATCCGGTCGAATACGGCGTGTTGAGAAGGCCCGCAGCCATTTCCGGGGATGGATCGGCCTCGTCGGCAAATCTGGAATTACCGTGGCCGATATCTCCTGAAGCCACCATCAATAATCTTTCGGATGGCGACTTTGTCCTCTCCATCACGGCGGCACGCTTTGCCATTGAAAGACTGGGCGAGCTTGCCTCCAGTGAACTGAAGATGAGCGAGGCTGATCTGCGCGGCCGGCGATTCAATGACTTCAGAAACCGCGTGTTTTCCCAAATGACCCAGGAGCGGTTTTATTCTCTGTGGCTGAAAGGGTCTTCGGCGGCGGCCCTGGCTGAAATGCGCCGGCTGAGGCTGATTCCCAGAAAGCCATGAACCGCCAAGGCGCGGAGAGCACAGCAGGGCAGCGGTCCCGCGCTTCTATGCCGCAATCCGAAATCCGCAGTCCGCAATAGAAATGT
Organism: Terriglobia bacterium; assembly: GCA_041494885.1. GTDB lineage: Bacteria > Acidobacteriota > Terriglobia > JAIQFV01 > JAIQFV01 > JAIQFV01. The sequence continues at coordinate 10,553 of JBGQBO010000058.1, forward strand.
CGCCGCAAGCATTTACTGTGGGCGTACTGCACAGAATTAAACAGTGTTCATTTAACCCGAGGATACCTTCATGGCTACGCTTCAATTTCTTGGCGCCACCGGCTGCGTCACCGGCTCCAAATATCTCCTGACCTTTCGCGATGGGGAGCGCCTGATGGTCGATTGCGGCTTGTTTCAGGGACCACACGCCTTGCGGGACCGGAACTGGGAGCCCCTGCCCATTGACAGTGAAACTCTAGGTTCCATCATTCTCACCCATGCCCATCTCGACCATACCGGGTTTTTCCCGCGCCTGGCAAAGATGGGCTTTGCTGGAAAGGTCTACGCCAGTGAAACGACCGTCGACCTGTGCGGCATCCTGTGGCCGGACTCGGGAAAGATCCAGGAAGAAGATGCGATGTACGCCAACAAGGAGGCGTATACGAAGCACAAGCCGGCGTTGCCACTTTACACCGAAGACGAAGCCCGGACGGCGCTGCGTTTCCTCCGGGGTGTCAAGTATCAAACGCCGAAAGAGCTCTCCAAGAATTTCTCCTTCACGCTCTATCCGGCCGGACACATCCTGGGTTCTTGCCTGGTTTCGCTAGATATTCACGAGCCGGGCGAGGCACCGCTGAACCTGCTGTTCTCGGGAGACCTGGGGCGGTACAACCAGTGCATCACGCCCGATCCCACTCCCATCGAAACAGCCAACCTGATGGTGGTGGAATCCACGTACGGCGATCGACTGCATGACGGGACAGATCCCAAGATCAAGCTGGCCGAGGTCATCAAATCCACATTCAAACGGGGCGGCACCGTGATCATTCCGTCATTCGCCGTGGGCCGCACCCAGGAGCTGCTTTATATCCTGCGCGAAATGGAAGAGGAGAAGGTGATCCCCGACATCCCGGTGTTTGTCGACAGCCCGATGGCCTCGAGCGTGACCCGAGTGCTTTTGGCTCACCCCGAAGAGCATGACCTGGAGATGACCACGCTCGAGCAACACGGCATCGACCCGCTGGGGACCCATGACGTCACCTTCATCCGGAGCGTGGAGGAGTCCAAAGCCCTCAACACGAATGCCGTGCCGAAAATGATTATCGCGTCCAGCGGGATGTGCACCGGAGGGCGCGTCTTGCACCACCTGCGGCATCGCGTCAGCGATCCCGCGAACACCGTGTTGTTTGTGGGCTATCAGGCCGAGGGAACGCTAGGTCGGTACCTTAAGGATGGGGCCAGGGAAACCAAAATCCTTGGCGAGCGCGTGGTGGTGCGAACGCATATTGAATCGATCGAATCCTTTTCCGCCCACGCGGACTACAACGAGGAGTTGCGCTGGCTGTCGAACCTTAAGCAGCCCCCGCGCGCCGTGTTCATCACCCACGGCGAAGATCCGGCACGAAAATCCCTGAGCGAAAAGATCTCAACCCAGCTCAAATGGAAGACGATCTTGCCCGACTACTTGCAGACCTTCGACCTTAAGGGATTAATGTAGCGCGATCCGCGTCGGGTGGATGGTTTGAAATCGGGTGCCTCAGACATGCGTTCTTGGCTGGGTGGCGCACACATCGTTCGCCGCGGCGAACGATGTGTGCGCTAAAGACTTTAGCGTATTGCGTATTCAAAATGGAGCGCCTTCCCCAAAAATTCGCACACATGCCAACCCCGCATGTGTGCGCCACCCAGTCCCGGTCGGTTCCCCGGTGAATTTCTTCACACGCTTGATTTCATATTGACACCCGAATTTGTTTCCGGTAGTTTAGGCGCGTTACTGCTTGACGTGGTGATTTAAGGCTAATTGCTCCACGTTAAACATGTGCTAAATCGTCAAGGGATTCTGAAAGCCCTGCGCTATTTAGCGTGGGGCTTTTCGTTTTATCGGCAAGCGATCGGACGTGGCGATTTAGGGTGACTTGCTCCACGTAAAAAACTGCTAAATAGCCGGACCAGATTTCAAACCCCGCGCGAGTTTAGCGTGGGGGGTTTTTTATTGGCTCCAGCCCATGCAGGTCCCCCTGACGCCCCCCCGTTCATGAAAAGGTTCGGGAGATCTCTCCCGAAAGTTAGACGGAAGGAGAATCTGCTATGAGTTTCGTCATTGGATTGAAATGCCGCGAGTGTGGAAAAGAATATTCCAAGGGGCTTCGCGCCGGATGCGAGGATTGCTTCGCTCCGCTGGAGGTGGATTACGATTACGAGGGGATCTCCCGCTCGCTGACACGCGAGACGATCCGGTCGCGTGAAAAGAACATGTGGCGTTTCCGCGAGTTGTTGCCGATCGAAGATGACCCGCTGGTGGGTCTTGCGACCGGCGGAACGCCCCTGATCCGCGCCGACCACCTGGGCCGGATTTTCGGCGCCAGGAATCTCTACATCAAAAACGACAGCGTGAACGCGCCCACCCTCTCATTCAAGGACCGCGTCACGGCGGTGGCGATCAACAAGGCCCGCGAGTTCGGCCTGGAGGCGGTGGGCTGCGCCTCAACCGGAAATCTTGCCAACTCCGTGGCCGCCAACGCGGCGTTGGCCAAGCTGCCGGCCTATATTCTCATCCCCGAGAACCTCGAAAAAAGCAAGGTCGCCGCTACATCCATCTACGGCGCGCGCGTCATCCGCGTCCGGGGAAACTATGACGAGGTGAACCGGCTGTGCACCGAGATCGCCGACCGTTTTCCCTGGGGTTTCGTGAATGTCAATCTCCGGCCCTTCTACGGCGAGGGCTCAAAGACCTTCGGACACGAAATCGCCGAGCAGTTGGGCTGGCGCGCTCCCGATGCCGTGGTGGTCCCCATGGCCGGGGGTTCACTCATCTCCAAAACCTACAAGGCTCTTAAAGAATTCGAACGCCTCGGTCTCCTTGACGGGGAAGTCGGGACGAGGGTCTACGGCGCCCAGGCCAGCGGTTGCAATCCCATTGTCGATGCGGTGAAGCGCGGCTCCAACGACATCCGGCCCGTCAAGCCCAATACCATCGCCAAGTCCCTCGCCATCGGAAATCCTGCCGACGGCTATCATGCCGCTGACATTATCGCCAAAAGCGGTGGTTGGGCCGAGGATGTGTCAGACCAGGAAATCGTGGCGGGGATTCGGTTGCTGGCAGAGACGGAAGGAATCTTTACGGAAACCGCAGGTGGGGTCGCCGTCGCCGTGACCCGGAAGCTTTTTGACCAGGACCGCATTCACTCCGACGATCTCACCGTGCTAGCAATCACCGGCAACGGTCTCAAAACGCAGGAAGCGGTTCCCCTCGAGCCGCCCGTCGTCATTGAGCCCCGCTTTGCCCAGTTTGAACAGGCCATCTCTGAGCTATGGGCGGTCGCCTAAGGATTGCGGAATGCGGATTGTGGATTTCGGATTATTGATACCTGAAAGCTGAAAGCCCTGTAGATTGCGGAATGCGGATTTCGGAGTGCGGATTTTTGATGCCTGAATGCTGAAACCCAGGTGGATTGCGAATTGCCGATTGAGGATTTCGAATTAATGCTTACTGAAGGCTGAGAGCTGAAAGCTCTATGGAGTGCGGAATACAAATCCTTGCCCGCTGAAAGCTAAGAGCTGATGGCTGATTGCTGAAAGCTGACAGCTTTATGAAAGGAGTCACGAAATGTCACACCGAATACTGATCCCCACACCCTTGAAACGCTTTGCCGGAAATGTTGACGCGGTAGACGTCGAAGCGGCCACGGTCAAAGGAATCATCGACCAACTTGAAGACCGGTACCCGGGGTTCCGCGGCCGGCTTTGCGACGAAGGCGGCCAACTGCGGCGCTTCATCAACGTCTACGTCAATGGGGAAGATGTTCGATTCCTCGAAAACCTCGCGACGCCTGTCCCCGAAGGGGCCGAAGTCTCCATCATTCCGGCTATTGCGGGCGGATGATCTCGCTTGGGACGTCTGACTCCATGGCAGGCAAAACGCCCCTATGACGTTCAAACCAGTTGAGGGTGCTGCTGAGATGGACGACATCGCCCACAACAATCAGCATGGGTGTGGTCAAGCGGGCCTCGGCAACTTGCTCAGCGATTGTGCTCAACGTCGCCACAATGGTTTGTTGAGTTCGAAGCGTGGCCCTGCTGATCACGGCGACAGGGGTCGCCGCCGACATCCCCGCCCCAATTAATGACGCGACTATCGAGCACAGACGCGAGCCCCCCATGAAGATGACCAGGGTGTCCGCGACCTTCGCGAGGCTTGCTAGTTTGGTCTGCCCGGTTTCGTTTTCCCGGCCCTCGCGGGCGGTCACGAACGCCACCGAGGATGCGACGCCGCGATGAGTCAGCGGAATGCCAGCATAGCTTGCCGCGCCGAGGGCGGAAGAGACACCCGGGATCAGTTCGAATTCGACACCTGCTTCTTCGCACGCCAGCGCCTCCTCGCCCCCGCGCCCAAAGACGAGCGGGTCACCTCCCTTGAGCCGCACCACCGTCTTTCCCGCCCGCGCCTCGGAGACCATCCACCGATTGATTTCTCTCTGGTCCATCGTGTGACGCCCGCACCGTTTCCCGACAAAAACTTTTTCCGTTTCCTCGCCTGCTTCGGAGAGCAATTGAGGATTGACCAGCGCATCATAGAAGACGATGTCCGCCTGCTGGAGGGCGCGCAAGCCTTTCACGGTGATCAGATCGCTGGCGCCCGGGCCGGCACCCACGATGAATACCTTTCCTGAGATGTTTCCAGCAGCACTCATCTTTGAATCGTCTTGTCGATCACTTCTTGAATGATTTGCTTTCGGGTTTCGAAATCCACCGGAATCTCGAACTTCAAACTCTGCCGCAACTGCCCCAATTGCTTGATCCATTCCCCGGCCGCCGGGGGAATGGCGTCCTCGAGTTCCTGCCGGAGCTGCCGTGCCAGCACCGGGCTGAGTCCGTTGGTGGAGATGGCGATCTTCAGGTCGCCACGCTCAACCAGTGCCGGCGTGTAAAAGTTCGAATGCTCGACATCGTCCACCACGTTGTATAAGAGTCCAAGCCGTTCCGCTTCTTCTCCCAAAGCGGCCTGCGCGGCGGGATCATCCGTGGCGCCAATGACGATGAAATAACTTGCGCTCACATCCCTGCGTGCAAAAGGCCGATCGATGAGTTCAATGCGGCCCGCCTCGGCGAGTTCATCCAACGAGCCATTGATGGCAGGGGCGATCACGGTCACCCGCGCTCCCGCTGCCAGCAACTGCTTGGTGCGCAGAGCCGCCATCGCGCCGCCGCCCACCACCAGGGCCCGACGGTTCTGAAGCCGGAGAAAAACAGGAAATAGATCGCTCATGATGACTCCTCCCGGGCTGTCTGCATCGTTTCAGAGAATTCCGTTTGAAATGGACCTCAGCCTTGTGTCGCGTTCGCGGATCGCTTCAGATGAGTCTCAGCCCAGATACATCGACTTTTCATTGCACCCGGACACCGCTGCCCTAACCGACTGCGCAGCTAAGACCCGTTGAACGAAAGTTTAATGATTTATCGTCTGCGGGCGATCTCCGGACCTCTCACCCGCCGTTCCTGTAACCGATTCGCCGATCTGCTGACTTTGAACTTTGGACCTTGAACTTTGAACCGAATTTCCGGCGCATTCACCCACGCCCATCGCCACCTTGAACTCCTCGTCCGCCCCGAGATCCCGAAACAGCCCAGGGTTTTCCTCAAACGAGGAGACCTCCTGATACTTTGCCAGGACCCTGCGGAAGGCCGCTTTGCCAAGCCGGTCGACAAAGTCCCGGAACAGCTCATTCTCATTTTTGCTCTCCCGGTAAAACAACAACAATTCCCGGGTGGCGTCCGGCACGCGACGCGCGGGAATCTGCGCGATGGGGACGGCGAATTCCGCTATCCCCTCGCGGGTCCTGCCTCCCAGCATGACCACGTACTTCGGGAGTTCGTGCCCCTTCACATTTTCGCTGGCGCCGTAGAACCCAATATCGGCAATGTGATGCTGACCGCAGGAATTCATACAGCCGGAGATTTTGATTGAAAGCTGTTCCAACTCCGGAAATTCTCCCAGATCCCTTTCCACCAGGGGCGCGAGGGCCTCGGCCAATCCGCGCGAATGCGTGATCGCAATCTGGCACGTATCGGCACCGGGACAGCGCGTGATATCCGCCAACTGGTGCGCGCCGCCGTGCGCCATTCCAGCACGGTCGAGGTGCTCGTAGACCAGCCTGACTGCGGCATTCGGCACCCATCGCAACATCAGGTTCTGGGAGATGGCCACCTGGAGGCGCCCTCCGCAGAACCGTCGAGCCGTCGAGGCGATGTGACGGAGTTCAGGTACGGTCATGTCTCCCAGCGGGGCTCGCACGATCACCGCACTCCAGCCCTTTTGCTTTTGGGGGATGACATTCGAGCCTTGCCACTTCAGGAACTTGTGCTCCCTGTCAAACAAACTCCGTCCCGCCGTGGGGCAGACGTCTCGTCTGCCCTTGTCCTTCCCGCCGGCCATGAGGCGGCCTGAGACTCCATCTTCAATCACCTTTTTGAATTCGATCTCTCCGAAAGGTGGTTTCTCTTCCGCCAGGTAGAAGGGGATGGCCGCCCGCCCCGATTGGGTCAGTGAAACAACCTTCCGCTCCTTGAGGACCGCTTCACGGAACTTCTCCCACCCCCGCTCCCGGATCAGAAATTTAAGCCGCGCGCGCATGCGGTGGGAACGGTCCTCCCGCCGTTCGCCAAAGCGATCGAATACCCGCAGGACTGCTTCCGCGGTCGCAATTAACAGGCGTTCCGGAGTGAACTCTTCCAGCAACTGTGCCGCGGCCGGTTGCGCGCCCAATCCGCCGCCGAGATAGATTCGAAAACCACGCTCGCAGGAGCCATTCGATCCCCGCAGGACCGCCACGGCGCCAAAGTCATGAATCGGGGTCCGGGCGTGGTCTTCCGTACATCCTTCGAACGCGATTTTGAATTTTCGCGGGAGATTCTGGTTCAAGGGGTTTCGTAGAAAATACACCGAGAGCGCCTCGGCATAAGGGCGCACATCAAACACTTCGGTGGAGGAAATGCCGGAAAAAGGACAGGCCGTGACGTTTCGGACGGTGTTTCCACAGGCCTCTCGCGTGGTCAAGCCGCTACCCGCCAGAAGCGTGAGGACGGCCGGGAGATCCCGCCGCCGGATATAATGAAATTGGACGTCCTGCCGCGTTGTGAGATGGACCTTCCGGTTCGGCGTGAACCGTTCTGCGATTTCGGCGAGCGTTTCCAACTGCGCGGCATCGAGTTTCCCGAACCGGACCTTCACCCGGACCATGTGCTGGTCGGCAACCCCGCGGATACCGTAGATGCCATTTTCCAGTCGAAAGCGCCTGAAGTCCTCGGGGTCGCTTTGTCCTTTTTTGAGGCGGTCGATCTCGTCGACGAGCATCGCGATTTCGCTTTGTTGCTCCGGACTAATTCGAGCGGGGGTGAGTAGTTGCTTTTGTGTCTTGGTCATCATTCGATTCCTTCAGCCGGTCGACCAGGCGGGTCGACCGACATGTTTCCTTGAAATGGGCAGACGGGACGTCTGCCCCACAGCACAAACCACTGCACAAAATAAAAAGCCCCTCGAAGCTTTTATGTCTTCGAAGGGCTTGAACTTTGGGTCTTAATCTGATCCAGCGTTTTTCTCTAGGATCCCTCTTGCTGAATCGTTTTCATTGTGAAGTGCCTGGTCTTAATCTCCCACCTCCACAATGCCCGTCCGCATCCGCCATTCGAAGTGGCGACCAACAACACATCGCCATAGCTTCCAGGCCCCAACGATCCGAGGCCGCGTGACAACAACACCGCTGAATGGCTGAATGCATAGCAATCTCGATAAGAGAATCGTCTTTTTATTACAAAAGGGCGTGGCAAGTCAACGTCTTAATTGTATTTTTGTGTCCATGCGAGGTATCCGTGGTCATCTGTGTTCGTCCGCGGTCAAAATCTGTTGCACCGTCTCATGCGCTTGCTTAACGCAATCGCCGACGGCGACACCGGAGAGATAATTGCCCGCAATATAAAACCCGGGAATTTGCGCCACGGCGTGCCGGGCCGCATCGATGCGGGCCTGATGACCCAGATTGTACTGGGGAATGGCGTGATCGTAGCGGTTGACCGTCACCACGCGGGGAGCGGCCGACATACCTAGAATGGTGCGGAGGTCGTGGCGGGCGGCATCGACGAGTTGCCCTTCGCTGAGTGAAACAATGTCCGGATCGGTGGCCCCCCCGATGAAACTCGTCAGCAATATCCACCCCTCGGGGGCGCGGTGAGGATAGAGCGACGAGCTCCAGATGCATCCGAGCAGCCGGGTCCCTTCTGACCGGGGAATCAGAAACCCAAACCCATTGAGGTCGTTCGGCACATCGGACTTCTTCCAGGCGAGACACACACCCGCCAGGGGGGGCAGCTCAATCGAAGCCAGACCGTGAGCCGCCCGAGTGAGTTCTCCACCCACCGCGGTCGGCCATGAATTCCCCGTGAGACCCGCCGCCAGATCTTTCAAATGTTCCGCCGTCTGCGACACCGGCGTGGCCACAACCAAACGGTCGCTCCCATACTGCTTCATGGCGCCGTCTTCCCTGACTTCAAGTGTGAAGCCACCTCCGGGGTTCGCGCGCACCGACCGGACCTCACAATTCAGGTGCAGGCGAGCCCCCAGCCGCTCAGCCATCCTTGCTGGAAGTGTGTTCAACCCGTTCTTAAACGAGCACAAGGTGCGCCGGGGCTTGGGCCTGCCTTCCGCCTCGCGTTTTTTGCGCTCGGCCTTCATGTGCTTCATGAACCCCTTGAGCAATCCGCCATACTTCGCTTCCAGTTCCACGAGGAGCGGAAACACACTCTGCATGCTCAGCTTCGCCGTATCCCCGGCGTAGATGCCCGAGACCAGCGGGGCCAGCATGACGTCGTGCAGTTCCCGGCCCAGTCGCCGCGTGGCAAATTCCTGAACGGTTTCTTCGTGCCCGTCCCGATTGGGGGGCGCCCAGGGCTCGCGGATTAACTTCAGCTTGGCACCCGCAGAAAGCAATGGGGTGAAAAGGAGTGCCCCCGGTCCCATCGGCGCCTGATGCAACCGTCCGCGAAAGAAAATATAACGAGGCAACTTCGCGTCGGCTTCAAGCAATTCGCCATCCAGTCCGACATCATGAATCAGCAATAACACCTCCTCACTGGACTGGAAGCTGTTGGGTCCGCCTTCGGTGAGAAAGCCCGCTTCCATTCGGGTCTGCATGACCCCGCCGGGAGCGGCCTCCCGTTCCAACACCTCGACGTCAAATCCGGCCTGGTGAAGCCGATAGGCACACGTCAGCCCCGAGATCCCTGCGCCGAGCACGATAATTTTTCTTGCAGCGGTGGGGGTGGATGAGGACGAAGTTGTCATGATGGTCCTTGAAACACGAGTCCCCTTTGAGCCCGAATTCAGGCCAAGTGGGCGATCTGCTCTTTCACAATGGCGGCCAGGGCGGCGATGAAGTTCGAATTCAGGTTGAGCGCGGCCGCGCGGCGAAAATAAGGGATGCCCGCCTGCCGTGCTGCGTCACGATACTGGATATCGATTTCGTAGAGCGTCTCGATGTGGTCTGAGACAAAACTGACGGGAACGATGACGACCTGTCGGGTGCCGCGCCGTCCCAGGGTCCCGATCACTTCCTCGGTGCTCGGCTCGAGCCACTTCACGGGTCCGACCTTCGATTGAAAAGCCAACGTCCAGGGGCCCTGGGTGCCCAGTTTCTCGTTGATCAACTCCACCGTGTGCCGGGTGTGGTCCAGATAAGGGTCCCCTTCTTCGACATATCTCTGGGGGATCGAGTGCGCACTGTAAACCAGGTACGTGGACTTCGGGTCGGTCTCGGGAAACTGCGCGAACTCCGCGCGAATCAACTCCGCCATGGCTTCAATGTATAACGGCTCGTCGTACCACCGTGTCACGTAACTGGCCTGGATGTTCCCGGGTCCATCCTTCTGCCGCAGGAGGCCATTGAAGTAATTAATGCAGGAGCCGCTGGTGGTCACTGAAAACTGCGGAAAAAGGGGCAACACAACAAGATGGGTAATGGCCTCCCGCCGGATGGCTTCCAGGGCCTCGTCAATGGTCGGTCGCCAGCAGCGCATGCCGACGAACGCCTTCACCCCCAATCCATCGGCTGCCAGTCGCTTCTCCAGGGCCGCAGCCTGATCCTCCGTAATCCGGCGCAAGGGTGAACCGCCTCCGATTTGGGCGTAATAGCCACACGATCTTTTCCGGCGCGTGGTCGCGATCAACCAGGCCACCAACTTGCGCAACCAGTCACTCTTGATTCGAATAATATCGGGATCTGAAAAGAGGTTGTACAAAAACGGTTTGACGTCCTCGAGGGTTTCTGGACCTCCGAGATTAAAAAGGAGAACGCCGATTCGGGATGGTGTCATGGATGAGATCGACCGGCCACCCGTCGCTGGGACGGACTTGGGGCGGGCGAACGGATTGCCCTACAGGGTCTTTGAGAACAGCGGTTTGGCTGAATCCTTTTTCTCGCGCAGGTACTTATCGAACGCCATGCCGACAACCCGGATGAAGACCCGGCCGGTCAACGTGACCGAGATCGTGTCCCCGTTCAGTTCCAGCAGGCCATCGTCCGCAAGTTCCTGCAGGCGGGGCTGCTCCTCGGCGAAGTATTGGTCGAAATCCAGGTTGAACTCAGACTCGATTTCAGCCTTATGAAGGACGCAGTGGCAAAGGATCTTGTTAATAACGGCGCGCCGGATCACGTCGTCCTCCGTCAGACGCATACCCCGCATAATGGCCAGGTGGTTCTGGTCGATGGCCCCGGAATAAGACTCGAGATCACGATAGTTCTGGGCGTACACTCGATCAATGCCGCTGATCGAACTGACCCCCAGACCGAAAAGGTCTGCGCCCGCCTTGGTCGTGTATCCCTGAAAGTTTCGATGCAGGGTCCGGTTCCGCTGGGCAATGCACAGCTCATCGTTGGGCCGGGCAAAGTGGTCGAAGCCGATGTAATCGTACCCGGCGGCGGTGAAGCGTTCCACCCCGCTGCGGAAGATCTTGAATTTGTCCCGTCCATCCGGAATGAACTGGGCAAAAGAGCCCTGCTGTTTCTTCAGCCAGGGGACGTGGGCATAGCTGAACATGGCAATCCGGTCGGGGTTGATTTCAATCACCCGGTCGACGGTCTCCGCGAACGACTCGCCCGTCTGGTGTGGCAGGCCGTAAATCAAATCGAGATTGATGGACTCGTACCCCGCCACCCGGCATTGGTCCACGAGCTCCTTCGTGAGTTCGAAGGACTGGATCCGATGAATGGTTTTCTGAACCAGCGGATTGAAATCCTGGACCCCCATGGAAATGCGATTAAATCCCAGCCGCCGCATCGTCCGCACGTGTTCTTCGGTAGTGACGCGAGGATCCACCTCGACCCCGATTTCAGCCCCGGGTGCAAATCGGAACCGCTCCCGGGTGAACAGAAAGAGATCTTCCAGTTGTGAGGGCGACATGTAAGTCGGCGTTCCCCCGCCCCAGTGGAACTGGACGACCTCACGTCGGGAGTCGACATGTTGGGCGAAGGCTTGGATCTCCCGCTTCAAGCGGGTGAGATAGGGATGGGCTCCCTCGTGATTCTTCTGGATGACCACGTTGCAGCCGCAAAAAAGGCAGAGCGAATCGCAAAAAGGCAGGTGCATGTATAGCGACACGGGACGCGGATGGGCACCCGCGTTGGAGCCGTCCAGAGTCTTCTCCATGTCACCGGGGCCGAAATCCTCCTTCCACTCCGGCGCCGTCGGATAACTTGTATAGCGCGGCCCAGGGACATTGTATTTTTCCAGCAGCCACAGGGGAAACGTGACATGCTGATCTCGAAATCGAATCTCCAGATTCTCGTTCAAAAACCTGTTCCTCGTTCTTTCAAGTTTTTCTGTAGTGGTGTTCCGCCGGGTCGTCTCTCCAGGCGCCGGCTCCACCGCGTTTACGGCTGTTTCACGCTTCCAGCCGCGGGAATCATGAGGACTCTTTTCGCGGTTTCCACGAACGTCGCCACGTTTTCCTCCGGCGTCGTGGGCAGGATGCCATGACCCAGATTGAGAATATGCCCGCGCCCACCGCCCTTGAAGATCGCCTGCCTGGCTTCGTGCTCGACCGCATCGGGGGTCGATAACAGAACGCAGGGATCCACATTGCCCTGCAGGGCAATCGTGGAGTCCAATCGTTCACGGACCTCCCCGAGATCCACGCGCCAGTCCAAGCTGAGCACATCCGCCCCGGATTCTGCCATGGCTTCCAGTAACGCTCCGCATCCGTTTACGAAGAGGATACGCGGCACGCCCAGTTTCCCGATCGCCTCGAAAATCCTTTGCGTGTACGGCAGGGCAAATTCCCGGTACTGCGCCGCCGACAATTCACCCGCCCACGTATCGAAAAGCTGAATCGCCTGGGCGCCGGCATTGATCTGGGCCCGCACATAAAGCGAAACGGTGGCGGCAATCTTGTCGAGCAAAGCATGCAAGGTCGCCGGCTGGCTGTAAAGCATCGCCTTAATGAGAGCAAAATGGCGCGAGCCACCGCCTTCGATCATGTAGCTTGCCAGGGTGAATGGAGCCCCGGCAAAACCAATGAGCGGGGCCTCATCACGAAGCTCCTTCCGCAGATTCTCCAGGATTTCCAGAACAAACTTCGTCGGGCCGGTGGGATCAGGAACTCTCAGCTCCTTTACGTCCTGCGAAGTGCGCACCGGGTTCTTGATCTTGGGTCCGCCTTCCGGGATCGAGACGTCCAAGCCCATGGCTTGGACCGGCACAAGGATGTCCGAAAACAAGATGACCGCATCCATGTGAAAGCGACGGAAGGGCTGAAGCGAGATCTTCGTGGCAAGATCAACATCCTTGACCAGCTCCATGAAAGGGATGTTGCGGCGGACTTCACGATACTCGCGCATGTAGCGCCCCGCCTGGCGCATCAGCCATACAGGCACTCGATCCACCGGCTCCCGGCGGCAGGCACGAAGAAAACGATCATTATTCATCAGAGAGTTGACCCCGCAGCAGCTCGTTGAGGTTCACGCCACCCTTGGGCGACACCATCGACCGACAGAGAATTGCGTATGATATCAGATTCACCGAGTCTCGAAAAGCGGATTTGCCGCCTCCCTTGGGTGCTTGACGCCATCCTTTAACAGCCTGTTAAAAGCCCTCTTAAAAATGCGCTTTTCTTCAACAAAATCATTCGTTTTTTGCCGAAAGATTCATTGCGACAGGGGACCCCCTATGGTATACTTTTTTGAAATCTTTGAGGCCCTGCTCAAGCCATACCATGAGTAACCCGAAACTGCAGTTTTCCACAGGCTGTGGAAAACTTTGTGAAAAATAAATCAGCTAAATCCTTATATATGAATGTATGGCAAAAGATCCTGTCTTCCCTTGAAGATAAGGTCGATCCCCAGAACTTCGATACCTGGCTCAAGCCAACGCGCTTGAGCCAAGTGAAAGAATCCGTCGCCTTTGTCGACGTTCCGAACGAAATCTTCAAAGAATGGATTCTTGAGAACGTCATGGACGAAATCAACCGCTCGGTGGTCGAAACGGGAGCCCCCATTGCCCGTTTTGAGTTCATGGTTCATCCCATCACGGCGGGGATGGACCTGGGGAGCAAGGCAACTCGAATGGCTCGCTTTCCACAACAAGCCGCCCTCGATTTTGACTCGATTGATCACCAGCTCAACCCGAAGTACACCTTTGACACCTTCGTGGTGGGCTCAAGCAACCAGTTCGCTCATGCCGCGGCGCGCGCGGTGGCCGAATCCCCCTCAAAAGCTTACAACCCGCTGTTTATTTACGGCGGGGTGGGATTGGGGAAGACGCACTTGATGCACGCCATCGGCCACATGATCAAGAGGCACAACAGCAAATCGCGTCTCACTTATGCCTCCACCGAAAAATTCACGAATGACGTCATCTCCTCTCTTCGCTACGACAAGATGGTCTCCTTCCGGGAAAAATACCGCAACGTCGATGCCTTGTTAATTGACGATGTTCAGTTCATCGCCGGCAAGGAGCGCACCCAGGAGGAGTTTTTTCATCTCTTCAATGCCCTGTATGACAATCAAAAGCAGCTCGTGATCTCGAGCGATTGCCCGCCCAAGGACATCCCGACCATTGAGGAGCGCTTGAAGTCACGGTTTGAATGGGGCCTGATCGCCGACATTCAACCCCCCGACCTGGAAACGAAAATTGCCATCCTTCAGAAAAAAGCCGAGTCGGAGAAGGTGAAGATCCCCGATAACGTAGCGCTGTTTATCGCCAGCAAGATCAAGTCCAATATCCGTGAGTTGGAGGGATCGTTGATTCGGCTCGTCGCCTATTGTCAGCTCAAGGACCTGGAGATCAACGTCGAGGTCGCCCAGCAGGTCTTGAGGAGCATTCTCGACTCCCAGGAAAAACGGATAACGATTGAAATGATCCAGAAGGCCGTGTCCGAACAATTCAGCCTGAAGGTGTCGGACCTCAAAGCGAAGAACAATTCCAAAAGCATCTCCTATCCGCGGCAGATTGCCATGTACCTGGCCAAGCAGTTGACCACGGCCTCTCTGCCGGAAATTGGCCGGGAATTCAACGGGAAGCACCACACCACGGTGCTCCATTCCATTCACAAGATCGAGGAGCTGCGGAAGAGTGACAAGGATTTAAACAGATTAATCAACAAGGTAACTGGTTCTTTCCAATAGGGGCGTTCGATTTTCTCACAGGCGCGCCAGAGAAATCCTGTCGAAAACTTTGCCGGAAGAGAAGGAGCGCTGTTTGTCACAGGGAGACAGCTCAAACCCACAGGATTCCATTTTGACGAATCGCTCGCCGGTCCAGCGGGAGCGTCGCCAAATAAGATTTGCAGATTTCAACAGGCGTTATCATCATCATCAATAATTCATTAATGGAATTGTTTATTTACTTTGAGAGAAATCAAAACCGTCTAAACAACCGAGGAAACCTTCATGATTGAATTCACGGTTAAAAAATTTGATCTGCTCAAAGAGTTGACCTTTACGCAGGGGGTGGTGGAGAAAAAGGCAACGATTCCCATCTTGCAGAACGTGATGCTGGAAGCCGAGGCGGAAAGGCTGCTGATTGTCGCCACGGACCTAGAGATTGGAATCAGGACCCTTTGTGACGCCAAGTTGAAATCTCCGGGTGCCCTCACCGTTCCCGCGAAACGCTTCTTCGACATTGTCCGGGCGATGCCTGACGCCGAGATCAAATTCAAAGCCCAGGAGAACAACTGGGCGACCGTGACCTGTCAAAAGTCCTCCTTCAAGCTGGTGGGGACGGCGACCGATAATTTTCCCGCGATGGCGGAATTCAAGCATCCCCTGGTCACCATCCCGGCCCGGATGCTGGCCCGCATGATTGACCGGACGATTTTTGCCATCAGCGCGGAGGAGTCGCGCTATACCCTGAACGGGGCGCTCCTATTGCTGAAACCCGACAGCATGACCATGGTGGCGACCGACGGCCACCGCTTGGCGCACATCGAACAAACGCACGAGTTCACGGGATTGAATACGGAGCTGCGCGCGTTGATCCCCAAGAAGGCCATGGGCGAACTGACCCGTTTGCTGGGGGAGGCCGACGAGAAAGCCACGGTGGAAATGGGAAAGGATGAAAATCATCTCTTCTTCAAGCTGGGTAACCGGCTGCTCGTTTCCCGGATGTTGTCGGGCCAATTTCCAAATTACGAAGCGGTGTTGCCGCGGGAAAACGAAAAGAATGTCTCGGTGGGCCGCGAGGAGTTTTTGTCGGCTCTGAGGCGAGTGTCTCTGCTCTCGGATGAGCGGTCGCATGCCATCAAGCTGAATGTTGGGGCGCAGAAACTGGAGATTTCATCCAGCCATGCCGACTATGGCGAGGCGCATGACGAAATGGAAGTCGACTATTCTGGGACGCCCCTTGAAGTGGGATTCAACGGCCAGTATCTTCTTGAATTTTTATCGGCCATTCATGAGGACAAGGTGAGTTTTGAATTCAAAGACGAGCAGAGCGCCGGGCTCTTGAGGCCGATCAACGAAGAGGGGATCAACTACCGGTACATTGTGATGCCCATGCGGATTTGAAAATAGGCTGGCGGCTGGAGGAATCAAGCGGGTGAGGTGGATTGGACAGGAGCACACGACGAAAAGCATCAACATTCGATGGGTCAGCGTATTTTATAAGAAATAAACCGACTCCCCCGGGGGTCGGTTTTTCTTTTTTTGGCGGAAAATAAAAAGCGAGAGTTGGATCGTTCATGACTAAGAGCAGCAATCACGAAAATGGCGTTGCCGAGCGGAGGACGAACGGAGCCTCGGGCCATTACGATGCCGACAGCATCAAGGTGCTGGAAGGGCTGGAAGCCGTCCGCATGCGTCCCGCCATGTACATTGGCTCCACGGGAGAGATGGGACTGCATCATCTGGCCTACGAAGTGATCGATAACTCCATCGACGAGGCACTGGCGGGCTATTGCACCCGCGTGGACGTGACCATCCACGTGGACAACTCGGTCACCGTGGTGGACAACGGGCGCGGGATCCCTGTCGATGAACATCCCACGGAGAAAGTGTCGGCCGCTGAAGTCGTGATGACCAAACTCCACGCCGGCGGGAAGTTCGACTCCAACAGTTACAAGGTCTCGGGAGGCCTGCACGGGGTCGGCGTTTCGGTGGTCAACGCCTTGAGCGAAATGCTCGACCTGGAGATCTGGCGGGATGGATATGCCTATCAGCAGGCCTACGAGCGCGGCAAGCCTCAGGCGCCGCTCAAGAAGATGGGCAAATCGCAGAAACAGGGCACGCGTGTCACGTTTCACCCGGACCCGGAGATCTTTGACACCATTGAAATCAACTTTGACACGGTCTCGCAACGGCTGCGCGAACTGGCCTTCCTGAACAAGGGCCTGGTCATTACCATTAACGATGAGCGCACCGACAAAAAGCACGAGTTCAAATTTACGGGCGGCATCGCGGAGTTCGTCAAACAACTCAACAAGAATAAGACCGTCCTGCACGACAAGCCCATCTACTTTGAGGCGGAGCGGGACTTTGGCGGCGAGAAAGAGGACGGAACCAAGGACAGGGTCAATATCGAAGTGGCGATTCAGTACAACGACGGTTATGCCGAAAATGTTTACTGTTTCGCCAACAACATTAACACGGTGGATGGGGGCACCCACTTGTCCGGCTTCCGGTCGGCCTTGACGAAGGCCATCAATAATTACGGCGGCTCAAGCGGCCTCTTCAAGGAAGTCAAAGAGGGCGTGCAGGGGGACGACGTTCGTGAAGGGCTGGTCGGGGTGATCAGCGTCAAATTGCCGCAGCCGCAGTTCGAA
>JBGQBO010000059.1:0-27643 GCA_041494885.1 Terriglobia bacterium
AAAGCTCCCCCCGAAGAAAGGTCATCGCATGTTGTCACCATAACCCTCTCCACCAGCGTCTATCGCGATCCCAAAACGCCGGCATGGTCCCGAAACTGAGGTTCGCCTCCGGTGATTTTTTCACGGCTTCTTACCGGCGGGGAACCGCCCAAATAGAAATCTTCTCACCCCGATTCATCGGGGTTGGTTTGGACCGGAGGTCGGCCGTTCACGGCCGACCTGAAACCCGCCAAGACCCATGAACCGGGATAAATGCATTTAGAGCGCCGCACGGGCAAGGCCCCGGGTGCCGCAGGCATGCGCTCTTTGCATGCCTGCGTTTCCCATCAATAACCTTCCTCCAGGCAACGCTTCACACGTAGGGTGCTGTGGCGCGGAGTCGCTGTGGTCGCTTGGATTTTCCGTTTTTCGATTTGCTTTTTTTGTCCCAGCCGCCAAGATTGAGGGCGACCGCCGTGCAGGCGGCGCGCAATTCATCCGCAAGACCGCGGTCGACCAGGGTCCGGGCCACGACCATGCCTCCGATGGCCAGGGCCGCGATGCTCTGTGCCGTGGTGCGGCGGAGGCGGCTTTTCTCAATCAAGCTCCGCTCCAGCACGCTCACCATGGCTTTGAAGACGGTCTCGAAAGCGCGTTTTGCACTGACGCCGCTACGCGCGACGTCGGTGGGCAATGCAACCATGGGGCAGGAGTTCTCGACGTCCTCGAAATGCTGGCGGGATAGATAGGCGCGGACGACTTGCGGCCCGACGTCGGTCGATGAGAGGTCAACGTGCACCCCTTCCCAGCAGCTTTTCCATTCCGGGTCGGTGAAGAAGCACCCCAGCACCGCGGCATACAGATCGCTCTTGCTTTTGAAATAGCTATAGAACCCACCGTGCGTCAGGCCCGCACCGCGCATGATCTTATTCAGAGAGACATTCTCAAAGCCATGGCGATTGAATAGCCGGCGGGCGCTGTCAATGATGTTTTTCTTTACTGCCGCGCGATGACCTGCGGGGTAAGGCATGGGGCCTCCTTGTTTTTTGGATGATGAAGTATGCCTCGAAGGGGATTGACCTGCCAGAAAAATATTATCTTGAACATATTTTAGTGCGGTGCTTTTATGCGGAGACGTTTGAACACAAAAATCCGGGAGGACAACGATGAGCGACAGAACGAATCGGGAAGTGCTGTCCCTTGGGCACACGCGGCGGCAAGCGATCGTCAGTGTGGCGGTCGCATTCGGTGGACTGGCCCTGGGCTCAACCAAGGCCTGGGCCGGAGCCGAAGAGGAGATTTCTCATACGGCGGAATCCATTCACCAGGAGCCCGTTTTCAAAGCGGGCCGGAAGCGCGTCTACGAAGCCCTCACCAACGCCCCACAGTTCGACAAGGTCATCCAGCTCAGTGGAGTCATGAAGTCCATGCCCGCAGCAGCCAAGCCCACCGAGATCAGCCGTGAAGCGGGAGGCGCGTTTGCACTCTTCGGCGGGTATATTACGGGACGGCACATTGAACTCGTTCCGAACGAGCGCATCGTCCAGGCGTGGCGAGCGGGCAGCTGGGATCCGGGCGTCTACTCGATTGCGAGGTTCGAGTTGGTGGAGCAGGGCGCCGGGACCAGGATCGTCTTTGACCATACCGGCTTCCCCCAGGGCGACGCGGAACACCTGGCGGCGGGATGGAAAGCCCACTATTGGGAGCCGCTCGCGAAATTGCTGGCTTAGGATCTCGGCAGGGCGAGGGAATGCGAGTGGTGCTGAACACAAGGGCCAAGAGAATTAAGGAGGCGCCAGGATGGGTGGCGCATACATCGCGTTTTTTCCGATGTGTGCGGTGAAGAGTCGATTCGCTCTCATCTCATCACGAGCCGTCTCTCACAGGAGGGGCCGCACACATGCCATGAGCGCATGTGTGCGCCACCCCTCCATTCAGATCCGACCCTATCTTGTGCATCCCCTTATGGTGCCCGCATGTGAGCCGCTGGGTCATTGTAGACCTCCGGGTCTGCTTCAGGGCTGACAAACGACGTTCTGCCCGACACTCTGGCCGAACCGGCCGCTGATACTGGAAGACATCTGCACGCTGACCCCTCCCAGGCCCTGTGAATTGCACACAATCGCGAAGCCAAGGGTTACCGACTGGCCCGGCGCGACGCTTCCCGTAAGCGAGACAAAGTTACTGGGCAGCGCAACTCGACCGGTTCGCGACAGCATAAGACCATAACCCGGCGACCACGTGGTCGTCCCCGTGTTCGTCGCAGTCACTGTCGCCTGGGCCTGAGCTCCGCTTTGCAACGAGCCTGGCACCGTAAGCGTCACAGAAGCGTTGTCGAACTGCGTATTTGGCGCGGCGACGACAATCGTCTGTTGCGGCGAGAAGGCCAAGTCCTGCCCCCCAGGATTTTTCACTACGAAGGAGAGCCCGTAGGTGCCCGGCTGCATGGGCGCTGTGATGGAGAAGGCCTTCGACACCTGGTCGGCCGGCATGACCGGGCTCGTCGAGGATCCAAGCGCAAGGCTCAGGGACGGCCAGACCACCGCACCACTGCCACGTGCGATCGCCATGGTGTGGCCGCCTTGCCACGGAATGCCGCCGCTGTTCTGGAAAGTAACGGTCACGCCGAAGTTCGCCCCTGGACTGACGGTGTTCGGCACCGCAGTTTGACGAACGAAATGCGCCATGTCGGGTATATAGGTTGCAATAGCTGCACGCAGATTGGGCTGTGGTCCGATCGCGACGCCGGTAGATTGCGGAATGCCCGTGGAGACCAGCAGGGTCCGCATTTCAATAGGCGTCAGCCTCGCAAGGCCGACCGCATTGCGTGTACCCTGAATGATCGCAGCCACGCCGACAACGATCGGCGACGCGCCAGAGGTGCCACCGAAAACGCGCGTGTACCACTGGCGGCTGTCGCCGCCATTCGCTCGCAAAGAAGGATCATCGCCGTAACCCGTCGACCCGATTGAATTGCCCCAACTCCGCACGTTCACCCGTGGACCAAAATTTGTAAAGCACGCCGGTACACCGGCGCCCCCACTGTCGCTGGCACCGACGATGATCGCACCCGAATCGCGGGTCGACGCAGGAGTTACAAGCGTTTGACCGTTGCCGGCCGCTTCTACAACGATGACGCCTGCTCCAGTCGCCATTGATATGGCGGCATGCTCGAAAGGGAGGGTCTCGACCGCGACATACCCAAATTGTCCGCAATTGCAGGTGTTGGGACACGGGCCTGCCAGCAGATTCGGATAATGCTGTTCGATAAGCGCGATGTCGCCAGGCATCAGGACCGACCCTGTTGCCAGCAGTGCATTGGCCACACTGTAGAAATATATCCCTCCGGCGGAAAACGGATTGAGGTTGGTAACAGACGACCAGCCGATTAACGAGTTCGACGCGATACCGGTGGCGCCGAAATGGTTGTCCTCCGCCACAATCTCACCAAGCACGGCGGTGCCGTGGTCGGAGCCCCAGTTTGTACCGATACCGAAACCCATTTGGGGGAAGTCTTCATGGTCGGTGGTCCAGCCCGCTTCGATGTCGGCGATGCGCACGCCCTCGCCGCGACCGCCTGCGAACAAACGTGCGAAATTGACATCAACGCCAGTCGGTGCGGGCCTGAAATAGCCTTGCGAATTCGTGACGTCGATAGTCGTGATGGGCGGAATATCAGCCGCATCGAACGGGATCGGCTGGAAATAGGCCGTCTCCACAATCCGAAGCTTGCGGAAATCGAGGAGTGCTGCTTGCGCCCTTTCCGGGCTGATCTTCTTCAAAAGCACAAAATAAAAGAGGTTGAGATCAGGCTGTTCTAATCCTGTAGTGAGCTCCGCCCGCTGACGCAGACGCATGAGATCCAGTTCCTCCACCTGTGGCGACGCGCGGCCCTCGGTGGCCCCAAGGGTCGCGACGAGCTTGTTGAAAGTGGCGAGTTGCACCTCCACGGTCTGCGGTTCAAGCCCCGCCCGAGACAGGCGAGCACGCGTCTTGATCGCCTCAGGCTCCGATGAAACAGCAAGCGCGCCATTGCGCAGTCGGATGGCGCTGCCTTCGACGAACTTCACGACGATCTGACGTATGTTGTACTTCGATGGATCAGAAGGGGTTGCGGGTGTCGCGTAGGACTGATACGGTACAAGCCTGCGGGCCACTGTCCGGTCCCCAGCTCCGGTGCGCAGTTTCGAATAGATGCCTGAAATGCCCGGCTTGATGAAGTAGTCCGGCACGGGGGAATTCTCAAGGGATCGCTCGGGCTGGGGCACCGCGTGCCATGGCACGGTATCGGAGCCCGGTATGACCGGTGGCTGAGCCGCCGCTTCATGCACAAACAGATTGCAAGCGATGAACACCATCACGGCTAGGACTGAACGCATATGTTTACGCCTCCAGAGTCGGTTGTTGTGTTGGTTTGCGAGACTAAGGATTCCACAGCAGTTTGTGGTCCTGCCTATGGAACGATGATCGAAAAGACGATTGAAACGCGAGGACCGAGTTGGTGCTCCTCCTGCAATCAGCGGCCACGGGGGGCTTCAACAGGGGCCGCTGCAGTTCTTAGTTTTGACCTTGCTTTATCACCTAAGGCGGGGAAAATTTGAAAGGACAAATGGTACGAGTGCGACCCATGAAAAGATTGAATGCGTCGCCAGATTTACGAGAGCAACCCCGACAAAGCCAACCCATGAAACTATGTAGTGGATATCACTATTGGTATTGAAACACAAGAATAGAGAACTCTTTCACAAATACCGAATGCCCTAAAGCGCCATTCCTGTTCGGCGGAAGAATAAGGACTCTAAGAGTCTTGAGTGAAGACGCCTGGGGGCAGGTCTTTCCAATTTTCAACTGATAAGACTGAGTGTCAGATCTCTGCAATCGTTCCCCCGCCTGAATTCACTGCCGATGGAGGGGGCTAACCGTGCGTCAGCCCCGGCAGGGGCGAAAGATTTGCGAGAATTGCCGCATTGAAGTTCGAGTTTTCTGTCGCCCCTCGTCCACAACCCCGTGTGAAATTCGGGACAGTCCAATTTCCAAATGAAAATGGAGAGATATGTGTGACCATGAAAATTTTGGGTTTAGAGTTCACCGAAGAAAGTCGCGATGTCACGCGCGACGCGTTCCGGCTCTTCGGCGGGGGCAAAATGACCGCCGCACGGCATCGGTGTCCAGCGACGAACGTTGTATAGCCTCTCGACCCACTCCCGCGGGGGATCTCCTTCAAAGACAAAATTACTTACAAAGTTGGCGATCGCGGTCGGCACATGGACAAAGTCCTCTGGCCCGATCGCAGCTCCATGCCAGCGTTCGTCGAAGTAGTCGCGTATCGAGGTTGTGATCGTCTGTGTGACCCAGTAGAGCGTTACCACTGTCAGCAAGAAATCGCGCGAAAAGCGGCCGTCGAGATCGCCCCCGGAGTCAGCCCACGTCCGCCACTTCTCGAGGATCCATGCGGCCAGCCCGGCGGGCGAGTCATTGAGCGCGTATCCGAGCGTCTGCGGTTTGGTCGACTGGATTGCGCTATAGCCACGTTCCACCTCATCCCATTGGTGGCGATGCGTAAGGTAGATGCGCTCCGTCTCCGAAAGAGGGCGCGAACCTTCGCCGGTATAGGGCGAGAGGTCCAGGTTGGTCAGGTGGAGACCGATCAGGGGTGAGGGATCATCCAGCGCCATGAAGGTGGCGACGCTTGAGCCGAAGTCCCCTCCGCCAGCTCCATAGCGTTCGTAGCCGAGGCCGCGCATGAGCTGGTGCCAGAGCGCGGCGACGTCCCTGCAGTTCGCTCGGGGGGGCCGGGTCGAGAAGGCATAACCCGGCAGCGACGGGATGACAACGTCGAAGGCGGGGCCGTCGATTCCGTGGGCCTCCGGCTCGGTCAAGAGCGGCACGAGCGGAAGCAGTTCGACGAAGGCGCTGGGCCAGCCATGGGTCAAGATCAGGGGTATCCCGCGTCCGTGTCGCGCGCGTTCATGGACGAAGTGGATCCGGACGTCGCCCAGTTTGGCTCGGAATTGGCGGAAGGCGTTCAGCTTGCGCTCCTGCGCGCGCCAGTCGAAGCTGTCGGCCCAGTAGGCAAGCAGCTGTTTCAGGTACTGGAGTTCGGTGCCCTGCTCCCAGGCCACGCCCGGTACTTGATCGGGCCAGCGCGTCCTGCGAATGCGGGCTTCGAGGTCGGATAAAACATCGTCCTCTATGCGGATCGAGAAGGGCTCGATGTCGAGCGTTGACCTCGGCTTGCTGTCCATGATCATAGGTGCGATCGTACCCCTATTGCCTTTCTTGGGCAACGCCCGCGGCAGGCCCGAAGGGCCGAAAGATTGTAGCCCAGGGTGAAGCGATCCCGCGCTGCGGGAGCGCGGAGCCCTGGGTCAGCAGCCTCACTCATGACACAGCCCCGCTTGCGGGGCGAAAGAATAGAATCACGCGAGAGCAATAGGCTGGGGCTGAACAATCCCCCACCTCCCGGTGGGGGGATTTGAGTGTCGAGGGGAGGTCGTGAGTAGGCCGGACCCGAACGATCCCCCGACTTCCGTCGGGGGGATTCGGACGGCCCGCACATCGAACTCGTTCCGAACGAGCGGATCGTCCAGGCGTGGCGAGCGGGCAGCTGGGATCCGGGCAGCTACTCAATTGCGAGGTTCGAGCTGGTGGAGCAGGGCTCCGGGACCAGGATCGAATAAAATGGGGTCGGGACCAGGATCGAATAAAATGGGGTCGCACCTGGACATAGGACAGAGTGGAGCTGGCCCTCTCGAAGAGGGCACGTGCGGGGTTTGAATCTGTCCGTTCCTGAGAACGAGTCATCGGCTTGCCCACGGTATTACACCTCCCCGCCGTGATCATGTTGGGCAAGGCGCCCTACGTCAATCTGTTTAGGAAATTGCCATCCCGCTCCCCACGTCTCTGTCCTATGTCCAAGTGCGACCCCATCTTATTTCAGACCACCGCGACACCCCGATCAAGGACCTATATCTCGTCCGGCGCCGGAAACCCCAGATCATGCCGCTCAGGGACACGCACCTTCTCGGGGAACAACCCTGGCATCCAGCGCGACGCCAGCGCTGCCGGGAAGACCAGCCGCAGCGGCATGCGAGCGCTCTCGGAGACCAGGACACCCTTCTCGACGAGCACCGAGACAATCCGTCGCGCCTGGCGCTCGCCCGTGCCCACCACCCCTGCGACATCCCCGCGCGGCAGTTCGCCACGATAGAGCACCGATTCGAGGATGCTCCCCGATCGGGGCGGCAGGTTGCCCAGCCGGATTTCCTCTTCCGCCCACACCCGGATGCGTGTACGCAGTCGATCCGGCTGGACCAGGCTCTCCATGAAGTTGACCTGGTCGATGGAGACTCTCAGAAAGAAATCCGTGAATTCCGCCAAGGCCTCTTCGCTGAGGTGGCCGCGGCCATCAAGATCATTGCGTCGGACGACGTCACAGGCGGCAAGATGTGCCTTGTAGGCTTCGACATGGCGTGCCAAGCCGCGCGCCACCGACCAGACCGCGCCCGTTTCGAGCGTCTCCAGCCACATCGCATGCGTCATCAGCCGCGCCACCCGTCCGTTGCCGTCAAGAAAAGGATGAATCCACACGAGCCGGTGATGCGCCGCCGCTGCACCGAGAATCGAGTCGGTCCTGCTCAGATGGCCGTAAACTTCCTCGAAACGGACCAGGAAACGCGGGACGGCGCCGGGACTAATGGGGACATGAGCCCCGATTTTGACATCGCGCCTGCGAAGTTCACCCGGCACAACCCGGATGCGTTCCTTCGTCGCTGGATCTTCCACCCAGAGCAGATCGTCGGGCAGCAATGTCCCAAAACGGCGATGAATCTCTCGGAGGCCATCGCTGGTGTGCGCCCGCCCTCTCAGACCATTCCCATCAATCCACTTCTGGACGTTGATATGTGCTTTCGCTTCGAGCTGCAGATCGCGCTGGCGTGCATCGGTGCTGTAGTCGCCCTTGAGGGCGCGCTCAATATCGACGGGATGCGTGTCGTGCCCTTCGATCAGGTTGCTGTAATAGCAGTTCATCGCGCGCACGAGATCGGCGATTGACATCACCAGGCTCTCCGGCAGACTCCGGCGAAACCCCGCTGACTTCTGTGCCAGTTCGACTGTGAGGTCGGTCAGCGTGGACCGGTAAGGTGAACCTCCCCCGATCGCCATAGGCTCCATCAGCGTAGTCGACTCCCCCAGATCTACAGCCGCTCTAATGTCCGATTTAATGTCCGAATCTGTATTCATAGTAAAGTATTATATATCATAGTAATAATATGTTATCAAGAGTTTATTATACACAATATAAGTCCGCTTATATGTCCGAACAAAAATCCCTATAACCTGCGGGTCGATGTCACCACGAAAACGGCCCTCCGTTAGAATTCTGGATGGAAACCGCCACCTGTTTTTCAACCCGATTCATCGGGCTCGACATCCGCCCTGGGTCGGCCGTTAACGACCGAACTCTTCTCGACCAAAACGATCACAATTCAAAATTCAGACTTGATTGACACGACTACAACCATTAAATTCCCTCTTTCGAAGCTCGCTTTTCTTTGCGTACATTATCGGGGTAAGATCTGGCGGGGTTGCACTGGAGAGTTTATGGCCAAAGTTAGATTGTCTGCTGTTTCCGAAAGTTTTGTCTTGATCGCCTTAATTGCGTTGACCGCTTGCTCGAGTCCGTCGGCGCCCAAGGCTCCAGCCTCGGCGTCCGCCGTGAACACGGGGGGTGTCGACCTCGCTGGAATGGATCGCTCGGTCAAGCCGGGTGACGATTTCTTTGGCTATGCCAACGGCACGTGGATCAAGGAGACGGAGATTCCCCCGGACCGCTCGAGCTACGGCCTCGACGCGCGGCTCGCGGAAGAGGCGATCCTGCGCACCCGCAACCTGCTCGAAGAAGCGGCAAAGGGCGTGGCGGCGGCAGGTTCCGATGAACGCAAGGCCGGTGACTACTACGCGGCCTTCATGGATGAAGCCACGATCGAGTCCAACGGTCTCGAGCCGCTCCGCAGCCAGCTCGACCGGATTGCTGCCATTTCCAACCGCCGCTCGCTTGCGCAGTCGCTTGCTCAGACGATTCGAGCAGACGTCGATCCGCTGAACAACACCAACCTTCATACGGAGCACTTGTTCGGGGTGTGGGTTACCCAGGACTTCAACGAGCCGACGCGCTACGCGCCTTATCTGCTTCAGGGCGGCATTGGCATGCCGGATCGCGAATACTACCTCAGCAGCTCGCCCCATATGGCCGACATCCGAACCCAGTATAAAACGCACGTCGCGGCCGTTCTGAAGCTGGCGAAGATCGCCAACGCGGATGCCAAGGCGGCGCGGATCTACGACCTGGAATCCAAGATTGCGAAGGTACACTGGAGCCGGGAAGACTCCGAGGAAGTGCACAAGGCGAACAATCCGTGGAAACCGAAGGACTTCGTTGCCAAGGCCCCGGGGCTGGATTGGCCGGCCTTCTTCAAAGCCGCCGGGCTCGACGGCCAGCCCATGATTATGGTCTGGCAGCCGAGTGGGATCACCGGTGAAGCCGCTCTCGTCGGCCGCGAGTCGCTCGAAACCTGGAAGGATTACCTGACCTACCACCTCATCGATAGCTGGTCGTTCCTGCTGCCCAAGGCGTTCGTTGATGAGGGTTTCGCCTTTTACGGCAAGGTCCTTGCCGGCACGCCGCAGGTCCGCGAACGCTGGAAGCGGGCCGTCGGGTCCACCAACGACTCCATGGGGGATACAGTCGGTCGTCTCTACGTGCAGCATTACTTTCCGCCTGAAGCGAAGGCCAAGGCGGAGGCGATGGTTGCCGACCTGGTGCAGGCATTCGGCCGCCGGATCGACAAGCTGACCTGGATGTCACCCCAAACCAGGGCGAAAGCTAAAGACAAACTTACGACTCTCAAAGTGGGGGTCGGCTATCCCGACGTGTGGCGCGATTACTCGGGCCTCGAAATCCAGCGTGGCGACGCGCTCCGCAACGCCTTCCAGGCCGAGCTTTACGACTACCATCGCAACCTCGCCAAGCTCGGCAAGAGTGTGGACCGTTCCGAATGGTGGATGACGCCCCAGACCGTCAATGCGGTGAACCTGCCCATCCAGAACGCGCTGAACTTCCCCGCCGCCATTCTCCAGCCGCCGTACTTTGATCCGAAGGCCGGCGCTGCCAATAATTACGGCGCCATCGGCGCGGTGATCGGCCACGAGATCAGCCACAGCTTCGACGACCAGGGCAGCCAGTTCGATGCCACGGGCCGGCTGGCCAACTGGTGGACACCGGAAGACTTCGCTCACTTCAAGGAAGCTTCGGGCCGGCTGGTCGCGCAATACAATGCGTACCACCCGCTGCCCGACCTCGCGGTCAATGGCCAGCAAACGCTTAGCGAAAATATTGCTGATGTGGCAGGGCTGTCGGTGGCCTACGACGGCTACCGGCTGTCGTTCGGCGGCAAGCAGCCACCCGAGCGCCAGGGGCTGACGGGCGACCAGCAGTTCTTCCTCAGTTTCGCTCAGAGTTGGCGCGACAAACTGCGGGAGCCCTTGATGCGGCAACTGATCGTGACCGACGGCCATACCCTGGCCGAATACCGTGCCGATGCCGTACGCAATATCGACGCCTGGTATGAGGCGTTTGGGGTGAAAGCGGGACAGAAGCTGTATCTGGCGCAGGGAGAGAGAGTGAGGCTGTGGTGAGGCTAAGAGAAATTCCAGTCCGCCTGCGGCGGACAAAATCCAAATCCCAAAGTCCAAATTCCAAACAAAACCCAAATTCCAAAATCTAAACAAGATCCAAGCTTTGATAGCCCTGTCAACCTCGGCGAGCTCTCGCGCCTCGGCGGTGACCACCCAATTCCAATCCACCTGCGGCGGACAAAACCCAGGCCGGAATTGACGTTTTGGGGGTCAGTCCTAAATTTTCAAATTTCCCTCATTCGAAACGATCACAATTCAAAATTCAGACTTGACCTCTACGTCCACCTTACGGGTGGGTCGGACTCAGTTGTTTGACCTTTTGTTCGGCGCTGTCTCGAATGGCATTCCGGCGCTGGTCCGGCTCCGTGGTCTCCTTCGCGAGAAGTTCCAGGGCTTTCTTGGCATTCAGCAGCGCCAGATCCTTCTTGCCGTCCGCCAAGTAAGCGTCCGACAGGCTGTCATAAACGTTGGGCGAGTTGGGATACGCAGTGACATTCAGTTTCAAGATTTCCACCGCACCCTGGGTATCGGCCAGCTGGAGATGCTCGTAGCCGAGCAGGTTGACGATGAATTCGGGGAACAGGTTGGCTTTGGCATCGCGCTCCCGCCCCTCCGCCAGCATCTTCGCAGCTTTGCTTGCGCCACCCGGCTGATCAATCATCTCCAAAGAACTGAGCACGCGCGGCTCCAGCGGCGACCCGTTTGTTTTCGGCGCGGTTACCGGCTTTTTCATCAAGGTGGCCCCATACCACTCCGTGATGAGGCCCGGCAACTCCGGGTTAGCGGCAAACATTTCCGCGCCATGCCCTCCCTTGGCAAAATGCGCGAACCGGCTGGCTGGGTTTCGAGACACGCTGAACAGCCACTGCATGATATCCGTCAGACGCCCAAACGCGTCGTCATCTGCCGCGGAGGTGAAAACCGGCAGTGTTTTCGAAGATTGCAGGAACAGGCGTCCTTCACGATCAGTTCCCCCGGAGAGCAGCACGAGCGACTTCACTTCCGGATGCCGCCGTGCCAGCCGGATGGACTGGTTGACGCCGCAACTGGCCCCGCCGGCTCCAATCACATCGCGCGTGACGCCCGGCTGAGAGACGAGGTACTTGAAAGCCACGTCGATGTCACCGGGCCAGGTCTCTGTGACCATCTTGTTCTGCTCCGGCGGCTTCAGCTTGTCAAAGGGAGTGCCTCCGCTCTCCCCGAATCCCCGGTAGTCCAGGGTGAGGACGTTGATTCCCGATGCCGCGAGACCTCCGGCGAGCACGTCCCATGATTTCCGCTGCTGGTTGCATTGATGCAGCAACAGGACTCCGGGACCCGGCTTGGCCGAAGCGAAAAAACTCGCCTTGAGAATGGTCCCGTCGGTAGCCGTCAGGCTTATAGCTTGGTCCGCACGGATTGGCGTGGCCGCATGGATGAGCACCAGCAGGGATGCAAAGATCGCCCAGGTAAGGATCTGTTTGGATCGCATGATAACCTCCTCAGAGGATTGTATTGTGAGGTTCCGATCTCGACTTTCTATTCTACGCTCAGAAATTCGGGACCGTTCCGATTTTCCGAATTTCATTGTGGAAGAAGACTCTTAGCGATCGAGCGCGCGGGATTGTTTGCCCTATGTGCTAGGGCTGAACTTTAATCAAGAGGTTACCGACTTCGCCCATGGCAGAGGATTCAGACTTCCACAGGGATTTGCGTTCAATGATTAGGGCCACACACATGTGTCCACAAGCAAGGTTGGCATCCCCTTGCCGGGGGTAAGTCCCGTCCGGGAAGGACGTGACCAACTCGCGTGGCGGGCCTCACATGTATGAGGGAGGGAGCAGGAGAAGAAGCCAAACCACAGAACCTTGGCCGGAAAAGGGGATAATCCAGTTGCAACCCATCATGTAATCGGGCATCAGGGCCGCTTAGTGGGGATTTCAATTCCAGCAGCAAAACGCAATGGGCATGGTTGGAGGCAGGTTATTCGTAGCGCAGCGCGACCACGGGGTCGACCCGCATCGCCCGCCGCGCCGGAATGAAACCTGCTGCCAGCGCCACCAGTGTCACACCTAACGATGCACCGGCGACCGACAGTGAATCCCCGGGCCCGACCCCGAAGAGCATCGAACGCATCAGTTGGGCGCCGGCCACAGCCAGGGGCACGCCGACCAGAATCGTCGCCCCACTGATCAGCAAGCTTTCGCGCAAGACCATCCAGAGGACCTGTGACGGCTGCGCACCCAGTGCCATGCGCACGCCGAATTCGGACGTGCGACGGCTCACGCGATAGGCCAGCGTGCCGTACAGGCCGGTAGCCACCAGCAACACCGCGATCAACCCGAAAAACATCGAAAGCCGCGCGAAGAGCCGCGCCTTCGAAAAGGAGGCATCGAATTGTGCCCGTTGCGTCATGGGCTTCTGCATCGGAAGGTCCGGATCGAGGTCGTGGAGGACTGTGCGCACGCTCGAGAGGAGCGCTTCGGGGTTGCCGTTGGTATGCAGTTCCACCTGCATGTCCGAAATCGACTGCACCTGGCAATAGGGGACGTAAACCATGGGCATCGGCTCCTCGTCCACGCCGGTGTACTTGCTGTCGGTCGCGACGCCGACGATAGTAAACATTTGCTCGGCTTTGGTGCCCCCGACGGCGTGACCCAGCGGATCACCCTCCGGCAGGAAACGCTTCACGAAGGTTTCATTGACGACGGCGACCTTCGGCGCCGAGCGCCGGTCCGAGTCCGCCAAGTCGCGGCCGCGGAGCATCGGAACTCCCAGCACGTGGAAGAAATCCGGGCCGACGTCGTTCGAGCGGACGCCGATGTCCTCAAACTTGCCGGCGGGCAGTACGCCATCGATTGCCAGGACGTTGTTGTCGCTCCAGCCCGAACCGAGCCGGTTCTCCATCAGCGTGGCGGACTCAACGCCGGGGACCAAACGCAGGCGATCGAGCAGCGTCTGGTAGAAACGCGCTTTCTCATCATCGGAGCGCATGTTTCGCGGGCTGGTGCCAAAGACGAAAAGCCCGTCGGGGCGCAGGCCCAGGGGCAAGGTCTCGTAGTTGCGAAGGGACCGCACCAGCAGTCCCGCGCCCACCAGCAAAACCAGGCACAACGCCATTTGAATCGCAACGACCACCTGGCCGACCCACGAGCCCCTCTTGTCGCGATGCGCGGTCACATTCGAGGTCTTCAGCGCCGGACCCACCGGAGCCCTCACGGCGGTGCCCAAAGGAGCCAGGCCGAACACCATCGCGCACGCGAATGAGATCGTCAGCGTGAAGAACAGCACGTTGGCGTCGAGCAAGAAGGGGACCTCCAGATCCGACCACGCGGCCAGGGCGCGGCTGGCCAAAATGGCAAACATCCAGCCCAGAGTGCCCCCCGCCGTGACTAACAGCAGGCTTTCCGTCAGCAACTGACGCAGGAGACGACTGCGCCCGGCGCCCAGCGCCATGCGCAGAGAAAACTCGCGCTGCCGCGTGGTGTTCCGCGCCACCAGCAGCATGGCCACGTTCCCGCAGGCAATCGCCAATACCAGGCCGACCATGGCCATCAGGATCTCAATCGGCTGTTCGTACTGGTCGCGGATGCCTTCGATCCCCTTGGCCGCAGCGAGAGCCAGCACCGGTTTCCGATCCTTTGGATCGGGTGTGCCGAGCCCGATCCGGGCGGCGCGCTGGAACACAGGGTCCAAATTCGCGAGCGCTTGCGCTGGAGTCACATAAGGATGGAGACGGCCGATCAGCCTCAAGCACCACCAGTTTGGCGTGCCATAGAGCGTGCCCTGCGACGCTGGCCGACCCCACGCATTCAGTTCCGGACGACTCTGTAAGGGGATCCAGAAGTCGGTGGAGGCGCCGGGCTCGACGCCGTAAAATCCTTGTGCCGCCACGCCGATAATAGTGAACGGCATTCCCTTGATGTAGAGGGTCTGGCCGATTGCCGACGGATTGCGCGCAAAACGCCCGGTCCAGTAGGAGTAGCTGAGCACAGCGAGGGGCGCGTGTGTAGCCTCCTCCTCGAGGGTGAATCCACGGCCCCGGGCGAAGGGCACTCCCAGCCCCGAGAAAAAGTTGCCGCTCACCATATCCGCTTCGGCTTCTTCCGGGTTCCCGCTGATGCGTACCGCCACTTTGTCAAGCGCGAGCGGCACGTAGGCCATCAAGTCCGAAAACACGCCGTGCTCTTTGCGAAGCCGCTCAAACACCGGTTCCGAGAAAGAGGTGTCGCTTTTGCCCGTGTTGCTCGCGCCCGGCGGCTGCCCGTTCGGCACACGCAAATGCCCCAATCGTTCGGGATGGGGCAACGGAAGGTAGCGCAGCAGGACGGTGTTCATCACGCTGAACACCGCGGTGTTCGCGCCCATGCCGAGGGCGAGCGTGAGGACGGCAACGGCGGTGAAGCCCGGAGACTTGCGCAGCATGCGCACAGCGTAACGAAGATCCTGGAAAAGAGTCTCGAGGAAGGGCAAGCCGCGAACCTCGCGATGGGTTTCGAGGAGTTGGGCGGGGCCGCCGAGACGGATCCTCGCCTGGCGGCGAGCTTCGGCCGGCGACATGCCGCGTCGGGTATTTTCATCCGTGAGCATCTGGAGATGAGCGTCCAGCTCCTCGACGAACTCCGCGTCCATTCGGCGGGAGGAGAACAGGCCCCCTATGCGGGAAACGAGTATACGCAAAGCAGTAAACATCGTGTCAGCCCCGGCCGGTGAGATCCAGTACGCGGCCAATCACTCCGGACATGCGCCTCCAGTTTTCGGCTTCGGTGGCGAGCTGCTTTCGACCGGCTTTCGTAAGGGAGTAGAACTTTGCCTTGCGGTTATTTTCCGAGGCGCCCCATTCCGCGCGGATCCAACCGCGTTGGAGCAAGCGAACGAGTGAAGCGTAAATGGTTCCCTGGTTCAGCCGCAGAGCATCCTCGCTGATTTGCTCGATGCGGCGTGCGATGCCGTACCCGTGGAGCGGGCCCATCGCCTGGAGAGTTTTCAGCACCATCAAATCGAGGGTACCCTGAAGCACTTCGAATTTGCCTTCGGCCATGGAATCTCCTGTGGGTTGCGCACAGGAGAATGGCACGAGATCTGTGGGATGTCAACAGGAAAAAAAGAGGAAAAAAAGAGTGGCACAAGGGTTTCATTTTCATCCGGAGGCGGCTGGCCGAACCGGAGCAAGTTTTCAGGTCAGGCACCGGATGGTTTTTGAGCCCGCCAGGGGGGGGCTCGGCGTGGCATCACGGGCACACTACGAGCGGCGGGTCGGGCCATCATCGGCTCAGCTTCTTTGCCCCCGCGACGAGGGCTGCCACGCCGGCACTGAGACTCGCTCGGTCGAGGGCGCCGAAGCGAAGAAACAGTCCGTCGTCGCCTGTCCTGGCGGCGCGATAAGTGCTGAGCAGCGCAAGATCGAGAGAACTCGCCGCGGCAACGGCCCGGACATAGTCGCCTCGTTCGTGGCGGACCAGGAGATGCAGCCCGGCGGGATTGCTCGACCACGTCCAGCCGAGCGCGGCGAGCGGCGCAAGCCCTTCGACCAATGCGGCGCGTTTCGCCCCATACACGGCGCGCATGCGGCGCAAATGCGAGGAGAAGTGGCCCTCGTCCATGAAGAAGCTCATCGCCATCTGCCACACCGCGGGCGTGAACCCGTCGAGCTGGGTACGAATGTTTGCCAGCGGTTCAAGGAGCTCCTCGGGCACAACGGCATAAGCGAGGCGCAGCGAAACGAACATCGACTTGTTCAGGGTGCCGATATAGAGCACGCGCGCTTGTGAGTCGAGCGAATGGAGCGCCGTGAGCGGCTGCCCCTCATACCGAAACTCCCCGTCGTAATCGTCTTCCACGACCCAGGAGTCATTTCGCACAGCCTGCTCCAGGAGTGCGATGCGGCGCTCGAGACTGAGAGCCACGCCGGTCGGGTACTGATGGGAAGGCGTCACATAGATCAGGCGTGCGCGTGCGGAACGGCGATCACAAAGGTCGGCTCGAATGCCTTTGCCATCGACGGGCACCGGAGTGATCGCAGCGCCGGCCAGCTCGAATGCGACGCGTGCACCCAGGTAGCAGGGATCCTCGATCCAAACGGCATCGCCGCGATCGAACAGCAACGCGGCGAGCGCGTTGAGCGCCTGTTGCGCGCTGTTGAAGACGATGACCTGGCCGGGGTGACAGCGGATCCCGCGAAACTGCGCCAGGTAGCGCGCGATGGCCGCGCGCAAATCCGGCAGCCCGCGCGGATCCGCAAAGTTCAGGGCATTGTGCCCGAGCTCACGCGACGCGCGCGCCTGGAGGCGCTGCCATAGCTTCCATGGAAACTCCCTTGTATCGGCTGTGCCCGCATTGAACGGGCTTGGAACCGCCGGCTCGCGGCAGGCGGCATTCCCGGCGGCTGAGTGACCGCGACGCGACGCTCGGAGCGCACGTCGCGGTTCAGGTGTTCGCTTCGCGGGTGCACTCAACCGTGACACCGTCGGCGCGACGAATGACCCGCGCCCGACGGCGCGCTCGATAAACCCTTCTTCGGTCAGCTGCGCGAAGACCTCTTCCAGCATTCCGCGCGAGACGCCATAGTCAGCAGCAGCCTGCCGCGTCGAAGGGAGGCGCTCGCCCGGAGAGAGAAGGCCGTCCAGCACTGCGGCTCGAAGCGCGCGATACAAGTCGCCGCGCCGCAGTCGCCCTGCAGCGAGAGCCGGAGGCAGAAGCACACCACGTGATCGGCGCATGAGGGGATCCTCCAAATGGTCCATTCTAGAGATCGAAATCGGCTCTTGTAAACAGACCGATCTCATTTTATCATCCTTGGCCGTGGAGGAGCAAAATGAAGAAACTCTCAATGTGGGTGTTGCTTTCGCTGTTGACGACGTCGGCGACCGCGACGACGCGCCTGCCGTTCATTGAAGACAACTACACCCGGGCGCTCGCCGAGGCGACGCGTCAGAAGCTGCCCGTCTTTGTCGAAGTGTGGGCCCCCTGGTGATATTCGTGTCGCCTGATGCGAGCCACGCTGGCCGACGCCAGCCTCGCCAGGGACGCCGGACGGTTCGTCTGGCTTGAGCTCAATTTTGATAAACCGGTCAATCAAGCGTTTCTCGCACAACACGGGGTGATGTACACCCCGTCATTCTTCGTGATCGACCCCGCCGATGAACGGACGACGGCAACGCAGATCGGGGGGATGACGTTGCCCGAGCTGAGGCAATTCCTCGACCGAGGGGAGCATGGCGTCATCGCAAAAGGGGCAACGCCCCCCGACGCGGCGCTCGCGCGGGGCGACCAGATGCTTGCCCGCGGCCAGCACGCCGAGGCGGCTGCCGCTTATCATGAGGCCCTTCGCCTCGGCGGAAAGACCTGGCCGCAGCGCGAGCGCGCGGTCGGAGCGGCCACCTGGGCGCTGATGTTGAGTGGACAATCGCAGGCCTGCGCCGAAACGGCCGCCCTGGAAGCGGCGTCGATGACGCGCGGACAGATGTTTGGAAGAGTCGTTCTCGCAGGATTGATGTGTGTCAACCCGGGTCAACAGGCTCCGTGGGCCGAAGCCGCACGAAAGACTCTCATGCCGCTCGCGGAAGAGGCGATTGCGCTTCCGACGACGCTGCGCGATCATCGCTTTCAGCTATACCAGCAGCTCATGCACGCCGCTGACGCGCGCGACGATAAGGCGACCCTGGCCCGATGGGGCGACCGCTGGCTTGACGAGCTCGAGGCGACGCGGCCCGCCAACGACGACGAGCGATCCGCACTCGATATTGCCCGCGTCGACGCAGCGGCTTTCCTGGGGGCGGCATCGCGCGTGCTGCCGGCCCTGATCGCCTCGGAACGAGCCATGCCGACAAACTACAACGCGTCACTACGGCTCGCCCAGATGGAGATCGAAGCCAAACGATATGACGACGCCATCGCGGCGTGCGATCGCGGCCTGGTACACGTCAGCGGTCCACTGGGCCGGACCTGGCTGTTTGAAACGAAGGCCGACGCGCTGACTGAGGTGGGGCGGCCCGCGGAAGCTCGCCGCGTCCTCGAAGAGGCATTACAGTCTGCGCAGGCGATTGGCGTCAACCAAATGCGCGACCACAACATTGAAAAGATTTCAAACGCGATCAAAGAGTTGCCGAAAAACGCGAAGTAGAAAATGATCAGGGGCAACATAAGGCTGGCACGGAATTCGTTCGATGGATTCAGGTCCACGTGACGACTGATCGACAGCCGGACAATTTTTGAGGGTCAAGTCTAAAGGAGCCGTTGCCGAAATCCACAAACCGGCAGGCCGCCCGAATCGAAATTCGCGACAGCCCCGATTTTCAAAACGAGTCGTCGGCTTGCCCACGGTATTCTATCTCTCCGCCGTCATCATGTTGCGCAGGCGCCCTACGTCAATCTGCTCAGGAAATTGCAGTCCCGTTCCCCACCTCTCTGTCCTATGTCCAGGTGCGACCCCATTTTATTTTTATATGCTCCGGGCCTCTGAATGGAAATGATCCAGACATTGGATTAAGAAATTCGAGAAGTCCGATACCATCCCAATACCGTTCAGTTTGGGAAACCCGCAGAATTGGGTGCCTGTCCCTGGCATTTATCCTCATGAATTGCCCCTTACGCCTCCCGTTCTTCAGATAAGGAACGGGACGAACATCTTGGTGTGTTTTATGTATGCTACATAGGCCGCGCCGAAGAACCGCCTGCATTCCACCTCCTCGATCCTGGCGGTAACGACCAGGCAGATGGTCGCCGCAAAGGCGAGGACACCACCGGGTCGTAACGGGCTCTTGAGGAACACTCCCCACGCGAGGCAGAGCAACGAGGTGTAGACGGGGTGGCGTATGTACTTGAATGCGCCCACGGTCACCAGGGTAGTCGTCCTCTCAATTCCGATCAGGGTGCGGTCATCGTTCCGCTGTTTGCTTGGTTTCCCAACTCGTTGCAAGAGGTAGGCACCATGGAACACTAAGACTGCCGAAGCTGTCAAAAGCAGCCAGGAGATGATCTGGCGCAGGGACAGGGGATCCTGAAACCAGTGCGGCCAGTTCACAAAGACTAGCCCGAGAATGAATTCCCAGGCAAAGAAACGGTAGAAACCGTGGGAATGGGGAGCCTCGAGAGAATGCCTTGACAGGTACGCGATTCCTGCAGATGCCACCACAAAGAGAATCAGCGCTGCCACCACAACAGCTCCACAATATGATGAGGTCGCACCTGGACATAGGACAGAGCGGAGTTGGCGTTCTGTAAACGTGCACGTAGTGCGGTGTCTGAATCTGTCCGTTCCTGAATACGAGTCATCGGCTTCCCCAGGGTAGCTTATCTTTCCGCCGTGATCTTGTTGGGGAGGGCACCCTCCGTCAAAATGGAAACTCAAAATTCCAAAACCCAAACAAAATCCAAAGTCCAATTTCCAAGCAAAACCCAATCTCCCTGCTCATTTGGTACTTTCCCGTCCTCGGGATAACCCGCGAGCCTTAACGGGCATGGACGGGCGACTCTGCCGAGCTGATTTCGATGCCATGCGGAAGCGGGCGGGCGGCAAACTGAACTCTCTTTTAAAGGCGCGGTTGAAAGCCGGCTCGGACTCGTAGCCCACTTCAGAAGCGATTTGCGCCACGCTGTAGCTGGTCGAGCTGAGCATCTGCGCACCCAGTTGCAGCCGCCAGCGTGTCAGGTAAGACATGGGGGGCTCGCCCAGGTAATGGCGGAAGCGTTCCGCCAACACGGAGCGGGAGGTTGCTGCCTCCTTCGCCAGGTCAGCAATCGTCCAGGGACGGGCGGGATGACGATGCATCATCGCCAGCGCCTTCCCGACCTCCGGGTCTCGCGCTCCCGCCAGCCAGCCCGTCTGCTGCTTAGGCAACAACGCGATGTAGCGCCGCAACGTCTCCACGAATAAGGCCTCCGACAGCTTGGCGAGCACGGCCTCGCCTCCGGCACGCGAGGCATCGGCCTCCCCAACGGAGAAGCGGATTGAATTCTCCAGCCAGCGCCCGGCGGCGTCATTGCGGATGTTGACTTTGAACAGTGGCGGCAGCCCGCCCAGGAGAACCTCGGCAAGCCGGGGCTCGCACGTCATGTAACCACAGACAAATCTCGAGATCTCGCCGCCGCCTCCCATGCGAGCGAGTTTCAGGCCCTGGGAGAAAATTCGCGCCAGTTCACGGCCGAGATCCACCGTCTTAATGCGTGCGCCGTCCTCCAAGATGTGGGCATCGCCGTGAGGAAAGATCACGACATCACCGGCCTCCAGAGGCACACGTTCGCCTTCCTCCAGTCGCGCGAATCCCCGGCCTTCGGTCAGTAAGTGATAAATGATCACATGACCGGCGGTCGGCGCCAGGTACGGAGCCACGGTGCGCGAGGGCGGGGACAGGACGCTCCACGGCGAGGAGAATTCGGCGTTGTAGAAAACCGCCCCGTCGAGCTTAACCACTTTCAGCACTTCCGACAGTACATCCATTGAGACCTCCTCGAGCGGGGACAGACACCTGCATTGAAGACGATATTCGACCTATGTCGAGAAAGGTGTCAGCCCCCTTCATCCTGGACTCCCGGCAAATCGTACCGGACGCTCGGACAAGCGAAACGCATGCTACCCCTCCAGGAGCAAGAGAGCAAGACGCTCAGATAAGTATCCAGCCACATCCTGCCGCATAGTGACTGTGTCGACACAGCCGAAGCAGAGAATCGCTGGTCGACCAAAATTCAAACATAAAGGAGAAATGAATGATGAGCACTAAAATGGCGACTGCACAGGTACTTCCAAAGACTGTCAACGGAATCGCGGTTGACGACCTCTCTAAGACTGTCGATGCCATCAAGGTCACCCCGGCCATCGCGAAATTTAAATTTCGCATTCGCAATCAATGGGTGGACGCCAGCCAAAATAGGTCGACCGCGGACACGTTTTACGGTGCCGGCCAGGAGCAATCGCGACCGAAGCCGTTTGTGCTGGAGGCTGATGAACCTCCGGTTCTGCTCGGCAAGGATGCCGCTGCCAACTCCGGCGAACATCTGCTTCACGCCCTGGCATCTTGTTTGACGACGGCCATGGTCTATCACGCCGCGGCGCGCGGCATTCACATCGAAGAAGTCGAGTCTTCTTTGGAAGGCGATGTTGATCTGCAAGGTTTTCTTGGACTCGACAAGAACGTTCGCAATGGATTCCAGGGAATCCGGGTCAATTTCAAGATCAGAGCTGACGTGCCAGACGAGAAGTTGCAGGAGATCATCCAGCTGGGGCCGGCACACTCTCCGGTGTTCGACTCGCTGACCAACGGAGTGCCCGTCTCGGTCACGGCGGAACGGCTGTAACACCACGGAACCACCACACTCGTGCCCTGGGTGGGAGCCAACCGACCTGCCCAGGGGGGAGAAAAACCAGTGACAACCACCCATATTCCCGAATCGAGATTGGAAAGGCCAGACTCCATTTGTTGCTCCTTGTGGGCGGAACAAACTAAGCATTTCAGGGGCCGAGGCCAACTGGTGGCTCTTCAATCGGCAGAAGGAGTGTGTTACTATAGCCGCCATCCCGTGGAGAAATAACGGATGAGCAGGCCTCGAGAGGCCACTCAGAAAGTGCAAGCCTCAGGGTGCTGGCCGCTGCCGCGTGTACGTGACTATTTGAAACGGAGGAATTTCTATGGCAACAAAACTCAACCAAAAAATCCAGGAATTGAAAGGCGCCGTGAAAGGCCAGGTCGTCCTTCCGGCCGATCCCGGCTATGACAAAGCCCGCCAGATATGGAACGCCATGATTGACCGGCGCCCCGCTGTCATTGTGCAGTGCGCACACGCCGATGATGTTCCACCTGCACTCACGTTTGCCCGCGAGAACGGGCTCGAGATATCCATCCGCGGCGCAGGACACAGCATTGCCGGGCTCTCGGTCTCGAATAACGGTGTGATGATCGATTTCTCAACCATGAAGGGCGTGCGCGTCGATGCCCAGAAACGACGGGCGTATGTCGAACCGGGGGCTACGCTTCGTGATTTTGACGCAGCGGTGCAAGCGCATGGGCTGGCGACGCCAGTCGGAATCAATTCCACCACGGGCATTGCGGGTCTGACCCTGGGGGGGGGCTTCGGTTGGCTGACGCGGCGGTACGGTCTGACCATTGACAACCTCGTCTCCGCTGACCTGATCACCGCGGACGGGAACCGGGTACGCGCCAGCGAAGACAGCCATACCGATCTGTTCTGGGCCATCCGCGGCGGCGGCGGCAACTTCGGCGTGCTGACCCAGTTCGAGTTCAAACTCCATCCCGTGGGCCCGGAAGTACTTGCAGGGCTGATCGTTTTTCCCTTCAACCAGGCAAAACAGGTACTGAGACAATACCGTGAATTCGTAAAATCAGCGCCCGAGGAGTTGAATGTGTGGGTGGTGATGCGCCAGGCCCCGCCTCTGCCATTTATTCCTGAGAACTGGCACGGCAAGGAAGTTGTGGTGCTGGCGGTTTTCTATTCGGGCGAGATCGCAGCGGGCGAGAAGCTCATCGATCCCCTGCGCCGCCTGGGCGATGTTGTTGGTGAACATGTCGGGGCCATGCCTTACACCCAATGGCAGCAGGCCTTTGATCCACTGCTGACACCGGGCGCGCGGAATTACTGGAAGTCGCACAACTTCACGGAACTTCGCGATGAAGCGCTGGACACCATGATCGAGTATGCGGGCAAATTACCCTCGCCTCAATGTGAGATCTTCGTCGGCCTGATCGCGGGAGCAGCCAACGCCGTGCCTTCCGATGCGATGGCGTACAGCAGCCGGGACGCGAAGTTTGTCATGAACGTGCACGGCCGGTGGGATAGCAAATCGGATGACGAGAAGGGTAGAGGATGGGCACGCGCCTTCTTCACCGCTGCGGCCCCTTATGCTTCATCAGGCGCTTACGTAAACTTCATGACCGAGGAAGAAGACGATCGCGTGGCTGCGGCCTATGGCCCGAACTACGCCCGGCTCGTACAAATCAAGAAGCAGTACGACCCCGAGAACATCTTCCATCTGAACCAGAACATCAAGCCCGGCGCCAAGGCACGCCCCGCGAGCTAGAACCGCACGGCGAAGCGATGAATTTTTGAGGGTCAAGTTTAAATTCTCCATATTCTTCATCCGAAACGATCACAACTCAAAATTTAGACTTGACCCACACGTCTGTGAGTAGATCAAACTCCAAATTCCAATCCGCCTGCGGCGGACAAAGTCCAAATAAAATCCAGAATCCAAAGTACAAACAAAAGGAAGCTTAAGGGTTTAGTGTGGGTTAGAACAAACCACAAAGTCCGCCAAGTAGGCGCAAAGAGCGCAAGCAGAAGGGATATGCGGGAAGAAATGCGTGGCTTCTTGCGGCCTTTGCGCCCCCTTCCCGCTCTCTGCGGTTAAACGCGTCTCCTGGACGGGTGGCGCACACATACCAAGAGCACATGTGTGCGCCACCCCGTCCCTGCGGGATTGAGTCTGTAACATTATCGGGAGCCCCGAGGGCATTTGTCCGGTTAACCGACGTATCGTCACGGGCGTGCATTTTTCCTATTGACATTCTATAGGTAGCTCAGTATTATCCCTATAGAGAGTCGATAGGAGACATCACTATGAGCCCTGAGCAGACCAACCTTTTGCAAGGAACTTTGGACCTATTGATCTTGAAATCGCTTATCGCCGGCGAGATGCACGGCTTGGGAGTCTCGCGCAGGATCCAGCAGATCACAGGCGGCACCTTTGTTGTTAAGCCCGGCTCGCTCTTTCCCGCCCTTCACCGAATGGAAGAAGAAGGTTGGATTTCATCTTTTTGGGGAGAGTCCGAGAACAACCGCCGCGCCAAATACTACCGATTGTCGAAGGCGGGATTGAAGCAGCTCGAGGTCGAAACCAAGCGATGGGGCCGCATTACTTGGGCTATCGCTCAAGCCTTGGAAGCATCGTAGAGAGGGTTTAGCATGCCGCTCTTTGTGAAAGCCCGAAGTTTCCTGCGAAATCTCTTTTTATCCCGGCGTGTGGAGGTCGACCTGGACCAGGAGGTACATTCTCACCTCGAAATGCTGATAGCGGAGAACATTCGCGCGGGCATGCCGTCGGAGGAAGCACGACGGGCCGCGCGAATCGAATTGGGCGGCATCGAACAGGTGAAAGAACAGGTTCGCGAAGAACGGCTTGGCAACTGGCTCCACTCCGTGCTCTCCGATTGCCGCTATGGTCTCCGCCAACTCCGGAAGAACCCCGGTGCTACTGCCGTCATGGTCTTTACGCTCGCGCTGGCCATCGGCGCGACCACAGCAATCTTCAGCGTTGTATACGGCGTGTTGTTGCGACCGCTGCCGTACCCCGATTCGAACCGGATCATGGCCGTCTTCGAGGTCACCTCGAAGGGCAGGCCGTCGCGCGTTGCGGACCCGAACTTCGACGACTTTCGCGATCAAAACCGCAGCTTTCAGGCGATTGCCAAGTACAATGACAACACCGCGTCCGTTTCGGGTGCTTCGCAGCCGACGCGCACGACGGTTGCAGGCGTCTCCCCCGACTTTCTCAAGGTCTTCGGTCTTCAGCCCATCCTCGGGCGGGATTTCAGCGCCAGCGACGCGAAAAAGGGGGCCGGCCCCACCGTTCTTGTCAGCTATGGATACTGGAGGCAGCATCTCGGATCGCCGCGGGATCTCTCGCAGTCGCACCTGAAGATTGATGGCACGGTCTTCTCCGTTATCGGTGTGCTTCCGGCCGGATTTCGTTTCCCAGCAGACGTGGATCTGTGGTTGCCGGCCGATTTGGACGGCGAAAACCCAAGTAGGACGTCGCATAACTACTATGCGGTCGGGCGCCTCCGCGACGGTGTGACTGTCGAGCTAGCGAATCGAGATATCAGCGCGATCGCGCGTCGCATTCAAGATACCTCGAGCGAGCAAGGCGATTATCTCCTCAAGGATGGAATTGTCGTCCCGCTACAGGACTCGATCACCGGCAAGGCTCGCTCGCCGCTGCTGGTCCTGCTCGGCGCGGTGGGATTTCTGCTGCTGGTGGCGTCGGCGAACGTGGCGAATTTGCTGCTGGCACAAGCGTCGGTGAGAGAGCGCGAGCTCGCCATTCGCACCGCGCTCGGAGCGGCGCGCGGACGGCTGATCCGCCAATTCCTTACCGAAGCGTTCCTGCTTTCGCTCGTCGGCGGCGGCTTTGGCGTACTGGGAGCGTTCTGGGGCGTGGTGGGATTAGTACAGCTGGCGCCGCAAAATCTCCCGCGGCTGGACAGCGTCTCGATTAATATTCCAGTCCTTGTGTTCGCGTTCCTGCTTTCCACAGCGGTCGCTGCCGGCCTGGGAGCGTTCACCGCCGCGCGGGCGACATCCGGCGACCCGCGCAAGGGCCTCGTGGAAGGCGGGCGTGGACAAGCGGGTTCGCAAGGCAGCCAGCGCGTTGGCCGGGTCATCGTGGCGGCGCAGATCGCGATCACCTTGGTTCTCGTTGTCGGAGCGGGATTGTTGGGGCGCAGCCTGATGAAAGTGCTCGAAGTAAATCCCGGGTTCCGCGTGGACAAGATTGTCACGATGGACGTCTCGCTTCCGTGGGTGGACGATCCCAAAGCAAAGACAGGTCAGGCGATTTTCTTTTCAAACCTGATTGACCGGCTCAAACAAATCCCGGGCGTGCGCAAGGTGGGGGCGACGAGCGGCCTGCCGATGGATGGCGGCCTTCCCGACGGGATGTTTCTACTGATGACGCCGAATGAGATCCCCAAGACCATGGATGGTTTTGGTGCGCTCTCCCAACAAAAAGGACGCATTGGCAATGCGGATT
Organism: Terriglobia bacterium; assembly: GCA_041494885.1. GTDB lineage: Bacteria > Acidobacteriota > Terriglobia > JAIQFV01 > JAIQFV01 > JAIQFV01. The sequence continues at coordinate 26,417 of JBGQBO010000059.1, forward strand.
TCTGCGTCGCCAGCGAAGATTACTTCCAGGTTCTCGGAATTCCCCTGATTCGAGGGCGGATCTTCGACGAACGCGACGGCACGGACTCTCCACATGTTGCCGTGATCAGTGATTCGCTCGCTCGCGACCGGTGGCCAAATCAGGATCCCGTCGGTCACACCATCGAGTTTGGGAACATGGATGGCGACCTACGCTTGCTGACGATTGTCGGGATCGTGGGCGACATTCACGAATACGGTCTCGATGTGCCGCCGCGTCCGACCGTCTATGTGAATTTGTTTCAACGGCCGCGCGCCGCGATAACCGTAACGATGCTAAGCGATGCCGACACGCGCTTGGTCACCTCCGCGGCGCGAGGAATCCTGCACGACCTCAACCCGGAGATTCCGGCAAGGTTCCGGACGTTTTCGCAAGTCTATTCCGCTTCGCTGGGCTCGCGGAGATTCAACGTCATTCTCATCGGATTCTTCGGAATCGTCGCGCTGCTGCTCGCTACGGCAGGGGTGTTTGGCGTGATGGCCTATTCGGTCAGCCGCCGCACGCGCGAAATTGGCGTGCGTGTCGCCCTCGGGGCGGGCTCCGGCGACGTTCTGAGGATGATCCTGGGCCAGGGGTTGCGCACGATTTTCATTGGTGTGGCGATTGGGATTGCGGGTTCGCTGGCTCTGACGCGCACCGTGAAATCGCTGCTCTTTGGCGTGACTCCCACCGATCCGCTGACTTTCGGCGGGGTGACACTGCTCCTCGTTGGGGCAGGGCTGCTGGCTTGTTTCATACCGGCGCGGCGAGCCACTAGAGTAGACCCAATGGTTGCGTTGCGTTACGAATAGAATTTGGTTTCTGGTCGTTTCGATTGTTGAGGTGTTCACCATGCCGCTCTTTGTGAAAGTCCGAAGTCTCCTGAGAAATCTCTTTTTATCTCGTCGTGTGGACGTAGACCTCGACCAGGAGGTTCATTCCCACCTCGAAATGCTGACCGAGGAAAACATTCGCGCGGGCATGCCGCCGCACGAAGCGCGGCGCGCCGCGCGGATCGAACTGGGCGGAGTCGAGCAACTCAAGGAGAAAGTACGCGATTCGCGGACGGGCGCCTTGCTCGATTCCCTGCTGCGGGACCTGCGATTCGCCTTACGCCAGATGCGCCGTTCTCCCGGCTTTGCCCTCACCGCGGTCTTCACCCTGGCGCTCGGCATCGCCGCCAATGTCATCGTTTTCGGCGTCCTGCAG
>JBGQBO010000060.1:0-27074 GCA_041494885.1 Terriglobia bacterium
ACTTCCCGTTGATTTAGGGGATGAAATTCCAACCCACTTTGTTTACAATCTGTCTTCATTAGGCTGTCTCCTGTTCGTGGCACATCTTTTTCTCGCAAAAAAACTTATGCCACAAGAGACAGCCTTTTTCAATTCCTTCGTGAGAAATCCGGGCTAGGCGAGGGGGAAGAAAGGAGCAAATCGGGGAATGGAAAAATGAGTGGTTGGTCAGCTGCGTACGAATCGAAGCTACACCCTGCTGATTAGGAGTCAGGATGCATATTGAAAGTGGGCGACGGCCGAGGCGGGGAGACTGGTTCAAGAAGAATTGTTCGAGGGGATCGAAGCATCGTTGACTGTCGGCGATAAGGCTTAATCAAAGGGAAGGCAAAGGCACACGGTCTGCTAATCTTCCATCTGGAGTCTTTCAAAGCGGGTGTAATCCTCCAGAAATACCAGGTTCATTTTGCCGACCGGGCCATTGCGTTGTTTGCCAATGATCAGTTCAGCGATGCCATGGTTTTCCTCAGTCTGGTTGTACATCTCTTCCCGAAAGATAAACATCACCACATCCGCATCCTGTTCGATCGATCCGGATTCCCGTAGGTCAGAGAGTTGGGGTCGATGGCCTTTTCGTTCCTTCTCCGGCGCCCGGGAAAGCTGCGAAAGAGCGATGACGGGCACCCGCAACTCTTTCGCAAGCGCTTTGAGCCCGCGAGAAATCGACGAGACCTCCTCGACCCGATTCCCAAACCGACCCCCACCGCTCATCAATTGCAGATAGTCCACAATCACGAGGGCCAAATCATGATCCTTCTTGAGCCGACGGGATTTTGCCCGCATGTCCATGACCGTGAGTGCGGGCGTGTCATCGATGAAAATAGGGGCCTCAGCCAACTCGCCCAGGGCCACCGACAACTTGCCATAGTCCGTCTTTAGAAGAAGACCTCTCCGCAGCGTGTGCGCATTCACCCGCGCCTGAGAACAAAGCAGGCGCATCAGCAATGCCTCCTTGGACATTTCGAGGCTGAAAATCGCCACCGTTTTCCGGTCGCGGATGGCCACATTCTCGGCGATGTTCAAAGCAAACGCGGTCTTGCCCATCGAGGGGCGCGCTGCGAGGATGATGAGTTCGGAGGGCTGCAAACCGGAGGTGAGATGGTCCAGATCTTCATAACCGGTCGGAACGCCGGTGACGTGCTTGCGCCGGTCATAAAGTTTATCGATCGTTTCAAAGCTCGCATTAACGATATCCTTAATGCCATAAAAGCCGCTTTGGATGCGGGCTTCCGCCAGCTGGAAGATATCATTTTCCGCCTTGTCCAGGAGGGTCTCCGCATCCTCACTGGCTTCGAAGCAATGCTGAATGATCCCATTCGATACGTGGATCATCCGCCGCAACAAGGCCTTTTCCTTGACGATCTTTGCGTAGTATTCGACGTTTGCGGAGCGCGGCATTCCGTCGGTGAGCGAGGAGAGATAGGTCGCTCCGCCCACGCTTTCCAGTTCGCCGCCGCGCGCGAGTGCTTCCGCCAGGGTGACGAGGTCGATGGCGTGATTCGATTCGGAGAGCTGAAAGATCTTGCCAAAGATACGACGGTGGCTGTCGAGGTAAAAATCTTCGCCCTTCAGAATGGGGACCACCGTATTGCATGCTGCATTGTCCATCAGGATGACGCCGAGAACGGAACGCTCGGCCTCCACGTTATGGGGCATGCTTTTTTCGATGAGCTGGTCGGTGGACATACTCAGGGGTTCTGTAACGTTTATTCTATTGCCTGATGGAAATGAAATTCAATCCGGAAGAAGGACGATTCAATCTAGAACGTAGAAGCCAACTCTTCAAGAAGATTCGCAGGAAAAAATTTTCTTCACGAAACAGATTCGGCTTGACAGAAAGGGGGACTGGCGCATCAGTCTTCCACATCCGGTGCACAGGATATTCACAGCAAGGGGGCCGGTGACCGTACAGAAGCGGCATGCTCACATCCAGGGGGCGCCTCCAAACAAAAAAGCGACAGGCACAACCGCACGGGTCATGCGAGTCGCTTCAGAGAGACGTCCATGAAACGTCCTTAATGAGGCTAGCTCGTAGCTTCAGGGATCACGTTCACCTTGATTGTGGCGGTCACCTCGCGATGGAGCTTGATCGCCACGGAGTACTCACCCAGTGTTTTAAGGGGTTCTTCGAGGTGGATCTTCCTCTTGTCAATCTCGAAGCCCTGCCGTTTCAGGTCGTCGGCAATATCAATCGCCGTCACGGAACCATACAGGACCTCTTTTTCGCCCACCTTCCGGGCGACCGTGACAATGAGCGGGTTGACCAGGGCGGCCAGTTCTTCCGCCTGTTTCTTCTCGGTCGCCTCCTTCTTCAAGCCGGCAATCTTGATGTGCTCAATCTTTTTAAGATTTGTCGGCGAGGCGGCAAGCGCCAGTTTCTTCGGGAGCAGGTAATTCCGGGCATAACCGTCAGCGACTTTCACCACCTCGCCCTGTGCTCCCAGCTTCTCTATGGCTTCCTTCAAAATGACTTCCATGATTCCTCCATCGGTGACAGCGGATTCCGCGTTCCAAGCGGCTCTGGCAGGGGCGCACGGTCGGCCGCGGCAGACGCCCCTACACTCGATCTTCCGGCAGACCCTTCCTCCCGCTGACGTGTCCTATTCCGCAGCGAAGGGAAGGAGCGCGATGTTGCGTGCCTTTTTGATCGCTTCCATCAGGCGGCGCTGATGAGGGGCACAAACCCCGGACAGCCGGCGCGGCATAATCTTTCCTCGTTCGGGGACAAACTGCATGAGGGTGCGGTAGTCTTTCCAATCAATGTAATCGATCTTTTCCACGCAGAATTTGCACACCCGGCGTCGCCTTACAAATTCACGGCGTCCACCCGGGCGATCCTGACCTCCCCGCGAGGATGATCCTTGTTGACCTGACCGACTTGCAGGGTAGTTGCTGCTTCGATTCTCCATGTTGGACTCCTTAGAAATTTTTCCGTGCGGCCCGCTGGCTCCCGGCAGCATCTCCCGACGCCTGCCGTCGGCTCTCAGGAAGGGCCGGGACGACAATCACATTGATCTCCCTCGCGCCGATGCCCCGCAGGGCGACCCCTTCCATCTGATCAGCTCGCCGCGGGGGTACCCGGTTCCGGCGGGACCACCTCAGGTGGTTTCTCCGGCACGGGGGCAGGAGTGGGAGCCACGGGGTGACGAGACGGTTTTCTGGCCGCCCGCGCCGCCCGCTTGGCTTTCATCTTCTCCAGGCGCTTCAAGTCCTCATCGACGCGGACCGTGAGGTACTTGATGACCGCGTCGGTGACCTTCAAGCGTCGCTCAAACTCCTTGACGGTGTCGCCCCCGCCTTTGACCGTGAACAAGACATAATTACCTTCCCAGAATCTTCCGACCTTGTAGGCGAGCCGACGCTTGCCCAGACGTTCCACTTTTTGCGTCTCTCCGTGCGTCGTGGTGACGGTCGTTTCGAACTGGGTAACCAGCTTGTCAACGTCCTCATCCGTTGTGTTCGGATTGACAATGAACATGATTTCATAAAGTCGTTCCACAAAACTCTCCTTATCTCTGGTACGGCTGTTGAATACTGCTAACTCCGCGATCCCTCAGATCCCTTGCCCGCGATGGCGGGTTCTTCGGTCGACCTATTGAACTGGTTCATGGCGGCCCGCGTTCCCTGATTCACAAGAGTGAGAACCGCTTGCGCCCCACGCCCCACGAATTCATTCACTCCGGTGCGCTGCTGCTTCCCGAAAGGCGAAAGAACGAACTGCGCAGCATCTTCCACGGGGTGATCCGGGCGAATCCCCATGCGGACCCTTGGAAAGTCGGTGCTTTCAATCATCTCGACAATGGAGCGCATTCCATTGTGCGTGCCGGCACTTCCGCGTTCGCGGACCCGGAGCTGGCCCCAGGGGAGGTCGAGATCATCCACCGCCACGATCAAATCCCGGGGGGTTGCTTCCCAGTGTTCCAGGAGCCGTTTCACCGCCCGTCCACTGAGGTTCATATAGGTTTGCGGTTTGACCAAGAGCCATTCCTTTTCGCCGGAACGTCCCACCCCCAGGAGCGATTCCGCCTCCTGTCGTCTCACTGAAATCCCCAACAACCGGGCCAGCTCATCGATGACGAGAAAGCCCAGGTTGTGGGGTGTCATTTCATATCGTTCCCCGGGATTTCCCAAACCCACAATCATTCGCATGGTTGATTCTCTCTTGTTGCGTCCTCCAGCACGACGGAGCACGCCACAGAGCACAGGCTACTTTTTCTCGCCTTTCTCCGCTTCTTCGGGGGCTTCCTCACCCTCGACAGCCACCTTGCCCTTCTTGATGACCTCAGGTTCAGCTGGGGCCTCCGGAGCGGCTCCTTCCAGGGCCTCGGCTGCCGGCTTCTCCTCTCTTACTGAGGTAAGGTGAGCCACGGTCAGGTTGGAATCCGAGAGGATCTTGATCTTGGCGTCGACCTTCAGATCGCCCACGCGGATGTTGGTTCCAAACACCAGTTCCGTGACGTCCACATCAATGTGATCGGGAATATCGGCCGGCAAACACAGGATCTCGACTTCACGGAGAACGATTTCCAAAATGCCTCCTTGCAACTTCACACCCTGTGCTTCTCCCACCGTGCGGATGGGGACGGTCACTTCGATGGGTTTATCCATGGCGATGCGGTAAAAATCGGCGTGCAACAATGCCGATTTCACCGGCTCAAACAACCAGTCCTTGATCAGGACATTCTGTTTTCCGTGACCCTCAATCTCGAGCGTAAAAATACTGTTGTGCCCGGTCTCGGAATTCAGGATGGAGAGAATCTCTTTGGGATTGACGAGGAGGGAAAGTGTTTGTTTCGAGGCCCCGTAAACCACCGCGGGGATTAGACCCTGGCGCCGGACGCGCCGCGACGCGCGACTGCCTCGTTCTGTCCGGATTTTTGCCTGAACGTTGAGTGCTTTCATGCCTCACCTACTTTCATCCCCCCGTGGGGGATTATCATGGTTAAATTAGAACATTCGGTTTTCAAATAGCCATGGAGCACCGGGGTCCCATGGGGCGCGAGTCAAATCCCGCGGGTCAAACCTTTTTGTCGAAGAGCCGGCTAATGGACGTTTCCTGGTGAATCGACTTGATCCCTTCGCCCAGGAGCGGGCCGATCGTCAGACACGTAATCTTCTTCGAATTGCAGATCGTATCGGTGGTCACTGAATTCGTGACGACGACTTCTTCAATCTCCGAACCTTCAATCCGGGCCAGGGCATCCCCCGAGAAGATCGGGTGCGTGCAGCAGGCCAACATTCGCTTGGCGCCATTCTTCTTGAGTGCCTGGGCGACACGCACCAGGGTGCCGGCGGTGTCAATGAGGTCATCGACGATCAAGGTATTGCGGCCGCTGACCTCGCCGATAACGTTCATGACCTCGGCCTCCTGCCCCTTTTCGCGGCGCTTGTCGACGATGGCGAGGTCGCACTCCAACCGCTTGGCATAGGAGCGGGCCCGTTCGACGCCCCCGGTGTCCGGAGAAACCACCATCAAATTGGGGATCTTCCGTTTCTTAAAATACTTGATGATGACCGGTCCGGCATAGAGGTGGTCCACGGGAATGTTGAAAAAACCCTGGACCTGAGCCGCATGCAGGTCCATCGTCAGGACGCGATCCGCGCCCGCCGTGGTCAGCAGATCGGCCACCAGCTTGGCGGAGATGGGAACTCGCGGCTTGTCTTTGCGATCCTGCCGGGCATAGCCGTAATAGGGCAGGACCGCCGTGATTCGCCGGGCCGAAGAACGCTTGAACGCGTCGAGCATCACCAGCAACTCCATGAGGTTTGAATCGACGGGCCGGCACGTGGGCTGGATGATGAAAACGTCGGCGCCGCGGACGTTTTCGAAGATCTGGAAATTGATCTCGCCATCAGCGAATCGCTTCAGGGCGCACTGGCCTACGGGCAGCTTCAGGTACCGGGCAATTTCGTGCGCCAGATTGGGATTCGCATTGCCTGTAAAGATTTTTATCTCGTCATACATGCGCCGGCCAAACTCCGTTTCGATTGTGGCTCGGGGGCAGGGAATCGAACCCCGATTCACAGCTCCAAAGGCTGGTGTCCTACCTGTTAGACGACCCCCGAAGATGGGACTGGCCCCCTGAATGATCCGGGACATCGAGTCTTCGGGGAGAAAACAATACGAACCGGTTGGATCAGACTCTCCCGTTCATCTGGAGGCGGCAAAGATCCTTTTCAAGTATTGAGATCGCGGGATGCTGCGAACCACGAAGGTCGACAGCGAAGATGCTGAAAGGAGCGACTGGAGCTCTCTTTCAGCCCGTCGAGCGTCCGAGATCGAGGGAAAGATGCCAAAAACAGCCGATCCACTTCCGGTCATCTGCGCGCCCTGAGCCCCGACCGCCAAGAGCGCGGTCTTCAGATGCCGGAGTTCAGGATACTCGGGAAAAAGGACGTTTTCGAAATCGTTTTCAAACAGACCGAGGGCGCTTACCTTTTCAAAGACCTCTGAACCAAAACGAGCCATGTTATTGGCCGGACGTCTATTTGTCAACCACAAACTTGCCCGCCCATAGGCATCCGGAGTGCGGATACAAACACCGGTTGGGTGGGCCAGAAGCAGAGTCGTCGCCTTTACATCAGAAAGCGGGAATAATTCGTCTCCCCGCCCCACACCCAGGGCGCGGCCGCCCAATAGAAAGAAAGGGACATCGGACCCCAGGGCGGAAGCGATCTGCAGCATCTGGTTCGGGTTGAGTTCCAACTTGAAGAAACGACTGAGCGCCAGGAGCGTGGTGGCGGCATTGGAACTCCCTCCACCCAGACCGGAGCCCATTGGAATCCCTTTTTCCAACAGAATGTTCACTCCACGACGCAACCCGGCCGCGGTGGATAAGAGTCGAGCCGCAGCGACCACGAGGTTGTCCCCGCCGAGCGGAAGAGGAACCGCAGGGCATTTCAGGAGAATACGGGAATCCCGGCGGGCCGTGAAAGTCAATCGGTCGCAGAGGTCAACGGACTGGAAAACGGTTCTGAGCTCATGAAATCCGTCGGTCCGTCGACCGACAATTTTCAGTCCCAAATTGACCTTGGCAAAGGAACGGACGGTGAGCGACTCGCCGGGCCATCCCGCACCGTGGGTTGGCCCCGCAAAATCTACTGGGGTGTCGGCAGAGGAACGGGAAGTGCGACCTGCCGCGGGAGGCCGTCTACTTGTTGACATTCTGTGCCAGTCGGGCCTTCAAATCGTCCAGCTTCTTCTGCACATTAGCCATTTCCTCAGAGTCCACGTTGCCGCCTTGCTGAGGGTTCTGGCGATAAGACTTCAGCGACTTTTCGTATTCGCTGGTGGCGAGCTTGAACTGATCGGTCGCGAAGTAGAGGTCTCCCAGATGATCATGAATGGTGGGGTCCTTGGGCAGTCGTTCGATCGCCTTCAAAAGATTGGCCTGAGCAAGATCATAGTTCTTGAGTTTGTAATAGGCCCATCCCAGGCTGTCGAGATAAGCGCCATTGGCGGGCTCCAACTCCACCGCCTGCTGGATGTATTTCAACGCCTCTTCGAGCCGGACGCCCCGGTCTGCGAGCATGTATCCGAGATAATTCAAGGCCGCCGCATTCTGGGGATTCAACTTGAGGGTCCGGTGAAACGTCGCTTCGGCAAGTTCGTATTTTTTCTCACGCTCGTAGATGGCGCCAAGAAAAAAGAGGGTGCTTTCCTTTTGATCCTCGGGGGCCATCGCCTCCGCCGCAAGGACGTTCTTTTCGGCCTCCGGATAACGCTTTTCCCGTTCCTGGATCTGCGCCATGGTGATAAACTTCGCGATCCTCTTTTGTTCCCGTCAGAAGCTTTTCCAGTTGGGCGATCGATCCCGGGTAATCCCCTTTTTCATTCACCAACTCCGCCAGTTGAAGCTTGAAGCCGCGCTCCTTGGGATATTTCTGGATGGATCCATTGGTGAGTTCGATGGCCTTATCGTAATCCTTCTTCATCCGGTAGGTATCGATAATCAGGCTCTCCACCTTGGTCGCATTTTCCTTGTCCAGCGATTTCAACTGCTCGAACGTCTTGATCGCTTCGGGATACTTCTCCATTTTGCGATAGACCATTCCAAGTCGCTCGAGGAAGATGCCCCGGTTATTGAGTTCGGCGGCGGAATAAGTGCCGGTTTTCTTTTCCGTGGTCTTGACCAGATCCGAGAGCTTGGCGATCGCCTCGTCGAACTTGTCCTGTTCTTCGTAAAGAATCGCCAGGTTGTACGTGACATCCATCGAATCGGGGCGCAGGAGTTGGGCACTGAGCAGGCTCTGTAAGGCCGCGTCATAGTTGTTCAACCGCCGGTAGATCTGTCCGATTCGCAGGTACGAATCAGCATCACTCTTATCCGTTTCCACGATGGCCTTAAATTCGTCGAGAGACGCCTTGAGTTGTCCATCCTGGAGCAGACACTCGGCCAGGCTGCGATTCACATTGAGATTACTGTGGTCCAGCACGATGGCCTTGCGGTAAAACTCGATCGCCTTCTTGAAACTCTTACTGCGCTCATAGGCATACCCCATGGCGACATAGAGCTGGGCCGAATCCACTTTCTTGGGCAGATTCTTTTCGAGCAGGGCGATGGCCTGCTCGCTCTCGGAAAGGTCAGTGTAAAGGAAGGCCAGGTTTGTGAGACAGCTTTCGGAGTCAGGTTCGATCTCCAGGCACCGTTTGAAGATGCCCATGGCCTGATCGGTTTTTCCGGCTCGGCGGTACAGTTGACCCAGGGTCAACTGGTCGTCCGTGGAGTTGGGATCGATGCGGGTAATCTCTTCGTACTGCGTGATCGCCTTTTCCACCATCGAATCGGCCGTTTTCGTTGGAGAATCCGACTCCCCGATGAGGGAGCGGAAGATGTTGCCCAGGAGGCGGTGCGCCTCGAGATTATTGGGATCCTTTTTAATGGCCACTTCTGCTTCGCTCACGGCATCCTTGATGGAACTGTTCCGGGCATAAGCGGAAGCCAACTCCGCATTCAGAAACGAGGAGGTGGGATCATACTTGATCGAAAGCTTGTATTCCTCAATGGCCTCGCGAAAGCGGCCTTGTTCCTCGAGGAGATGTCCCTGGATGTAATGGTAATAACTCTGGGCGCGGTCCGAAGCGTTCGATGACTCGGTCGCATCCCCCCTGGTCGTAGGGGCAGAAGTCGGAGTCGTGCCCTGGACCTTGGAATCCTTCCCCTTCTCTTTTTCATCTGCGTTCAAGGAGCCCAAAAGCAGGGGGACAGCCAGTATTACAAAGAAAAACCTCGTCCGCCGGAGTAAATCCTTTGTAAACCTCATAAAAATCTCGATGACCTCACTTCTTCCATGATGCGTTTCCAAACAAGATCGCTTCTTGTTTGATGCAAATTGTGCAGATAGAGTCGCCAGCGGTCCGTTTTGCAACTTGCGATTATCACACAGCGACCCAGTGAAGTCAATTTAACCAAAATTGAAAAAATCGGCTGCTCGGGGCTTTAAGTGGGAAACAAAAACGATCACTTCAGGTCATCCTTGGGCATGCGCTTATGGGTCTTTCGAGCCATTGGGAGTCGCTGGATTTGTCGTACCGCAAGATCGTGTTACCATCTGCTCCGTGCCATCTCGGAATTATATCGTTCGCGGACTTCGGGCTGAGGCCAGCCCCACCTGGGCGGAGGTTTCTCTCCCCCAACTCCTGAAAAACTACCGGGCGATCCGGCGGCGCGTGGGAAACACGTGCGAGCTCATGGCAGTGGTCAAGGCCAATGCCTACGGCCATGGCGCCGCCATCGTGTCACGATGTCTTGCCGCCCACGGGGTCCGCTGGTTTGGTGTGGCGACACTCGAGGAGGCCCTGGAATTGCGCCAGGCAGGAATCCGGAAAAACCTCCTGATCCTTGGTACTTTTTTCCCGCCCCAGGCCTCTTCTGCCATCAAGCATCACATTCAAGTGACCGCCAGCTCCACCCAACACCTCGATGCCCTCAATCAGGCTGCCTCGAGGAAGACACCGGCAAAGGTTCATCTGAAGTTTGACACCGGCATGGGCCGGATGGGATTTTCCAGTGCGGATGCCGAGGTCCTGGCGCAGCGCTGGGCAAGTGGGTCGTGGCAGCACCTTTCCCTCCAGGGCGTTTCCTCTCACCTGGCGTCCGCGGAAGATCTGGATTGTTCGCAGAATCAGAAGCAGTTGCAGAATTTTGGAAGAGTCCTGGAGGTCTTTGTGGCCGCCGGGATCAAAATTCCCATTCGACATCTCGCCAACAGCGCGGGAGCTGCCTTTCATCCCGCCATGCGGCTGGACCTGGTCAGGACCGGCATCGCGTTGTTTGGCTACGAACCGCAAGGTGCGATGATGCCACCTATGGGGACAGCGCCGATACTCTCACTGAAGACACGGATCCTCCATTTGAAGTCGGTTCCTAGCGGAAGTCTCCTCGGCTATGGAGGGACGTTCATCACCCGGCGGCCCTCTGTCATTGCAACCCTGCCGGTCGGGTACGCGCACGGGGTAAATCGAAGGCTCTCTTATGCCAACCGGAGACCTTGTCGGGGAGCTAACGCCCAGGCACATCCCATGAATACAATTGTTCGCGGCCAACTCGCGCCGATGGTGGGACGGGTGTCGATGGATCTGACCCTGGTCGATGTCACCGATGTCAGGGGTGTGCGCCCGGGTGACAAAGTAATCCTCCTGGGTCAGTCCGGATCGCACGCCATCAACGCCGAGGATTGGGCCGCCTATGTTGGGACCATTCCCTATGAGGTTTTATGCGGGATCAGCACAAGAAGAGTGTACCGGGTTTACACGGATTGAGCGTGGGTGGCGACGCAGTCTCCGGTGGCCGCCCGCGTCAGCATCCAGTCCCTCTTCCTTTCCCCTGGAACACCCGATGATCGAGATCGAATCATCTCTTGAAATTCACTTCGATTTAGACTAGCCTCTATTCAAACCTACCCCCTGAGAACCTTGATCATGAGACCCAAGAAGATTTCTGAAAAATGGGTGCGATACTGGCCTGAAAGCGAACAGCCGCGCGAACGCCTCCTCCGGCACGGAACCGAGGCATTGAGCGACGCGGAATTGCTGGCGATCTTTCTGCGTGTCGGCGTGCGGGGGATGAGCGTGGTGGATCTTTCCCGACAACTGCTCCTCGATTTTGGCGGACTGCGCGGTGTTTTTAAGGCGAGTGACGAAGTTCTGGCAAAGGTCAGAGGATTGGGCCCGGCCAAGATTGCGACCCTGCGGGCCATCGGCGAACTCAGCCAGCGGCAACTCCGGGAAAAAGTCGAGCATGAGTCGTTCATTGAATGTTCCCGCGATGTGGTTGACCTGCTGGCACACAAGTTTCGTGACCTCGACCAGGAGGTGTTTTCGATCGTCTTCCTCAATACCAAGCACCGCGTGCTGAAGATCGAGGAGATGTTTCGCGGCACCATTGATTCCGCCTCCGTCTATCCACGGGAGATTGTCAAACGGGCATTGGCGATTTCATCTTCCGCCGTGGTAGCCGTGCATAACCATCCCTCCGGCAACCCCGAGCCCAGCCACGAAGACCAGCGGTTGACCCAGGAGCTGCGAGACGCCTGTAAATTGGTCGATGTCGTGCTGCTCGACCACATCGTCATCGGCGGCAACGATTATTTCAGCTTTGCGGAAAAAGGGATGATGTGAGGGAGGTGCCGGGTGCCAGGTGTCGGGTGTCAGGAGTTAGGGTTGAGAAGTCAGATGTCAGATCTCGGAAGTCAGAAGGCAGCATGCATGTTCATAGATTTGGAATCGATTTCTGTTTCAAGAAAAGTGAAGGAACAAAGCCTTGTCATCTATCCTCAAATTCCCAGTGACGATCGGGTTCCCTGACACCCGACACCTGGCACCTGACCCCTTGTCTCACGCCGGCAATAATTGGCCCTTCTCGAGATGCCGGGTGGTGTGGGCGTAGGCGGCGGCGTGAGGGTCGTGGGTGACCATAACAATGGTCTTGTGAAAGTCCTCGTTGAGACGTTTCAGGATCTCAAGGACGTCAGTGGCGGAATGGCTGTCGAGATCGCCGGTCGGCTCATCAGCCAGGATGAGGGTCGGATCGGTCACAATGGCACGGGCGATGGCAACGCGCTGTTCCTGGCCGCCGGAGAGCTGCTTCGGCAAATGATTCACGCGATCCTCCAGTCCCACCAGCTTAAGCGCGGTCGTGACGTGATCCTTCCTCTGCGATTTGGACAGGCCTGTGAGCAGCAACGGAAGTTCAACATTTTCAGCAGCCGTGAGAACCGGAATCAGATTGAAGGTTTGAAACACATAGCCGATGTGCTCGTTGCGCCAGCGCGAGATCTGCTTGTCGCTGAGCCTGAAAACATTCTCGCCCATAACCAGCAGTTCTCCGGAGGTAGGGTGGTCGATGGCCGCAATCAAATTGAGCAGCGTCGTCTTGCCCGAACCCGAGGGGCCCATCAAAGCGAGGAAATCACCCTCGGTAATTTCCAGGGAGGCATCGTCCAGGGCCTTGACCTCAAAGCTGTCGCGGCGGAAGACGCGGCTTAGGCCGCGGGCCTGGACAATCTTTTTGGGATAAGACGTGGTTTCCTTCGGCTCGGCCGCGACGGTCTGCATCAATTAAATCCTTTCACTTGAATTCTTTCAGCCGGATCCTGTCGCCTTCCTTCAGGCCGGCCGGTGCATTCACGATGACATTTTCACCCCCCGTCAGTCCCGCCACCATGACGCCGCTGCTGCGTTGTCCGGCCATCTTGATCTCGCGGGCCAGGGCCTTTCCTTCGAAGGCGATCAGAACAAACTTCTTCCCATCGCGGTCGTGAACCGCAGTCAGCGGGACGAGCACAGCGCTCGATCCCCGGACGGTCTTACCGTCCCCGCTGGGAGGCAAAAACGCCACTTTCGCATTCATTTCGGGGCGCAAGTAGTCGTCCGGACTTAAGATCTTGACCTTGACCTGGACGGTCGCTTTCTGGCGGTTTCCTTCCGGGGAGATTTCATCGATGACCCCGTCGTACTTGCGGTCCGGATACGCGTCGGTTGTAACGATGCCGCGCTGTTTGGGGCTGAGCTTGGCGAAGTCGTCCTGACTGATATCGAGTTCGACCTGGAGGTCATTCAAATCGGCCAGTGTGACAACAGAACCACGCGGCCCGCCTTCGGCCCCACTGGCAAATTGGGAGGTGACCAGTTCTCCCTTTTCAGCGGTTCGCTCGAGAATGGTTCCAGTAACGGGGGCGCGGATGACCGTGGCGTCAAGCAGGGTCTGCGCATAACTGAGCTGCCCCCGTGCCTGGAGCAGTTGTCCGCGCGCCTGGTCGATATCTTCCTGGCGCGGACCGATGCGCACCAACTCATAAACTTTTTCAAGGGAACTGACCTGCTCCTTGGCGGAGTCATAGCGTCCGATGGCATCATCGAGCTGCTGGTGCGTGAAAACCCCCTGGGCGACGAGGTCACGAGTTCGATCCAGGGTCGCCTTCGCATTAACGAGATTGGCGCGGGCCTGTTCGAGGTTGTGAAGGGCTCCGGCGATCTCCTGGGGCCGCGAACCGGTTTCCAGGGCCTTCAATCGGGCGGCAGCGGCGTCCGTAGCGCCTCGGGCCTGTTCTACCTGCGCGCTGAATTCCCGATCCTCAAGGCGAACCAGGACTTGATCCTGCTTGACCTTGTCCCCCTTCTCCACGCCAATCCAGGCGATGCGGCCGGTCACTTTTGAGTTTACGTTGATCTTGTGGTGAGCAACGATGTAGCCTGCGGCATTAAGTGTGGTGGACGGAGAAGCGGAGCTTTCAACGACCGTGCGGGTAACCTCCACTTCAGTGGCTGCCGGCGTGAGAATTCGGTAGGCCAGCGCCAGGAGGCTGAGCAAGACCACCAGCGTGATACCCGTCAGGATATACCGTTTCGACCAACTCGATGAAGGGCCCGGACTACCAGCGCGGTCGATCTTGAGATTCTTGAGTTCGTCGTACTTGGTGTCAATCGGCATAAGTAAATGTGAGGGCAAGCTACGCCCCGGTATGAGTTGTCACGACTTTGGCCACTAACTGGAACGCTCCATAAAAGACCATGGAATAGAAGACCGCATTAAACACGAGAGAATAGTTGAGGACAAAATAGCGATCAAAAACGTAGGCATCGATTCCCCTACACAGAAAAGCCCCGGCCGCACTGGAGATTCCTGAAATCAATCGAACAATCAAGGACCCGGGCACTGTGGTACCTGATACCATCAGGAACAGGGCAATCAAGCTCCCCGCACTCAATGAAAGCAACCAGCGAGACATTTACAAATCATCCAAGAGTCTGCGTTGTGGAGTGCCCCTCTACCCGATCGATAGCCCGCCAGCGAAATCGGGATGTGGAAGTTGGAAATGCCGGGCAATCCAAACGGCCTCGGAGCCTCCGACCGAACCACTTAATCTCTCAATGCGGTCAAGATGTTCTCCCTGGCGGCGTGCCAGGCGGGGGCCAGTCCTCCAAAAAGCCCCATGATGATGGCGAACCCCAATGCTGTGGAAGCCACTGCGGGTGTGATTTTAAGTTTGAAAACCACTTCGCTAAACGTCATCATGTTTGAGGTCCCGGTTGTCAGGCCGTTGAAGGGGAGCATCAAAACGATCCCGATCAAACCGCCCAGGACCGACAACAACACGGATTCTATGACAAAAGAGGTCAGGATACTGGGCCGTGAGAACCCGAGAATGCGGAGCGTTGCGATTTCGCGGGACCGATAAGCAACGGCCGCGTACATGGTGTTCATGGCGGCAAAACAAGATCCAACGGCCATAATGATGGCCACCAGCGTACCTACAAACTTGATCGGCGCGCCCGATTGGGTTTGGTCCGCGTAGTAATCCTTTTCGATCATCCCGTCCAGCTTGAGCCGCTGGTCATCGCTCATGCGGTGCTTCAAGGCATCGGCGGAGACGGCGTCAGTCGCCGTCAGCAAAACCGAAGAATATTCCGTCCGGTCAAAGTCCGACCCCATCTGGTTCACATCCGCCCAGATCTCCGACTCGTGGGTGGTTCCTCGCGAATTGAAAATCCCCACAACCGTCCATTTCCCTTTTCCAAATTCGAGGGAATCTCCCAGCGAAGTATTGGCGAAGCGCTCATGAATTGCCTGGCTGACCACTACTTCACGCTGTCCGGGTGTAAACCAGCGGCCTTCAACAAGCTGTACGGTCGGCCGCAACTTGAAACCCACAGGGGTCATGCCCCTCACGGTGACGTTGGTTTCTCCCGAACTGTTCTTCCGGGGCAGGACAATCACGACGACCATTTCCCCGGAGGCCAAAGGTTCACCCTGGCTATCCTGAGTGACACCGGTCAAATACCTGAGATCCTGCATTTGAGCTCGTGTGACCGTGCTATTGAGCTCCGCCGTGGAGCCCTTGCGGAGTACCAGAACATTCAAGGGGCTTCCACTCGTCGCAAAGGCGCTCTTCAACCCGCTCAGCAAGGCCATGATGAACAGCGCGACGGTGACCGTGAGGGCGATACCGAGAGCTGTCATCACGGTGGCGCCGAGTCGCAACCGCAAGTTTCTAATGTTGTAGGTAATCGGGATAGCCATAATCTTAAAAGCAAATTCCAAATTCCAAAATCCAAATTCCAAACAATACCGAAATTCCAAAGATCAAATTCCAAAGAACAAAACCTGCAACCTAGAATCGAAAATCCGCACTCCGCAATACGCGATCCGCAATCCGAAATCCGCACTCTGAAATCCGAAATCCGCAATCATCAATCCGCAATCACCCAATGTGCCTTAAGCCCTCGACGATATTCAGGCGGGACGCTCGAAAGGCCGGGACAAAGGCGCTGGCGAACCCCACCAGGGCAGCCACCACCAGTGAGACGAGGAAAGTGGGGGCGGTGACTCTCATGCCCGCCATCATATCGCCCATGGGAGATGAACTGGCGCCTGCGATCAGCCCGCTGGCTGCGAGAGCACCCACGAACCCTCCAATCAGGGCCAGGAACATGGCCTCGACGACAAACAGTGTGAGGATGGTCGATTTTGTAAAACCCAGGGTTTTCAAAACAGCGACTTCACGAATACGCTCGCGGACCGACATCGCCATGGTGTTGGCTGAGACCAGCAGAATGGCGAATGTCACCGCCAGTGCAATGCTCAGGATAAAGGCCTTCACGTTTCCCATCATGGCGACAAACTCCAGCAGGAAATCCTTCTCGCTTTCCGTTCGTGTCGGCGCCGGAGAGTTGCGAAACGTTTCGTCGATCGCTGCCGCGACCCGGGAAACATCGTCGGGAGACGCCACCCGGATCGCAAAAGTGCCCGCCTGACCCTTGGCCCAACCGACGGCTTCCTCCACGTAATCCTTGTCGAAGAGGATAGAGTTGAATGCTCCCGCGGCATCAAAGACCCCCCGGATCGTGAGTTCTAAATCGACCGGGAAGATATTTCCTTTGATCACCAGACGGTCGCCAATCTTCCAGCCGTATTTTTGGGCCAGGGTGACGGAGGCGACGGTGCCGGCGCGATCGCGCTGCCAGGCCGTGAGCTGGTCCGGGGCTATCTTCCACTCATTGTGGACCTTGAAAATCTCCTGCGGGTCGGTTCCAAATTGCGCGAAGAAATTTTCTGGTTTGTTGTCCTTGTAAATTCCCCCAAACCAGTTCATGGGAGAAACCTGGACCACCCCGGGAATGACCCGGACCTTTTCACGATAGTAGGACGGCATGAAGAAATTCAGGGAAACGCGATGCCGGGTAATCAGACGCAGCGCGGAATCCGCCGATCCCTTGTCGATGTAGAATCCTCGATAAACCGAGATCATCAGGGTCAACAGCAAGAGAGAGAAGCCGATGCTCAGGACCGTGAGGAGACTGCGTCGCTTGTTGCGAAAGGTGTTCTTGAAAACGAATCGTGTAAAGGTCATCCCTTCTCCCAGCAGTCCCGTCAGGTTTGTATCGGCCGACCCGCCTCGCCTTGGGCCGCAGGCTTCAGTCTCCCCTCAAGGGCGGATAATTGCCCTCGCCCGAAGTTGGATCGACATGCGCCGTCGAGAAACATGGGCGTAGACAAGACCCAATTGTTCCGGAGAAAGCAAAGGCCCGGGCTTGTGAGCGGCCCGGTTTTGTCACTGATTCAAGCAGGATTCTATCATTGGCAGCGCCATGAGAAAATCAAAAACAAAGGTCCGTCTCGGGGAGGAGAGGCCGGGGACCCTGTTCGCCCGCACCCCGCTTATGTTAGACTTTGATTGAAACCTATCCACGGCCAGGTTTTGGCTGTTTTGCCCTTCCTTAATCTCTCTCTTGGAGGAAATCTATGGAATTGCTATGGGTCTTGTCTCGAAGGAGGAAAATCGTCCTGGCGATGGCCGGGTTCCTCCTCCTTGCGTTTTTGCTGGGGGCGCCTCTCCAGTCGGCGGGCGCCGATATCTTTCCTTATGGGATCCATAAGGACGTCCTTGAAAATGGACTTACCGTCATCATTGTGCCCTACGACAGTCCCGGCGTGGTGGCTTACTACACGGTCGTACGCACGGGTTCGAGGAACGAGGTGGAACCGGGGCATTCCGGGTTTGCGCACTTCTTTGAGCACATGATGTTTCGCGGGACTGAAAAGTACTCCGAGCAGAAATACAACGATATGCTCAAATCCATCGGCGCTGACACCAACGCCTCGACCTCCGACGATGTGACCACTTACTACATCAACGCCAGCTCCTCAGCCCTGGAAACGATCATGGACCTGGAGTCGGACCGCTTCCAGAATCTGAAGTACACCGAAGCGGCCTTCCGGACGGAGGCGGGTTCGATTATGGGGGAGTACAACAAAAACTACTCCGTTCCCTTCCAGTCAATTTTCGAAAAGCTTCGTGACACGGCGTTCGCCGAGCATACCTACAAACACACCACCATGGGCTTTCTGGCCGACATCAAAGACATGCCCAACAAATACGAGTACAGCCTCAAGTTTTTTGACCGCTGGTACCGGCCGGAAAACTGCGGCTTGATCATCGTGGGCGACGTGAAGCCGGAAGCGACCTTGGCGATGGTGAAGAAATACTACAGCCCATGGAGGCGGGGAAGCTACAAGTGGGAGGCATCCCATGAACCGGAGCAGACCGCTCCGCGCAGTGCTCATATCGACTGGAAGAACCGGACCCTGCCCTATGTCGTGCTGGCCTACCATGTGCCGGCCTTCAGCGACAAGGGGCTGGATGGGCCCGCCCTCGACATGCTTTCGCAATTGATGTTCTCGGAAACCTCCGCCCTGTACCAGAAACTGGTGATTGAGAAGCAGGAGGTCGACCAACTGGGAGGCGGGTGGGCAAAGCGCCGCGATCCCTATCTGTTCACGATCTCGACTCGGGTTAAGAATCCGGAAAACGTGGCGAATGTCCGCAAGGAGATCGAGTCCGCCCTTGATGCCGCTCAGCACCAGCCGTTCAATGAGGAACAACTGGCGCGTGTCCGATCCTTCTTGAAATACTCTTACGTGATGGGGCTGAACACTCCGTCTCGCATCGCCAGCCAGCTGGCCATGTATGTCCAGCTTGCCGGTGATCCCCAGGCGGTGAACCGCTACTACACCTTATACGACCAGGTGACACCCGAGAAGTTAGAGGAAGTGGCAAAGAAGTACTTCCGCCCTGAAAACCAGACGGTCGTGACACTGTCTTACGGAGGTGTAAAGTGAAACATCAAAAACTTCCCTGCGTGGTTTTATTCTTCCTGTCCCTGGCCGCATGCACTTCTTTAAGGGCGCAATCCCCGGCGACGGAGAAGGCGTCTCACCCGCCCTCAGCCGCCGTTGCCGCGCCGCTGATGGTGGAACTTCACAGCACAAACTCCCCGCTCATTTCGTTCCGCATTCTTCTTCATGCGGGATCGATCAATGATCCCAAGGGGAAGGAAGGGCTGAATGCGCTCACCGCGCTCATGATCGGCCAGGGTGGCACGAAGGACATGACGTACAAGCAGATTGTCGATGCCCTCTATCCCTGGGCCGCATCGATTTCACCGCAGTCGGATAAAGAGGTCACCGTCTTCATCGCGAACATCCATAAGGATAACCTCCAGAAGTTTTACAGGATCTTCGCGAATCTCCTCCTCCAGCCCCGCTTTGACGAGAGCGATTTCAAACGGAACAAAGATGAGTTGTTGAATTATCTGCAGAACACGTTGCGGTTCAATGATGATGAGGACCTTGGCAAGCAATCGCTCGAAGCGATGCTCTATGCGAATCATCCTTATGGCCATACCCCGGAAGGGACCGTGGACGGGCTGAAATCGATCACGCTGGATGACGTGAAGGCGTACTACAAGAAGGTCTATACCCGCGACAACATTACCCTGGGAATCGCGGGAGGCTACACCCCGGAGTTTGTCCGCGGCATGAAGGCGGATTTCGCAAAGCTCCCGCCTGGGAAGGTCGCCGCCGTCACCCTTCCCAAGCCCGCGCCGATCATGGATCTTCAGATTGATGTCGTGAAGAAGGAAAATCGCGCCACCGCTCTCTCGTTTGGCTGCCCCGTCGACGTCACACGGGCCGACAAGGATTTCTACGCATTGATGGTGGCGAGTTCGTATCTGGGCGAGCATCGGACGCAAAATGGCGTGCTCTTCAATTACATCCGCGGCCTGAGAGGATTGAATTATGGAGACTACGCTTACATCGAGAACTTCATTCAGGATGGAGGGTCCACTTTTCCAGTCCCGAATATTCCACGACGCCACCAGTTTTTCAGCGTTTGGATTCGCCCTGTCGAGCCGCAGAACGCTCATTTTGCTTTACGGGCGGCCCTGTTCCAGGTCCAGCAGCTTGTCGCGAAAGGACTGACCAAGGAGCAATTTGAACAGCAGCGGAGGTTCCTGCTGAACTATTCAAAGCTTTGGAACCAGACCCTGTCGCGGCGATTGGGGACCCTGCTGGATTCAAAGTTCTATGGGATCGATTATTTTCCCGATCGTGTGGATCGCGAACTGAAAGCGCTCAAGGTGGAAGATGTGAATGCCGCCATCAAGAAGCACCTCCAGGACAAGAACTTTGACGTCACCATCATTACAAGAGACGCCGAACCCCTGAAAACAGCGCTTGCAGAAAACACACCCTCTCCCATCCAGTATGCGGGGCCCGTGTCTGACGAGGTGCTGAGAGATGACAAGGTTCTTGTTGGGCTTAAGCTCAACGTGAACCCCGACAAACTCCGGGTTGTTCCGGCCAGTGAGTTATTTGAGAAGTAAGGATGTCTTTTAGGGGCCCACAGCCGTGGCGGACCCTGCTCCCCTGTCCCCGGTTGATTGAAGCGGAGGAGATGCCGAACCTGGCGTCGTCCGCGCGGCAGCGGTGTCTATTCGGCTATTCCCACTCGATCGTCGAGGGCGGTTTGGAAGAGATGTCATACACGACTCGGTTGACACCCTTGACTTCGTTAACAATGCGGGAAGAGATTTTCTCGAGGACTTCGTAAGGGAGCCGGACCCAATCGGCGGTCATACCATCGAGGGAATGGACGGCCCGGATCGCGACAACGTTTTCATAGGTGCGCGCATCCCCCATCACCCCCACGGACTGGACCGGCAGCAAAACGGCAAAGGATTGCCAGATTTTTGTGTACAGCCCGGCCCGTTTGATCTCATCCACCACGATTTCGTCCGCATCGCGCAGAATCCGGAGACGCTCTTCAGTGACCTCTCCAAGGATTCTGACGGCTAAGCCGGGGCCGGGAAAGGGCTGGCGTTGAAGGATTTCTTCCGGCAATCCGAGGGTACGGCCCACTTCACGCACTTCGTCTTTAAACAATTCGCGCAGAGGCTCAATCAGCTTCAAGTTCATCTTCTCGGGGAGTCCCCCCACGTTGTGGTGGGACTTGATGGTGACGGAGGGCCCCTTCACCGAGACTGACTCTATGACGTCCGGGTAGAGGGTTCCCTGCACCAGGAAGACCGGCGGTTTTCCGGAGGGATGCTCGTGCGCCAAATTCCCCGCGGCCCGTTCGAACACTGCAATGAACTCGGCGCCGATGATCTTGCGCTTCTGTTCCGGATCAGTGACCCCGCGCAGCTCATTAAGAAAGTGCTCGCTGGCGTCGACACCGGCGACATTCAATTTTCGCTGGTCTGCCCGGATTGACTCCAGGTTCGACAATCGAGCGAGTACCTGGGAGTACTCGTTTTTCCGAAGCACTCCGTTGTTGACGAAGATACACGTGAGCTGATCGCCGATGGCCCGATGGACGATCGTGGCCGCGACCGTGGAATCGACGCCGCCACTGAGGGCGCAGACGGCTCGCGCCTCCCCGACCTGCTCGCGGATTCGTTGAACCGCTTCTTCCACAAACCGCGCCGGGGTCCAGGTGCCGTGGCACCCGCAGATTTTCATGACGAAGTTTTCGAGGATTTTCCGGCCTTGCTCCGTGTGCGCCACCTCGGGATGGAATTGCAAGCCATAAAGTTTTCGTTGTGGGTCTTCGGCTGCCGCGATGAGGTCACCGGAGGTGGCTACGGTCTCAAACCCCGGTGGAGGCTGCGCGATGTGATCGCCATGGCTCATCCAGGCAGTCGAGGTCTTTTGGGTACCCTCGAACAGCGCGCTTTTTCCGTGCACCGCCAGTTCGGCGCGGCCATATTCCCGGCGCTCTGACTTTCCGACCAGCCCGCCCAATTCATGCGCCATCAGTTGAAGGCCGTAACAAATGCCGAGGACAGGAGCCGCCCGGGTGCCGGAGGCACGGGCCAGAGAGAGGTATCGCGGATCGCATCGAAGCGAACCTTCAGCAAGGACAGAGTCCGGCCCTCCCGAAAGGATGATGCCCCGCGGCTGTTGTTCCATGGCCTTTTCGAAGGGGAAGGTGCAGGGAACGATTTCGCAGTAAACGTGGAGTTCGCGGATACGACGCGCAATCAGTTGGGTGTATTGTGACCCGAAATCCAGAATGAGAATTTTTTCCTGAGTGACTGGGAACGTGGGATGTCCCTCCGGTTGCATCCTCGGAAGAGGAGGTCTACGTGCTCTGGTTTGGCAGCAAGAATTGTGCGGTCATTGAGTCCGGGTAGCACCGACCGACCGCGGCGGACTCCTGGACCGGGGGCTCTGGTTAGAACGTTCTTAGCCCCTCCGGTCCCGTTTCGCAAAATGACGGGGCGATCCAGGCACTTCATTTGGCTGCGCCCCCCAAATCCCCGCTACCGTGCCACAGCCTCTTTGGGTGACGGATCGATCGCCGGAAGATGTCTTCGGATGGCTTCCCCGAGGCGGCGGATGCCTTCTTGAATGTTCGATTCCGTTTCCTTGGAATACGCCAACCGGATGGTGTTGGTTCCACTGCCGTCCACGAAAAAGGGTTGTCCGATGACAAAGGACACATTGTACTCATCCATCGCGGTGTGGAGCAGGGCCAGCGCGTCAAAGCTTTCGGGGAAGGTGACGAGGACAAACAGCCCGCCGTGCGGTCGGTTCCACTTGACCTCCTTGGGGAAATACTTATCGAGCGCTGCCAGCATGGCTTTGCAGCGGGATTCGTAGAAGGACCGGATGATCGGAATATGCCGATCGATCAGGTTGTCCCGCAGGCATCGATAAATGATTCGTTGGTCGAGCGAACTTCCACAGATGTCACCCACCTGTTTGGCGAATTCCATCTTGTGGATGATCTCGGGGCGGGCCACCGTCCAGGCCCCACGCAGTCCCGCCGCCAGCAATTTTGAAAACGTCCCAAGGTAGATGACATTCTGTTCGGTATCGAACGACTTGATCGGAACCAGCGAGGCCGGATCCACCCCGGTAAAGTAGATTTCACCATACGGGTCATCCTCGACCAGGAGGATATGTTCACGCTGGAGAATCTCCAGCAGTCTCCGGCGACGCTCCCATCGCAAGGTCACCCCGGAGGGATTCTGGAAGTTCGGGATCGAGTACATCAGCTTGATGCGCCGGCCGGCCCTTCGGACCTGCAAAATCTTATCTTCAAGATCCTCGAGCACGGTCCCGCCCTCATCGTGCTTCACCCCGACGAGAGTGGCGCGATAATTGGTGTAAGAGAGGATGGCGCCCACATAACTGGGTAATTCAAACAAAACGACATCGCCGGGATCCAGGAAGATGCGGCCAACGAGGTCAATCCCCTGCGCGGAGCCATTGGTAATGATTATGTTTTCAGGGCGGACCCCGGTGACCTGGCGGCGTTCCATGAACGGACACAGCGCCTCGATCAGTTTGGTATGGCCCACGGTCAGACCATATTGCAGTGCGTTGGCGCCCTCGTCCCGCAGGATCTCCTGGGCAAAGCGTGAAATCTCGGCGATCGGAAAGGTCTCCGGATTGGGCATGCCGCCGGAAAACGCGATGATGCCTTGTTTCAGAGCGAACTTCGACATGGCGCGAATCGCATTCTCGCGCATGACCCGGGCATCTTCTGAAAAGTAGGATTGAATATCAGTGCTCATAAATGATTTTCTCGGAAAGAGGGAGGGAATGGGGTGCGACGGCGGTTTGAGGTTCGAACAGGCAAGCAAAGCTTGCCAGGTTCACCACAAAAAGGTAATAGAGCAAAACGCTTTGAATAAACCAGAAGACGGCGCTGGTCACAATAACCAGAGGCGCCCACACCGCGCCCAGAACAAAATTGGCTGCCATATTCAACAGACCAAAGATGAGGGTGAACAGACATCTCAAGACAAAAATGGTCAGTCCAATTCCAATGACGGCGCCAATCCTCTTCTGGATGACCTCAGCGGTGCGCCGAATTGACTCCCGGAAGGAGAGCTTTTCAAAGACCACCGCAATCTGGGCCATGTCAGTGACGAGGTCGACGATTGCCCACATGAAGAACATCAGGGTCAGTCCCACAGTCACACACACAATCGTAACCCACGGAGCGATGACCTGGGGAAGGTGAGTCCCCAGCAGGACCGATCCCCAGAATACCCCCACGCTGAGAATCACGACGAGCGCCGAGAAGAACACATAAGAGGCATTCACCATCCCAATGCGGCCGAAGAAGGACCGGATATCCCGTGCAAAACCACGCCCTGCGGAATTCGGGCTTTCGTTTTGCCGTTCCCGATGAAAGGCATCCGCCAGCATCCCCACGATGCCAGGGCGGAAAATAGAGGCAAACAGCAGCCACATCGCTCCGGACAGGATGATGACGAATAGAAACAAGTGCCAGAGGTCCGGTCCATAGCGAATCAGAAGTCGCTGGACCTCCGCCGAGACGAAAACGGGGACCCTGGAACGGAGCATTTTCAGTTCGGTATCGGAGAGGATCACGCTTTTGAGAAAAAAGCTGGATCCGGTGAGGATGAAAAGCACGACAAGGATGGCGAATGCAGTGCGCCAGATCGTTTCGATGGCTCCGATGCCGGGGTATCGACGGGCAATGCGAAAGCCGGTTCGAACGGCGTCAAATGTCGTCATAAGAGTTATAGTCCAGCGAAGCAGGGCCGCCCTCAACGACCGTGAATGCCGTCCGAAGCGCTGTCTCCCTCGAAGAAGATCCCGTCATCCGGACCCGTTCCGGGGTCATCCAGTCCGTCATAACGAGATGCGATGGGAGTGTTCCTGCGGATTATGCTCGGGGATCGTTCGCCGGGGATGCACCATACCAACGATCTTGGAAAACGGTCCTGAAAATGCGTAGATCGATGCGAGAATGAGCAGGACGTACTCCGAATAATAATAGATAGCCCCGATCAAGAGGGCGATTCCAATGACCAACACAAACGGCTTGCGGCTGCGCAAATCCAGGTCCTTGAAGCTCGGATACCGGATCGTGGAAACCATGAGGAAGGCCAATACCGCGAGGATGGCGATCCACGCCGCGCTGAGCTGCCATTCCGTCAGGCTGTTAAACTTAAAGACCCCCGAAATGAAATGGACGACCGCAGCAATGAAGGCGGCGGCGGCTGGAATGGGCATCCCCACAAAATGCTTCTTCCTTGGCAACTGGGCGGTTTGTGCTGGAGACCCGGTCTGAATGTTGAATCGGGCCAGCCTCGCGGCTCCGCAAATGAGATAGGCAAAGGAAATCACCCAGCCAATTTGGTGGATGTTCTTCGCCGCGTGCGACCCTTCGACCGGCACGACAGAGCGGATGCCCCACATAAAGGCCAGCACCGCGGGGGCAATACCAAACGTGATCACGTCGGCGAGGGAATCAAACTCCAGTCCAAACGCGCTAGTGGAGTTCGTCATTCGTGCAATACGGCCGTCCAACCCGTCGAACAGAATTGCCAACCCGATCGCGATCGCCGCAGCATCGAAATCCCCCTTCATGGAACTGATGATGGCGTAATAGCCACAGAAGATATTGGCCGTGGTAAAGAGGCTGGGGAGGACGTAGATACCGCGTCGGAACCGCTTGCTTCGGAGGGGGCGCGATTCCTTCGGGGTCTCCTGGTTGATGTCGTTGATGTCCATGTCAGACCAAATAAATCACGGCGGGAGCCGCCCTCGCGGCCGGTCCGCGATGAACCTGCGCTATAGCAAAAAACCGGATACTATTCCGCCTTCAGTCGGGCAATAATGCTCGAGCCCCCGCGCACGTGATCCCGCACCTGAACCCTCACCTCGACATCGGGCGGCAGGAGGCAATCCGTCTTGGAGCCGAACTTGATTAACCCGATGCGTTCGCCGCGAAGGACCGAGTCTCCCTCTCCTTTGTAACACACAATGCGGCGTGCAATCAAACCCGCGATCTGAGCGACCTCCACGGTCACACTCTTGGCGGCAATGGTCAATCGGTTTTGTTCGTTTTCCGCGGAGACAGATTTTTTGAAGGCAGCCTCAAACTTCCCCTTTTGATAGCGCACCGCCACGACCCGCCCGGTGATGGGGGATCGGTTGATATGCACGTCAAAAACAGAGAGGAAGACCCCAATTCGAACCCGCTTCGAACCGTTGACCTCCACCGACTCGACCTCCATGACGCGGCCATCGGCGGGAGAGACGACCGCGAGCGGGTCGTTGGGTATCTCCCGCTCAGGATCCCGGAAAAAATACAGAATGAAGAGGGTGAGTGCGAGGGCCGCCGCGGAGGCGGGAAACCAGTGCAAGACATAAAGGAGGAGCGCGGCGACGAGCAAGGGAAGCACAAAGATCCATGCATCTTTAGCAATTTTCATACGGGTCCCGGATCAATCGTTCAATGGATGAGGCCCCATCCGCCCCAGGCGTTCTTCAGGCTCCCTCCACCGCTTTGACGATCATGACATCCCTGATAAACAAAAAGTGGGGGTTGTCCACCCCCACTTGTTTTCTGAAAAGTTTGAATTGTAAGAACCACGTAATCCAACGAGGGGGTGAGTCCGAAAAATCAACTCGATTCTGATTTCGCGGCCTCCTTCAGTTGGCGATCGGCTGCTGGCGGTTTTTCTGGATCATGAATTCCATCTGATCTTTCATTTGCAATTTCAACTTCTTGAGGTTTACTTCCTCCAGCTTTTCCTGTTCGGTGAGATAAGATTTGTGAGCCAGTTTTTCGAGTGCCTCGGAATAGCGAGAGTGTTTTTGGACCAATCGGCGAAAATCCTCGCTATCCCTCATCAATCGTTCTTTGATGACATCCGTGGCGGTGGCCTCAGCCATAACGGACCTCCTAGGGTGGGTATTCAATGACTTCTTACGCACCTCAGAGGCTAGCACAGGTTTTTAACTGGAGGCAACCGAATTTGAATGAAAGGCACGAGGTTCACTCGGGGAGACGGGACCCCAAGGAGAACTTCCGGAACTTCCGGGGGAAAACCACGAGGACGCCCTTTTGTGCGACAAGCAGAGGCCCCGGCCTCAGCGATTCGGAAAGCTGACCTTGATCTCCTTCGCCTCCCGGATGTCCTTCAGCCTGACTCGGATATTGTGCGGTTGACCGGGTGGAAGGTCCGGGGCGAATCGAAGAACGTACTGTCGGTTGAATGCCTCCTGAATCGTATTGAGCCGTGCAGCGAGGTCCTGCACCACGCTGTGGTCGATATTCCAGAATGAGAGGCCCCCGGTCGCGTTCGCCAGGTCGGCCATATTGGAAGATCCTAACAGATCAAAAAGTTGTGAAAAAGGAACGGCTGAGGGGACCCAAATCGTATGGACCACGACATTCTCTTCACGTGCTTTCTTTTC
>JBGQBO010000061.1:0-26453 GCA_041494885.1 Terriglobia bacterium
AGGCGGTGCGGGGTCCGTTGCCGCAAGTGCGGATGGTGCCGACGGGAGGGGTGGATTTGAGCACGGCGGCGGAATTCATTCTGGCCGGGGCCGCGGCGCTGGGCGTGGGGGGTGAGTTGGTCCAGGCGGAGGCGCTCAAGTCGGGCCGACGGGGAATCATTATTGAAAACGCACGGAAGTTTGTGGCGGCAGTTAAGGAGGCCCGCGCTCAAATGGGCCAGTCGAAAGAGGCCGCTTTCGCAGGCGTGAGCTGAACGAACAGTCGCGTGCATGGCGAGGCTGATGATCTGACTCGGTTCTGCTCACAGCCATACACTCGAATGTCCCCACGGCGGAAGAACGAAATCAATCGCCCTTCGCGTCGCGACCTGTCCCTGCCTGGAGGATCGCAATCCCCGTGTGGCTTTACACTAAGGAAGCCGGACCAACGGGGGAATGAGCTCCCTTCGAATTGTGAATTGTGAAAGGGAGGACCTGGATGGACCGAATACGGCTCCTATGGGTCAGGCAGTTATCAGCCTGCTGACCCGGACGCCGGGCCCCCTTCAACCGCTTCTTCCTTCCTCAGTTCAGACATCCGTAGCTTTTCGGCACGGGCCAGAAAGTAGACTGCCACCAGGATAAAAAAGACGGACGCCCAGTCCTGCGCCGTGGGGAACTTGGCGCCAAAGATGAAGAACATGAGCAAGGTTGCGGTGGTGCCGGCCAGCAGCGAGGTAAGTCGATTCACGAGTCCTGCAAAGGTGGTGGTGCGACCTTTGAACATGAAGATGAAGATCGAAAAGAACGCCAGGATGCCGTAAGGGAGGCCCGAGAGAATAGCACCAAAATTCGGATGTGTGACCGCGCCGCGGAACTCCAGGAGCGGCTTCGACGTCCAGCCGAAGGCCGGAGATCCGTAATAGAAAAGGGCCACAAACGCCGCCATTGTGAGGCTTGCCGCGATCTGCTCGACGGCGAAGAATCCCTGGTTGTCGAGCGGCACGCCCTTGGCACGGGTGTTCTTGAAGTAGTTCATGATATAGATGCGGATCATGTAAGCCGTGATGTAGAACCCCATGATCGTCATCGCCTGAGGCGAGTGAAGGAAATCGAAACTGCCTCTCCCTGCGCCGGCCTTGAGCCCGATCCACTGCGAAGCATTTATGCCATGGCCTTCCAAAAAGGTCACTAATGGAAGCAGCACCACGTTCGTGGCGACCGCCAGGAGTGCGAACATGACGGCCCAATTCTCTTCGGTATAGACCCGCTTCTTAAGGATTCCCTGGCGGATTTGCAGGGCGTCCACAAGGCGGCTGATCACGATGATGCTGCCCCGCATGATCACCATGGCCACCATCACCGAGATGGGCAGGGTGTACATGAGCGTCGTGGTCGGAATGACAACGGCAGTGCAGATGCCCGAAGGGATGATGTAAGCGGCCTCGGAAGGGACCGTAAAGGGACCCCACTTTACCGTGCGGTTGGACTTGAGTTTGATCCAGCCCAACGCGAAGACCACAGCCAGCGCAATGCCACTGCCCCCTAAAGTGTTATTGAAGAGGTAGGCGATCTCCGGCATGTGGAGCGGGTATCCACCCGTGAAGACTTTCGCAAACATGCCGTTGAGGACGTACAGGCCAAAGTAAGCCAGACAAAGCTGAAGCAAGCGCCCGGTGCTCCCCGGTGCGGCCTTCCACATTGAGGTTCCCTCCGTGGAGATTCTACCACGCCTTGTCAGCCGGGTTGCTCGGATGCGCCCCTGTCCCGGGAGGCCGATACGTTCCCGACGGGCGGAAGCGTGATCCTTCACGCTGCTGCCGGTTCCCCTTGTTCAAAATCCGGATTTCAGGTCAAAATGGGGGGCAGATCAAGCAACTGGAGAAACAGACTGCGGAAGGAAGGATTATGAGTAATCATTTTCCGATTCTAATCATCACGGGCAGGCCAGCGGCCGGCAAATCTGAGGTCATTGATTTTTTGAAACAATGCGACCCCCTTGTGCGACTAGAGAAGTACCACATTGCCAACTTTGAGGAACTCGACGATTTCGTCTATGTGTGGGAAACGTTTGAGCTCGACGATCTGATGACTCAAATGGGCCGAGAGCGCGTGTGGAGTGATGAGAAGTATTGGTTCAAGGACCCTTACATCTGGGATCTCTACATGAAACGCCTGGCGTTGGATTATAAGAAGAGGATTGTGAAGGACCCCGCCTATCACGACAAGATGACAACGCTTGTGGAGTTTGCACGGGGGGGTGAGAACGCGATTCACCAGGCGCTCTCATTTCTTTCCGATGAAATGCTCAGCAAGGCATCGCTGATCTATATTCGGGTGACCTATGAAGAGTCGGTGCGCAAAAATCGCCGCCGCGCGCGCAAAGGCGAGGAGGATTCGATCCTCTACCACTCGCTACCTGATGAAAAAATGGAGGCTTACTACAAAACCAATGACTGGGAAAAGATCGAAGCCATGGATCCGGACTTCATTGAAGTGAACGGACACAGGCTTCCGTATGCCGCCTTCGAAAACATGCCGGAGAAGACCCTGAACCCGAAATTGATCGGCGAAGAACTGCAACGCGCGACAGCGAGGTTATGGGGGATTTACCGCAGATGATCTTGGAATGAAGATTAGGGGGCAGACACAAATGGCACCAAGTTAGAAGATTCCCTCCGAGGCCTGACCGGTCTCGGATCCGCTTCAGCAGGCTACATACGAGTTCCTCCGTTCCAACTTCCTTAACTTCGTGTCCTTCGGGACAGACACCTAACTCTGACAAACGTGGAAAGTTTTGTAACGCAGGCGTCTATCACTTCTCTTGGAACACTCTGTATCTCTCCGGGGCGTCGTTTAGTGCGTTGACCTGACTGTGGGGACGACATTCCACAAGCGAAGCATCAGGATGGCGCCAATGATCGAGAAGCCGATCATACTGGGTCCCCAGGCACCCCAGCCGAGACGTTGCAGCATCCATCCCATGCCGATACCGACCGCGGAGCCGCCGATGTACTGCATGCCGTCAAACATCCCGGTAGCGCTCGCAGCCGCCTTTCTTCCACCGAAGTCCATCGAGGCGGTGCCGGAAAGCATCGAGTGGACCATGCTGATGGCAAACGAATTCACGATAAACGCGGCGACGATGAGGGGGAGGCTGGGCGCCCACCAGATAATCCCGAGACTGACAACCTGAAGAGCGTAACCAATGAAAGCCACCGGCGCTCGCCGCGACTTGAACACCCAATCCGAAGTTATGCCGGCGGCAAACGCCCCGAGGATTCCTGTGGCCACCACCGCCAGCGCACCCGATTTGAAAACGCGGGAGTTGAGCGCGAGGTGTTGGGCCTCCTGCATGTACCGCGGGAACCACTGCTCAAATCCGTGCCGCACAAAACCGGTACAGAACTCTGCCACGGCAATGGTGATGGTGATGGGATTGGTGAACACCTTTTTGGCGAGGTACTTCAAATCAACCTTTTCGGTATCGCCACTCGAGGCGTCGGCGGTGTCGAAGTCCTCGTGGCCGGTATCCGCCGGCGAATCCTGCACAAACCCATAGGTCAGAATCGCCATCACAGTCATGATCCCGGCGGGAATGAAAAACACCCATTGCCACGGGAGCAGGCCTACGGCAATCGGTCCAATCACGTAAATGAGGGCCCGCCCCCCTTGGATCATGGAACCAAAGATGGCGGAGAAGACTCCCCGCTCACGCACGTGAAACCACGCCGAATTGACCTTGATGAGCGAGAGCGCGCTATAGGACTGAAAGTAGCCGTTCATGGCCCAGACGGAAGAGAAGTAAAAGAGCAGCAGCGTGCCGGTACCCAGAAAACCCAGGTAGGCACCCAAACCGAAGGCGAGATTAGAGACGATGGCACCGCACACGCCGATGAGCATCGCCTTGCGTCCCCCGATGCGATCGGCAATCGGCCCGTTAAACAGGGCCGAAAGACCGTAAATCGTCAGCATCGTGGAAATGATGGCGCCAATCTGTGTCTTGTCCCAACCAAACGTGTCGGAGAGAGACTTGTTGGCAAACGAGAGGTTGTAACGCCCCATATACATCGCGGCATAGGTAGTGCCGAGTGTCAGCCAGTTGAGGGCGCGACGGTGTCGAAAGGCAATACTGTGAACAGGACGATCCAGCGTCGTGGTCATGGGGTCAATACCGGTGATCCGGAGTTGTTAGTGGTTATGGTTTCTTCCCGGTTGCTTAACCAGAGTGGGGTTATGGTGTCGTATTTTCCGAGGATCGATTACCGATGACGAAACGGCGCCCATCATAGGCGGGGGTCACGGTCCCTTTCTTGCGGATTTGTTCGACCAGGACATCCCGGCGGGCCTTACCGGTGTTTGTCACTTCGATCCCTTTCAAGGCATAGCCGGCAAAATAGGAGTTGGTTGCCCCGGTGTAGGTGCGATCGTCTTCCACCGGTTTTCCGCCGACCGTGAGCTCTCGAAGCTCTCGGTTCTCCAACCGGTATCGAAGTCCCGAGACCGCCGGCCGGGATCTCATGAGAATTTCCTTGAGCTGTTTCCCGGTCATCTTGAAGGTCACGACCTTGTTGTCGAACGGATCCATATCGATGATGTCGGCCAGCGTGATGTTGCCCTGAACCAGGGGTGCTCGCACGCCACCCATATTTTCGAACTCGATATCGGTGCCCATGGCCTCGCGGATCGAGTCGGCCACGAGATTATAAGGGGTCAGGTCGTCGCCTCGCTCACTGAAGTCATCCGCTGCCTTTCCGATGATTTCCCCGTAACGGACTGCGATTGGTTTCCAGTAGCGATCCACGACGGCAGCGACCGCCGGATCTTCGGGGATGTCCGGGATGACCGGGATCAGGCGCTCACGGTAGCGATCAACATGCCAGGCCCCCTGCTCGTCCTTGGTGAAGAGCAGGTCGAGCCGGCCGAGTTCGCCGCCCCACTGGTGAGCCTGCACGATAATGGTTCCGTTAACCTCCTTGGCTTTGAGCTCATCGGAGCGCCATACAAACTGGCCGGTAGGGAGGCGAGAGTGCGAATGTCCACCGACAATCACATCGAGTCCCGGGACGGCGGCGGCGATCTTCTCATCCATCTCATCACCGGCGTGCGAGAGGGCGATGACAATATCAGCTCCAGGGCGGAGGGCCGTCACCATGCTCCGGGCCGTTTCAATTTCTCCCGCGACGGTGACCCCATCCTTACTGGCGGGATATGTGGCCGCCTCGTGGGTCAGGATACCGAAAATCCCGATTTTGAGCCCGCCCACTTCCCGCATCACGGAGGTTTGAGTCAAGGGCTTGCCGGTGGAGTTCTCAATCGCGTTGGCGCAGAGCACGGAGTAGCGGAACTCCGAAATGAGTTTCTTAAGCACCGCAAGCGGGTTGTTAAACTCATGGTTGCCGAGAGTGGAAAAGTTGTATCCCATGGCGTTCATAGCCGCGATGTCCGCCTCGCCGTGGTATTCAGTCGAAAAGGGAGTGCCGTCGGAAAAATCTCCCGCGTCCATGAGCCACACCGTAGTGCCGCGGGTCTCAAGTTCCGTGCGCAGGCGCTTGACCAGCGTGGATCTGCGGGCAATCCCGCCGATGTCCCTTCGAATCTTGAGCCCGGCGAGTTCCGACCCGGCAGGGACAATGGAGGGATAGCTGAAAGGCAACAAATGCCCGTGCGTGTCGTTGGT
The DNA here is from genome assembly GCA_041494885.1 of Terriglobia bacterium. Classification (GTDB taxonomy): domain Bacteria; phylum Acidobacteriota; class Terriglobia; order JAIQFV01; family JAIQFV01; genus JAIQFV01. The sequence goes on from JBGQBO010000061.1 coordinate 5,660, forward strand.
GTGAAGTATGGTGAGCGAGATCTGCTGCGCGAGAGCAAGCGACGACAGAAGAAGGAAAGAGACCAGGCAGAACACAAGAAGTCGAGCAGCTTTCATAACATGGGCTCCTTGATGACAATAAGTAGGAGGCTCATTCCACCGGTTTACGGAAAGAAGGAGCGAATTTCAAAGCCCTATCTTAGCATGACAGGATTGCGGAGGATCACAACGTTTACTCGATTAAGATTTGATTAAGATTAGATGAAGGGTGAAAGGTCGGGTCGCGGCATTCGACAGTCCGTTGGGAGGATGGGGGGGGACGCAATTATGGCCTGTTTGCGAATCCTTTCTTACAATCCAAGTCTCTCTAGTGGATTTCGCTGATCAATGAACAAAGCTTCGTTCTCATCCGATCAGGCATCACGGGCATCGCCCGCTATGGCGAACGTTGTCTGCGCTAACCAACCCATTCCATCCTGTACTTGGCATTGTCACGCGATGGAATACTCAACTTAACTCAGAGCTTCCCGACCGCGTCAGTCAGGGTTTGGACAATTGTGCTCCCCCATGCATTCCCAGTCACTGCAGGAATCACCGCAATCGCGTATCCCGATGCGAAGCTGGCCACAAAGCCTTGTACGCCTTGGCCCACCGCAAGGTGGATCAGTCCGTTGAACAAAGCGAATCCCAGGGTTCCCGGGGAAAACCAGCCGCGACCCGTTTGGCCAAGTGCCTGGTTGAGCTTGGCGGCAAAGAAGACTCCAAAGAAGCTCTCGAAAAAACCCCAGGAGGCCACGGTGATTGCAAGGCCAACGACAGACAGCGGAAACCCGGCCGTGAGCGACATGCGTACCGCTGGCTGCCGTCGTAGTGGAATCCACATCAATGCGCCGACATGCCACGACAAGCCAAGATCGTAAACTGCAGCCAGGACGCATGCCAGCGCAATTGATTTGCCGATGTTGGGTGCGACAAACCCGTAATCGGAAAAACGTTCATGCCGGATGCCCATGATCGCAAGCAGAGCCAGGCCCTCACACATGAACTGATAAGTGGCGAGCGCAAAGACCATACCCAAGCCGCGGCCATTTCGTAAGATCGGATCCAAAACCGGCCAGCATGCCGAGGCGGCCAGAAAGAACGCCACCGCAACGGCAAGATCGATTGCGGCGGAGCGGCGTTTTAACCCGGATTCCAAATTTGAAGCCTCGTTTCTGATACCCACCTCGACCCGTAGTTTGGAAACAAAGGCTTGTGCCCGCGCTGCGATTGGCCCATGCCACGACCTTGCCACCCCCGCCCGGTTCGGTTGGAAACGCTCCCAGCTATGAACACACGATTTCGGTCCTTAACTTGCTAAAATCAAGGAAAAGTCTTTCCATCTCTACGGAGTGACATTCGTTTCAGGCTCTCACTCATCAGGTCGTGTAAAGCGCCCCACGGAGGGACATCGGCCAAGGGGTGCCCTCTTTTATCTCCATGCCATGGGAAGACTACGACACCTCAGTCGGCATGGTGAAGTCCGATAAGAACGAGGATCGTCAGGGCACCCGCTGCAATTCCAAACCCGAGGGCAACTTTGGCGCCCGATGAAAGGCCTTTTCCCTTGATCTGTTTGACTTCCTGATACTGCACGGTGGAACCAATTCCCGTCTTGGAATCGACGACAACAAAGCTGTCCTCTCCGGCTTCCCTGACATAACCCCGGAGAATGGTTTTATCCTTCAGTCGGACCTCAAGATGTGCTGCTTCGCCGGTTCCAATCCGCTTCACACTCTGCCTGACTTTTTGAGCCTGGTTCGCTTGCTTATTTGGATCTTGGGTACCATAAGTGAGTTGGATTCCCAGAACATAGATGAGCATGATGCTCAGAATAAGAGAAAGCTGTTTCTTGAACATAATTTTCCTTTAAGACTCACGGTGTCTGTGGTCCCTCCAGAGTGGTCACTCGGGTGTTCGGAAAGTAATGGTTGAGGATCTCGCGGAAATTCGCTCCGCCCTCCCCCATGGCCTTTGCCCCGCGCTGACAGAGGCCGATCCCATGTCCTTGACCCACACCGTCCAGAAGCACGTTCCCATCCGTTGGTTGCGCTGTAAAATTGTTGCTGGGGACAGTGTTCCATCCAAGACGCCGATCGATCGAGAGTCGTCCCGCTTCGCCTTGACCAAACAATCTCTCCGCATCCTGTTGTGATATCCGACGGCTCCACCGTGAGGGATTCCTGTCGCAGTAGTCGCACACCACTGCAAAGTAAGGATAACCATTACTGGGGATACCGAGTTCGGCGGGGGTGCGTGTATGCCCGCCGCAACTGCGCGTAAACATGGTCGCGATAGTCTTCTCTAGATAGGTGATCACCAGCCCTCGCGTTGCGCGAACAGCGACGGCAGCGGGGCTCTCCGGATGAGGCGGCCCGCGCAGGGATTGACAATGCGTGAGATCGCAGAAATCAAAATCGTGGTGACGTCCCCTGCCGGCGACAAAATAGGAGCGAGTGACCACCGCTTGAGCCTTGAGCGCTTCCGGCGGGGTGTTGGGTGAAGATTCAGCTTGAACGGCGGAAGCCACCGCCGTCTCCAGATCCATCGTGACCATGGGAGCAACCCCGCCGTCAACGGCTCTCACGTCGAGCGTGCCGCGGTAAGTGCGGCTGATTTTTCCTGGGATTTCGAGAACGAATGCCGTCGCACGATCGTCACGCCCTCCAGCATGGATCTCGGAGGCTCGAATGATTTGCCCGCCATACCTGAGAAGCAAGCTGTCTCCGGAAACTCGGATCTCGATCATCCCTTGGTGAGAGCCGGGTTCCAGGATGATTGCATTCTCACGAGCTGTGACTACAACGGCCTCTTCCCGCGTAGCGGTCAGAGTGATTTCTAGCGGATGGTAGTGTCCCAGGACCCCGATGCGGACGTTTTGTGCGCGAGTGGGCTGACTCAACAGGAGAAGAAGAAAAAGAAGCAAGAGGGCTCTTTTCATCCCGGGGCTACTCCTCTAAACGGCTCAGCATGTGTCCGGCAGTAACGGATGCGGCAGTACCCGGGACTCCATGGACACGGACCATGAGCAGGAGCTCGGGGCGATTGGCCGGCACCAACGCGACGACAAATCCATCACCGGGGGCATGTCGCTCATGGATGCAGATCGCCGTGCCTGTCTTGGCGAGCGCGTCGGAGTATTTCAAGGCCCGACCGACCCCCATCCCCGTTCCCCGCCGCGCTGACTGCGCCATGCCGGCAAGGACTTCGCCCACGCCCGGCTGGTCGCGGCGGTGTTCGAGTTCCAGGTAAGCGCGCGCCATGTGCAGAGGAGAGATCGGCCAGCGATCTCCAAGTCCCATGAGTGCAGGTCCCGTCAGATCTGAGTCCGGCGCATCGAGACCGAAGCGGTTCGCCACAAGCAACATCTGCTCCCCGCTCAAATTCTCGGCCAGGTCGCGAAAATAAGAATTGCACGAGACCCCGAGCGCAGACACGATGTCCAGTTTACCGTGAGCGCGGCGTTGCCAACAGCCGCTCGCTCCTCCCCGACAGACGTGAACGGGATAGTGAAACTCATGGGTTTCAGCATAGGCCAGGGCCGTGAAGGGTTTGACCAGCGAACCCAGCGGGATGCGTTTCTCCGGGTCGTCCCATCGGGAGGTCAGCAGAACTCCGCTCCGGGCATCGAGCAGGAGAAAAGAAACCCCTCTCCCCGCAAACTCACGCTCGAGCACCTGAACGGCCGACTGAATGAAGAGAGATTTTGTTGAGGCAGCAGAATCGGGGGCTGGAAAGGGCTGCGCGTCAACACGCCCTGACGGAGAAGATGAAATCAACATCCCCGCAACAAAGAAAGCACTGAGCGTTCTCAGCGAGCCCATTCGTACGTCACCGTCTGCAAGACTTTTTCGCCTGCATCGCGAACGACAATTGTTTCGGAGGACACTTCCGCCAGTGTGGAACCCAGGCTCCCGATATTATCCGAGAAAAACTGTGGGGTGGGTCGTCCCGTCAAAAACGTGCCCGCAACGCTGTTGCCCCTGTCGAGCAGGTCCGTCAGCCTGGCAAAATTCTCCCGTTCACGCGTTAGATTAACTCCTCCTATGAAGAGCGCAGGTTGCAGGGCGACCTTTTCGTTCAAGCGGGCGAGCATACCGTTCATCAAAGCAGGATCATCTGCAATCAGCAGATATCTCCCTCGAGCCGCGGTCACGAATGTCCACAGGCCATCGAGTTCCTGGTAGCCGGCCCGGGACATCCAAGCCACTCCCAATTTGCCAGCCGTGAGACTGGGACGAATAAAGTCGACGAGCGCCGATCGAACTCCTGCTTCGTCCCAATCCAGTTCACTGTGTAGAGCAAAGCCTGTGTGCAATCGGACGAAGACCCCGTCCCGGTCGCGCTCCGAGGATTGGACCTGGAGAATCGCACGAGGCTTGTACTTCTGGAAGAGCTCTTTCAAGGGAGATGCCGCATCAAGCGGGGTTGTGCTGCGGACAGGGGCCTGATCGATGCGGCTCTCCAGGTCGGAGATGTTACCGGTCTCCCCTGACGTCAGGTGCACTTGGGGCGCGAGGCCCGGAGCCACGGCCAGCCCAGGATGGGGGGCCAGTATCTTGGTCTCGAGCAAATTGAAGCAAACCTCCGCGGAGGGATTGGCTTTCACTTCATAAATCCCGGCCTGAGGAGGGACGAGACGAACAAGGTCCGCAACCGAGTCGGACCCATTTCCTTCAGAAGCTTCTCCCCCTGCCGCAGGCTTTTTCATGAGGACGCGCTCTTCGCGAATTTCCTTTTCGGAGAGGAACAAGTCGGAGACCGCGGCACGGTATTGCTTCATATCGGTAATGTTCTGTTGGATCCAGTACGAGCGGAAATAAGGGCTCGGAATGATTTTTTCGAGGTTCATGATCATCCGCAAGTCGCCCATGACCCCTCCCGCAGCCACCGATTGTGACCACCAGGGCTCCACTTCGACACTTTGATCGGTGCTTCCTCCCATAAGTTTCAAAGCTCCTGCCATCAGATCCTCGCGAGTCGCCAGCAGAAGATATTCGCCGTTGACAGCAAAGGCCACTTCCTTTTCAGATTCCGGATCACGCCGCACGTAGAAGGTCATTCCACTCACGCTGCGCGTCTCAAACTTCGAGCGCGTCTGCCAGAGTGCGGACTGCATGGAGTTTGCGGAGGACAACTTCGTCATGTACAAGAACTGAAGCTTGCCGATGTCATAGAGAGCGAGTACGCTCTGTTTCCCCGCCACCTGTAAGAGAAAACTTCCATCCGGAGGGATTCCGGCCGCAGTCGTAAATTGACTGCTCGCATCCTTAAGGCGCAGAAAAAGACGCGACCGGGAAAACACTTCGTAGTTGCTGCTTTTCATCCAGCGCTGTTTCTGTGGCGACGCATTCCAGCCGGCGAGGAGGGAAGAGAAATCCTTCGCCTGAAGATAGAGCAATGCGCCGGAGGGGACATAGCGGGAAAGCGGGGGTTCTTCGGGGGCTGTCGCCTGGTAAGCGGCCCAGCTCAGTCCGAGACAAACGACGCCGGTGAGCAGGAATATGATCGTGCGTTTCATGGTCTCTTACCCCCTTTTCCCAGCGGCTTTGGCAGGCGCTGCAACCCGCACGACAACCCGCGGGCGTACCTGTCGATCCTGGTCCAGCCCCTCATGGAGAATCGGCTGTCGGGCCAGGTTGAGTTGTTCGCGTCGTAGCCGGTTTTTGACATCGGAGATCTTTTCACTGATCTCCTTTCGGCGTGGGGCAGTTTTCTCCAGTTTCTTCGATAGCTCCAGGTAGGGAAGCGCTTCTTTGAGGCGACCGAGCCGGACCATGGCATCCGCAACCGACTCAACGATCTGCGCCTGTTGTTGGAGAGGATGCCTGGTCGACACGGTGGCCGGCGACGGGGCCTCTTCTTGGCCGGTCTCGCTTTCCTCCGAACTAATGATCTCGTCCTCCCCAGTGTTCTCGCCAGCGGGTGTGCGAAGGAGAAGCTGCCCGCGCAAGAGTTGTTCAACCGCTGCAAGGGCATATTCATCTGCATGCAGGCGCGACGCTGCGTTGAACAAAGGAATTCGGGCCGTATCCCGTGCAGGAGTGTCAGCGAGCGCTTTCTCGAGTAACTCGAGTTTAAGCCGGGAATCGGCCTGATTCTCCGCCGCCTTCAAGCGGGCGTCGTAGAAAAATGGCTGGTCCGCCGAGGCGGGGGAGATCCCATGAACATCCCCCGCAAGTAATTTCAGCTCCCCACTTCCGAATTCAGCACCGGGCCGAGCGCCGGCAAGCGCCGCCACGGCATCGACCCGGATGCTATATGGAGATTCCTTGCCGGATGCAATCTTCACAAGCGTATCGCGGGCCGAGTTGACCTCCTGGGCGGCAGCGATTCTCGCTTTTGCGAGGCGCAACCGGAAGGATGGCTCCCAGGGAGTGGCTTTCACCAGTTGATCGAGAAATTCGACGGCCTCTGCGGCGTGGCCGGTCTTTTCGAGGAGGGCCGCGGCAGGATCCAGATTCTCGAACGGGCTCCCCACCACCACGACCAGGCGCCTTAACAATTCTACGGCCCCCGCGGTGTCGCCGGCGGCAAGGCGGATCTCGGCGAGACCGAGAAAATTGGTCGCCACGAGCCGGTGTTCGTCGATTTCACGAGCGAAGACAAACTCGAGGACCTTGCGGGCGGATTGCTTGTCTCCTCCTTCAAAAAGCTGTCGAGCGGATGTTCGCAAGAGGTCAGATGGAGGAGCACTCGGGGGATCGGACCGAAAGGTGGCGATCTTCGTGTCCAAGGTGCCCAATCTCGCCGCCACTTGGAGTTCAAGGGGCACCAGGTCCGCGGCTCTTGCCTTTTGCGTGTCCTCGGGGAGGGAGATTACAAAGTCACCGGCTTGCGCGAATTGTTTGCTCTGGATCAAATATTTCAGCCATCGTATTTGCCAGGAGCGCAACTCTTCCAGGGTGTTGTCCCGCTCAAAGCCTTCGGACTTGCCCAGGGCATTCTGCTTCGCCTCCAGAATGCGCTGATAAATGGGAGCGCGCTGGGCCAGCGGAATCCAGGGTACATTCGCTACGTCGGCCAGCACGGCGGTCGGATTCGGAGCTGCGGAGGCGAGCTCGAGGAGCCAGGCGGTCGCCGCCACCGGTTCGCCAACGGCCAGGTACGCGCTGTGCAGCAGTGCGTTCGAACGGTAGGTTCCATTGCGATGGAGGTAAGCGCGCAGGAGTGCATCCACATCGGGTTTCAAATCGGCCAGGAGCCGGCGCGTCCGCAGATGATCGCAGGCGCGCGCGAAATCACCCCAGAAACTTTCCGGAACACGAGAACTATTCACCTGCCTGGACAGGGTGGAGAAGGCCTGCCTCCACTGCGCAATGGCCTCGCTTCGAGCGCCTTGTTTGTAGTAGGACAAGGCGAGGCGGTCATGCACATCGGCGCGACCCGGGGCCAGCTCGAGAGTGTGGTTGTAATCGCCAATGGCAGCGCGCGTGTTTCCGCTCTCCGAATAATAGTCGGCCAGGGCCAGATATCCGGACGCAGTCGCAGGGCTCTGTTCCAATTCTGAAGGGAGAAAGTCTTCTGCACGGGGCTGTTTGGTGACACCCAAATATTCGCCGAACCGCGACCCAAAATAAAACCAGAGATCACCGGCAAGCTGATCGTCTCGATTGACCGCTCTTCCCAGCCGTTCGCCGATCGTCAGGTCCCCCAATGACTCGAGGAATTCCTTGCTCACCCCGGGCGCCGGCTCGACAAAGTACAGGCCGACCAGTGCATTGAAAGCTTTCGACCAGACTGCGGGCCGGCTCCGGCCGCGAGCAGAAACGACCGCGTGCGCCAACGCCGGCTCCCCATGGGCCACTACGAAATCGGCGGTTTGCTCTCCCCAGGGGGTCCAGACCGAACCCATCTTTACCAGCTCCTCGGGCCGCCGGTTTAACAGCAACTCCAGGAAGCGGTTTTGAGCGTCGCGGCTCATATGAATCGGAGAAACTTCAATCAGAACCCGCAATTCATCTTCAACCTCACCGGCAGAACGATAGGCAGTGGCTGCTGTCGACAAGACAAAAGGCTGTTGATTCATATCAAGGCGAGGGGCAAACCGCTCCAGCTGTTTTCCCAGGTCTGTGAATTTCAACCGCCGACGCTGAAGTTCCACGTGGGGGTGCATCTGTCCGATGAGGACGTCGGATGGCACATCAGCATTCATCATCCGTTCATAGCGCCAGATGGCTTCGAGGTCCGCGAGGCCGGCGCTTTGCACGAGGGGAAGAGCGAAAGTCCCCACATCCTCCAGGCTCATCGGGCCACGCAGCTTTTGAGCAAATTGCACGAAAGAAGATTTTTCCTCAGGGGTAAAGTAGCGCGCCACTGTTTTTCCCATTTCAACCAGGGCTGCTCCCATGCCGGTCCGTGCATTCTCAATGCGAATTTCCTGCGCTCGCTGGCGCCACGCGCGGTCAGTGACCGCGGCAATGGATTGCCGGGCCACCTGCTCCTTGAGAACCTCCAAGGCTGAAGACGCGCTGGAGAGCCCACTCTGTAAAGTGGCATAGGCCTTTTCCTGCTGCCGAAGCCGGGTCATGATGCGAGTATAGAGAGCGGCTCCGGCGTGATTTTCGGTCGTTGCGAGCAGATCGCCGCCCGCGGAATTAACTCCCTGTTCCGCAAACATGCGGGCTTCAGTCAGCAGACCCCAGGACTCCAGGCGGCGTGCGGCGTCAAAGTACTTGTCGGCTCGCTCGGGGCGACCGTCAATCAAAGCGGTTTTCAATGCGGCCACCGCCTCGCCTGCTCTGCTTTGCCTGGCGCGGACCTCGGCGATTTTTTCCATCCACTTCGGATCCTTGTAAGCCAATTGGTAAAGGTGCTCGTAGTCACCGGCGGCGTCATCAAAACGCATCAAACGCTCTTCGAGACTCGCCCGGGCCATGAAGAGGTCGACGCGATCCGGTCGGATCGTGATGGCCTTGGCATAAAAATCAATGGCGGCGGGGAAGTTCTCCAGGCTGGCCTGGATCCGTGCGAGGACCACGGGCCAGCGAAAGTCCTTGGGTGACTGCTGGATCGTCTTGCCGTAGAAATCCACGAGTTGCGTCTGGCGTTTGTACCGTCCCGCGAAAAGGGCCGCTTCCGTCGTTAACCCTTCGTCTTCCGGAAAACTGTTGATCAGTTCGATGTACTGGTCCACCGCCCCGGGGTAGTCCTCCAGGCGCGTGAGTGCAGGGATCAATCCACGGCGAAGCGTCGCGACCCTCGTCTTGCGCTCATCCGCTGAAAACGGGGCATTGCGAAGGAGCGCGATCTTCTCGAGGTAGAACTGCTTCAGGCCTTGAGAGTCGCCCGCTTGTGCATAAGTGTCCGCCGTGGCGGCGAGGTACTGGCTGTCATAAGGGGAATCCTTAAGAAGCTGGGCAAGCAGGTCCCGCGCCTCTTGAAACAATCGTGCCTCCGTGGATTTGCGGGCCGCTTCGAAAGTAAACTGCTTGCCGAGTTCGGGGTAGGCATCGCGGGCTGCCTGCCGCAACACCGCGATCCCCTGGGGATACAGTTTGGCCCGCCAATAGAAGTCCACCGTGGCGCGAACGACGCCCAGAATCCTGGGGTTCTCGTGGTACAGTGCCTCGACATTCCTTTGCGCCGACGCCAAATCCTTGCGACTCTCGTACAATCGGACCAGCGTGTAACGCAACTGGAGGCGCGTCACTGGATCGGTCGCCAGGGCCGCCTCTTTCTCAAGCGCGTGTTGGCGGACTGTTTCGAGGGATCTTTGCTGAGCCAGAGTCTCAATGTCAGCGGCTTGCTCGATCGTGGTCGCCTGGCTTACCACCGATTCCAGAAAATCTGTCATCTCCTGTTTGCGATTCTGCGCCTCCAACACGCGGACCCGAAGAGAAACTGAAGAGGGGGAAATTCCGGCGGAGGACGCCAATTCGTTCGTTTCCCGATCCACGAGATCCCGGAATCCGGACCGGCGGGCGAGTTCGAGCAGTCGGCTTTGCGCAGGCGATTCCCCGCCTGCGGCGAGAGCACTTCTCACGTACTCGTGAACTGCCCGTGAATAATCCCGCTTGCTTTCGTAAAGGGCGCCGGCCTCATAGCCATAGAGGTCCTCGTTACCCAGTTTTTTCCGCCCCTCCGCAAGCAGGCGAAGCGCATTGTCAAAATCGAAGTAGTCCCAGTAGATCGTGGCGGCTTCCAGGTAGCCGCTCGATTCTCCCGGGGCAACGCGAGGAATGCGCTCCCAGAATGGGGCGGCTTGGGTGAAGAGCTCACGATCGGCGTAGATGTCTCCAATCCGAGCCAGGGTCTCCGTGCTGCCGGGATTCGCCTCCAGCAAGTTGTTCTCGATCTTAACCGCGACACCGGTCTTTGCAGGGTCGAAGTAGGCCAATGAACGAAAAACAGAAGATGCCGTGCGCCCCAGTTCCTCGTCCGCTGGATAGACTTCCGACAAGGCCTTGAGCACCGGGGCGCTGTCCTCAAAATGGCTCCGCCAGAGCTCCGCTTCGGCCAGGAATTGTCCTGCGGCGGGGTTGCGTTCAACGAACGCCTCCCATGGATCCTTTCCCGCCGCCGCCGCGGTTTTCCTCAACAACCTCAATTCAGATTCGAATTTTCCAGTGCGAGTAAGATATTCAAAAAACTGGCTGCGAAGATTGGATTCCTCGAACCAATGTTGCCGTAAGAGCGCTTCCCACGCGGCCGGGTCCCAGGTTTCGGTCCGACTGTAAGCGTTCAGCAGATTGTGGACAAACACCGGGTTGTGAGGGAATCGCTCGTTGGCGTACTGGTTCAGGCGCAGGTACAAGGCGGGGCTGCCGCCCACAAGAGACTGGAAATATCCCTCCAGCTCACTGCCTTTGAAAATATTAACGACTTGCTGGGTCAGCCGTCCGAACGCTGCGGCTTTCTCATGCCGCAAGTAGTACCGCGCGAGTTTATGATACCAGGACCGGTCCGGAAAGCGAGCGATGGCACGCCGGTAGATTTCTTCCTGTTCCGCGCCCAGGCGGTTCTGCTCCAGGAAAACAGCGAGACGCTCATAGAGACCGGGGTCATCGGGATTGTGGTCGATTTCCCGGCGAAGCACGGCCAGCGCATTTGGGATTTCCTTCAGCTCCACCAATCGCGCCAGGTAACGCTCCAGGACTCGCGCATACTCCGGTGAGCGGGCGCCGACCTGGGTGGGTGTGGGCGACGAAGCCACTTGAAACGCGCCGTTCTTTTCCTGCGGTGCCCCACGACGCGGCTGGGCACCTTCGGGACCTTCCTCTTCTTCTACTTCTGCTCCTTTTTCGGGAATCTCCCCCGGTCCCGCAGCCCCACTCCCCAGCGGCATCTGGTCGGCTTTCGCCGCCAGTTCCTGAAGGACGGAATCGTAAATAGAAAACTCTTCTTGTGTCTTTCGGGTGCGCGAGTAAGCATCTGCCATAAGGAGTGCGACACGGGTGCGTTGCGAAGCCTTCGGGAAGGCAGCAAGAAATTCGGTTCCGCCCCGGATCACCCCTTCGCTTTCGCCGGAAGTGGAGTAAAACTCCAGCAGCTTTGTGTGCAATACGGGACGCTGGGGCGAGTTCGGAAACCTGGCGTCGAGAAGAGCCAGGAGTTGTGCGGCACGCGATCGGTGGAAATAGGGGATCGCACGCTGGTCTTCTTCCATGAATTCGCCGGCCGGATAGGTGGTATTCAAGATCAACGAGAGAATGCCGTTCAGATAACCGGGGCCTGGGTCCATGGTCCCGATGTCACGGTACATGGAGAGTTCGCCGGCGCCGAACCGAATCGGGGTCTCCGGGGCGGTCAGCAGCAAGTCCGCAAGTCCGCCCATCGCGCGCTCTGGCCCATCATTCATGCCCCTGCTGTTATAAAGCGCAAAATAATACCGTGCTGCTTCGGGGTAAACGTGAATGCCTTCGAGCAGGCGAGCACATACATACAGCTCCTGCGCGGTCCAGGCGGACTGGTTCGCATCCTTGTGGAGACGGAATTGGGTAATGGACTGCTGGGCGGCATCGAGTTTGCCTTGCTGCTGGTAGTAGTAAAAAATGCGGGCCGTGGCGCTCAGGTCTTCGGGATGGGCATTCACGGCGGCGCGCGCATCGTCAAGAAACTTCCTCAAGCCATGCGTCTGCGCAAGCAGGTCGAAATAGCTCTTGATCAACTCGGGCGCCCAAAGGGGCTGAAAACTCTTTTCGAAAACCGCCAGGCCGTGCACCAGTGAACCCTTGCGATATTCCACAAGGGCTTCGGCCTTGACCGGAAAGATTTCGTCGTCTGGAAACTGTTTGCGGTAATCCTCGATGAGCTGACTGGAAGCCCCATATTCCCTTTGCGACAGCAGAAATTCCAGGAATCGCGGGTAGAGCGAATGCTCGCGCGGATACCGGGCGAGCCAGCTTCGATACTGCGCGATGGAAATCTCCTTGGACAGTCCCTGGGTGCGGATGACGCCGAAAATCCGTTCGAAGGCCTGCCAGGACCGCTGGTTCTGAACCGGAATAAGTTTCTCAGATGGTTCTGGAGCTGAGTTGGCGACTGCCGACAACTCCTTGATTTCATCCGGCGGCCGCAGCCTGCGGTGATAAAAGTCTGCAAGGGCAAGGTGAGTGGCTCCCTGGTCTGGAGAATTCCCGGCATAGAGCTTCCAGTCCGTTTCAGCCGCCGCAAAATCGAGCTGTTGTTCATCTTCGAGCGCCCGCAGGGAGTGGAGTTGAGCCTCCCTCGGCTCTTTCTTGATTAAATCTGCGAGGGCGGCCCTCGTTTCATGGGGCGGCCTGCGGTAAAACACTTCGCCGCCGGGCAGTGACATCAGGCGGAAGAAGGCGGCTTCAATCTCCGTTCGAGCCTCGATGTTGCGAATCCAGGAGGGCAAGGTACTGCCACTCAGAACCAGCCAGCCGGCGCCCGTGATCGCGACGGCCACCGCACAGAGAACGAACAGTAATCTGCGAAATGATTCAGGGAATGATTTCAATGTCCACCCCCTGCGTACCGATGTTGTGTGCGATGTCCTCACCGGTGACGATGAGTTTGTACATTCCGGGGATCGCCTGCCCGGGAATGACCAACTGTCCGGTGTTGGCGCCGGCTCGCGGATCCCACCTCAAAGAGACGGGGATCGCTCCTTCGAGCCGGGCAACCAGGGTGCGCGTACTTTGGGTAGCAGAGACCTTTAGATCCACGACCTGGCCCCGCCGAAACCGTTTCTGATCGAGCCTGATTTGAATGACCGGAGGTTTACTGGCAATCACAAAGGTCTTTGATTCACGATAGGTGTGCCCGGGGCGGTCACGCAAAACAAGCCGGACGCTGTAAGTTCCATCCTGCATGTCGCCGGGAGCCAGAAAGCGCGTCTGCCAGATATCTTCCCCGGGAAGGTACCGGAGTTTTTGGATGAGCCCAAAAGGAAACAGTGCCACAACCGAAACAATCGATTCGTCTGTCTTCACGCGCAGGACGGGATCCCCGGGACGGATCACGCGGGGACGCAGCAAGGCACGAGGAACGGCCAGAAAAGAGGTGTAGGGCGTGACGAATTTGTATTGACGTGCGAGTCGGATGATCTCATCAATCGTCGCCTGGTCTTCGCCCTCCCGCTGGATCTTTTCCAGCAGGGCATCAACGCGGGCGCGCGCCCATAGCCGCGGCAACTGCGGATGATCGAGAGATTCGCGGGGCAGGGCGGTCTTGCCGGAGATCTCCAAAGGGGTCCCATTCCTGACGCCGCGTACACTAAAGACCACATCCTGCCGCGGTTTTTGGTAGCGGCCGACCCAGGCGGCAAGGGAATCTGAGAAGGCGGAATCCTGCAACGGATAGACGGCGTCCAGACCCTCGTCCTGCGGGACGACCAGCGCCAGCTGCCCGATGGGGCTCCGGCCGATTTTTGAGAGAAAAGAATTGAGCTTGAAGTCCATGGGCTCGGTTGACAGAACGTGTTCGAGGAGTCCGTCATGGCGAGCCAGCATGCGGAGCAACGGCAGGTTCGCGTCATCCCCGACGCCGAAAATGTAGGTTTTAGGCCGCTGTGCTTCCGGCAGGCGTTTCCAGCTGGTTTCGTACCATGAAGCGATTTTGCCGTTCTGAATCAGCCCCCGAGTCGCTCCGCCGTCACTCAGCAGCACGAGGTAACGACTGCCGCCCCCGCCCGTCGAGCATTGCTGTAATCCATCTGCGAGCGCACGCTCGAGATCGGTGCCGCCGCGCAAGCGGCTGGCGCGAACGAAATCCAGCGCTCGCTTAATTTCACTGCCCTCTGCCGCGATCGGTGAAGGCTGGAAGGCTTGCACCTGGCTGTTAAACAGGATCAGATTGAAGGTGTCCGCGGGCCGCATCGTCCGAAGCAGAGTTTCCAGGGCTTGGTAACTTCGCTCCAGCTTTTCCCACTGCATGGATAAGGACGTATCAAAGAGGATGATTAAAGTCTTTGCCGGGCTGGAGGTGGGTGCGCCGGCTTCGGCAGGCGCTGGTGCGTGCCGGCCGCTGCCGACGAGTGCCTCCACCTCGAAAAAACCGGGCTCGTTCGTGCTTCGGACGGGAGCCGTCTCCACCGGCGAGGGTTGCGCGCTCACAGGATTCCGGTAGGTGAGCACCTCCACCTTGTCACTGTCCGCACGGCTCAGCTCGAAGGTCGTCACAAAGTCTTCGGTCAGGTTGACGTTTTCTCCCTCGAAATGTCCCTTGACGAGGTGAGGTGTGTTTACGTCGATCTGAAGCGGAAATGCCTTAGCTGCCGATTGAAAGTTCGAAAGGGCATGGGCCGAGTGTAATTCAAAATTGATCCACAGGCGCCGGGCCACCTGGGCTTGGTAGGCATCGGGCCGGAGAGGGATGGCAAAATAGGATTTCAGATTTTCGACCGGGACCGACTCGTGGTATTCGAACTCGAGGCGCTTGGTTCCGTACTGGGGAATGGGAACGATGCGGGCACTGAAAATAGAGCTGCGCTTGGCTTCTTCGGCGCCGCGCTCGCCCATCTGCAACAGACCAGGATCAATCGCTTGCTGCTTGAGTTGATTGTAAATCTCCTGGGCCCGCTTCCGTTCCAGAATGACCGCGGGAATGCGTGTGGGTCCATCCCACACGGCAAAATCAGAAACCGTCGCGCGGCTGGGAAGTGCGAAAACGTAATTGCCTTCTTCGATTCGGTTCGTATGGTTGGCAAACACCTGGCGCAGGTACACGCGGGCATCGCCGTTGTCGATGCGGATGGTGATTTCCATTTCTTCGAGGGACAGAACCGCCGGGTCGGGCTGCGCCTTGTCGCGCGGAATCAGAACCCCTCCATCGGCAAGGGCGATCGAGGTCGTCGAGAACAGGATGATGAAGGCGAGTAGCGCTTTTTTCATGGATTGAGCTTTTGTTCTTGAATGCGGACGAGTCCGTTATCAGTTCCCACGTAAAGGGTGCCGTTGCTTTCCGCAAGCGCCGTTACATTGGAAGAAGGCAGGCCGTCGCGGATTTCCGCCCATCGCTCCCTCTCGCGATCATAGACGTACAGCCCCTTTCCGAGCGTGCCGGCAAAGACGTGGTGCGAGGTGACCAGCATGGCATTGGGATTGACCTCGAACGGTGCGGTGGCCTTTTCATAAGGATGGAAGCGGCCCGAGCGATCCAGACCCAGGATGCCCGCTCCGTAAGTGCCGATCATCCATTCCTCGCCCACGGGGACCACGGCCGTGATCCAATTGTGTTTCAGGCCGGAGGTGGCGGTTGTGTAGTTGAGACGAACCGTGTCCTCTCCGATCACCGAAAGACCCCCCAGTGTGCCGACCATGAGTTCATCTCCTGAAACACCCAGGGCGTACACATGGTTATTGACGAGACCATGAAACGCATAGAGACTGCGTGCGCCCCCGGAGTTCAGGAAGGTTAACCCCGCTGGCGTCGCCACTGCCAATCCGTCTCGATACACAGCCACATCCGTCACGTGGTCGGCGATGAGACCGTCTGCCCGAGTCAGCACTTGTTCCTGGCTTCCTGAGGCGTCAAACCGGACGAGTCCATTTGCGGTGGCCACCGCCACTGTGCCCGTCTTGCCGTCAAGCAGGATTCTGTTCACACAGAAAATGTGCTCGTTTTCGACATGTGTGGCGCGTCTGGAATCGGCTTCGACGAGGTCGAGACCGCGATCGAAGTAACCCACCCAAAGACGCCCGCTGCCGTCCGCCGCCAACGCTGAAACATTGCGATCACTAAGGACAGCGGTGCCCGGCTGCAATACCTTCTGCCAACCCTGTCCTCGCGCGTTCATTCGATAGAAGGCGCTACGCGTGAGGACATAGACGTCTTCACCGGACTGAATGAATTGGCGGACTTCAGACAACTCGGAAGAGCCACCGACAGGGGGAGCAATACGCCGCCCTTCGAGGGGGATGGTTATGACCCCCTGGTCCTCTGATCCCACGAGGAGATTCGTACGGGTGGAAAGCAATGCGGTCGCAAGAACACCCGGGGCCAGCACGTGGGAAAAACGGCCGCGATCAAACACAGCCACGCCCATCACGGTGCCGACGTAAGTCTTCTCGCCCGCCGAAAAGATTGATTGCACCTGCTGGTCAGGAAGTCCCTGTTCTTCGCCGAAAGACTCGGTGGCGCCGGAATGCCAGTGAAGGACTCCCTGGCTCAGTGTCCCCACCCACAGGTCGGATTCCGTGCCGGCAAGAGATGTAATGTAATGGCTGTTCAAGGTGGAGTGAAGGGGCGTGATCTGCTTTCCATCGTAAAGAAGAACCCCTCGTTTTTGGGTACCGATCAGCAGATGACCGGAGGCCACCGGAAGGATTGCGGTCGTCGCGCGCGCATCGGATTCCTGGGGATAGATCTGGCGGAAAGTGCGGCCATTGTATGCAAGCAGCCCCTCCTGCGCAGTCGCCACCACAAGTTCCGGCTCGCGGGAATCCGCCAGGACCGCCGAAGCGATGGCAACCAGCGGAGACGAAGGAAGGTCGCGTCCGACCGCAAATTGCCGGAGCGGGGCCCCGTTGAGATCGTACTCCAGTAACCCGGCTGGCCCGGCAATAAAAAGATGATCCTGAAATCGAGCCGCTTGTAGAAACACCGCCAGAGTGCTGACCACTTCAAAGTCCACGGCGGATGAGGTTGAAAACGGACGGACGGAGAAATGGATCTCATGCTCGGAACGAACTTCTTGCCGGGAGAGGTGAAGAGCCCGCGAGGCGCGCCAGCCCACAAAGGCGACGGCCATCACGAGCAGGGCCAGCACCCCTGCCGCAACTGCAAGCATGATTAATTTCTGTCGCCGGCCCATGGTTCCCCTTTTCGGGAGAATGAACTATGAACCCAATGTAAGGCCGATCAAATGCGTGGCAGATCGACTACCAAACTCATTCGAATAAGATGAGGTATGCCCAGGGGATTGTATCAACTTAAGTTCTGATTTTCTCAAATTTCTACGCTTTTCTGGGTCAGAGGAGGAACACATCCTCCGAACTTCAGTCCGCGGCCGTCAGTGTCGGTCCGTGTCCTTTGGATATGAATTTGGGACTGAGTTGAATATCTATCAACAATTCAGTCACCGCAGGGACGCAGAGGAAAGAATTTTCGGGGGTAGGTGATCGTTTGGTAGCGCTAACGGGATTTGAACCCGTGTTTTCGCCTTGAGAGTTGTTGTCGGACATTTTGCATGACATTGACCGGAGTTGAATCTCCTTGGATAACTTGAACGGTCCATGTGTCTTTCGAGTTTCCGGCTTTAGGATTGCTTGAAAGGACTTTGAACCGATATGGAACGATTTTTCGTCGTCTGCGTCACCGTGGCGTCACCGAAAAAGAAAACCAATCCGTCAGTTATAATCACCCAAATGAGTGGTTTCGATCAAATTAGAGATGGGGCAACGTTCTCGTGTCCAGTCTTGGTCTCAGAACTCAGTTACACATTTACCTTCGGAATTCGGCAAGGGTTTTCCCAGTTCTGAGAAAGCCTGCTTGACTTCCAATGCGTAAAGATCCTCCTTTGCTGTCATCGGGTGTTTTGCCACAACCCACGATTCACCTTCGGTAAGGCCAAGGGCCTCGACGTATTGTCCGTCATAGTGCTGGAGCTTGATGCCGAGCCCTTCCGCAAACCAATCAAGCCAATTTGCTAGCCCGGTCATTGCAAGAACCCGTTGTGGGCGAAGCTCGTGGAGCTCCAATCTAATGAGATCTGTACAAGAAGAAAGTTGCAGCCTCCGTAAATTCAAAGATGGATTCCCGCCGCCCGCCGGAGCAATCTTGAAGAGTTCCGTCCAAAAAAGAGAAGGAAATCCGACGAGTGCGTTGGCAATTTTTAGCAGGCGAGCTCTCTTGTAAGCGTTGTTGAATTCCCAGTTTTCATTTTCGTCTTCCTCTCTCGGTTGACGCCTGACTGGGAATCCATCAGTCTCTGAGACAGTTCGGGTTTGAGACGCGATATTAAGGCGACCTCCTGGAGTTGAAGCTTCTCTGCCCAAAAAAGAGCACTGGGGATACCATTTATTGACCGATCGTCCAACGATGGCGAGTTCACCCTGATATAATGGGCCTCGTTGCGGCCAAAACGCAGTCAATTCCATTTCTCTTAGGGTCTGATCTGAAGCAACTTGTTCAAGAAGTTGCATGAAGACAGCCGCGTATTCAAGGGACATTTCCCTAGTTTCCTGGTTCGTTGTCGCCACCACTGTTCCACGCTCCTTCCACCGACGTCAGGACAGCAGAGACTCATTCCTCCTGGGAGATACTCTGTGCGACTCTATCAAAGATAGAATCAAACTGAGTTTCGAGATCAGCGTCTTGTCGTTTCCCGTAACTGCGGAATTGCTCGCGAGCGAGACTGCGGAAAACGCTCAGCTGTTGGCGATCGCGAGATGCCCGGGCACTTAGGCACTGTACAAGACTGAAGTCGTTCGCTATCAAGTTATTCTTCAGAATCTCCAAGGAATCAATGTCAATGACCGTCAGCGGCTCGATTTGGACCCTTCTTGTTATCTTGCTCTGCTTGACCAATTTCTTAAATCTGGTATTTAACATCCAATTCATGAAGGGGGCTCGCAAGAATGGCTCTCGAACAACCATCACTGGCATTACTTTGTTCACCTGAGTCAGCGGAACTCTTGCAATACAGTCTCGCGAACTTGGGTCACGGTGGAAAAGGCGTTCGATCTTTTTTACTAATTGATTTACGCCACCACCCTTTCCAGTTCCAAATTTGTTTTCGAGGTCCCTTTCGAAAATTTTGATTTTTTCGTTGTACTTAGCCTCCTGTTTCAAGAACCCCCCCTTATATTCCAGAACAATGAGGTGTTCTCCCAAACACACCATCCCGTCAAACGCCTCCTGGCCGTCTTGAAATTTGGAGAAGGAAAGAAAGAGCCCTGACACTGGAGGGTAAATTTGTTGCATGATCCGGTCGACGTAAAACTCAAATAAGTAGCCAAACGATTGAAAAGCAAAATCCCTATCCTTCTTTTCCCCGAAGCTGTTCACAATCGTCCAAAAGATTCCTGCCCCGAGCTTTTCAAGCAAGAACGCCGGATCCAAGCATAATAGGTAATCGCCGTGCAATTCCAAAAGCGGTTTTTCCCGAAATATCGCAAAGTCCCAGTACGGAAGAGTTCGACGCGCCTGTTTTATCCGGCCTTGGAGGTCAGACAGTTTTATTGAGTCGAGTGCCAAGTAATCATGAAATTGTTTTTGGCCGATGCGGGTATTCTTGAGGTAGCCATCGAGATGGATTCTAAGTAAGCCGGGACTCCTGATCAATTCTTCGCGCTCATGACCAAGATATGGCACGAGCATCATGAGTATAAAATCCATATATTGTTCGAGGCTCATTCCTGTAACTACATGAAACGCATCTCCCAGATCAAATCCTCTTAATTCCTGTCGTACTCTCTCTTTCATTGCATCAGAGTCGAGAATGTCAGAGAACAGGATGTCAGAGCGCACGATGGCGTGGCGGAGATCGGTTGGATTATATAGCTCGAATATCGGGGCCAGTTGCAATGCAAGATGCCTGCGTCGGTTGTCAATTTTGCCTTCTTTTATTTTCTTGACTGAAGTCTCTGTCAAAAGATGATCATTCATGATAAGAGCGCATCGTCCTAGGGCGTACCGATCAACTTTCGTGTCATCAATAAGCAACCTCCCCTTCTCTGAACAAGTCAAGAATGACAAGCGAATGAGTGCAAGAATCTGTTGCCTCGTAAAGATTGCTTGCATGTCCCGGCGGGCATGGCCAAACCTTGGCTTGAGCCTGTTTTCACACGTGTCCTCATCGATGAAACTTGCCACGAGAGATCCCTGCAGCTCTTGCATCCCTACATCGTCGCCTATAAGCAATTCACGGGAGAGGAGAATGTTAATCTGTGCAAGGGCTGAGATCACATTGGACAATCTGAATTTGCTCAGCTGTTTCTTTAGCGTAGCTAGGGATAGCTTTTTGTCAAAGATGGCGGAATACGTTATGCGTGTCCTGACATCTTCCAAAACTTGATGGCTCATTGATCATTCCCACGCTGACCGAGAAGGGTGCGCGACGTTATCCGGCCATCGAGAACACGAGCCGGGAACGATTGGGGTCGGGTCTTTCCAATCTTCAATTGGCATTTAGCATTGTGGAAGATCTCGGCTAAGTGTTGGTGTTTCTCCATTTTGTCTTCGAACCGGCGAATGGTGCTGGAGACTATGACATAGTCCAAGTATATCGTGTCGCTGAATTGAAGATTGGAAACGGGCCGTTGCTCAAAAGCACTTTTTTGGGGTTCGAGGAAGCGTTCGGGTTCAGAAATCCACAGGCGAAGTCAAAAACAGGTCTCAGAACCGAAAAAAGGATCAAAACGGCCTCGCC
>JBGQBO010000062.1:0-25663 GCA_041494885.1 Terriglobia bacterium
ATTTCCCGCATCCAGCTCTCGGACGAGGAATCATGGGTT
Source organism: Terriglobia bacterium (assembly GCA_041494885.1). GTDB lineage: Bacteria > Acidobacteriota > Terriglobia > JAIQFV01 > JAIQFV01 > JAIQFV01. Next base: position 40 of record JBGQBO010000062.1, read on the forward strand.
TGGCATGCAATGCCGTCTGAAGCTTCTGGACCGTTTCCGGAGTTCTTAGGTTTACATCAATCTCCGCGCCTTCGCTTCTTTCGACATTCTCCTCGAACTAAGGCCCCTTCCCTCCACCGCCATTACGCGGTTTCACGGGTACTAGGGGCCTCTCCGCCACCCCAGACCGCCCGGCCTGCCTGCTCGCTGGATCACCCGAGGTGACCTCATTACAACAGAGCCTTCAGCCGTCACACTGCTTCCAGGACTGCTCCGGTTGCTACCGGCTGGAGCGACAGTTGCCGGATGGGATTTTCACCCACTGAAGATCGCCGCCTTTTCACGGCGCACTGCACGCGCGGGTTAGGCGGTGCTTGAAAGAATGCGTTCGAGTGTCATTCTTGAACTTTTTGAAACGTTTCCCTGGAGTCGAACAACTCGAACCCCAAAAGTTCAGGATTTCCAGAATTGATTTTCTGTACAACCTTGAGGGTCCGTCCGCCGTTTGCCAGTTCCCACGTTTCCTTGATCTCATACCTCTGTGGCGGGATATTGGCAATGCCTGACACGACTTGTGTCTCGCGAATCTCAACACTATGCTTGGATTTGTTCCATTTAAATTTGTACGTCGATTCCTTATTGGCAGATTGGCTCACTTCGCGGGTTTGTGTTCCGTCCAAGTTGTAGGTAAGTTTCCGAACCATCTCTCCTTGGTCGGAGAATTCAGTAAGGGTTAGGGTCTTCTCGTCAACCGCGATCAGCCAAGTCACCCTTGGTAAATGCTTCTTAGCAACGACGACGTCATCCATCATCCATCTACCCGCGAGTTCGTTTTGGGCAAAGACTTGGGTTGCCGCAAAGATTCCAAAGAAAACGCAAAAAAGTGAAATCAGCTTCATTTTTATCTCCATCCGCCTAACGACCAGCGCGTCACCCGTCCGGCGCGGGTTAGGCTGCGACGTAAGGTTGAATGAGTATTTCGGCCGGAATCTCGAGACCTGCATGCAACCGCCTTATCATTTCCAGTGACAGCGGTCGCTTGCGGTTGAGGACTTCCGCCACTCGTGCGCGACTGCCAATGTAGGGTTCAATATCACGACGGGACAGCCCCCGGCTTTCCATGTAATAACGGATCGCTTCTATGGGATCCGGTGCAGGAATGGAGTAATGCTGTCTTTCATAAGACTCCACCAGCGTCGTTAACACTTCCAAACGATCTCCCGAGGGGGTGTTTGGCGTCGAGTCAAAAAGACGCTTAATCTCCCCCAGTGCAGCGTGGTAATCAGCTTCGGTTTTGATAGGACGGACGTTCATACTCCCTCCTCAAATCAAGCTTGCATCAATCTTGTCGTACTCCGAATGGGCCCCAACAAACCGGATGTAAACAATGCCAAACTGATACTGTACCGCCACCACCAGGCGGTATTGGTTGCCCTTGACATTGAACACGACCCGGTTATTAGCGAGGATGCGGGCGTTACGATATACGCTCTTGATGTCTGCTGGGGATTTCCAGGTGGAATGTACGGCATCTTGATACCAAGCCTGCAACGCCTGCCGTGCATTGGGATGACTTTCCCAGAAGCGTCGCAAGGTCTTCAGAGCAATCACTCGCACGAGAATATTATATGCTGCTCCCAAATGGGGATCAAGGGGAATGACAGCCTAACGGCTGGCGCGTCACCCGACAGCGTGCTTTGCTCTTTGCGCCGGTCGGGTGCACGCGCGGGTTAGGTGGCCAGTGATGGAATCAATTCGCCTCGTGCATTGTTTTTTCGACCAACTCCCTTATCGTCGCCATTTCGACAGACCTAATAAATCGCCACTGTGGATCTGGCCCTTCAATGGTTGGAGTGCCTTCAGGGAGGTGTACATCCGGCCAAAGGGTCAAGTAAGCTTTCCCCGCGACAACCCGAAGCGGCATACGGCCTCGACCGGCAAATGTGACCGTGTATGATTGTGATTCGGGCATCCTTGTCAAGAAAAGCAAGTCTATCTCTCCCTTCTTGGCGTCGGAGACATCTTCGATGCCCCTCGCGGATGCCAAGAACTTTATGACGCCGCTCTCCTTGCCCTTTAAAACTTGGATGACTCTCGCCCTTGCATACCGTTTTCCGATAAGGGGTCTGGATACCGACTGAACTTCGGCAACAACAATCACATCACTCAATGCTATCAATTGCTTCAACCAGATTGCGGCAAGCTTGGCATACAGTTGCGAAACTGTGAGTAGTAAAAGAAAGAAAAGGAATATTGATTTTGACTTTTTCATAGTCCACCTAACTAACTATTAAGCCGCGAGGGTGGAGGAACAAACCCCGCTGCCAAGGCGGGGTATCCACCCAAGAATCTGCTTGACGATTTGCCCCCATTCCCCTGGGCTCAATTTGGTTGCTCGAATTACTCCTATCCTGACTGCCGGGAAAAACGCTGCCAGTCTCGCCGTGTATCCCGTTGGAGGGCGGAGATTCGCCTCAAAGGGCACCGGCAGGGCTGCATCCGCTTTACCGACGAGACACAGCAGTGGTGGAGCCCATCTGAACCGTTGAGCTTGTTTTCATAAGTTCTAACTCCGTGCCCGACCAAATGCGTGTTCATTGAATCTTCCAGGGGAAAGGCGAACCAAGTCTTACAAAACAACCTAACGAGCAAAGATTACGCTGGGCGGGTGAGGGAGTCAAGCCAGTGAGGGGTAAAGAATTTTGGATGCGAACGGAGGGGCGAAGGTGGAATTGCATTTAGACCGGCCCTTGGGGTTTCTTCCAGCCCTTAGCCCCTCCACGTTGTGCATCCGAGAGGAAGTGAGTCTTTCGATGCGGTTTCTTACAGCCATCTTTCGCCCCTGACGGGGCTCCAATCTTTCCGCACATCCTTCCCCCACGGCTGGCGCCGTGGGCTAAAGATCTAGCGCCCCACAGGCGGGGCTGAGTTCCCTTGCCCGCCGCTTTCCCTTCATACACCCCGGCGGTTTGAGCGAATCGACCGATCTTGTCGACGCGGTCTCATTCTGCCATCTTTCGCCCTTGCCGGGGCTCCAACCTTTCCGCACACCCATCCCCCACGGCTCGCGCCGTGGGCTAAAGATCCAGTGCCCCGCAAGCGGGGCTGAAATTCCACACCACGCCGCATTCCCTTGACATGTTCTTGACACTTCCAATCTTTCACCTTGCCGGGCGCGGTTTAACTTCGCTGCAACCTCTTTTCGAGACGCCTTAATTCCTCATTTGTTCGTCCCGCCACCCGGATGCGCTTCAGTTGCCATTTGACACTTGCGTTCCCGAATTTCTATACTGCCGTGACTCATTGCACAGAGAGATTCAGTCTGAGGGGGATCATGCATAGTCGGATCATGGGGTTGGATGTTGGCGACGTTCGCATCGGGGTGGCCGTCAGCGACGGGTTGGGAATCACGGCACAGGCGGTTGCAACCCTCAAGAGGAAAGGTTTGGAATCAGACCTCGGTGCGCTCAAGACCCTCTTCGAGGAATATGGTTCAGAGAAAGTGGTCGTCGGTTATCCGCTCAACATGGACGGCACCATCGGACCACAAGCCGAAAAGGTCAAGGCTTTTGCCGAGGTGCTTTCTTCCCGCCTTGGCCTGACTTTGGTTCTATGGGATGAACGACTCACCACGGCGGAAGCACGCAAGGTCTTGATCGGGGGAGGCATGCGTCGAGAAAAGCGAAAGAATGTGATCGATCAGATGGCGGCAATGCTCCTCTTGCAAAGCTATCTCGATGCGCATGGCCATGAAAACTCCTGGTCTGCATCGGGTAACACCATCTAATGCTCGCCTCTCAGATGAGCCTACGCAAGTAAGACCGATTCAGAAGAATTCTTGGAAGCCTCAAGGACAGGGGGGACGTTTTCCAAACTGGTTAAGGGTTTGGATTCGAGGCGGTAAACTTTTAGTCCCCTCTGAAGCGTCAGGAAAAGAAGGATGCATTTTGTTTCCAGGTTCTGGTACCGCGCAACCGTGACGATGTCATTGATCGTGCTGTTGTGCCTTGCCGTCATCATCACGGGGGTGTTTCTCTTAAGTTCTCCGTTCAAAGGCTTCAGCGAGAAAGAAAAACTCGTGGAGATACCCCGAGGGACCCGCTTGAGGGGAATAGCGGAGCTGCTTCAAAGAGAAGGTGTGATTCGCCACCCCCGTTCCTTCATGGCGGCCATGGTCCTCGAACGACGCAAACGGGTGATCCGTGCGGGTGAATACAATTTTGACCGCCCCTTAAGCGAATTTGACGTCATCCAGAAACTGCTGCGCGGCGAAGTGCATTATCACGAAGTGACCGTCCCGGAAGGATCCAACATCTTTGATATCGCCGGGATATTGGAAAATGCCGGTCTTGCCGGCAGGGATGAATTCCTGGCGGCCACGACTCACGTGGAGTTGATCGCGGAAATCGCTCCCAACGCCGTCTCGCTTGAGGGCTACCTCTTCCCTGACACTTACAAGTTTGAGCGCCCCACCCCCGTCCTCGAAATTGTGAGCCGCATGTTGGAACGTTTTCGCAAATCATTGACGCCGGGATATCTCGATGCGGCCCGAGATCAAAATCTAACACTCCATCAAGCGGTCATCCTGGCTTCTTTGATCGAAAAAGAGACTGGCAAGGAGAGCGAGCGGCCGCTTATTAGCGCGGTTTTCCTCAACCGGCTGCGAATCCACCAACGCCTGGAATGTGACCCCACGGTCATCTACGCCGCCCTGTTAAAGGATAGTTATCGGGGGAAGATCTATCGATCCGACATGCAGATCGACTCGCCCTTTAATACCTATCTTCAAAGCGGCCTGCCGCTGGGCCCCATTGCAAATCCCGGGAAAGCTTCGCTGGAGGCGGCCGTCCACCCGGCGCCGACCGATTATCTCTACTTCGTCAGCGACAACAACGGGGGCCACATCTTTGCTAAAACCCTGGCCCAACATCAAAATGCCGTCCGGGAGTATCGACGAGCCGTGGCGCAGGATGCCTCTATTACACCTCACGAATCCAGTCCTCCCGAGGTGAAGACCAAACCCCGACGCCCCGGGTCTCGCAATTGAATCGATAGCCCTTGACTTGCGGGCCGAGGGGCCAAAGCGAGGATTCAATGCAGGATGCCTTTGAGGGCTTGCTTAAATTCAACACCCTGGACGCAGCCGAGCAAACCTTGCTCGATATTCACGGGCGCTTCTGTAGATACAGAAATCAAGGTGACCGCGAGGGATTGGAACGCTGTCGGGAGATCATCCTCAAGGGGAAGAAACGCGCCCTCATGATCTCAAGAAACAAAAAAGTTTATACTGACAAGCGTCAAGAGAAGGCCGAGATAGCCCAATGGTTCACGGTTTGGCTGCAGACTCCCGACATTTTCGTGGACTGGCTGGCGTTGAGAAAGCAGAGTCCTGAGTTCCAAGACCGCTTTGGAGGTGCGGGCGCCGGTCATTCACCTTGACAACCGGAGAAACGTCCGCCTACACTACGCCACTTTTCGAAGCGACCGACGGCCTTCCCAGGAGTAATACTGATTGACCACAATCCGACTTAAGATCCCAATCCTCCTCCCCGTGTTGTTGGTTTTCGCATGGGAAGGATGCGTGGTCAAAACCCACAAGGTCAAAGACTTTGAGCGCCCAAAGAGTGCTCAAACGGCAACCCTGGGGGAACTCGTCCAGCGCTTTAATACTGAGGCCGAAGCCATCCGCACCTTCCAGGCGAAGGTTCGTTTTGATCTTCGAAGCGGTTCGCTGGCCAGCGGCGAATTGAAAAATTATCACGAAATCAAAGGGTTTCTCCTATATCGGGCCCCAGACCATTTACGAATGATCGGGCAAATTCCGAGCTTCGGGCTGAACGCCCTGGACATGGTGTCTGATGGCCGGGAGTTTCGGGTGTCCTTTGCGCCTTACAAAAAGTTCATTATCGGGAGTGCACTCGACCACCCGCATTCCAAGAAGCCCTTGGAGAATCTCCGGCCGGAACATATCCTTGAAGCACTGCGGCCGATAACAGTAGCGCAACCCCATGACCCCCAGCTCATCTTCCAGGAAGAGGTGTCTGAAGGCAGGGACAATTACTATGTGATTTACGAGGTCGTCCATTCGGATTCCGGCACCACGACGCTCGGCCGGAAGATCTGGATCGATCGATTCGACCTTCGGGTCGCCCGCCAGCAGTTGTATTCTGAGGGGGGTGTGCTAGAATCAGATGCCCATTACGCGCAGTATTCACAATGGGGTGATGTTTGGTATCCCAGCGGCATTGACCTCTTTCGCCCCCGCGAAGACTATGGCTTGGCGATCCGCGTTGAAGAGATGAAATTCAATCTCCCCATGGATGACAGCAAGTTCGAGCTTATGCGTCCCGAAGGTTATGAATTGATCGAAGTAGGCAAGAAGGCAACCCACCCCTGAAGGAGAACGGACGGCCTTGATCAACTCCATGATTGTCGCCAACATCCTCCACCGGCCGATGCGTACGTTCGTTTCGGTGGTGGCCGTGGCGATCCAAGTGACGCTGGTGCTGCTGGTGGTGGGGATCACCAGTTGGATGCGTGTGGATAGCGCCAAGCGGCAGGAAGGGATTGGGGCGGACATCATGTTCCGGCCCCCCAATGCACAGCTCCTTTGGCTGACCGGTGCTCCAATGTCCGTCAAATTCAAAGACGTGCTCGAACGGGTGGAAGGGGTCAAAGTGGCGGCGCCGGTTTTGATCCAGACCACCACCAGCGGCGGACTGAGCCAGATTTTCGGGATCGATCTCAAGAGCTACAGCGCCCTGTCGGGCGGCTTTAATTATCTCAGGGGAGGGCCCTTCGAAGAAGCCTTCGACATTCTGGTCGACGATCTGTACGCCAAGAACAACAAGCTCCGCGTCGGTGACCAGGTTGACCTGCTCAGTCACAAGTTTCGGGTGTGTGGGATCGTGGAGCACGGCAAGGGGGCGCGCGTGTTTATTCCGCTCTCGACGCTGCAGGATTTAATGGGAGCGCTGGACAAGACCTCGGTGTTCTATATCAAGGCCAGTGATCCGAACCAGACCGATGCCGTCAATCAGCGGATCAAAGCCATCCCGGAGCTGCGGGATTACTCGGTGATTTCCATCAAGGAGTATCTCTCCCAGATCACCAACGCGGCCATTCCCGCGCTCAATACCTTTATTGATGTCATGATCTTCATTGCCTGTTTGATCGGCTTTCTGGTTATCTATCTTTCGATGTACACCACGATTACGGAGCGCACGCGAGAGATCGGGATCTTAAAGTCCCTGGGGGCTTCCAAGCTGTTCATCGTCAATGCGATTCTGAGGGAAGCGCTTCTGCTCAGCATTCTGGGAATCCTCCTGGGTTTAGGTTTCACGGTCCTCGCCAAGCGCGTTATCATCGCTACGCTGCCCACCCTTTCGGTGTTGATCACGACACCTTGGGTCATCAAAGCCAGTCTGTTGGCGATTCTGGCCGGCGTGCTGGGCGGTTTTTATCCTTCCCTGCGTGCCGCTTCCCAGGATCCTATCGCTGCACTCTCCTACGAGTAGACTTTAACGCCGGCTACCCGGGATGGAGACCCAGAACGTTGCCGGTTCCTCCTCCGCAACCCTATTTGGCGCGAATCTCAATAGTTTCGGATTTCCGGCTTACCCAGCAGCATGAGCGGGAGAATTGTAATCACAAAAGCCCAAAACTTTGTTATCATGCTCTCCGGAGCATTAACCCTTTGAGGGCACTATAACTTGAAGATTATTCTTGAGACTAAGGCCGTCACGAAAGTGTACCGGGCCGGGAAGGTAGACGTCTGGGCGCTGAGGGGCATCGATCTTCGCGCACATCAGGGCGAGTTTGTCGCCATTATGGGGCCTTCAGGCTGTGGCAAGTCCACGCTGCTCCATATCCTCGGGGCTCTGACAAACCCCACGAGCGGCGAAGTGTGGATTGACGGGGTCAGCCTGGGCTCACTCAATGATGCTGCACGCACCAAAGTGCGGCGAGACAAGATTGGTTTTGTTTTCCAGCGGTTCAACTTGCTCCCCACGCTGACCGCGCAGGGAAACCTGGAGATCGCGCGGCACATTCATGGCAACGGATCGGGAGCAACGCAACTTCAGTCCAGCCAGGAAGTTCTTCGGGTGTTGGGACTCGAGCACAAGTTGAAGAGCAAGCCCCTGGAGATGTCCGGAGGCGAACAACAGCGCGTCGCCCTGGCGCGGGCCGTTGTTAACCGGCCATCCATTCTGCTGGCCGATGAGCCCACTGGGAATCTCGACTCGGAAAATTCGCAGCTTGTTCTCAAGATGCTGCAGGAGCTCAACACCAAGTTCATGCAAACCATCATCCTGATTACGCATAATCCTGAGGTGGCGGCTGTCGCGCACCGGCTGGTCGAAATGCGTGATGGCCGGATCCTCGATCGTGTCCAGGATGTTTCTTACACCTCGGTTGAAGAATCGTTCCTGTAGTGTTGACGGCACTAGATCTTATAATGCAGTCTTTCTTCCTTGAAGTTTGATACGAGGAGCGCAGCTCCACAGAAAGTCTTCATCAAACTACCGGCCATGTTCCACAATCTTTTCCTGGTTTTCAAAAATGCCTTCTTCTGGAGGTATGCCCGGGGCACGTGGCAGTACGACTTGATGGTTGCTGCCATCCTGCTCTTCATCTTTCTCACTCCTCGAAAACTATTCCATGACGACCCCCTGCCCCTCAATGTGAGTGACACCGTCATCCAGGAATCCCACCAGGGGCCCCAGTTGGTGTACCGTTTGAGAGCCCGTGTCTTTTCTCATTACACGGACGTCCAGTCCGACAACAAAGCCTTGACCCGTGTGATTCAGGAAGAACTCCAAAAGAATTTGCATCATTCTGTGAGGATCCAACGCATTGAACCGGTCTTTGACGAGGACCAGAAACTTGAAGGGTTTCGTGTGTGGGTGCTGGAATGACTCCTTCATTCTGACCGGTCCCTTCCGATGAGCGACGCGCCCCGACATTTTCCTCATTGCTTTTTCTGACGGGATCACTAAAATGTGCGGTGGCGAGCGATGAGATTGAGACTGGCACTCCCTACCACTGCGTTAGCAGTCATCCTCATAGGCGGATCTCCCTTCCCCGGGATGGCTCAAAAAGAGGATCCCCAGGTCGAGCACGTCCTCTCGGAGTTGGACAAGACTGCCTCTGATTTCCACACCCTCCAGGCAAAAATCAGAAACACGACCTATACCAAGGTGGTTGACGACACCTCCATTGAAACGGGTCGCCTCTGGTTTCAACACGAACATCGTGGGAATAAAATCAAGCTTGAGTTCAAGGATCCGTCGCGGCGCGAAATCCTGATTGCGGACGGAAAGGTTTCGATCTACTATCCCAAGATCAAGAAGCTTGATGAATTTGATCTGGGCAGCGAAGCACTCCAGAACAAGGCTGAACTGGGATTGCTCGCCGGTGTGGGGTCTTCGGGTGAATCCCTCCGCAAAACTTATTCCATCCGATATTTGGGAGAGGAAAAAATCGAGGGAAAGAAGACGGTTAAGCTGGTCCTGACTCCTCGGGACGCCAAGGCCCGATCCTTCTTTTCCATTCAGCAAGTATGGCTCGACACGGATTCATGGCTGCCCGTGCGCCAGAAGATTATCGAACCGTCGGGGGATTCGCTGACGATCGATTTTGACGATGTCGAGAAGAACAAGCGCATCTCGGACAAGACCTTTAAGATCAAGAAATGACACTGTCCCTTCGATCGGACTCAGCGATCCCTTTTCCGGTCATTATTCAGACGATGAGTCTCCGATCGGAGTCCCTTTTCTGAATCTCCCGCCCTGTCCATTAGAAAAGAAATCGTGTAATATCCGAGCGAATTTGCATCCGGTTCCTTCCGATTCCCTGGAACACCCGGAGGCTCGACCCCTGCTCGAGCCGAACCCCTTCGGGAGCCATGACCATGAAACTCAGAAAAGATAAATGGGTCACCTGGTATCCACTCGCCATATTGGCGATCGTCCTCTTTGGAACAGGCACCCCTCGCCTTTATGGGCGACCTCAGTACATGTTGCTTTTCGATCAGGATCCTTATTCGATCCCCGCCTGGCACGGGCAGTGTTCAACCTGCCACATCAGTCCATACGGTGGCGGGGAGCGGAACGCCTTTGGACAAGCATTCGAAAAGGGGCTTCATAAGATTACGCCGGAGCTACGCACCAGTTTTCCAGACCGGTTTTTCTTAGAGCCGCGATCCTCGCATCGACCGAGCGTCCAATTTGACCAGAAGAATCCCAACCTCATTGTGGTTGAGATGAACGGGGAAAAGATCGAGATTGATACCGCTCGGAAGACCTTTCAGTCCGTTGGCCCTTCTTCAAGCGGCGACTCTACCGGCCTCAAAGCCCCATCGGCGGCTGGAGCGGCGCCACCAGAGCGGCGAGTTCCTCTCGTTCTAGACCACTATTTCGTCAATCTGCCCTCGGCTGTTCCCTACGCTAGACACTCTTTGAATTTCCAATTCACCCACCGGTTCAGCAGTCCTCCTTTTGATTCAAACCGTGGCGGGGGGCCGAGTAACCTCTTCGGTTTTGACAGTTTTTCCCTCTCCTCCTTCGGAATCACCTATGGGATTACCGACCGTATTGCGGTCCGGGCCTATCGCAGCCCCCTGTTCAAGACGGTTGAACTGGGCGGAGAAGTCTCCATCCTGAGGGAGTCGGAGGGGAAGCCTATTTCTTTAAAAGTTTATGGATCAGTCGAGGGTCGCAACAATTTCAAACTCACGGTAGCGAATCGTGATTCTTTTGATCACTTCTTTGGTGGAAATTTCCAAATTGTTGTTTCGCGTTCCCTGGGAAATCGTCTGGAACTGGCCTTTATACCCACGTTTTCCAACAACACGCGGATCCTGGTTGATCCCGCTGAGGCCAGGAATAACACGATGGCGCTGGGGATGGCGGGATCGTTGAAATTAACACCGCGCTCTGCGTTGGTGGCCGAGTATATACCCCGCGTGGCGGGCTACGTTCCTGCGGGCACACAACCCACGGTGTCCCTGGGAATCCAGCGGGCGACCTCGAGGCATGTGTTCTCCCTGGTCGTCTCAAAGACTCAAGCGACGACCACCGGGCAGGAGCTCCTGGGCGGAAATATTTTTACGGTTGGATTTAACATCTATCGCAGGATACTCTAAAGTGTCAGCAAACGTTGATACGGACGCCATGCCTGAGCAATATGAGGAGATCAGGAGCCGGCACAATCCCCTGATCAAGGAAATCCGTGCTGCATTGAGGCGTGGGGCTTTGAGTGACCGGGGCCTGCTCCCTATTGAAGGTCCCATGCTGCTTCAAGAGGCGTTTAAGAGCAGAGCGCCGATCGATTCTCTTCTGGTCGACGATTCCTTCGTCGTGGAGTCCAGCCTGAGACGCTGGCTGACTGAACAGCGGAGCCGCGTTTTTCGCGTCAGCCCTGACTTAATGGCTGCCACCGCCGATACGGAGACGCCGGCGGGCGTTCTGGGGTTGGTGCGGCTCCCCCGTTGGAACCTGGAACCCCTGTTGTCGGAGAGAAGCGGGTTGTTCCTGGTCCTCGTTAGAATTCAAGACCCTGGAAACATGGGGACTATCATTCGCAGTGCCGAGGCTTTTGGGGTGACGGCAATCCTGGCGACCAAGGAGACTGTCAGCCCTTTCAATCCCAAGGCGGTGCGCGCCAGCGCGGGATCCATTTTCCGCGTTCCGATTTTTCAGGGATTGGAAGAGGTCGAGCTTTTCGGCCATCTCAAAACACATCACATCGACACCGTGGCGACCTCGCTAAAGGCGCAACAATCGATTGAGACAGAGCGGCTCCACCTCCCCCTGGCCTTGTTCATCGGACAGGAGGCGGCTGGTCTTCCCGACGACACTCTTGCCGCCTGTCGGGATCAGGTTCGGATCCCCACGCACGAATCGGTCCAATCCCTCAATGTGGCGATCGCCACAGGGATTCTTCTCTACGAAATCCGCCGACATGAACAAAATACTTAAGGCGCTGTACTTCCCGTTCCTGGATCTGGTCACCAACGCACAGCTCATTACTACGCTGGTGAAGCGTGACTTCATGTCCCGTTATCGTGCTTCCTCGGTCGGGCTCTTCTGGACCTTGATTCAGCCCGCCTTCATGATCGGTGTGTACACCGTCACATTTTCACTGATCATGAATGTCCGTTTCGGAACTGATGCCTCCCCCACATCCTTTGTGCTGTACCTATTCTGCGGAATGCTTCCCTGGCTGGCTTTTAGTGAGGCGCTGTCCCGTTCAAGCACGGTCGTGCTGGAAAACTCCAACTTTGTAAAAAAGCTTGTCTTTCCGACCCAGATCCTTCCGATTAACATGATGCTGTCTGCCCTCATCACCGAGGGGATCGGAATCCTGATCCTCATCGTCGCCATCTTGCTCTTCAAACGTACTTTCCATCTCACGGTGGCCCTTCTTCCGATCGTGCTTATTCCTCAAGTCCTGCTGACCCTGGGCCTGGGTTGGATTCTGGCGAGTCTCACCGTGTTCATCCGGGACATCGCCAACTTTTTGAACTTGATCCTGACCGCCTGGCTGTTTCTCACACCCATCTTTTATCCGGAACAGATCATCCTTCAGGCCCGCGTGCCGCACTTCGTCAAGACCCTGTTTGTCTTGAACCCGATGTACACCATTGTCACCAATTACCGCAGGATCTTTCTGGAGGGAAAGATGGTGGAGATTCGCCCTCTCGCCATTTTGACCCTGGGTGCGCTCTTGATATTCTGGATGGGGTACGCCTGGTTTTACCGCACCCGCAGATCGTTCGCCGACGTTCTGTGATCCCCGTCACTTCTCCCGCACTGGTTCAAAAATCTCCTATATTTCCAGAAGTTCTCTCTTTCGCGATTGTGTTATAATCCGCCGCGAGTTGGTGTGGGTCGGGCCGACCTTGCCGACGCCGACAAATCCTCCAAAGGAGCAGCTGCATGGCGATTGTTAAAGCCTCAAAAATCTGGGCCAATGGAAAAATGATTGATTGGGATGATGCCAAGATCCATGTCCTTTCACATGTCGTCAATTATGGCTCGTCAATCTTTGAAGGGATCCGTTGTTACAACACCTTGAAAGGACCGGCGGTTTTTCGTCTCTCCGATCACATTGAGCGGCTTTTCAACTCCAGCAAGATCTATCGCATTGAGATTCCCTATTCCCCCGAGCAGCTTTCGAATGCCATCCTGGACCTGATTCGGGTCAACAAGCTGGATCAGTGCTACATTCGCCCGATCGTCTTGCGCGGCTACGGGGACATCGGCGTCAACCCGTTCCCGGCCCCGATTGATGTCTATCTGGCCTGCTATCCCTGGGGCAAGTACCTCGGGGAGGAGGCCTTGGAGAAGGGTGTCGACGTATGCGTTTCTTCATGGGCACGTATGGCCCCCAATACCTTCCCGGCCATGGCCAAGGCCGGCGCCAATTACATGAATTCGCAGTTGATTAAAATGGAGGCGATCGTCAACGGCTATGCCGAAGGTATTGCGTTGACTTCGGAAGGCTACGTGAGTGAAGGAAGCGGCGAAAACGTTTTCATAGTCCGCGAGGGCGTCGTGTACACCCCTCCCATTGGTTCGTCGATCCTCCCCGGCATTACCCGCACCTCCGTTTTGAAGCTTTGTCAGGATTCACAGATTCAGGTCGCTGAACGGGTGATTCCGCGTGAAATGCTCTACATTGCCGAGGAGGTCTTCTTCGCGGGGACGGCGGTGGAAATCACGCCGGTCCGTTCAATTGACCGGATTCAGATCGGCAACGGCCGGCGAGGTCCCATCACGGAAGAGATTCAAAAGGAATTTTTCGGCATCGTGACCGGGAAGATGCCCGACCGCCATGGCTGGTTGACCCTTGCCAACGCGACTACCTTTGTCAACGCCTGATCTAGGAGCACAGGCGCTGCAGAAAGTGGGGCTTTATGATTATCGATGATCTGCTTCGCATCGCCTGCGAGAAAGGCGCCTCGGATCTCCACCTCAAGGCCGGGAACCACCCGCACGTCCGCGTCCATGGAGAACTGTTACCGTTGACCGAGGTGCGCCGCCTCTCCGCCGAAGATACGCTGAACATGGCGTTCAGCATCATGTCCAATCGCCAAAAACAGAAATTCAAGGACAACTTCGAGCTCGACATGGCTTACGGCATCACGGGGGTGGGTCGCTTCCGATGTAATATTTTCCAGCAGCGCGGGACCGTGTGTATTGTGATGCGCGTTATCCCGACCAAAATCCTCACGCTGGACGAACTTCACCTTCCTCCCGTCATCGAAAAAATCTGTGATGAGGCCCGGGGATTGGTCCTCGTGACGGGAACCACGGGGAGCGGCAAGACCACCACCCTCGCGACCATGATCGATCTGATGAATCAAAAACGTTGCGAGAATATTATCACCATTGAAGACCCGATCGAATTTCTCCATAGCGACAAGAGAGGTTTCGTCAACCAGCGCGAGGTGGATATCGACACGAAGAGTTTCCACGATGCCCTGCGCAGCGCGTTGCGCGAAGACCCGGACATTATCCTCGTGGGCGAAATGCGTGACCTGGAAACCATCGACACCGCCATTACCGCGGCTGAAACCGGCCACCTCGTCTTGAGCACCCTGCACACCATTGATGCCACCGAGACCGTCCAGCGCGTCATCACCATGTTTCCGCCCCATCAGCAGAACCAGATTCGGCTGCAACTGGCCACCATCCTGCGGTCTGTGATCTCGATGCGCCTGGTGCGGCAGGCTGACGGAGTCGGGCGTGTGCCCGCCGTGGAAGTGCTGATGTCAACCGAATACATCCGTGATTGCATCGTCACGCCGGAAAAGACGCGCATCATCCGGGATGCCATCTCACAAGGGACTACCCAGTACGGGATGCAGACGTTCGATCAATCCCTGTACGGCTTGTTCAAGTCCGACCTCATCACTTATGACGAGGCGTTCAAGAACGCTTCGAATCCCGATGAGTTTAAGTTGCGCGTGCAAGGGATCCGGTCGACCTCGGATCTGGCCCGCGATGACATGGATTCAACGCTCCGAGACTCGATCCAGCGGATCTCCCACCGGAGCTAGACTACTTAATGCGGTCATGAAGCCGTCGCGAGAACCTATCCTTAGCGAAGCCGAGCTCTACGACCGCGCCCTCAGACTCCTCTCCCTGAAAAACCGATCGCGCTGGGAATTGCGCCGGATGCTTGAAAGACGGTGTGAGGACGATGTGCTCATCGATGCTGTTCTGGATAAATGTGTCGCCCGCGGTTACCTCGATGATATAAAATACTCCGTTCACCTGGCTCGAACGCGAGCGCAGGGAAAGAAGCAAGGCCGTCGCCGCGTGGCCCTTGAGCTTAAATCGAGGGGGATTGCACCCGAGACCGCCGAGCGGGCACTTCAGGAGGTCTTCAGCGCGATTGATGAGGATGAGCTTTTGCGAAAAGCCCTGGAAGCCAGACTGAAGGGGGCTCCGCGCTCCTGGACGCAGAAAAAGATAAAGAAAATCTACGACCAGCTCGTCAGGGCAGGCTTCGACACGGAGCCGATTCTTCGTGAATTTCGGCGATATGAGATAACGCCCGCGGGACTGGGTGTTCCGGGCAGAGAGAGCGATTGACAAGAACGACCCTCTCCGTTGCAGCGCACCAGTTCAGCAGAACATAGGATTGATTGAGGTTGAGCGGGTCCTGCCGAGGACACGCGGGGAGGAAAGCGATTGACCGGACATGAAATACGCACCGCTTTTTTGAAGTACTTCGAGAAGAACGGGCACAAGACCGTCAAGAGCTCACCCTTGCTTCCCGCCAACGATCCGACCCTTCTGTTTGCCAATGCAGGAATGAATCAATTCAAGGACGTGTTCCTTGGAAATGAGCAGCGCGAATACCGGCGGGCCACGACGTCCCAAAAGTGTGTGCGGGCGGGAGGCAAACACAACGATTTGGAAGAAGTGGGAAAGACTGCCCGTCACCATACGTTTTTTGAGATGCTGGGAAACTTCTCCTTCGGAGATTACTTCAAGGAAGACGCCATCTTCTTCGCGTGGGATCTGATGACCCGAGAGTTTCAACTTCAAAAGGATCGTCTCTGGTTCACAGTGTACAGCGACGACGACGAAGCCCTTGAACTCTGGAAAAAGGTCGGCGCCACCCCAGACCGCATCCTGCGTTTCGGTGAAAAGGATAATTTCTGGGCAATGGGAGAGACCGGCCCCTGTGGTCCCTGCTCCGAGATTCACTATTTCCTCGGGGATAAGATGTCCGACAATCGACCCGAGTATGTGAATGGACCCGGCGACACGACCATTGAGCTGTGGAATTTAGTATTCATGCAGTTCAATCGGAGTGCCGGCGGGCAAATGGTACCCCTGCCCAAACCCTCGGTGGATACCGGCATGGGTCTGGAGCGGATGGCAGCCGTACTGCAGAATGTCAAATCCAATTATGAGAGCGACCTGATCCGGCCCATTATTGATTTCATCGCCGAGGGCGCCCGGAAGAAATACGTGTATGAGACCGAGGATGGGGTCTCCATGCGGGTCATTGCCGACCACGCACGCGCCACGGCCTTCTTGATCACCGACGGCGTTTTCCCTGGAAACGATGGCCGCGCTTATGTGCTTCGAAAGATCATGCGCCGGGCCTTGTGGCATGGAAAGAAGCTGGGGTTGGAGCTTCCCTTCTTTTACAAAGTCACTGAATTTGTCTCCGACCTGATGGAGGTCCCTTATCCCGAGCTCGCGGACGCCAAAGGGATCGTCACCAGAACGGTGAAAACCGAAGAGACCTTGTTCTCCACGACCCTTTCGATCGGGATCCGCGAATTCAACAGGATTCTCGAAGCCCATGAGGACCAACATCGCTCTGCGTTGGAAAAAGCGAAGGCGGCAGCCTCCCCCGTGGTCCTCGTCCCCATTCCCGGTGAAGAAGTATTTCGTCTGTACGATACCTATGGGTTGCGCGAGGACCTGATCGAGTATATCGCAGAGCAGCGCGGCTTCACCGTGGACTGGGAGGGATTCAAAAAAGAACTGGAGCGGCAGAGAGAGCGTGCCCGAGAGAGTTGGAAGGGCATCGACAAGAAACAAGTCAAAGAGATCTACCGCAAGGTGGCCGAGGGCGGGATCGTTGAGTTCACCGGCTACGACGGGACGGCATTACCTACCTCCCAAGTTCGATCAATTATATCCGGAGATCATGAAGTCTCGTCGCTCAGACTCCACGAAGAAGGTGAAATCATTCTGGATCGTACCCCCTTTTATGCCGAAAGCGGCGGGCAGATCGGCGACCGTGGGATGCTGGAGAATGAGGAGTCCCGCATAGCTGTACTCAACACCTATTCCCCCCTCACCGGCCTGATCGTCCACAAAATCCTGGTTGAAGGCGGGGAAATAAGAACGGGCGACAGGGTGCTGGCACGCGTTGATGCGGGACGGCGGCAGCGAATTGTGTTGAATCATTCGGCTACTCACCTGATGCACGCGGCCTTACGGGAGGTCCTTGGCCCCCACGTCAAGCAGGCCGGTTCGCTGGTGGCGGAGGACCGCCTCCGCTTTGACTTTACGCACTACGCCCCGCTCTCGGACCAGGAAATTGCTGAAATCGAGCGGCTGGTTAACGAACAGATTCGGGAGAACAAGGCGGTCTCCAAGGATGTCATGGATCTGGACACCGCGCTGAACAGTGGGGCGCTCGCCTTTTTTGGGGAAAAGTATTCCCAGAAGGTGCGCGTGGTTTCCATTCCCGGGTTCAGCAAAGAGCTCTGTGGCGGGACACATGTCCTGCGGACCGGAGATATCGGACTGTTCAAGATCATTTCGGAATCCTCCATCTCCTCCGGGGTGCGACGCATCGAGGCTATTACGGGGGAAAAGGCAGTCGAAGAGTTCTACAAACATTTTCAGGACTTTTCCTACCTTGCCCAAAAACTCCGTGCCCCCCGCGGAGGTATTATCGAGGCGGTTGAAAAATTGTCGGAACAGGAGGCGCAACTCCGCAAGAGGATTGAGGAGCTGGAGCGCAAGCTGGTGCGGACTCGCGAGGCCCCTGCCCGAGGCCCCGGTGTGGAACCCAGGAAAGTTAAGGATGTTGCCTATCTTGTTCGCGAGGTCACCGACATCAGCCAAGCCAATTTACGGCTCCTCGCGGATGAGTATCGAAGCCAGTTGGGCTCCGGTGTGGTCGTACTGGGTATGAAGACCGACGGGAAGGTGTCGCTCATTACCGCCATTACCAAGGACCTGACTCACCGCCTCAACGCCGGCAAAATTGTGAAGGAGATTGCCGTCGTGGTCGAAGGCGGGGGGGGCGGTCGCGCTGATCTTGCGGAGGCGGGCGGGAAGAATCCGGATAAACTGGCTGAAGCACTCGAGCGGGTTCCCGGAATCCTTGAGCGGATGTTGTGAGGCCTGTCACATTGCTTTAACAATTCCACTTTAGAATTCTCCTAAGTCTGGCGCCCGGGCGCCAGACTTGGATTTCTCGTCTCGCGTCGTCTTTTTTGCGTCCAAAGTCGTCTTGATTAGGGAGTGGGTCGTTCCTTCATGATTCGAAAAATCACTATCTTCGTCTTTCTAACTCTCATCGCATTGACCCCAGCGGTCAATCGGGCAGATGGGATCTACACTTACATTGACGAGAACGGCCGGCGGGTCTTTACCAACGTCGTGCCCAACGCCAAGGGGACCCCTTCGGGCGAGGGAACCAACTTGTCCACCGTGTCCAACCGAAAGAAGATGAAGACCCCTGTTGCCGCCGGTGCGCTCGAATTTTCTAAAGAGTTGAGCGACCGGATTGCCACTTTGGTTGAAAAATACAATTTTGGCCGATTCAACTTGGGACCTGATTTTGTTCGTGCGGTAATCAAAGTGGAGTCTAACTTCAATCCGAACGCTGTGTCGCACAAAGGCGCCCTGGGGTTAATGCAACTCATGCCAGCCACGGCCAGAAGGTTCGGGGTCCGCAATGTCTATAACCCCGAGGAGAATCTGGAAGGGGGGATCCAGTATCTCACCTTTCTGCTCGACACTTTCAAGGGAGATGTCAACCTGACTCTTGCCGCTTATAACGCTGGTGAAAACATAGTCCAGAAGCTGAGGGCCATTCCTCCTTACCGTGAAACCCGTGATTATGTGCGAAGGATCAGCGACATCCTGGGGGGCTCAACTTCCGTGCCCCTGTATGATTACGCCACCCAGCGCGTCACCTATGTGGCGTGGGTGGGAGGAAGGCTCAAGTTCACTAACGTGGATCCTCCTGCCTCAGCAGTCGTTTTCGACGGATACCACATGCCCCGAGCCGCGGGGTCCCTTTAGGTCCCAGGACACCCCGTTCCAAAGTCAGTTTCCTGGTCTTTTTAGCCCATCTTAACGCCCTGAGAACTTTCCCCGCCCTTCCAATTCAGTATTTTCAGGATTTCTGTCCTTGGATCATGGTGTTCGGCCAAAATGACCGTTCGTGCAAAGAGCTATTGCAATACGGAAATGACCGTGCAATAATCACTTGAAACTTGTTGAAGGAGATGATCTTCGACGGAATTGCAGTTTCTTTGCGACCGTAAGCAACGTTTAAAGCAACTTCTTATCCCCGTGCTACTAGGGGCCGTAGTCAGTGTCGGCTCAATTCCCACCCTGAACGCCACCACCACCAATCTTAACCGACGACAGCGCGCCAAGGCGGCCTTTGAAAAAGCTGAGCAATTACGTGCCGGGCTCGACGGACGACCTATCACTTCGAGAAAAGTGGCCGATTATGATCGCGTGATTCACGCCTATCGATTGGTTTGTGACATCAGCCCAGCCTCGTCCTACACTGACGATGCGTTACTGGCAGTGGCGGAGCTCCACAATCAAATGGGGGGCGACCTAAAGAAACCGGAATATTACCGCAAGGCGATCCGTGACTATGAGTTCTTGCTTAAGGAGTACCCTTTCAGCAAGTTTACCAAGGACGCGCTTTTCACGATTGCCTTGATTTACCAAGAGGACTTGGGTGACAACGCAGCTGCCCTGAGCGTGTTCGAAAGGTATCTCACGAAGTACAAACAGGGACCGAAGTCCATTGCGGCCCGTGAGAATGTTCGGCAACTGAAACAGAAGCTTGAGTTAGAGGCAAGAGCGGCGAGGCCTGGATTGCCTGAGAAGTCCCCCCTGCCCAAGCCCACAGTGGATGTTGAGGAATCCGTGGAAAGTAGACCGTCCAACTCCTCCCACCTTCCCCGAGTTTCAAATATTCGCCACTGGTCGACCTCCAATTACACCCGGATCGTCATTGATGTGGACAGCGAAGTGCAGTTCGATCAACGCAGGTTGGCGAATCCGGACCGCATCTTTTTTGACCTGAAAGGGGTCCGCCTGAGCTCCACTTTGTCCGGGAAGACCTTTCCGGTTGAAGATGGGTTTTTGAAAGAAATCCGGGCAGGACAATTCCAATCCAATGTAGTGCGTATCGTTCTCGATCTCGACAAGATTCAAGACTACACGATCTTTCCACTTTACGATCCCTATCGACTGGTCATTGATGTCAGAGGAGCCAATCCACCCAGAGAAAAAGACGCTGTTAGTGCGGAGAAATCATTGCCTGTTCCGTCAAAGCCGACAGAGGTGGCTCCCAGCGAAAAGAAGGAGAAACCCGCTCGCGGAGAGGAAGACGTAGCCGCGGGGAAATTACCGACATCCGCTGAAAACTCGGATACCTCTGGCAAACTGACCCCTCCGGAACCGGTCCAGACCATAAAAACTCAGCCTCGAAAGGTTCTTCCCAAGGAGAATGCAAAAGGGACAGACACGACCGCCCTGGTTACTCCTCACGCTGCCAAGCCGAAATCTGACGGAGAGCTTTCCCTGACGCGCTCTTTGGGGTTAAAAATTGGGAAGATCGTCATCGATCCGGGACATGGAGGCCACGACTTCGGTACGATCGGGCCCGGAGGTTTAGCTGAAAAAGACCTCTGTCTGGACGTTGCTTTGCGATTGGGGAAACTCATCGAGGAAAAACTCGGCAGCCAAGTCATTTACACAAGGGACGATGACACCTTTGTGCCGCTGGAAAACCGAACCGCGCTCGCAAACCAGAAGCAGGCTGATCTCTTCATCTCCATTCATGCCAATTCCAGCCGTAACCATTCCGCCAGCGGGGTCGAGACCTTCTTTTTGGGGATCGCTTCAGGCCGGGATCAGGAAACCCTCGATGTGGTCTCCCGTGAGAATGCTTACTCCGAGCGGTCCCTGCATGACTTGCAGGATGTCATCAAGAAGATCACTTTGAATGAAAAGGTGGAGGAATCAAAGGAGTTCGCTGCCGATGTACAAAAGGCGATTGCCAGTCAGACGGTGCAATGGAACCGTTCGGCGAGAAACCGGGGGGTCAAAAAAGCTCATTTTATTGTTTTGATAGGAGCCAACATGCCCTCGGTTTTGACCGAAATCTCCTTCCTGAGCAATCCGAATGACGAGCGGTTATTGAAGAAACCCGATTACCGTCAAAAAATGGCGTTAGCCCTTTTCGGTGGCATCTTCAATTACGTCAAGACCCTCAGCGGCGTCAAGGTCGCTAAGAAGATCGACACTGCAAACTGAACGTCCTTTCAAGGGCATTGAGCGGCTGGTTTATGAGATTCGCCCGGGGCATTGGTTTTTGTTGCTTTACACTTGCACTTGCGGCGGGGTCTTCTCTCTCCAGCGACACCTTGGTCACAACCATCAAGCTCTTCCCCTCTCCCAAGGAGATTCTGAACAAGCTTGCGGACACCTCGGCATGGCGTCCCAAAGGGCGGCTGGTCGGGATAGAAAGCCTCCGTTCGCCCAACCTCAGCCTTCCCGTTTCCGCTTCTCTCTTAAAGGAGTGTGGTTTCCGATCTTATTGGGAAGAGGGTTTTGAGCGCGGGCACCGTGCTGTTGCCGTCCAAGTTTTTGAATTGGGAGATTCGTCAGGGGCTTACAGCCTCTACTCGATTCAGGTCCAACCCGGCGGGCATGCTGAAGCGATAGGGGACCAATGCACTACCGGGGCAGACGACCTTTGGCTGTGGCAAGCCAATCTGGTAGTCCATGTCATTGATCAGAATGCCTCGGGTAAGGTGAGAACGCAGCTTTTAGAAATTGCCAGGGAGATTTCCAGCTTGATTCGACAACGAGCTGAGTTGCCGAATCTGGTGAAACGGCTTCCCTTTCATAACCAGGTTTCTGGCACCTACCGATATACCTTGGGCCCGCAAGGGTTTGCAGCACTAAAGATCCCGCTCGAATCCTCAAGGTTGGGCCTGGAGATGGGTGCCGAAGTCTCCATGGCAAAATACCAATTCTCCTCCAGTGAAGGCCTGCTTATGCTCTTGAACTATCCTACACCGCAAATGGCTCGAAAGTACTACTCGGCCATGCAGGACACGAAGTCGCTCTGGGTCAATCCGCCTTCAGGGGGCACGGTATTTACCAAGCGGAGCGGGCCTTTGATCGCGCTTCTTTGGGGGACTCTCAACGAAGGTGACGCGAACACCTTGCTGCAAACCATTCAATACACCGCTGATCTTACCTGGGACAAAGTTCCGCCGGGAGAAGAAATAGCCGCGTACCTCCGCAGGGTCAGGCAAAGCATCCTGCTGACGGGCGCCCTGCTTCTGGTTACTTTCGGGACGGGAGTAGTCTTTGGTCTGATTCGTGTTGCAGTCAAACGTTGGGTCCCTATTTCGATTTTTGACCGTCCGGAAGAGGTTGAACTCACTCAGCTCCGTCTCTTGGGAAGATCCATCCCCCGGCCTCCAACTCCCCCTTCCACCAAGTGAGAACTGTCGAGTCTTGCACCACTCGGCCGTAAGACCTGAATTCTATTATCCCCGTTGGAATTATTAGGGTAGATCACTTGCCTTTGTGAATTTCCTCCACCATTCGATGTCCAAGCAGTTTCTTAGTAGTGTTCCTCAAAGCTCCTTGGGCCGGATGAGACTTCGTATTTCAACGAGGCACGGTCTTTCCCTCTCCATCCGTATCTTGAACTTCAGGATGAACGGGCGACGACATCCGTGCGCTTCTCGCCCTATTACATAATCAGGATTTCGTATACCTCCGACGAAGAATTTGATGACTTTATGTAGAGAGTGAGGAGCATCCCTGCCGTCAAATCGGACACCTTGAGGTTCCCCGCCTTATGGGCCGATGTAATACGGACCCCCTTCTTATAATTAAACGCCTCCTCTTGATCTCCTTCCGTTGTTGTCAAGACTAGGACCCGCTTTTTAACATCAATGGACTTTATCTTGCCCACGAATGTGTGTTCCTTTTTTTGGCTTTCCTTCTTTTTCTTGACCACAGGGATCTTCGGGCCGCCATACGTGGTGGCGGTGGGTATGTAAAGGGATACGGTTGCAAAAGAAACGCAGACTAGCAGAAAAAGACCCCTCACAATGGACCGATGCATGAACCCCTCCTCTTCCGCGTTTTGAATGCCATTCAAACCTGACCAACCTCTCAAACTGTAACAGCCAGAAGACAAGGATGGCAACTCCAAAGCGTGCAGGGATCCCATTTTCAGGTTCCGAATCGTGCAGTTTGTCCAAGAACCACCTGCCCTAAGGACAGTATTGCTTTGCTTTACAACGAGTTCCACACAACCTGACAGCGCAGTAGGAATCGTTTTAAAAATAGTTGAATATATACATTACTTTTGTATATCTATACTATTATAAATACATTACTTATAATAAGTATGAATTAAGAACAATTATTCGACACATAGAGGGGAATTATTTCTGTGGAAATCCGGTTTTTTCTGTTGACAACCCAAGGGCCCCTTATCTACTATGGCCTTGGTTTTGGTATTGACGGTTGCGCATCCGTCATTCCCTCCTTAACAAGAAAATGCTCATCCTCGCGGGTGAGCATTTTTTTTGCGCCTTGCAGTTTCTGCAAACATAGCTATAATGCGGACCGCGCCAGCGTAGCTCAGTTGGTAGAGCAACGGTTTCGTAAACCGTAGGTCGTCGGTTCAATTCCGACCGCTGGCTCCAGCCTTACTGAATTCCTGAGATTCAAACCCAAAGACACCCCTGGACGCGAAGTCTTCATTTCCGAAGGCGCGTGCGCCAATCGCTCACCGTAGTGCGTCATCTTTCCAATACAGTCATTGAAATTGGTCGGTGGCTTGCGATCGATCAAGTCGGCTCTAGGATTGGGAGCCGAATGTCCCTGGTTTCTGACCAGCGAAGTCTTCAACCGCCTCTTGAGTAGCGCGGCGATATCTTTGAAGATTCGCCTGTCGCAACCGCTTTTTTCGAGGATCTTCTCACTCCGGAATTCCAAGGCCAATGAATTTTTCCAGACCAAACGCGGCGGTCAATCGTCATAATGGCGAATGTCGATTCCAAGGAGGAGCCATGCAGAGCGGACCTAAAGTTGTGACGTTGATTCTTGTGATAGCGTTTTTGATCTTCGCTGTTCAGACCTATGGTCAGAATACACCCTCATTTTTCGAAATATGGACCGACGGTGCCTGGCTTGGAGTGTCCCTCAGTGACCTCACCAAATCAAAGTCTTCCGATCTCAAGTTGACTGACGAGAACGGTGTATTGGTCGAGCAGGTCGAGAAAGATTCACCTGCGGAAAAAGGAGGGGTACAGTCCAATGACGTGATCGTCCAGTTCAATGGAGTCAAAGTTCTTACGGTGCGACAATTCACGCGCATGGTGGGAGAATTAATCCCGGATCGGACGGCCAATCTCGTGGTGATTCGCGCGGGAGCCCAGAAGACCCTCACGGTCACACTTGGAAAGCGTCCCAGCCCGGATTTGGACGGAGCCTATTCCCTGAACCTGGCGCCACTCCGCAAAAACCTTGAAGATTTGACCGAAAGATTTCATGGGTGGGAAGGTCCACGAGAGCCAATGACCTTCCTCACGGGGCCACGCCCGGCCAGACTTGGCATCAATTTTGACTCTTTGACGCCTCAATTGGGCGAATACTTTGGGGTGAAGGATGCCCATGGTGTACTCATTACTTCAGTCCGGAAGGAGAGTCCGGCAGAAAAGGCCGGTTTAAAGGCGGGTGATGTGATCGTAGGTATCGATTCCAAAGAGGTCGCGTCTGCCGAGGATGTCACGAGGATGGTCCGGGCAAAAAGCGAGGGGGACTTGGTAATAAAAGTCCTCCGGGACCGGCAACCGAAGACGCTCACTGTCCATTTGGAGAAGCTGGATACGGAGTCCAGGCGCGGTCGCTATCGGCTGCAGACCATCCCCAAGAGTCCCTCGACCGTGGGCTCCATCATTTAGTCCCCGAGGAATCTGCCCAAACCAGGGCCAAAGGCTTTGTTCGAGAACTTCAAAAAGGGTGCCACAAGGCACCCTTTGTTCGGTGAAGATCCGCGGCTCCCTCTCAAGACCCTTTAACCGACGTGCCTCAACAGGGTCTCTTGTTTCTGATTAGTCATTGCAATGTCCATGCTCCTTCTGCCCATGCCCCTTTTTCTGTGATGTTCTCCAAGTCCTCAACAAGACAAGAATTGTCCCGTCCCAAGAGGCAAGGGCTCCCTAGCCCGGATTTCTCACCACCTGACCGAATAACCGGTTTAATCTCGGTTCTAAGCTATGTCAACGGTCTGTGGAGCAGTGTCGTGGTGCTGAGTTGACAAGGAGCGCCTTTTTGTGGTTGCGCCCGGCTGTAACGACCTC
>JBGQBO010000063.1:0-25622 GCA_041494885.1 Terriglobia bacterium
ATCGGTGGGGGAAGCATCCAGCCCCGGAAACAGCTCGGTGTAATTCAGGATGGAAAAATCGGGGCGCAACACCGTGTCCATCCAGGCGTAGTTGACCTGTATCGTCTTCCAGGTGTTCCCGGCGGTATCCAGAAACAAGATCCCAGAAGGACTCACACGGAACTTTCGTCCCGCCGCGTCCGTAATAAGGTCCCCGGAAAACGTGACCTCGTTCCCGTTTCGATCCCGCATCGAGGTGACCACTCCGTTGTCGATGCGATAGCGGGTTCCATCCCGCAGAAAGAGGTATCCCGAGGGCGTGAGGGGATCATTGGCAAAACTGATGTCCACGTCGTCATAGACCTGGGAATTCGAACCCTGGTCCGGGTCGGCGATGAACGTCGCGGCGCTTCCATCTTCGGTCTCAAAAACCCGTCCTCGCGAAAGGAGGGCATCGCACGATGTGTCGAGGGGGTTCACATTGACCTGTCCATGAGTCGCCGTGTCGCGGAGCTCATACTCGGTCCCATCCGCTTCGGTGAAGGTCAGCCGTTCCAGGGTCTTTTGGAAAATCCTTCTTTTCTGCGGGAGCGCCGCACAAGATTGGATGCCATCTCCGGCCATCCTTCCAACAAGGTAACCGGGGCTATAGGAGGGTCCGGGCGCCGGGTCAAGGGTATTCCATCCCGAGGCTAACGGAAAATAGGATTCGTTATCGATTTGGTCCCCCCCCGGTATCACAACCCCTTGCAGCGCGGTATACGTGGCGGTGCGCTGCATACGCCATTTTCGCTCAATATTGAGGGTGATGGTATAGCCGACCTGGCCTCTACCCCCCACGTGAACCAGGGGCAGATGGAAACCCAAGGCTCCACTAAAAGGATTGACGCTTTCAAACCCGCTCAGCGCGTACGATCCGGCTGGGGTCCCGGGCGCCAAAGCGGCGGGTGTTGATCCATCCGTGGCGGAGGTGGTCGTAGTGTAAGTATCTTGCGCCACCGCTGTGGAGGGAGTCCACAACATGGATGCGCAGCAAGCGGTGCAGAAGATAAGCACATAGGCGCGAAAAACGCTGATGAAAGCCCTGGCATTAAGTTTTTTCATGAGTTCATCCCCATTCTAAGAAGAGCTGAAAGACATTGGTGCAACGATGAATGGATCGCCTTCTGTTCTTCATGCCTGTCGCCGGCCTTAATGCGCGGTAATGGTGAGGGTGCACACCCAGTCCGGATGACTCAATTCCGTGAGCACATATTGTCCGGGGGTCAAGTCCAGCAGATTGGGGGTCATCCTTTTCCTTTTGGGAATCCTCACCGAATGTTGCCGCTCGCCGGTAATGCGAGTGATCTGAAGGTTGATTTCCTCCAACCCGCTGCGGTTCTCGACCAGGAGATAAAACGGCCCCTTCGGCCGCGTGATTTGCTTTGGCTGAACACCGATCGTCCGGACCGTGAGGAGCTCCGTTTGAATCCGCACGGGTGCTTTTTGGCCCTGACAGTAACCCGTGGCGCTGAAAACGAGGAGCACGACACACAGCAGTCCGCAAAATGCCAAAATCGAAGCCATTCGCTTTCGCCAAAGAATGGATCCGGGTCCCCGCCGAATGAATCGCAGTCGACGGGCAGCGCCGTGCTTCAGTGGCGTTCTCATTCCATAAAGGTTCTTCATGTCATCCAGCCGCATGGTGTGCCTCCCGATTAATTCCTTCCAATTTGTTAACCGAATTGCCTGGAGGGATAGTCGACCCCCAGTTTTAATTCCCAATTGTGTGCAGGTCGGAGACGACTGGAAATGGCCCGCAAGAATGACCCCTGTTCCTGCACGCCTCATGCATCTCTACTTCTGAACTCCCAGAAACAAGAAATTCGCATCCGACAAGCCCACATTGGTCTGAACGTCATTGAGCTGGATCGCAGAGATCCGATCCGAGCCCACATACTCCTCCAAGTGATAGGGGATCGCGACACCTCCCACCGGTCGATAATCTGAAAACGCCAAGGTATGCTCAACCACGGCGGTGGGGTCATCCGGTGACACGCGCGAGAACTTGACTTGAAGGGGCAGGTGCGATGTATCGGAGATCCAGACGGTCAGGTGTCCCACCCGTCGGCGGGCGGCTGCCTGGGCGTCATTCGCCGCCGGTTCACGATCAATCTCAATGCGGTGAGCCAGCTGCCCTGCCAGCATTTCCGTTCCCGGATAAGCAAACGTGATTTTAGAATCTGTCAACGCGGTCACATCTGAATAAAAGGGGAAGTGGAATGCGCGCATGGAGATTGCCGCGAAGAAGGGGAGCACCTGGGCCCCATATCTGTGGACGTACGCCGCCTGATCCGCGTTGGTCAGCGTGACAAGCTCCCCACCCTGGATCTCGATGCGGGACAGGCTCGATCCCTTCTGCTTGATGACGAAATCGGTGTCGGTCGGAGTCGTACTGTCATACTGGGTCAGAGTTCCTGTCGCCAGGACATCGGCAGGGGTCTTCAGACGCGTCCACCCGCTGGCAGTCGTCATCTGGTTGAGGAGCGAAAACGTGGGGGCGCTGGACTGGGATTGTGCCCCGACCAGACCTGTGAGGCATGTCAACAGCAGGAGGGTTAAAGTACACCATTTTCCCTGATGTGCCTGCTCTGATTTTGTCCGCTGAGGGTGATACTGCTGGCCCTTGTACATGACTTCATCCTTTCCAAGAGAGTTGACTCTCATCTCCGACATCCACATGATTCTGTGACACCCCAAGTTTCCAAGCTCCTGCCAACGTGTTAATCGATCCAATGCAGGTCACCAAACTGCCCATCATGCCTCCACACTCTTGAGTCTCCTCATGGCGTAACCGCCGAAAAGGTGGCATTACCGTACAGCGTCAGATTATTGTGGCTGGTCGAGGAATCCAGCGTAGAGAACCCATCGAACTTCCACAGCCCTATGGTATTGGGCAATGCTGTCAGGTGATGCTGCGGGGTGAAGGGGCCGGTATAGACCGCATCGGCGGTCACTCGCACTTCATCAATCAGACCATTGAAAGCTCTCGTTGAGAGATCGGCTGCAATCCCAATCTCCAGCCCCGAAGTGCCTGACCGTAATGCATAAGCGGCTGTTGTACTGTCCTTTTGCACACCGTCTACCCGAAGCCAGAGCTGACTGCCATCGTAGATTCCAGCCACGTGGTGCCAGGTACCGTCTGCGATGCTGCTCGATGAGGATACATAGCTGTAGTGTGAGGAGTTCTGGTAAATGTAAAACTGTGGTCTCCCCGAGGAGAGGCGCAGGACATAGCCGCCCTCGCTGCAGGTGCCGGAACACATTCGTTCCACGAGATCGGCGGAGGAACCTGAGCTTGTTTTGACCCAGGCTTCCACCGTGAGCGGCCCGGTGATATTGAGCGAAGAACTATTGGCCGCTCGGGCATAGCTCTGGTTTCCATCCAGGGAGAGCGAATTGCTGGCGGGGTCCACGGTGAGGGTTGCAGCATTGGATGTACCCCCGCCAGGGGCGGGGTTGATAGTAGTGATGCTTAAGGAGCCCGGGTTGGCAATATCGGTACTGACGATTTGGGCGGTCAACTTTTGGCCATTCACATAGGTCGTGGAACGTGGATTTCCACTGACCCAGACCGTCGCGCTCGTCACAAAGTTGTTGCCATTTACAGTCAGATTAAAAGGTCCGCCCCCTGCGGCCACATTCGTAGGATCGATGGTCGTTATTGATGGAACGGGGTTGGCGTTCACTGTCAAATTGGCAGAGTTTGAGGATCCTCCCACTGGGGGCGGATTAAACACCGTGATCGGCACGGTTCCAACTGAGGCGATATCACCCGCGAGAATCTGAGCAGTCACTTTTATCGAACTGTAGAACGTCGTAGTGCGATTGCTCCCGTTTACCCGAACGATGGAGCCGCTGACAAAATTGGTTCCATTCACCGTTAGAGTAAACGCCCCGTTTGAGACAAAGACGCTGGAAGGGACCAGAGAAGAGATTTGCGGCACCGGATTGTTATAGGAATAACCACCCGTGAGAGCTTTACTCACTCCGTTGGGATTGGTCACGAGAACATCCACAAGACCAGCAGCGTGAGCAGGGGTGGTGGCAGTGAGAGAGGTGCTGTTGACGAAAGCGACATTGGTTGCGGGTGTTCCGCCCAACTTCACCGTCGCTCCCGACTGGAAATTTGTCCCCGTGATGGTGATTGGAGTCCCCCCGCTGATCGGGCCGACATTCGGGGAAACGCCGGTCACCGTGGGCGGGGCGGTGAAGGTGAACCCGTTGGGGAGCGTTCCAATTAGTCCATCATCGTTCGTAACGACAACGCTGACCGTGCCTGCAGCATGAGGAGGGGTATTGGCTGTCATGCGAGTGTTATCGACCACTGTGGCATTCGTCGCCAGCATTCCATCAAAGCTCACCTGGGCCCCGACGATGAAGTTGTAGCCGTTCACCGTCACTGCGGTCCCACCATCGGTGGTTCCTAGTGTAGGTGAAATGTCGGAAATTGACGGCGACATAATCGGCACTCTGGCATCATAATTGACGGCGCCCTGACCTGTCCCGTGATTGCCATATCCCGACGAATCATTGAGATTCTGATCATCAAACTTCCACAGGGCCCTGGTGCCCGCCAGGGTTATCAAGTGCGCTTGGGGAGTAAAGGTGTCAGTGTATAGGGCCGCTGCCGTGATCCGTACCTCGTCGATCAACCCGGTGAAGGTATACAAGGTTGTGCTCAAGCCCCCGATAGTGAGGGCATTACTTCTGAGTGCAGGAGGGTCACTCACGACGGCGGCAGCTGCAGCGACCCCATCGACATAAATCTGCAACTGAGTTCCATCATAAACCCCGGCCAAGTGGTGCCACTGACCATTGTTGACCGTCGAAGTGCCCTGAACATAATTGGACGAATTGAGCGAGTAGTAAATGTATAAACGTGGTCTTCCATTGATCAGGCGCAGCGAATAGCTATTGCCACGGTCGACGACATATTGAGTGGCGTTGGCGGAGCTGGTATTGATCCATGCCTCGACCGTGATCATTCCATGAATATTGAGGGATGAATTGTACGGTACGTTGACAATGCTCGCCCCATTGAGAGAAAGGGACGTGTTGTGAACCGTACTGACCGATGTGGTCGCCTGGACTGGATTCGAGTAATCCGAATTATTCCCCCTCGCATCGTAGGCAGAGACCTTGTAGGTGTACGTTGTTGACGGCGTCAGTCCGGTGTCCTGATAGGTGAGCGCTGTAGAGGTGGTGCCCACCTGGGAATCATTTCTATAAATCTTATAACCCGTCACGCGCACATTGTCTGTTGAGGCATCCCATGAAAGATAGATTTGACCGGAACTGAGGGTTGTCGCTACCAGATTGGTGGGTACCGAAGGGGGTGTGATGTCAACTGCGTCCTGAGTGGTAGCCGATGCGGGTGAGGATTGAGCCGAGTTGTTATTCGCTGCATCATAGGCCGAAACCGTGTAGGTGTACGTGGTTAAGGGTGTGAGTCCGGTATCCTGGTATGAAGTCCCAGTCGCGGTGTTGACTTGCGACCCATTCCGAAAAATCTTGTAGCCGGTCACCCCGACGTTATCGGTCGATGCGGTCCAGGAGAGATTAATCTGACTGGAACTCACCGCAGTCGCCATCAAGTTTGTCGGCACAGAAGGTGGAGTGGTGTCCCCTGCACTCAAGGTAGTAAATGTAAAATCACCTGATGTAGCAAGATTCCCGGCTGCGTCCTTTGACTTCACCCGGTAGTGATAAACGGTCGCCGCCGTTAGGCCTGAGAGTAACTGCGAATGGCTGGTTCCCAGGGCGCCATTAATTGGCGATGAACTTCCGTAGGCTACAGTGGTGCCGTAGTCCACCTGCGAATCGCTCGCTTCATCCGTCGTCCAGGTAATCGATGCACTATTGGAAGTAACTGGCGAAGCCGTTACACCGGTGATGACTGGGGGGGTCGTATCCGCGGTATTCGTCGTGGTAAATGTAAAATCCTCGGAGGTTGCCAGATTCCCCGCCGCGTCTTTAGATTTCACACGATAATGGTAGAGAGTGAGGCTGGTCAGGCCCGACAAGGCAACAGAATGCGTCGTCACCATGCTCGCGTTCAGTGTGGTCGATGTCCCATACCCTGTCGTCGTGCCATAGTCCACCTGTGAATCCGAAGCCTCATTGGTTGTCCAAGTGATCGTTGCCCCACTGGAGCTGATCGAGGAAGCACTCACGGCCGAGATGCCCGGTGGTGTGGTGTCGTTGGGCGTTTCTATGGCCAGAAGCCTGCCACCGATATAGATGTATTCCTTGGATGGCTGACCGGGTGACTGCGCCAACAAAGTTACAGGGAGGCACACCACCGTCAGCGCGCACAAACAAATAAGCCATGCCATCGACCGACAGAAGACTCCCGCGGCTCTTTTCGCATCCAGGAGAAGTCCCTTTAACTCAGCGTCGGAATGCCAACGCTGTCTGGGAGAGTCATCGCCAGACACATATTTAGTGAAAAATAGTACAATCTGAGACAGCCACATGAGAACCTCCGTTGGTGCGCATCGATCGTTCACATCTCTTTATCTTTAAGCTTGTCTTCAGGATCTGGGAAGAAGAGCCTCATGCACGACAAACCCATCCTTAACCGAACCCAGGGAATGTCATTGCCGTCTCTTCATTGCTGCCGGGAAAGTTCCAACTGCAGCGGCGGGATCTCTCCGCTTCAACTCATAAGGCGAGAACGCCATGAGAATCAGCTCACCCCTTGAAAATTTTTGTCTAACGTTGACGCGAGGTTTGCGGTTTGGGATTAGCATATCGAGACAGCAGTTCAGAGCTAGGCCTTTCGAAATATCATCGAGGGGATCCCTACAAAAATCTTACCCGTTGTTTCTTGCAATCGTTGAAGGTTCTGATTTCTCCATTGAAGAAAGGGGGGAAGTTGGACGGGCTGTTGGCAACCTGAGATTTTTCCCAAGGGACACTCCCGCTACAATAAAAACTTTGGAAGTGATGTTGTCAACGAGGCGACATCACGGCTTCAATTTGAGAACAAAAAAGGGCACCCTTGCCCATAGGACAGAACCGAACTGGCTCGGCGCATGAATGGAGCAAAAGGAGTCAGCCCGGCGACATTCGACACCACCTGGTTCGGCATCTTTTTCTTGCTTTCCTAGTGATGGAGTTCTAGACTTTTCCTTGGCCATCAACATCCCCTGGCCGAGTTCCTTGTCACTGAATCGATTGATTACCGGGATACTAAATACATCGGGCTTTGTGTCACGCCAATGAAAACCCACCGGCCGGTTCGATCGAAAGATGAATCCTCTTCCCTGAAAAAGCGCCGCAGGATTGCCCTGAGTGCAAACTGCGACTCCGCTGAAATGCAGGATTGATCTGAAAGGAGGCTACGATGAAGATTGCCGCGCTCATCCTGAGCCTGCTCCCGTTCCTTTCGTTGAACGCCCAAGACTCAACTGCGCTCGTTGTACAGAACCTCAAGATCGACCCAAAAGAGGTCACTGTTGAGTTCGATGTCGTCAATCAGTCCACCAAACCGATACGCGCCTGGATGATGACGGTCACTACGAAGAAAAAGAAACCTCTGTCCGCGAGTTCGGGCGAGATCGCCCCTCCCGGTGGTTTCTGGACTGCGAATCTTCTGACGAATTCGGAATCCTGCCCGGAGGAAAGCACGGGATCGTTGGCGCCGGGCCAATCCCGCCACTGCTCCGACCATGTTGAATTCGGCGAGCCCGAGGCCACCCTTCTCGGCGCATCGATCCGCTTCACTGCAGTCCTTTTTGAAGATGGAGTGGCCGAGGGCGATCTCAAGCGGATCGATTCCACCATTCGGGAGAGGCAGACGAGCCTCCGCTCCGCCCGGTATTGGCAGGAGCGCTTCCAGGAGGCGCGCAAAGCCCCGACTCCAATGGATCAGTTGAAGGCATTCGAAAAGACGCTTTCCGGCCCCGATCCATCGATGCCGCAGGATCTGCTGTACGATAGGATCGCGATGAGCGAACGGAAAAGTCTCCAA
The DNA here is from genome assembly GCA_041494885.1 of Terriglobia bacterium. Classification (GTDB taxonomy): domain Bacteria; phylum Acidobacteriota; class Terriglobia; order JAIQFV01; family JAIQFV01; genus JAIQFV01. The sequence continues at coordinate 7,997 of JBGQBO010000063.1, forward strand.
GTCCAGGTCTCGAATCTGATTCAGCAGGTGGGAACGCGAGGAGTCGATGCGGGCGGGATGATTCAGATGCTGGATGGAATGATCCAGCGGCAGGTCCGACAAGCAACCGAATCCAGCCGGGCGTTCCCACCGCGGGATGTACCGTATGCACCTCCCGACACGGTGGCCGCGATTCAACCCGTAGTCAACCGGACTTCCAATTTTCATCTCATGAAGACAGAGGAAAGGGACAAGCAGCTCCGCCTGGTCCTGCGCAATGACTATGACAAAGAGATCGTAGAATACGCCATCGGCCAAAAGGGCGAAGGGGCGATGGGCACCTGGAGCACCCGTGGTTTACCCATCGGGCGGGGAATTGCTCCCGGCGAAGTCGTTGATTTCACTTTGGGGCCGGTGCGGAATGAGGATCCTCCGATCGAAATCATCTGCGTCATCTTCCGGGATGGCGCCGGGGATGGGGATCCGAAGACGATTCAGGAATTGAACGAGGGGTGGGCCGGCACTTTAGCAGAGAAGACGCGGGCCCTTCCCTTGCTGCAAGCCATTGCAGCGTTGCCGGAGAAAGAGATGGGGGCTGCCCTCGATCAGTTGATGGCAGAGCTTCAGGAGCGCCCTGCAAAGCAAAACGCCTCCGATCACTCCGCTCGCTTCATCTCGGGAATACAACAAGAACGGCAAGAGCTCGTCCGGAACCTGCAGAGGGTACACGAGCAGAAAGATTCCAGTTATAACACCGGAGTGACCCGTATCATCGAGGAGTACCAGGCGCGCACACAGCATTGAGATTCTGGCGCCGCCGGGTGCCGCACCTCGAAGCCGCGGCACGGCGGTAGAGGAAGAGCTCCGACCGGTAGAGGTTTACTTCGATTCATTCCGCGGTACACCCTTTTGTAAAACCTCGACGAGATGACGGCCTGTTTCCGGAATAGTGACTTTGTCCCCCAACACAATTTGCTTTGCCGTGATCTTGCGACCGTAGACTCGTTCATTGGCGTCATTGTCGGGGCGAAGCGTCGATCCCTCAAGGGAAATACCGGCAAAGAGACCGCGCGAACGTGAGTAGCTCAAGATCTCTGCCCGCAAGTAGGCATCAGTGGCAGCTTGGGCATCACGCCCTTTAGGGCCTGCCACGGCGGAGATTTCTGCCCCCAATTTAACCTTGCTGTTGAGAATTGAACTCGCGCCTCTCTCATTCATGACCAGAAGGACAAGATCCGTAGATTGCCCGCCGAGCTGCAATCCAAAGCTTCCACCTTCCAGGGCGTACATGGCTGGAGCGCCCCAGGATCCACGGAAATCCTTGCCCGTTCGGCACACCATCGCCCCTCGGCCATAGCTCCCGCCGATTCCGACCGCGACCTTTAGCACGGACGGAATCACAATGACGCAATCGGTCTTCTCCAACAGCTCCTGAGGAATGTTGTCGGGGATGTTCAAGATTTCTCCCATCACGACGCCGCAATTTTCCAAACGGTCTGTTTCCTTTTCGTTCTCCCCGGCACAGAGTGGAACTGCAACAAACATGAAGCAAAGAACAGCAGCCAAATAACGAAACATCATTGACCTCCTCGATCAGAATTGTAGTCGTTTACGTTGAAACTTTCCTGAACCCTGGAGACGACATTAACACCTATGGAGGATGATAAAAGATCGCAACACGATTCGAGCACTCGGGACTGCACCCATAGGGCAATTCCTGCGGCTGCGGCGTCACGATAATTTATGATCCTCCATGGGACTCCCATCACGAAGGCCGTCTGTTGGACCCCCCTAATCGGTGATCCCTGCTATGACTTTTTCCTCGCCCCTGCGACCAGCAAGGCCAGCCCGCCAACCAAAACCAGTCCTCCAAGTATGGGAGGGAGGGAAACGCGGTCATGCTTCTCCACCGTGGCATGGATCGGTCCGACATCCAGTACCTTTTCCTGATGGGTATAGTTGAAACCCTGGTAGGCAAGGGCCAGCACGCCCAGAATGACCAACAGAACCCCAATCAGAGTAATCGATTTCATGTTTTTCGTCTCCGTTGTTATCCGAGAACCCTTCGGCCTTGAATGATCCTGATCAACAATACAGCGACGGCCAGAAGCAACAGGATGTGGATTAATCCACCGAGGGTGTAGGAAGTGGCCAGTCCCAGAGCCCACAAAATCACCAAAATCAGAAAGAGTGTCCAAAGCATATAGATCCTTCCTCACAGGAGATGTGAGCTTCGTTTGTTTGTGTTCCAACAACCACCCTGCGCGCTCCTAATGAATAGATGAGAACTCCGGAGCCGTGATATGAACCCAATGAATTAATGTCCGGAGCTCTCCTATGAATGCGTCCCCATTCCTTGTCTTCCTCCTCCCACATGAAGCACGTTACAGGCGATGAAGAAGGATGTCTGTTCACTTAGGAACACCATCGAATTAAAAACCAGATTGCAATGTCTCAGTTAGAGGGGTGAGCGGCCAATGTCTCCAGGATGCGAAGGCCTTTCACCGAATGCGCGCCACCCGACCTAATCGATGTGTTGGCCGTGTTCAATTAGGAACAGACGCCGAGAGCGTTCTAATGCGATCATGCTTTTGATCTCCTGATTCTTTATGAAGAATTCGATGCACTTCCGTCTCGCTTCTTTAATATGGCTGCTCCTGATCCTTGTGGGGCTCCGACAGCCTGGATTCGCGCAACCATCGGATCCCCTGTCCCTTGCTCCGCTGAACGCCGGGCAGGTGGTACAAAACCTTGTCCGGATGAACCTCGAACGGGCTCGAGCGTTGCGTGCTTATCAGGGAACCCGAATCTACCGGCTTGAATATCACGGTTTTCCAGGCACCCGAAGTGCGGAGATGGTCGTGGATGTCAAGTACCTGTCACCCGGAACCAAGGAATTTACCATCCTCTCTGCAACCGGATCCAAGCTGATCGTTGACAAGGTATTCAAGAAACTCCTGCAGAGCGAACAGGAAGCGCTTGAAGCGGAGAGCCAAAAGCGTACGGCCCTCAACAGCGATAACTATGTCTTCACGCTGAATGGATACGAAAGCACGCCCGCCGGTTCAATATACCTGCTCTCGGTTGAGCCCAGAACAAAGGACAAGTTCCTCTATCGCGGACGAATCTGGGTCGATGCGGAAGACTTTGCAGTGGTGAGGATGGAGGTCGAACCCGCGAAGAATCCTTCCTTCTGGACAAAAAACACCGAAGTCGAACAGGCTTACGTTAAAGTGGGTGGTTTCTGGCTCCCCGCACAGCATCATAGCCTCTCCACAATTCGCCTCGGCGGCCGCGCCGATTTCACCATTGATTACAAGGATTATCAGATCACGGGCGCGAGTTCGTCGAGTAATTTCAGCAGTGCCGCAAACTCTCGCTAGTCGCTTCATGATCGATGTGTTTCAAGGCAAGCAGCTCGAAGCCATTTTATTCTCGTTGGTGGTAACATTTGAGCGACTGGCAATTCAGGAAGGAAATTCGGGGTTATGCAAGTGACTGCGGAGTTATCCACGATCTCTACACGGAGCGGGGCGGGCAAGGCCCACACGCCGGGACAGCGGTGGATGCCTGGGCGCCGGTGGCTGGTCATAGGAGCTTCGCTCATTGTCATCGCAGGCATCGGGCTGATCGTGTTGGCCTGGAACTGGCCCTTCACGCAACAGGCTGTCACCACTGCACTCGAGCACCGATTCGCCCGAACCGTCTGGATTCAGAGCTTCCGCAAAATCTACTTTCCCCCCGGGTGTGTGGCTGAAGGGATCAGTTTCCTGCACCGGCACCGCAAGGACCTGCCACCGTTGATCATGGTCCAGACGCTGATCATTCGGGGGAGCTACAATGGCCTTTTCCGGATTCACAAGCGCGTGGATGATGTCCAGGTGAAGGGTTTGCACGTGTTAATAGCGCCGCCGGGTCCGAGCGGCCAGCCGCATAATGTGATGCCGTTGACGACCAGCACCACGGGCGATTCGGTCACGATTGGCGAGATCACCACGGAGGACGCTCTGTTGGAGTTTATGCCCCGGCAGCCGGACCATGAACCCTTCAAGCTGCAGGTTCATCGGTTGACATTGGAACATGTCGGTGAGGGCCGGTCCATCCCCTACCATGCAACGTTGTCAAATACCGAGCCGCCAGGGGAAATTCGGTCGGACGGTGAAATAGGCCCCTGGGATGAGGATGACCCCGGCAGTACTTCAGTGACGGGTTCCTACACTTATGAGCATGCAAACCTGGCGGTGTTCGAAGGTATCGCAGGGACCCTGTCGTCCCATGGCAAGTTTAGCGGCACTATCGGCCATATGGATGCGAAGGGCGAAACCGACGTGCCCGACTTCCGCTTATCCGGAAGCAGCCACACCGTTCATCTGACCTCGAAATTCCAGGCGGTGGTGGACGGAACGAATGGAGACACGTATCTTCAGAACGTGGAGTCGCATTTTCAAGGAACCACTGTGACGTCGAGCGGTAGCGTAGCCGGGCACCCCGGCCAGCACGGAAAATCAGCTCGGCTGGAGATGGCCGTGAACGGAGGCCGCATTGAGGATTTGTTGTACCTCGTTACAGACGAGAAACGCCCGTCGATGACCGGCAGTGTCAACCTGCGCGCGAAAGTGCAAGTGCCGCCGGGGCCGCCGGGATTTCTGAGGAAGCTGGATCTTGCAGTCGGCTTCGGCATTGGCAGCGGCCGCTTCACGAACACAGACCTCCAGCAGTCGGTAAATACATTAACCCAGAGCGCGCGCGGAGAGAACAAGAGGCAGCAAGCCGAAGACCCGGAAACAGTGCTCTCGAATCTTAGAGGTCAGATCTCGGTGAAGAACGGCGTTGCAACACTGTCCAACATCTCCTTCAGCGCTCCGGGTACGCTTGCCCAGCTTCAAGGCACTTACAACTTGCTGGACCGAAAAATTGATCTCCATGGAGTTTTGCACACCAACGGAAAGTTATCCGACACCACGTCGGGATTCAAAGCGCTTGTATTGAAGGCCGTCGGTCCGTTCCTGAAAAAAAAGTCTGTTACGGTAGTCCCCTTCACGATTACCGGCACATCTTCCAATCCTTCTTTCGCGTTGGATTTCGCTGGAAAAAGCCGGGAATCCTCTCTCCCCTCGCCCAGCCAGTGAGCCACTATAATTCTGATTGAGGGGGTCACCTCCCGCAGGCTGTTGCTCAAACCAGGGAGGACAAAAGGGGCCAGGCCGTGACGGGCTATTGCCGAAATCGCTCTCATGCACTGTTGTATTGTTCAGGGCCAGTGGTATACGCGGATTAAGGTAACCAATGTTAGCCGAGCAGAAAATATGAACAGAAACTTAATCATTGTAGCCATCACCGCGGTTCTTGCTGCGACGATGGTTTTTGCCGAAAATACAAAAACCCAGAAGGACACAGACGAGACCATTGCTTATCTGCTGGCTTTTGTTGCCAAGTCCGATTGTACCTTTATTCGGAACGGCCAATCCTACACCGGTAAGCGAGCGTCGGATCACTTGTATAGCAAGTATCAGTATTACAAGGACAAGATCGCGACACCGGAAGATTTCATCCGGCTTGCTGCCACCAAGAGTATGCTCTCGGGTAAGCCATACATGGTCAGGACGAAGGAAGGAAAAGAATTACGTAGTGACGAGTGGATGAAACAAATCCTGGAGGAGTACAGAAAAACCAAGAAGGACCAGGAAGAAAAGAAAACGGCCAGCTAACAATGGCATGCAGAATATGGCCGCTGACCGCGGCCAATCTTGATGTCCTCATTAGGCTGCGCCAATCCAGTCTCATATTCCTACCATCCCACCCCGCCCACACCAGAAATCGTTTGTCGCCTTAGGGGGTAGAAGCTTTCCCGCAGGAGGGTCTGGTCAATTCAGAACAGACAGCTCTTGGGTGGCCTGTTAGCTTGTTTAAGGATTTTGATTCTCTGGAGCGTACGCCTATTGCTGCTTCGCATTTCAAAACGGGGGACGACTAAGGAATCTGCAAAGTGAGTGGTTTCGTAGTTCGTCCAAATCTCTAATTTGAAAAGAGGAGACGGCACAACACACACGCAGCGGATGCATAAATCTGAAGATGCAGGATTTGCCCATAAGGAGAAATACAGATGGAACGGAGCACGAAAGATCATGTTGAAGGCCGGCTTCATGAAGTGAAAGGCAAAATCAAAGAGAAACTGGGGAAGGTCACAAAAAATCCTGACTTAGAGTCTGCAGGGCGAGTCGAAAACTTCGCTGGCAAAGTTCAAAAGAAGGTCGGGCAGATTGAGGACGTCTTGGAGAATTGAATAAGGCGGGGCTCGGCGCGAGCGCTAATATCCAGAAACAACTCAGAAGAGAGGAGGGTCGGCCATGTTGCTACTGATTATCATTTTAGTGTTGGTTTTAGGTGCCGGTGGAGGGTACTACGGCCATACCCGCTGGGGTTACCGTGGAGGTACGGGTGTAGGGTTGGGTACCATATTAGTGATTCTCCTCATAGCCTACCTGTTGGGGTTTTTGCACTGAGGCGAACCCGCTAATCAGCACTCCCCAACGGCCGGCGCTCAATTGTGGCGCAAGTGAGACGAGGGGTTCTTACTCATGGACTTGCTTGTCGAGGCAGATTATGTCTCTCACAAAGGGCGGCGGTGACCCGTGGCAATTAACCGGCAAACCATCGGGGCGTAGCTTTGTGAAGTATTTTTCCACGAAAAGTACCTGCTGATTGTCGATGACCTGATGTGGGGAAGAAGTCGACAAGCCGCCTTGCGTTCCGAAGCTCAAGTCAGGAGGCTTTAACGGCCAGCCTGGCCTTTGGCGATCCCCAGCACCAGGCCATAGCGACGCTTTTTCATTCGCTGAACATTCCCGTCAAATAACATCACAAGCGGTTCATGGAAAAAGTTTGTGAATGCCAAGATCGGGAAGAAGTGAGTTCCGAGCAAGTGAGCAGCTTGAATGCGGGCTCCGGAAGATGCACTACGAGAGGAGAACTCATGAGCACTACCAAAGCTTCGCCAGTCACTCTGTCCAAACTCCTGAGCCGGTATGAAGTCGCCGAGCGCACAATGGCTTTCCGCTTCGAAAAGCCATCGAAGTGGACATTCAAGGCGGGCCAGTTTCTCGACATGACTTTGATCGATCCTTCAGAGACGGATGCCGAAGGAAATACACGGACGTTTTCAATCGCGAGTGCTCCCCACGATGAAACCCTGATGGTGGCTACTCGAATGCGCGATACGGCCTTCAAGCGAGTGTTAAACACGATGCCGCTCGAATCCGCGGTCAAGATCGAAGGTCCGTCCGGTAACCTGACACTCCATAGCAATGTGAAGCGGACGGCTGTGTTCCTGGCGGGCGGTATTGGCATCACGCCGTTCCGAAGCATGGTGTTCCGTGCGGCACAGGAGAAGCTCCCTCACCAAATCCTCCTTTTTTACTCGAACAACCGGCCGGAGGACGCTCCGTTTCTCGATGAGCTTCAGGCTCTGGAAAAGGAAAATCCGAACTACAAGCTCATCGCCAGCATGACTGAAATGGCAAAATCGCATCGGTCCTGGCACGGCGAGGTGGGGCTGATCGACAAGGAAATGCTTTCGAGGTATTTGAAGGATGCCGTCTCGCCGATCTACTATGTCGCTGGGCCGCCGGGGATGGTGAAGGGCCTCCACACGATGATCCATGAGACCGGGGTCGGTGATGACGACATTCGCGCGGAAGAGTTCGCGGGCTACTGATCGCACATTGTCCACCTTCACCCACGGAAGATACTTGCCGACATCCCCAAATTCGACCCACCCAACCTACGCGAGCAGTTGTACTGCGGGTGCATGGCAGCGGATCCGGGGATGTCAAATGGAGCTGCGAAGCGGTCCATGTCCTCACCATGCGCGGGGCGATTTCCCAAACTTCCTGAGGCACGGAAAAGCGAGGAGGAAGCATCATGCATCTCAATAAAAAAGTAATCGTCTTCATCGGCTTGGCGGCGGTGATCGCAGTGACGGGGCTGATCATCCGTCATTTTGTGTCCGCGCAGCAGGCGCCCGCGTTCCGCTTCACTTCGGTGGTACGAGGTGACATCCAGGCCCTCGTCTCGGCGACCGGGGTGCTCAATGCCGTCACGACCGTCAGCGTCGGCACACAGGTCTCTGGACAAGTCTCTGCGCTGCTGGTGGACTTTAACGACCATGTGAAAAAGGGACAGCTCCTCGCCCGCATCGACCCAACCATCGCGCAGCAGGGGGTGGCCGATGCACAGGCGAACCTCGAAAAGGTGCAGGCGCAAGCGAACCAGGCCTCACGCGATCAGAATCGCAACCGCGAGCTCTCGTCGGACGGGCTCATTGCGCGAAGCACACTCGAACAGGGCCGCTCAGCACAGAAGGTTGCGCAGGCCGACGTGAAATCGGCCAGTGTCGCCCTGCAGCGGGCGAAGCAGAACCTGTCGTTCACCTCCATTTACGCGCCCATCGACGGCGTCGTCGTCGAGCGGAACGTCAACAACGGACAGACGGTGGCGGCGAGCCTCTCCGCTCCACAGCTGTTTCTCATCGCGAACGACCTCTCGCACATGCAGATCCTCGCGCAGGTAGGTGAGAGTGACATCGAGCAAATCAAGCAGGGCCAAATGGTGAAGTTCACCGTGCAGGCCTTGCCGGGCCAGACGTTCACGGGCACCGTACAGCAGGTTCGCCTGCAGTCGACAACGGCGGACAACGTCGTGAATTACACGGTCGTCGTGACGCTCGAGAATCCCGACGGCAAGCTGCTGCCCGGAATGACGGCACGGGTCGACTTCCTCGTGAGATCGGCCACGAATATCCTCAAGGTCTCGAATGCCGCACTCCGCTACAAGCCGAGCGCCGAGATCCTCGCACAGTTCGGCGATGCCGCGGCGCCCAAGGAGGCGACGACGGCCTCCGGCTCGAACCCCGCGGCAGCAAGCGGGGGCAGTGGCGATGCAATGCGCGCTCGCAGAAGCCAGGGAAGTGGCGCCGCCAGCGGCAACGGATTCGGCACGCTGTACTTCCTCGATACGAAGGGCAAGTTGCAGGTCGCTCGCGTTCACACGGGCATCAGCGACGGCGCATCGACCGAGGTTCAGGACCAGAATGTGACCGAAGGTATGAAGGTCATCGACGGCCTCGCGTCGACGACGGCCTCGGCTTCTCAAAAACCCGCGTCGGCGCCGAGCAACCCGCTTGGCGGCGGTCAGCCAAGCGGCGGCGCCCGTGGCCGCGGACTCTAAGGGAAGAGAGCAACATGAACGGCATTGTCATCCAGACAGACAAGATCACGAAAACCTACGGGAGCGGCACGAACGAGGTGCATGCCTTGCAAGATGTGGACTTGACCATCAAGCGGGGGGAGCTCGTGGCGATCATGGGCACCTCGGGCTCCGGAAAGTCGACGCTGATGAACCTCCTGGGATGTCTCGACACGCCGACCTCAGGGTCGTACACCCTGGATGGCGTGCGGGTCGACGGACTCGGGAAGAACGAGCTTGCGAGGATTCGCAACGAGAAGCTTGGTTTCGTCTTCCAGGGATTCAACCTGCTGGCGCGGACGAGCGCCGTGGATAACGTTGAGCTGCCGATGCTGTACGACCGCAGCGGCCGCAAACGGGATACCCGCGCGCTTGCCGTCGTGGCGCTGGAGCGCGTCGGACTCGGCAGCCGTCTTGATCACCAGCCGAGCGAGTTGTCCGGCGGGCAGCAACAGCGGGTGGCCATCGCCCGGGCCCTCGTAACGGAGCCGGCACTCGTCCTGGCTGACGAGCCGACCGGCAACCTCGACACTCACACGTCGATCGAGGTGATGGCGCTCTTCCAGCAGTTGAATGGGCAGGGGATCACCATCGTTGTCGTCACGCACGAGCCCGATGTCGCCATTTACGCGACGCGCGTCGTCAGGTTGCGCGATGGCCAGATTTGCAGCGACGCCCCGGTCACGAACCGGCAGAGCGCCCCCCACGACCTGGAAGATCTCGACAGAGGTGCGGCATGAAATCGTCGACCCTGATCCGCCTCGCCGCAGAGAGCATCCTCAAGAACAGAATGCGGGCAATGCTGACCATGCTCGGGATCATCATCGGTGTAGCCGCCGTGATCGTCATGGTGGCCGTGGGCTACGGAGCCCGATCCCGGATTCACGAACAGATCAATAACCTCGGCACCAACATGATCGTCATCACGCCCGGGGCAAGCACCAGCGGCGGCGTGAGCCAGGGCGCCCAGGCATTCGCGACGCTGACGATCGAGGATGCCGACAAGATCCGCAACGAGTCGCAGACCGTCGCGGCCGTTTCGCCGGTCATCGTCAGCCGCAGCCAGGTCATCGCGCCAGGCGGCAACTGGCGCACTATGATCAATGGCGTGGATACCGACTACCCGATGATCCGAGCCTGGCAGACAGACTCCGGCGCATTCTTCGGACCTGATGACGTTTTCGCAGCGCGCAGCGTGGCCATACTTGGCCGAACGGTCGCACAGCGCCTCTTCGCCGACAGCAACCCCGTCGGCCAGGAAATTCAGATTGCGGCAACCCGCTTCAAAGTCACGGGCGTCCTGGCGCCGAAGGGACAGACCGCGAGCGGCAGCGATTCCGACGACGTGATCTTGATCCCCTACACGACCGCGTCGACCCGCCTCACGGGCAAGCCCCGCATTCCGCAGATTCTCGCCAGCACCGCCTCGGAAGGCGAACTCCCGGCCGCACAGGACGAAATCACCACGCTGCTGCGTGAGTCGCATCACATCACCGGCGATGACGAGGATGATTTCACGGTCCGCAATCAGACCGACCTCGCCACCGCGGCAGAGAGCAGCACGCGCGTGATGACCCTGCTCATGGCGGCGATCGCGTCGATCTCACTGCTCGTCGGCGGCATCGGCATCATGAACATCATGCTGGTGTCCGTCACGGAGCGGACGCGAGAGATCGGCATCCGCCTGGCGCTCGGGGCGCGCGGCTCGGACGTGCTGACGCAGTTCCTCGTCGAGAGCATCGTCATGGGCATTATCGGCGGCCTGGCCGGTCTCGTCCTCGGATTCACGAGCGCGAAGGTGCTCGCGCACTTCACGGGGTGGGAGACGGTCATCTCGCCGCTCACCATGATCATTGCCGTCGGCTTTTCCGGCGCTGTGGGCGTTTTCTTTGGCTTCTACCCGGCGCGAAAGGCGGCGGCGCTGAATCCGATCGAAGCCTTGAGATACGAGTAAGCGCATTCGGTCGACGTCCCGTTCCACAACAGATACAATACCTTCGGCGGAAGACACGCCGATCATATTACGTTAATGCCTGCGGCCCACTCCAAAACGGACACTGCCGCGCGGGTCATCCTGCGCGACGACGGCGTTGGGGTTCCCCCGCAATCCGCACGAATTATTTGGCAGCCCCGCCGATTTGAAGTCACCCATGCTTCTGATCAGCCTTCCAACAAGACCAGGACGATAAATCACTCAGTCGAGGCATGAGTGGAAACCTCAGAGAAGACCCTGAACACAACCGGGCGCACCGATAACCCCCCTGGCAAAAACGGGGCGCATTTTTCCGTTCAACTGTTGGAAAAAGCGCGTGCTGATACCGATGCCGTTCTGAAGGAGCTGGGATCGCAACTCAGTGGCCTGAGCGAGACCGAAGCCGATTCTCGCTTGAAGCAAGTGGGGACGAACGAGATCGCCCGGGAGAAGCGTCAGTCCGGCCTGATGCGCCTCTTGAGTAACATCAAAAACCCATTGGTCCTCCTGCTTCTGGCGCTGGGCGTGCTTTCCTTCCTAACCGGTGACCTGCGGGCGATGGTGGTTATTTTCGTCATGGTGGTTCTGGGCGTGGTGTTGCGCTTCTTCCAGGAAATGCGCGCCGATAACGCAGCCGAGAAGCTCAAAGCGATGGTGAGCAACACGGCGACGTTGATCCGGGATGGCAAGGAGAAAGAAGTATCGCTCAAGATGCTGGTGCCTGGAGATATCATCCGGCTGGCAGCCGGTGATATGGTGCCGGCGGATGTCCGGGTGCTCTCCGCCAAAGACCTGTTTCTGAATCAGGCGGCTCTCACTGGCGAAGCCCTGCCTGTCGAGAAGAAGGCCGCCCTCGCGCCGGCAGACGTTCAAAATCCGCTCGACCTTCCCAATATCTGCTTCCTGGGTTCCAACGTGGAGAGTGGATCCGCGACGGCCGTGGTCCTCCATACCGGGAACCAAACCTACTTCGGATCCCTGGCCGTCAGCATTGTCAGCGAGCGCCAGCTCACCAGCTTCGACAAGGGCATCAACAAGTTTACCTGGATGATGATCTGCTTTATCGCCGTCATGGTTCCGGCGGTTTTCCTCATCAACGGACTGAGCAAGCACAACTGGCTGGAAGCTTTCCTGTTTGCCATGGCCGTGGCAGTCGGGCTGACCCCCGAGATGCTGCCCATGATCGTGACCGTTAACCTGGCCAAGGGCGCCCTCGCGATGTCGCGCAAGAAAGTGATCGTCAAACGCCTGAATGCCATCCAGAATTTCGGGGCGATGGATGTGCTGTGTACCGACAAAACCGGCACCCTGACCCAGGGCAAGATCGTCCTCGAAAAGTACCTGGACGCGCACGGTGATCCAAGCCAGAAGGTGCTCAACTACGGCTATCTGAACAGCTACCACCATACCGGGTTGAAGAACCTGCTCGATGAGGCAATCCTCGACCATGAGGAATTGGAAGAACGCCTGAAAGCGAACGAAAAGTACCGCAAGATCGACGAGATCCCTTTCGACTTCGTGCGGCGCCGTATGTCGGTCGTGGTGGAAGATGAAACCGGGTTGAACACGCTGATCTGCAAAGGCGCGGTGGATGAAGTGATGAGCCTGTGCACCCGGGTGGAACTCCAGGGGAAGGTCATCGCTGTTCAGGCCGAACACGACGCCAAACGCCGGCAGATGGTGGACGCCCTGAATGGTCAGGGCTTCCGGGTGATAGCCCTGGCGTATAAGGAAATGCCGAACGCCCCGGATGAACCCGTCTATGCGATCAAGGATGAGTCGGACCTGATCCTGCTGGGTTTCCTGGCCTTCCTCGATCCGCCCAAGGACACCGCGACGGAGGCATTGCAGCAGCTTCGCACCCTGAACGTGAATGTCAAGGTTTTAACCGGCGATAACGAGATCATCACCGCCTATATCTGCAAGGAAGTGGGCATATCGGTTGAGCATCTATTGCTCGGCTCCCAAATTGAGACGATGAGCGAAGTGGAATTGGCCGAAGCCGTTGGCACAACCAGCGTCTTTGCCCGCCTGGCCCCGGCTCACAAGGAACACATCATCCGTGCGCTTCAAAGCAGGGGTCACGTGGTGGGGTTTATGGGCGACGGCATCAACGATGCCCCGGCCTTGAAAGCCGCCGACGTAGGCATCTCAGTGGACAGCGCGGTCGACATCGCCAAGGAGTCATCCGATATCATCCTGCTGGAGAACAGCCTGCTGGTGCTGGAGCAGGGTGTGCTGGAAGGCCGGCGGGTGTTCGGCAACATTGTCAAGTACATCAAGATGGCGGCCAGCTCGAACTTCGGCAACATGTTCAGCGTCGTGGGCGCCAGCGCATTCCTGCCCTTCCTGCCCATGCTGCCGATCCAGGTGCTGACCAACAACCTCCTGTACGACTTCTCGCAGACCACCATCCCCACCGACGAGGTGGATGCGGACTGGTTGATCAGGCCGCGCCAGTGGACGATCGGCAAGATCATGCATTTCATCCTGTTTATCGGGCCGATCAGCTCGATCTTCGATTACCTGACGTTCTTCTTGATGCTGTACGTTTTCAACTGCTGGCATAACCCGGCCCTGTTTCACACCGGCTGGTTCGTGGAGTCGCTTTTCACCCAGACGTTAATCATCCATGTCATTCGCACCAACAAGATTCCGTTTATTGAAAGCCGGGCGAGTCGCCCGCTGATCCTCACTTCAATACTCATCGTCGCGGTGGGCGCCTGGCTGACGGTTTCGCCCCTCGCGAAAACGCTCGGGTTTGTCCCGCTCCCGCCGCTGTACTGGCTGTTTCTGGCCATCATGCTGCTGGGTTATGCGATCCTGACCCAGGTGGTGAAGACTTGGTTTATTCGCAAGTTTGGCGAATGATGGCGGTGGCGGGTAGAATTCATTCATTGGGCAAGATACCACAACAGGGGACACCAGAAACGGTGACATCTATGACGGATACAAACGACAAGCAACACCGCTCGATTCTGCGAGGAATTGCCCATCGGGCGATGCTTGAACGAGGACTTGTCCCGGATTTTCCGCCCCGGGTGCTCGCCGAGCTCGACGGAATCCACGGGCCAGCAACGGACACTGAAGAATCGACGCGTGATCTCAGGAACCTTCCCTGGTGCTCCATCGACAACGATGATTCGCGTGATCTGGACCAGCTGACCGTTGCCGAATCCCTCCAACGTGGGGCCGACGGGGCCGTCAAGGTCCTGGTCGCCATTGCCGACGTTGACGCGGTCGTCAAGAAGCGATCGGCACTTGACGATCATGCGCGGCAAAACACCACCTCGGTCTACACGGTGGCCGAGACGTTTCCGATGCTCCCCGAAAAACTCTCCACCGATTTGACCTCTCTCAACTTTGAGTCAGACCGCCTGGCCATCGTTATTGAAATGGTTCTCGCCGGGGATGGGTCGCTTCTGAGTTCGGACGTTTATGGAGCGACGGTGCGCAGTCGTGCCAAGCTGGCCTACAACAGCGTTGCCGGCTGGCTAGAAGGGAGCGGGCCGATGCCGCCAGGGATCGGGGCGGTCACCGGTCTCGACGAGAATCTTCGACTCCAGGATCGCGTGGCCCAGAAACTGAAAGCCCTCCGACACCTCAACGGTGCGCTTGATCTTGAAACCATCGAAGCACGCCCGGTCTTTGACGGAGATGAGCTCAAAGACCTGGAAGCCGATAAAAGGAACAAGGCCAAAGACATTATTGAGGACTTCATGATCGCTTCCAACGGCGTGACCGCACGATACCTCGCGGCGAAAAAGTTTCCGTCGCTCCGGCGTGTCGTCCGCATCCCCAAACGATGGGACCGGATCATCGAGCTTGCCGCGGAGCACGGCTCAACGTTGCCCAAGGAACCCGACTCCAAGGCCCTGGATCAATTCCTGGTATCGGCGAAAGCTGCGGATCCTCTCCGCTTTCCCGATCTCTCTCTCAGCGTCATCAAGCTCCTGGGTGCGGGTGAATACGTTCTCGAAATTCCGGGAGCGAGTGTCGCCGGGCACTTTGGTCTTGCGGTCAAGGACTATGCTCACTCCACCGCCCCGAACCGCCGGTATCCCGATCTGATTACCCAGCGATTGCTGAAAGCAGCCGTGGCAGGACGTTCCCTGCCTTACGAAAACGACGAATTGGATGCGCTCGCCAAGCACTGCACCGAAGAGGAAGACGCCGCGAAGAAAGTTGAACGGCAGGTCACAAAATCCGCAGCCGCGATGCTGCTGGAATCAAGGATCGGCGAACAGTTTGATGCCATCGTCACCGGCGCGTCGGACAAAGGCACGTGGGTCCGTCTTCTGCTTCCGCCCGTTGAAGGAAGACTGATGAGCGGTGTTGAAGGCATGGACGTCGGCCACCGGCTCCGCGTGCAACTGGTCCGCACGGATGTGGAGCGCGGATTTATCGACTTTAAGAGAGTGGCGTAAGGAGAGGCGGATCGCAGAATGACGAAGGAGCCATCCATGAAACCAGGCACCCCACGCATCCTGACGATCAATGGCGGCTCGTCAAGCATCAAGTTCGCGTTGTTCGAGGCCGGGGACTCGCTCCGACGGATTCTGGAGGGTGGGATTGAGCGGATTGGATTGCCCGAGGCCACCTTGCGGGTGAAGGGCTTGAACCCGGCGGACAATTTTTCGCGGTTAGTGACGGCGCCGGATCATACGGCGGCGGTGGGCGTTCTGATGGATTGGATCGAGCAGCGCTGCGGGTGTGATGGATTGACCGCGGTGGGGCATCGCGTGGTGCATGGCGGGCCGAAGTATAGCCAGCCGCAGCGAATCACTGCGGAGATGGTTGAGGAGCTGCACCGGCTCAGTCCATTTGATCCTGAGCACCTGCCGGAGGAGATCCTGTTGACCGAGGCGTTTCATCGCCGATTTCCCGACCTGCCCCAAGTGGCGTGTTTCGACACGGCTTTTCACCATGATCTACCGCGCGTGGCCCGGCTGTTGCCGATTCCGCGCCGGTACGAGGCGCAGGGGGTGCGGCGGTACGGTTTTCACGGCTTGTCCTACTCGTTTCTGATGGGAGAACTGGCCCGCCTGGCCGGAACGGAAGCGGCACAAGGCCGGGTCATCCTCGCCCACCTCGGCAATGGCTCGAGCCTGGCGGCGGTGCGTGACGGCAAACCCGTGGACACCAGCATGAGCTTCACCCCGACAGCCGGGGTGCCGATGAGCACCCGCTCCGGCGATCTCGATCCCGGACTGGTCTGGTATCTGGCGCGCACCGAAGGCGTCGATGCAAAACGGTTCAACGAGATGGTCAATTTCCAGTCCGGGCTGCTCGGCGTGTCAGAGACCAGTTCCGACATGCGTGACTTGCTCGACCGTGAAACGCAGGACGTGCGGGCGGCTGAAGCGGTCGCGCTGTTTTGCTACCAGGTCAAGAAATGGATTGGCGCTTTCGCGGCGGCGTTGGGAGGACTGGACACGCTGGTGTTCGCGGGTGGCATTGGAGAGAATGCGCCCACGGTTCGCGCCCGGATTTGTGAGGGGCTGGGATTTCTGGGAATTGAAATCGAAGAAAAGCGCAACGTGGCAAATGAGGGTGTGATTTCCGTGGCTGCCAGTCGGGTTGTGGTCCGCGTCATTCGCACGGACGAAGAAATCATGATCGCGCGCCTGGTGTGCCGCGCACTTGGACTTGGCGAGGTGAACAGAAAGGATTGAATCATGATAACAACGACTCTCACTCCGGAGCTGCTGAGCCGGATGGACGCCTATTGGCGCGCGGCGAACTACCTCTCGGTCGGCCAGATTTATCTTTACGACAATCCGCTGCTGAAGCGGCCGCTGGCGCTCGCGGATGTGAAGCACATGCTGCTGGGACACTGGGGCACGACCCCCGGGCAGAACTTCATTTACGTGCACCTGAACCGGGTCATCAAAAAATACGACCTCGACATGATCTACGTCTCCGGCCCCGGGCACGGCGGCCCGGCGGTGGTGGGCAACACTTATCTCGAGGGTACTTACAGCGAAATCTATCCCGACGTCAGCCAGGATGAGGCCGGACTTCGGAAGCTCTTTATTCAATTTTCGTTTCCCGGGGGAATTCCCAGCCATGCATCGCCGGAGTGCCCGGGCTCGATCCATGAGGGGGGCGAGCTGGGTTATTCGCTCAGCCATTCGTTCGGGGCGGTGTTCGACAATCCCGACCTCGTCGTCGCCTGCGTCGTCGGCGATGGCGAGGCGGAAACCGGACCGCTGGCCACGGCGTGGCATTCCAACAAGTTTCTCAATCCGGCCACCGACGGCGCGGTGCTGCCGATCCTGCATCTCAACGGCTACAAGATTTCCAACCCGACCCTCCTTGCGCGTATCACTCGCGAGGAACTGGAGCAGTTGTTCCGCGGCTACGGGTGGACCCCCTACTTCGTCGAGGGTCACGAGCCCGGGCTGATGCATGAGGCCATGGCCGCGACGC